>DASYZE010000067.1:0-120346 GCA_035946625.1 Terriglobia bacterium | reverse complement strand
AGAGTGACATTCCCGCCCTGGTGCATGACTTCCTGGCAAGGCACGCCGGAGACGGGACGCCCACCACGGTCATCTCCTCTGACGCCATGGCTTGTTTGAAGAATTACAACTGGCCGGGGAACGTCCGGGAACTGGAAAACTCCGTCCAGCGGGCCCTGGCGCTGGGGACGGGGCCGTTGATTCAGATGAATGATTTGCCATCGTCGGTGCTATGTCCCGTTCTGGCCCAATCAGCAGCCGGTGAGGTTTCTTCTCTCAAGGATATGGAACGCCAGGCGATTATTCATGCCCTGCAAGATGCGAGCGGAGACCGTCGCAAGGCGGCGAAGAAACTTGGCATAGGCAGAACAACTATCTACCGTAAATTGAAAGAGCTTGGCTTGGAAAATTAGCGCGCGCTTTCCGGGAAAGCTTAGGCCGAACGATGCTTGGGCTTGCCTGCTTCCGGCTCGAATTCGTTTGTCCGGCCGGACGGAACATCGACATTGGTTCAATTTCAAGTTAGCATCAACGATCGGGCCGCGCCGGGCGTGTGAACCGTGCATGGCCCGCCCCGCTGATGGCATGCATTGCTCTGGACGCTACCTACACGGTTGACCCCGAACCCTCGGGCGTCGCGGTCTATTCCCGCCGGTTGATCGAGGCTCTGTCCTTAACCAACCCGCGGCATCGGTTTTTACTGTGCTATCGCCTCTCGAGATTGGGGCAACGAAAAACATTCCTTTGTCCCGCCAAACCTTCCGGGGCCGGTGGGCCGTGCTTTTCCATCCGCATGTACCAGGAGCATCTCACTTTCTGGCTGCCCTGGCAGGCGAGCCTGTTTCACAGCCTGGCGCAACGCCCCCCGGCCTTCCATTTCAAAAAAGAAGTGGTCACGGTTTTTGATATTTTCCCGATTACGGGCCGCGACTATTCGGCGCCGGATTTCCAGCGCAAGTTTGCCGCCCTTCTGCGTGAGGCGGTGGCGCGCGCCGCCCGTGTCATCACGCTCTCGGAATACACCGCTGGGCAATTGGTCGCTCATCTCCAGACTCCGAGAGAAAAAATCAGCGTCATTCCCGGAGGGGTTGATATTCCAGCGAACGTAATGAGCGAAGCTGAACGGGACCAAGAGCGCGAGCGTTGGGTAGGGCAGGGCAACGAAATGATTTTGAGTGTCGGTGTGCTGCAAACCCGCAAGAACACCATCAACGCCTTGCGCGCCCTGCAATCGCTGCCGCCCAACTATCGCATGGTGTGGGCGGGAGGAAACGGGCATGGGAGTGATGCGATTCACGATTTTATCCGCAAAGAGGGCCTCGCCTCGCGGGTGGTCACTCCAGGTTACGTTGCACCGGATCGTCTGCCGGCTCTCTACCAGGCGGCCAGCGTTTTTCTTTTTCCCTCTTTTGAGGAGGGCTTCGGATTCCCCGTTCTCGAAGCCATGACGCATGGAATCCCCGTGGTCGCTGCGAATACTTCATCGTTGCCCGAGGTGGGCGGTGACGCTGCGCTTTACGCTGACCCTCATGACCCTGCCCAAATCGCCGCGCAAACCCGGCGCGTGGTTGAGGATGTGCCCCTGCGTGAAAACATGATCGGCAGCGGCCTGTCCAGGGTGCGCGAATTTTCGTGGAGCAAAACCGCTGAAGCGACTCTCAAGGTGTATGACGAGGTGCTGGCCCGGTGAAGAATTGGCGATTGACGATTTACGATTGCCGGTGGGAAAAAAGAAAAAGTGGCGTGGAAAATCATCCGGGGCCGCCCACCCTCATTTCAAGAACCTTGAATCCAAAATCCCAATTCCTAAGTTCCCGTGCTGCTGTAATTCCTTACGCCCATATTCCACAAAATATAGGCGAGCACGGAAAACAGCACCGCCATCACGGGAACAAGATGGAAATACCGGGCAAATGAAACGCGGCCCAGAAAGTGGGTGGTGGGATAAAAAGAAGCGAATCCGAACGGAATGACCCAGCTCAGCATGAATTGGATAAAGACATTATAAATGGTCAGGGGATAGCGGCCGAAGGTCAGCATGTTGAAAACGGGGGGAACAATGCCTACGCGATCTTCAAACCAGAATGAAACCGAAGTCAAAATCAGGAAGACAGATAAATAGATCAGCGCACCGCAAATAATTGCCACCGCAAACCAGAGACTTTCCGCCCCGCTCCACGCCAAATGAAGGCGCTGCGCGCACATGAAAACCACCAGCAGGCCAGTCACCACTTCCTGAAGCGACTCGATGCGGAATTTCTCAAAAATCACTTGAAACAGAGTATCAACCGGCCGCAACAATATCCGGTCAAAGCGTCCCTGAATAATATATATGTCGCCAAACTCGTAGAGGTTCCAACTGACCACGTTAAAAAATCCCAGCGGGATCAACGAAAAACCGTAGAGGAAAAGGATCTCGTTGAAGGACCAGTCCTGGAGCTTGGGAATTTTGGTGAAGAGAACGAGTACGAATCCGAAGCCGATCACGGTCGCGGCCATGGAGGAAAAGAAGGCGATAAAAAAGTCTGCCTTGTAGGCCAGGCGCACTTTGGCGTATTGCGCGAAGTAGAGCAGAAACAGCCTGAGATGTCGTTTCATATTCCTCAGCGGGCTCTGTGCCCGCGGGCTTGGTGACCGATCTCATTTTCAGCCAGCCGATCGTCGGTGAGCAGCCGGTGGATGCCGATGGACTGAAATTGCGGCTTGACCAAACCGCGGATCAGCCGCCCTGGATGGTTATTTTTCGGCTCGACCACCTCCACATCAGATCGCCCATGGCGAACAAGACCAGCACCCAGAACAATTGCATCCCTATCGCCCTCGCCAGTCCGAGGCCCTGAATTTTGCCCAGATAAATCAGCAGTGGAACGTAACTGATGTATTGGAACGGCATGAAGCTCAAAACCGTTTGAAACGAGTGGGGGAAAAAGGAAATAGGGATCAGCAGTCCTGAAAAAAGTTCCAGCAAAAAATATTTCGCGCGCAATAATCCCAGAATCGAAAGCAGGCGGATGGCCAGAGTGCCCACGGCAAAATTGATGCCCGCCACGATAAAGAACGTAAGCCCGGCGCTGATCAGAAACACCGCCGAGTGCAGCCAGGAGGCCGGCCGCTTGAGCGGGTACACCAGCAGCAGAACCACGGCCGTCGGCGCGGTGAGCAGCGCCAGGCGGAATATCGACTCGCCCAGCGCCTGCGCGATGTACATCATCTGGATATTCACCGGTTTGATCAGATCCATCACCAGCTTGCCCTCCGCCACTTGCTGTGACAGGTCCTGGTCAATGTTGTTAAAATAGAAGGAGCGAATGATCCAGCCCACGCCCACGTAGGTGAGCATGGCGCTGAAGTCAAAGCCCTCAATGGCGGGGCCGTGGGCGTAAATCGCCTTCCAGATGAAATAGTAAACGGAAACGTAAATAAAATAAGTCACGATGCCGGTGTAATAGCGAAGCCGGTAAGCGAGTGTGTTGATAAAGCCGACGCGCACAAATTCCGCGTAAAGCCGTAGCGCAGGGAAGGGAACGAAACCTTTTCTGCCGGCAGGTCTCAAAGTGAATTTATCCGATGCACTCATTGGCATTTGCCGTAACGCAGCCGCCTCAGAAATTCGCAAAGAAACAGAGAACTGAAAACTGAAGACTGAAAACGGAAGACTGTTTCACCCCACCTCTCCGCTCAAATAAATTCGTTTCACGATATCTTCGATGGGTTCCTCTTCCACCAAAATGTCACGGACCTCGAGTTTGTTCACCAGATTGCGGATGACCTCGGCGCTCGAGTGGTTTTCGCGGTTGAACCGCAAAACGTAGGTCAATTCATCCTTGCGGTCGCACGAAATTCCATTGGTGGTGATTTCGGCCAGGCGCGCCAGTTGGGCGCGGTCTTTCAGGAAAAATTTGATCTGGTTGTACTTGCCCAGCCGGCTTTTCATTTCCGCCAGGTTGCCGTCAAAAAGAATTTTGCCCTTGTCGATGATGAGGATCCGTTTGCACAATTCTTCGATATCCGAAAGGTCGTGCGTGGTCAACAGGACGGTGGTTTTTTCGCTGCGGTTGACTTCTTTCAGAAACTCGCGGATGTGGTCCTTGGCCACCACGTCCAGCCCGATGGTCGGCTCATCCAGAAAAAGCAAGGGAGGATTGTGCAGCAGCGAGGCCGCGAGGTCGCAGCGCATCCGTTCGCCCAGGCTCAGCTTGCGCACCGGGGTGGCCAGGTATTCCCTCAAACCCAGAATGTCGCAGAAAACGTCCAGGCGCCGCCGATAGTCCGCCTCGGGGATTTGGTAAATTTCCTTGATCAGTTTGAACGATTCGATGACGGCGATGTCCCACCAGAGTTGCGTGCGCTGGCCGAAAACGACTCCCAGAAATTTGGTGTATCGCCGCCGGTCGCGGTAGGGCACAAATCCATTGGAGGTTACCTGCCCGCTGGTCGGCACCAAAATCCCGGTAAGCACTTTGATGGTGGTGGACTTGCCGGCCCCGTTGGCGCCAATGTAGCCCACCATTTCGCCGGGCTCAATGGAGAAGCTTACTTTGTCCACCGCCCGAACCGTCACGTACTCGCGGACAAAAAGATTCTGGATTGCGCCCAGCACACCCTCCCGGCGGCGGAATGAGCGGAACTCTTTTGTAAGTTCCCGGACTTCGATCATCGGAGCCATGGGCATTGATTCTAGCAGGAGAAGACGGTACGGAGTAGGTCGTATGCGGCGGGCACAGCCCGGTCGCCCACGGTCCGCCTTCCCTCTGCCACCCTCTGTCTTCCAACTTTTTTGATTGAGTTTACGTCTAAATTGGTTCAGGCTAGCGACATCTCCGAATACGCGGGCGTGAAACCTTGAAGGGGGAAATCTCCGATGAGAAAGCATGGGATGAGCGGGGTGATCTTGTGTGCTGTCTGGGCGGCGTTGGCCTTGCCGGCCTGGGCGCAGGACGTCGCCTCGTTCGAAAAGCAGATTACCGTAAAAGTTCTCGACAATGGGCTGACCATCTTGATTTGCGAGCGGCACGAAGCTCCTGTCTTCTCCTACTTTGCCTATGTGGATGTGGGGGCGGACCGGGCAGCCCCCGGCATTACCGGCCTCGCGCACATGTTCGAGCACATGGCCTTTAAGGGGACGGACAAAATCGGAACTACGAATTACCCCGCAGAAAAGATTGCCCTCGCCAAAGTAGAGACGGCTTACAGGGCTTATGACCTGGAGCGCCACCGTCAGGTGGGCCGGGACGACAAAAAAGTCGCGGAATTGGAAAAAGCGTGGAAAGACGCCACCGCGGCAGCGAATAAATTCGTGATACCCCACGCCTTCGATGCCATCGTGGAAGAGAACGGTGGGGTGGGATTGAACGCATCCACCAGCAGTGAGGCGACCGAATATGTCTACTCGTTTCCCTCCAACCGGGTTGAGTTATGTGCCTATCTTGAATCCGAAAGGTTTCTCCACCCCGTGATGCGTGAATTCTACAAGGAGCGCGACGTGGTTTATGAGGAACGGAGGATGCGTGTGGATAGCAGCCCCAACGGCAGGCTTTTCGAACAGTTTCTTGGCACCGCATTCATTGCCCACCCCTACGGGCTTCCGGTGGTGGGCTGGCCGTCGGACCTGCAGCACTTTTCCGCCACTGACGCCCAGGCTTTTTTTGACAAATATTATGTCGCGCCCAACATCACCATCGCGATTGTGGGGGATGTGAAAGCCAGCCAAGTCCTTCCGATCTGCGAGAAATATTTTGGCCGGCTTCCCAAGCGCCCCAAACCCGAAGCCTTGATCACAGTCGAGCCGCCGCAGCGGTCTGAACGTGAGGTGATCCTCCACGAGGCCGCGCAACCTTTGTACATTGAGGGCTACCATAAACCGGGCGCCCGGGATTTGAAGGAAGAGCCCATCTTTGACGCGCTTCAGGACCTGATGTCCAACGGACGCACCTCGCGCCTTTATCGGTCGCTGGTGCGCGACAAAAAGATTGCCGCCTTCGCCGGAGGGTTCAATGATTTTCCCGGCGCCAAGTATCCCGACCTTTTCGTATTCTTCGCCGTGCCCACTCCGGGTCACACTCCGGAGGAATTGCGCGACGCCATTCGGGTTGAAATTACGCGGCTTCAAAAGGAAGATATTACCGACGAGGAATTGAACACGGTTAAAACTCGGGTGAAGGCGGACCTGATTCGGGCGCTCGGCGATAATGAAGGTCTGGCGAGCAATCTGGCCACCAATCAGGCGCTGCTCGGCGATTGGCGCGAACTTTTTCGCGAAGTCGATCGCATTGAGAAAATTACCAAAGCGGACATTCGCCGTGTCGCCAGTGAAACCTTCGTCGAATCAAATCGTGACGTGGGTATGATTGAGACCGCGCCCGCGGCGGCCAGCAAGGAGGGGAAATAATGAGGACACGATTGAAACTGACTCTCGCGCCCGCCCTTGCTCTCATCCTTTTGGCTCCTGCGCCCGGCGTGAACGGGCAGGTTTCCAACTGGAAGCAAATCGTTATCCAACCGCTTCCGCCATTCCATCCCCAGGAACCGAAGCGCATCGAGTTGGCGAACGGCATGGTGATCTTCCTTCAGGAAGATCACGAATTGCCCTTGATTCGCGGGACGGCGCGCATTCGCGGAGGCTCGCGCGAGGAACCGGCGGGCAAAATTGGCCTGGTCGATATCTATGGCGATGTCTGGCGCACGGGCGGCACCAAGACTCAAACCGGGGATCAACTCGATGACTTTCTGGAGGCGCGCGGGGCGCGCGTTGAAACCGGGGGCGGATTTGATTCCACCTCCATTTCGTGGGATTGCCTCACCGAGAGCCTGAACCAGGTATTTCCCGTTTTCGTCGACCTTCTTCGTGATCCCGAATTCCGCCAGGATAAACTTCCAGTCGCCAAGAACCAGGTCACCACAGCCATTTCCCGGCGCAATGATGATCCCGCCGGCATCGCCGCCCGCGAAGCCCGATTGATTGGCTATGGGGCCGACTCTCCTTACGCGCGCGAGCCGCAATACGCCACCGTGGCCGCGGTCACGCGCCAGGACTTGGTGGATTGGCATCGCCAATATGTTTATCCGAACAACATCATTCTGGGGGTGGAAGGGGATTTCGATTCTGCCGCCATGGAAGCAAAACTGCGTTCGGTATTCGAATCGTGGCCCAAGGGACCGGAGGCCGCGCCGGCGAAGGTCACATTCACGGATCCCAAGCCGGGCATGTACTTTGTTGAGAAGGATGACGTCAACCAGAGCAACATTCGGATGGTGGAGCTGGGCACGCGCCGCGACAATCCCGATTATTATGCCATCAGCGTCGTGAATGAGATTTTTGGCGGCAGCTTTTCTTCGCGCTTGGTGCAGAGCATTCGCACGGAAAAAGGCCTGGCCTACAGCGTTGGCGGCGGGATTGGCACCGCCTTCGATCATCCCGGCCTGTTTCAGGTGGGCATGGGCACCAAGAGCGGCAGCACGGCCGCGGCGATTGACGCCCTTGACCAGGAAATCGACGGCCTTAAGACCAAACCACCAACCCCTGCCGAATTGAAAAAAGCAAAGGACTCCATCCTGAACTCCTTCGTGTTTGAATTTGACTCCAGGGAGAAAGTTCTGGCCGAACGCATGGCCTACGAATTTTACGGCTATCCGGCCGATTATCTGGAGCGATTCCAGGCTGGCATTGAGCGCGTCACGCTCGCGGATGCCGCTCGCGTGGCCGCCCAGTACGTCCACAGAGATAAGCTGGCGGTTATTGTGGTGGGCAAGGCATCCGACTTCGACCGGCCGCTTTCTTCCTTCGGGACGGTCACCGCGCTGGACATCACCATTCCTCAGCCCGGCGGTGAAATGACCAAGGAGTCCGCCCCATCAAACCCCGAGGGCAGAGCCTTGCTTGTCAAAATTATCAAAGCAATGGGCGGAGAGGAAAATATCAAACGGGTCAAATCTTTTAGGGCCAAGGCAACCGTCAAGTTTAATACACCTCAAGGGGAGCAGTCGGTTGACGCGGAGGAAATAAACGTCTTTCCCAATCAGTCGTGGCAAAAAATGGCGACGCCGCAGGGCGACATGATCGAGGCGGTCTCGCCCCATGCGGCTTTTATGTCGATGGGACAGCAGTCCAGGACGATGCCGTCCTCGCAGCAGCAGGACGAGATGGACAGCCTTCGCCGCGATCCCATCGATGTTGCCCAGCACGCCGATGACCCCCAATATGAGTTTTCCGCTGACGGGATCGAGAAAATCGGAGCGGTGAATGCGACTATCCTCAATATCAACGCGGCCGGCGCCCGGGTGCGATGGTACGTTGATCCGGCGTCGGCCAAAGTCCTGCGCGCATCGTGGCAGGAAACAGGGCCGCAGGGGCCGGGCGAGACGGTGGCAGATTATTCCGACTGGAAAACGGTGGATGGGATTTCCCTGCCGTTCAAAGAGACCCGCTCGCGCAACGGCGACAAGATGATGTCCATCGATGTCAAGGAATTGGAAGTTAACCCGGCCTTCGACCCCAAAATTTTTGAGAGGCCGGCTGAGCCCGCGGAAGGGCATCAAAACTGATCTTCTGAATTGCGCGACGGCAATGGTTTTGAACGCAGCCTAACAGGCTGATCCAAAACGCCTCCCAATGTCATTCCGAGCGCCGCGAGGAATCTCGCTCTGGTTTGAAATCAACTACTTAATGCTGCATTTCATGATTACGATTACACGTGGCCTTTGGCTTTCTGACCCCCTCACTCCCGGCCCCTCTCCCCCAAGGGGGCGAGGGGAGAGTCTAATTATTGGATTTTGTTCTCGCCCCTTGGGAGGAGAGGGTCGGGGCCCCAGGTTCTGCATTGGCGGCCGTCAGCCGGCGGACAGGTGTGGGGGTCACGCAATACATCACCGTATTTATGAAATGCATAACTTAGATTCTTCGCTGCGCTCGGAATGACTGACCATTTGGGTTTTTCATCAGCCTGCTAAAGGCTTCCCATGTGGTTGGGTTGAGTTTTGGGAGGTAGGCAACCCACGGCAAGATACATTGCCGCCGCTCACCAACCAAATTCCATGGAACTTTTCTCTTGATTTTTCGTTGCAAATAACTGAGGCTCTTACATTCACCATCCATGTCATCCGTTTGCAGGGAGAAACTACGATGAAAAGATTCTGCGTCACGGGCGCGTTGTCCGCCTTGCTCCTTAGTTTTGCCGCCATGCTGGGGGCTGCTGAACTGAATTTGCCCACCCTCGATTTGCAGGACACCAAGCTTGACAACGGGCTGCGGGTGATTCTGGTGGTGGATCGCACCGCGCCGATATTCGGAATTGACGTGGCCTACAACACGGGTTCGCGCAACGAGCACCCGGGCCGCACCGGGTTTGCCCACTTGTTCGAACACATGATGTTCGAAGGCTCGAAAAACGTCGGTAAGGGTGAGCATTTTATCCTGGTTTTGAACAACGGCGGCAACATGAACGGCACCACCAACAACGATCGCACCACTTACTTTGAGTCCCTGCCCAAGAACCAGCTTGACCTGGCTTTGTTTCTGGAAAGCGACCGGATGCGCGCCCTCAACATTACCCAGGCCAACCTGGACAACCAGCGCAACGCGGTGCAGGAAGAGCGCCGCCTGGGCGTTGACAACCAGCCTTACGGCAAAGCTTTCCTCGACATCGACAATCTGGCTTACGACAATTTCGCTTACAAACATTCGACCATCGGCGAGATGTCCGACCTGAACGCCGCCAACCTGCAGGACGTGAAGGATTTCTTCCGGGTTTATTACGCTCCCAATAATGCGGTGCTGACTCTGGTGGGCGATCTTGATCCCGCTGAAACCATGGCCAAGGTTCGGAAATATTTTGGCGACATTCCCTCGGTCCCCGCTCCCCCCAAAGTCGATTTGAGCGAGCCCGAGCATTACGGGGAGCGGAGCGAGACCATCATGGACCCGCTGGCCCGCGCCCCCATGCTGGCGATGGCCTACCACATTCCCCAGGGCGATGCCCCGGATTTCTATGCGCTTCAGGTTTTGGAGCACGTGCTGGGGTCGGGGCAAAGCTCGCGGCTCTACCAGCACCTGGTCAAGGACAAGCAGTTTGCCACCGAGGTTGAGGTGCAGGCGGACAAGCGCCGCGGCCCGGGCTTGTTCTATGTGGTCGCTTTCCTGCGGCCGGGTGTGAAGCCGGAGGATGCGGAGAAAGTAGTCCGGGAAGACGTTGCCGCGGTCCAGAAAGACGGCATCACCGATCAGGAGCTGGAAAAATCGCGGCTGCAATTCCTGCGCCAGAACATTCAGAGCCGTCAATCGGATCTCTCCACTGCCATTCAGATTGGCGACGACACGGTGAATTTTGGCGATCCCAACTTGATCAACTCCGTGGTCGATAAGTTTGATGCTGTCACCGCGGAGCAGGTAAAGGCCGCCGCCCAAAAATACCTGATCGACAAGGAACTGGCCGTGGTGACGGATTTACCGGCGGCGCCCACTGGAAAAACCGCGGCCGGAAAGTAGTTTGGTCTTGACCCTTGCAGCAGTCCAAAGTTTACCGGAAGCGATAGAACTTTATCCTGAGAGGCAGATGACATGCGCATGAGAACACTTTCCCTACTGATGGCCACGCTGATGCTGGCGGGCGTTGCCGTGCCGGCTCGCGCCCAGGGCGGGGGGCAGCACGGCGCTTCCGTGTCCAAGGTGGTGCGGTTGAACCGCGCGCCGGTGAGCAAGGAGATCCTCAAGGTCACGCTCCCCCGGCCGGTGGTCACCAAACTTCCCAACGGACTGACTCTCCTCGTCCTCGAGCGCCACAAATTGCCGACGGTGGCGTTCTCGCTTCGGATCGAATCAGGAGCCTTGACCGATCCCAAGGACATGCCCGGCCTCGCCATGTTCACTGCCGATATGTTGAAAGAAGGGACAACGCATCGCTCCAGCGCCCGGATTGCATCGGATGTGGACAACATCGGCTCCACCCTGAACGCCTCCGCGCGCTTCGGATCGGATACCACCCAGATTTCAGCCTCCGGCCTCATCACCAATACGGATCGCATTCTGGAACTCATGAGCGATGTGACCCTAAACCCCAATTTCCCCCAGGACGAGTTGGACAAATATAAGAAGCGGCAGCTGGCCAACCTGGAACAGGAACGATCCGACCCCGGCTTTCTGGGCGAGGAAAGGTTCCGCCACGCCGTCTATGGAAATTTCCCGGCGGCTGTTTACTCTGCCGACAAGGAATCTGTGAACGGCATTACTCCAGCGCAGCTCCAGGCTTTTCATGACCATTACTACGTGCCTTCGAATGCCATTCTGGGAGTGGCTGGCGACGTGCAGCCCGAAGCAATCAAGGATCTCGTCCTCAAGTATTTTGGCGGATGGAAGGATCATCCGACGGACAAGGCGAAGCTAGGTCATGTTCCGCCTCCCTCCCCGTTCACCATTTACCTGGTGGACCGGCCCGGTTCCGTCCAGACCAACATCCTGGCGGGCGATTACGGCGCCCGGCGCGTCGACGCCGATTTTATTCCCATGGTGGTGATGAATCGCGTTCTCGGCGGCGGTCCCCAAGCGCGCCTGTTCCTCAACCTGCGCGAAGACAAATCCTACACCTACGGCGCCTACAGCCGGTTTGGGGATGAAATTTATCCGGATGCGTGGGTGGCCAACACGGAGGTTCGCACCGCGGTTACCGATGGTTCCATGCACGAATTGATGTATGAGTTCAATCGCATCCGGGACCAGAAGGTTCCGGAAAACGAGTTGGACGAGTCCCGGCACGCCATTGTGGCCAGCTTCGCCTTGTCGCTGGAACAGCCGCAGCAACTTTTGAACTACTGGATGCTGGTCCAGTCCTATGGCCTGCCGCGTGATTATTGGGACCGCTATCCGGAAAAAGTGGCCCAGGTCAATCAGGACGTGGTCGAGAGCGCGGCAAAGAAATTTGTGGACCTGGCCCATCTGCAGGTGGTCTGCGTGGGGGACCGGAAGCAAATCGAGGGCGTGCTGAAGAAATACGGCCCGGTGGAAGTTTTCGATGCCGATGGGAAAAGGCTGGAATAAATCTAAGGGCGGCAGGTTGCCCGCCTTCTACTCGCCCAGAACTTTGATCAGCACCCGTTTTTTTCGCTGGCCGTCGAACTCCGCATAGTAGACCTGCTGCCAGGGACCGAGATCGAGCTTGCCGTTGGTCACCGGCACCAGCACCTGATGCCCCACCAGCAAATTCTTCAAGTGCGCGTCGCCATTGGTTTCGCCCGTATGGTGATGGCGATAATCGGCGCGAAAGGGCGCCAGCTTTTCCAGCCACTCTTCGATATCGGCGATCAGACCGTTTTCTGCATCATTGATGTAAACTCCGGCGGTGATGTGCATCGCCGATGCCAGCACTAATCCTTCCTTGATGGCCGCTTTGGCCAAAGCCTTTTCCAACTCCGGCGTGATATTGATGAATTCCCGTTTCTTCTTCGTGTTGAACCACAAGTATTCCGTGTGCGACTTCATAAGGGATCCAAGCAATCGGTAGGGCCGGAGCTTGCCCCGGCCTTTTCTCTTCTCAAGTTCTCGCCGGGCCAAGGCCCGGCCCTACGAAGGAAACGACGCCATCAAGTTGCCCGGATAACACCAAGAGCAATTCGTCACATCAACACACAAAAATGGGGCCGCGAGGCCCCAATGAAAATGAAGATGTTCTTACCCACGCGGTGCCGCCACTCAGTAGAACTCTTCCACCAATTCCTCAAACAATGTTTTTTCCATCGGCAAAGGATGGCGGACGAGCGGACCCTTTTTGAGCGCGGGTTCGGAGTCTTCGTAGGTCAGTTGCTCGCCCTTGTAGAATACGCCGATAGGGATTTTTTCGCCCCACTCAAATGACTTGTGCAGGGCGGCGTCATAATCGGCCATGTCGTAGCCTTGCTCGTCCTGCAGTTTGTAGACCTTTTGGCGGAAAAACTGATGGGTATTGATTTTGTTGTAGGTAACGCAGGGGCTGAACACATCGACGAGGGAGAAACCATGGTGGGATATCCCGCCGGCGATGAGATCCGCCAGGTGCTTGTTCTCGCCTGAAAATCCACGGGCGATGTAGGTGGCCCCGGAGACCAGCGCCAGCGCGATCGGATTGATGGGCAGCTCCACATTACCGCGCGGCGTGGACTTGGTCTTGTGGCCTTTGGCCGTGGTGGGCGAAGCCTGGCCCGTGGTCAGGCCATAGATCTGGTTATTCATAACAATATACGTCAGATCGAGATTACGGCGCATGGCATGAATAAAGTGGTTAAGGCCGATGCCGTAGCCGTCGCCGTCGCCGCCGGTAATGACCACGTGGAGCGAGTGATTGGCGAGTTTGGCGCCGCTGGCCACCGCCACCGCCCGGCCGTGCAGGCTGTGGACGCCGTAAGCGTGGAAAAATCCGGGCAGGTTGGACGAACATCCGATGCCCGAAACCACGAAGATGTCCTTGGTCGGCAAATTCAGTTTTTGGCAGGCAATTTCAAGCGCGCGCAGCACGCCGAAGTCGCCGCATCCCGGACACCAGTCGGGCTCAACGGCTCCCTGATAAGTTTCGAGCGGTAGTTCGATCACAGTCGCCATGATTCCCCCTTGTTGGTTCGAACTCTATGGGCGGCGCGGGAGCGCCGATCTTCCGGCCGTTATTAAGGACGGCTTGAAATCGCCTCTTCACGGCCGGGCCTCATAAACAATATTGAACGGTGTTTCCGTCGCTCGCCGAAAACGGCTGAAACCGGCGGTAGTCACCACCTTCCTGACGTTGGCTTCGCCAGCTTGCGCACCCAGGCACAACCCGACTTCCTGCGACCGGGAACAAGGTGTGCAAAGCAGAGTGGAGAACGAGTAGTAGACCCTTCCCACGGGATTCAGATTGTCCTTCAACGTGTCCTTGGCAAATGGCTCAACGATCATCCACGTTCCGTCCGGGCTGAGCGATTTTCGGACGTGCGTGGCCGCCCCGACCGGATCGCCCATGTCGTGCAGGCAATCAAAGACGGCCACGAAGTCATAGTCCTTTCCCGGATACTCCTTGGCCTTCGCCACCTCGAAGGTGACGCGGTCGGCGACCCCTTCGCGCTGGGCTGATTCCCGGGCTCCTTCAATCGATTTGTCGTGGTAGTCGAATCCGAAGAAATGGGATTTGGGAAAAGATTTCGCCATTAAGATTGTGGAAGCCCCTTTCCCGCATCCCACGTCAGCCACCCGCGCCCCTGCCTCCAATTTCGCCTTCACATCCTGGAGTGAGGGAATCCACGCGCTGACCAGATTGGCGGCATACCCGGGACGGAAGAACTTCTCGCATCCGTGGAACACGCCCTCATCGTGTTCGTGCCAGCCCATGCCCGCGCCGGTGCGAAACGAGTCGGCGATCCGCGGAACCGCCGCCAGCGATCCCAAGGCGAGCTGGAACGCCCCGGGAAGGTAGGCAGGGCTGTCTTCGTTCGCCAGCGTAAAGGCCTGCTCTTCGGTCAAGCTGAACTTGTTGGACTTCTCATCGTAGGTGACGTAGCCGCCCGCCGCTTGTGAGGCCAGCCATTCCCGCACATAGCGTTCATCCGTGTGGGTCTTGGCGGCGAGTTCCGCCGAACTCAGCGGCGCGGTGGCCAGCGCTTTGTACAATCCGAGTCTTTCCCCAATTACAACCATCCCGGCGGCCACGGCAGCGCCGAGATCGCCAACGAACTGCCCAATGAAAGTATTCAGTTTGTCCATGTCAATAGCCATCTCAGCCCTCCTTCTATAAGAATCAAGACTCCGATCTAACCCCATGCAATCACAAAAATCTAAGCTTCCGGCCTACGGCTCTTGCCATTTCCCCGTTGCGATTTGCCTACTAAATCGATCAGCGCATTCAGTTTTTCAGTGGTTTCAGAGATCGCTTCTTCTGTGTGCGTTCGGAATTCCCGGACTTCCTTTTGGAATGTGCGAACGTCGCCCTGAAATGCGCGGACGTCATTGCGGAATCGGTGCCCGACTACTGCCATTTGAGCTACCACTCGTTCCAGTCGGTCAAGGCGCTTATCCGCCCGGTTGGCGCGTTCATCCGCCCGGTTGGCGCGTTCCTCAGCCTTCGCCTGACTTTCAAGAATAAATTCGACAGTCTTTTCGACGTTCATCGCCAACCTCTGTATGATTAAACCGGCGCGGCGGTGGCGAGCGCCTGTTGCCAGGAATAAACCGCTCCCGTCTTGACGCCAATTTCCAGGTCGCCGCGTTTCCCGCCTGACTTCCTGTCCACAATCTCCACGCTCCAAACCGGCTCGCCGTGGGAATTGCCATCCGTTTTCTGGATGCGCATGGGCCGCGCCGCATCCCCCAGGTGGGCCCGAATATAGTGGTAGGCCATTTCGCGGGCCTCATCCAGGGTTACGTCCAGGCTCAAGGGCTTTCCGGCCACGATCCGTTTCACTTCGTCGGCGATGATCCTGGGCTCAAAGGGCTCGCCGTCATACTTCAAAATGTTGTCATGCACGCTGATCCCTGTTTCCGCGCGCAGGAAACGCGCGAACTGTCCGGTATAATTGCCCTCCACGCCAATCAGTTTTTTCGAGTTCTTCAGTGCTGCGATGATTTCTTTGCTGTGGAAGGGATGAATGTATTTCACCTGAAGCTGATTGGCCACAACGCCCTCCGCCGCCAGCAACTGGCGCGCCTCGCGGATGACCCCGTGCGATGAACCCCAGCCGATCAAGGTAATCGGAGCGTCCGCAGGACCTTCGAGCACCGGGGGCTTCAGATCTTTCAGCGCCGCATCCACTTTCTTCATGCGCCTTTCCATAATCTTGCGCCGCACCGGTTGCGAGGTGAATACGTCGCTGATCAAAATGCCTTGCTCGTCGTGCTCGTCGGTGCCGGCCACAAACTCCGTGTTCTCGGTGCCGGGCAGCGCGCGCGGGGAAATTCCGGAGAAAGTATTGGCAAATCGCTTGAATTGCCCTTTCTCCTTGGGCCATTCGGTTACCAGTTCGCCGCGATCGATGGGCACGTCGTGGCGCAGTGCGTCCGCTTCAATGGTTTCGGGATGCTCGGAAACCAGCAAGTCGGAAATGATCAACACCGGCAGTTGGTATTTTTCCGCCAGGTTCATGGCTTCCACGGTGGACCAGAAGCAATCTGCGGTGTCAGTGGGCGCGATGATGACGCGGGGGAAATCACCCTGGGAAGCGCCAAAGACCTGGTTCAAGTCGCCCTGCTCGGTCTTGGTGGGAATGCCGGTGGAGGGTCCGCCGCGCTGCACTTCCACCACCACCACCGGAGCTTCAATCATGCCCGCCATGCCGATGGCTTCCGTCATCAGGGCAAAGCCGCCCCCGGAAGTTCCGCACATGGCGCGCACGCCGGCATGCCCCGCTCCGATGGCCATGTTCACCACCGCCAGCTCGTCTTCGCACTGTTTCACCACCACTCCGCATTTTTCGCCGTGACTGGCCATCCAGTGCAGAATCGCCGAGGCCGGCGTCATGGGGTAGGCCGAATAGAATTTGCACCCGGCGGTCACCGCGCCCAGGGCAAACATTTCATTGCCGGTCACAAACGGGCGGCGAATGCGGCTGAATTTCCAGGCGTCTTTCACCAAGGGCACGAAGTGTTCGCGCGCGTACTCGAAACCGGCCTTGAGGATTTTCACGTTCTGGTCCACCACCGCCTGGCCTTTGTGCTGGAAAGTATCGGAGATCACGCCCGCGGTGGTTTCAAAATCGAACCGGGCCAGGAACATGGTCGCGCCCAGCGCCACCGTGTTTTGCATGATCGGTTCGAGCCGGCCCAGGTCTTTGGTGATTTCTTTCACCGGCAAGGGCAGGCTCACCACGTGGTCGCCCAGCAGGCTGGTGTCGCAGGTAAACCGGTCCGAATTGTAGAGCACCGCGCCGCCCGGCGCTACTTCGCGCGCGTGCCGTTCCACCGCATCCTGATTCAGGGCAATGAGCAGGTTCAAGTGATCGCCGTGCGAATAAACTTTCTCTTCGCCGATGCGCACCCGCAGCCAGATGTGCCCGCCGCGTATGATCGACTGGTAGCTATTGTAGGCGTAGACGTATAGCCCCGCGCGCGAGACCCCCTTCGCCAGCGTGTCGCCGGATTTGTCCAGTCCGTCACCCGCGGCGCCCCCGATTCCAATGGTGATCTCGTGCGGCATGGCAATCCTCCCCGCTGTGTGGAGTTGAGAAAGAACGCTCGGTCTCGCGCACAGTTGATATTCAATTAAGATGTCGGTTGGCGCCCGAAAGAAACGCCAGATTCCACGGTGGGATTCACGGGCTTACAAGCTTTCCGCCCCACCGGGGAATTTCAGTTCCCAGCCAGCCGGCTTGCCCGCGTCGATCGCTGTTACTCTCGCGCCTGAAAGATTCGGCGGTCCCGATTACTAGAACTCAGCCGCCAAACCTCCCGCGGGCAGGTCCCGTCCTAAACGGATAACATCATACTACCCCTTTTCATGAGGTCAATCAAACTTTTCCCTGATTTGGATTGAGGCGCATTTTGACGTAGCGCCGCCCTTCAGGGCGGCACATGCCGGGCTGAAGCCCGGCTCTACTAAATCAAAATGCGTCAGCACCCCGATTAGGGCTGTGGGTTAACCCGCCGCCCCGGGGGCTGAAATCCGTTGGGGCAGAGTTTCTTAATCAATGCAACCCTGTGCCCCCCGGGCGGGATCGTGATTTGCTCTGGTTAACCAAACGCCGTTCTCCTGATCGTCCGAACCTCAGAATTCCTGGCGGGGTGTTCCGTCGCCCGCCCAGGGAAAATCGGCACAGTTGATAGGTTACTGGCTCTTCGCCCCACGCCCTGCCGGCTTTGTGGTACTCTGGCGCGTCCCCGCCGATATGCTATTGGGGCGGGGGGGCAACGGAGGGGAAAAGAATCGTCATGGGCGGCCGCGCACTGAATTCGCTGGCAGTCATAGCTCTCATCGCCACTCCTCGCCAGGTGATTTGGTCGTATCTTGCCTTTGCAGTGGTTCTGGCACTCGGGCTGGCCGCCATTTATCTTCGCCGCGATTGGCAAAAGGCGCGCGGATTCGACAAGTTGATTCTTTTCGGGCCGCTTTTTTACGCGGCGCCCATCGCCGCTTTCGGCACCGAACATTTCACCATCACAAAGGTCATCGCCTCGCTCGTCCCGGCGTGGATTCCGTGGCATCTGTTTTGGGCGTACTTCGTCGGCGCTTGCTTTATCGCCGCCGGGCTGAGCTTGGTGACGGGAATTCAGACGCGTCTCGCCGCCAGTTTGCTGGCCTTGACGTTTTTCCTTTTCGTGGTGCTGATGGACGCTCCCGGTTGGGCGGGACATCCCACCAATCGGTTTGCGCTCGCCCTCATGCTGCGGGAATTATCCTTTAGCGGCGGCGCTCTGGCGCTGGCCGCCAGCCTCACCGGGCGGGAGAGCGCGCGCGCCGCGCACATTCAAGCCACCCTGGCCCGATACTTCATGGCCATTCCCGTGCTCTATTACAGCTTCGAGCAATTCCTCCACCCCCATCACGTTCCCGGCATTCCGCTGGAACTGGTAACCCCTGTTTGGATATTCGGTCACGCCCTTTGGACGTACCTGGCCGCTCTGGTTTACGCCCTGGCCGGCACTCTGTTGCTGGTGGGCAGCAAAACCCGCGCCGCGGCAACCTGGGTGGGCCTTGCGGTGCTCTTCGTGGTTTTCGTCGTTTATGTGCCCTACGCGGTGACGCAACGCGCCAGCCTCGATGGCATCAATTACATGGCGGATACGCTGATGTATGGCGGCGCCGTTCTGATGCTCGCGGGCGCCATGCCCCGCCCAGAGTCGCAGCCGGCGACTTGAAGCCCTGAAGCGGCGAAACAACTTAGCCCACCGCAACGCGCCCGGTCCGCGGCGCAACCCGCTCCTCGGAGCGGCCAGGCCTCCAACGCCGAAATGCGTATCGAACTTCTGGCCCGCGCGCGGGCTGAAGTCACGGAACCGCCGTATACGGCTCCGTACGTACGGTGGTGTGGGAGGAGTGGGCGGGCAACCGCTCCCCGTGTCCCAATCTTGACATCCCCTTTTATAGAACCCGCTCCGTTCACATTTAGCTGGATCGAGGTCCCATTCTGTTTTCGCCGAATCCGCCAGGGTGTCGCCGGCTCCCAAAGCGGCTATCGGCGGATTGGGGAGAGATATCTTGGCTTGACCGGGCGAAACGGCTGGCCTATTGTCTAATTGTCAAGCCAGTTTGACGCCGTAATCCATTCCGACGGAGGAAATCTATGCGCGTAATTCTTCATGCCAAATTTCCGCACGAGAAATTTAACCAGTTGGTCAGGGACGGTAGCGTGGGCAAGAAAATGAAGCGGATCCTTGAAGAGTTGAAGCCGGAAGCAACCTATTTTACCGAATACCACGGCCACCGCTCGGCTCTCCTGGTTCTAAATCTGGAGGACGCGTCCCAGCTTCCATCGCTTGCCGAACCGTGGTTCCTGACCTTTGACGCGGATTGTGAATTCCGGGTTGCGATGACTCCGGAAGACCTGGCCAAATCCGGCTTGGACGAACTTGGCAAGAAATGGGCTTAGCACCTCGACTCCACCCAACCAGCAGTGTGGGGACGGCCCTCTATTCTCTGGTAGGGGGACGGCTTGCCGTCCCCTTTGGTGCTTTTGGACCTCAGTCGCCCGCGTGGCGCGAGTTCGCATGCTCACCGATCTTCTATAAGGCCTGCGGCCGCCCCGGGGTGCACGCTTCCTTCGGACCCCGCCTCGCGGCGACGCCCTTGCGCTTCGCCAATCCTTTGCCTCTATCAGGTTGGGTGGAGGACTCTCACCTCCAAGCCGCCGAACATGCTCGGCACACCGGGCAGCCACGGTCACTGCTTTTTGTGACCGTGGGTACTTTCAACATAACACCCATAGTGATACTCTGCGCGGGTGTCCCGCGTTCACCGCCTGCTCCTTTCCGACCGCTTTTTCTTTGTCAACGTGAACCTGCGCCCCAGAATCAAATCCTTCCGGCCCGATGAATACCCTTTGCTTATCGAGGTGATCAGGGAGGCCCGCCAACGCCTGAAGTTTCTCTTGTGCGGTTACGTGCTAATGCCCAATCATGGGCACGCGCTCATCTATCCTGCCTATCCGCTGACCATTTCCAAAGTCTTGCACGACACCAAAAAGATTGCAACGCTGCGCCTTCACGCCGCGCGACGCACCCACGGCCCGTTTTGGCAGCATCAATTTTGGGACCGCGTGGTGCGCGACGCGCGGGAATTTCGACAGCGCTTGGATTATATGCACCAGAACCCCGTCCAAGCAGGACTCGTGAAACGTCCGGAACAATGGCGGTGGTCCAGCTACAATAATTTTGCCTTGGACAGGACCACGGTGGCCGCCGGTCCGATTCAGATTGATTACGTCCACCTGCCCGAATCGTATCGAGGGTGAGCAAAGCCCACTGCCCGATTATTATAATACCTTGTGTTGGATTATTCAATATCATGCTCCATGCTTTGATGGTAAGAACCCACGGTCACAAAAAGCGGTGACCGTGGCTACCATTGACCGGGGCTACCCGCTCTACAGCACAGGCATTCGCCGCACCGAGGCGTCGCTGCTGAATGTGGGCGAAATTGATAGCGAGCGCCGAGTAATTTAGATCCGTCAAGGGAAAGGCTCTCGTAACCGCGATGTACCACTGACTACCAAGTTGTTGGAAGCCTTGCGCAAAAATTGGCGGCGGAAGAGGCCGGAGGTTTATCTGTTTCCCAGCATCCCCGGCAATCGGGGCCTTCTCCGGACCACGAGTTTTCATTGGAGGTTCAGTGGGTGCGAACCTGCTGGGTAGGAGTTTCCAAAGCTTTCGCCGAGTGAATGGAGGCGCCCGAAGGCCTTCCTTCAAGTCTCCCGCGCGCCAAATCATTCAGTATCAAAGTTACGATACGTCGATTGGTTGCACATCGCCTGTTTCGCATGAAGTCCATATCAAACTTTTCGCGGGTGGCGCATACGTTCCGCACTTTGGAATGTATGCGCTCTTCAAGTTTATACTCAAGGGTTGCCCCCCAAATCTTATCAGTCACAACATTCGATCCATAGAGAGTACGGAAGCGTCATCCAAGAAATAAAATCTCCAACTGGACCAGGGCCAATCGCAGGGTTTCTCCACCAGCTTGCGGGCCACTGGATTGTTGTGCATGTAATTCAGTTTCTCCAGCCGCTTTTTCGGGCTCCCAATATTCAGATCGTATCCTCCCCGCTGCCCTACCCGGCAGTGGGCATGATGATGCACGGTCGGTGGAAGCCGGACGCGACCGAGCATCTTTCCACACCAAGGATAGGCTGCATTCTCTTTCAAATTCTTCAAAACAAATAGGGCCGTGCGATCCTCAAGTTTTTGCATGATTTGAGATGGGTTGGGCTCGACCGAGGGCCAGATCAACAAATGAAAATGCTCGGGCATCAGGACATATCCGACGATCTTGAACCCGAGTTCGCTTCGCCATTCATCCAGGGTTCGTACCCATCGGCGCTTGAACCTCTCAGAATCGAACAGACGGGCGCGCCGATACGTGCTGCGGGTCAGGTAGTGAAGATGGTTGAGTCCGTAAAAATGTCGTTGCCGGGGCACCCGGTTATCTTCCTACCATCAAGTGCCGCATACATTCCATAATGCGGAACGTATGCGCCACCCGCGGGATAATGCCCTATACAGGATTATTTAATATCATGCAGAGTCAGTGGCTTGACATCCGATAAAAGCCCACGGTCAGCAATTCACTGACCGTGGCTACCATTGACCGGGGCTACCCGCTTGCTCAACAAATCGCCGCCCAAATCGTAAGACGAAAAGTGCGCGTTGGACCCAGTAGCCATACATGTGCGTCGATGCGTCGTTGCTGTAACGCCTCCTTCCTCAAGCGGCACTTCGTAGACGGCCAGCTCCGGCCTTCTGGTCGGTGCCATGATTAGGAGTTTCGACCCAGCTCGGTAGATAAGCGGATTGCCCTTCTGACCCCCGGAGTGCGGTTCATTGCCGTTTGCAACTCCAACGAAGTCCATCTTATGCCGCCAAACTACCGTTGGCCCTTTCGTCCGTAACAACAGGAAATCAGATGTCACGGTTCTGTTTTGCGCAGGCTCCGCCAAGTCCGTCATTGTGGCGCAAATCGCTCCCGCATATTGAGGATCGTTGCTGATGCCATAGGAACTGGGAACGCATGTCAGCTTCAGTTCTTCTTCTTTATGGTCGCTGTACCTAACAACCGACCCCTTTGCGATCATGTTCCCGTAGAACGCCAGCAGCTTTCCTTCGCCAAGTGCGACAGCTCCATTGCTAATCTCGCGTCGGTAACCGGATACTTGCCCGGTCGCATGCCCGCCCTCGCCATATTCTTGCCACAGATCGCCGCGCATTGAGACTGAACTAATCCACGTTAGCTTCGCAGACGGCGACCAGACGATGCTGAGGCTGAAAGGCTCCAGCACCTCAGGGCCGCTCATGCTGGCGTCGGACACAGGATCCAGGTCCGTTGGGTTAATGCGGATAAACCGAAGTCTGTCCGACTTGACGGACGCGAAGGCCAGCCTGTCGTGACTGTCAAAGCCCCCGAACTGCCGCCACAGGTCCTCTGGCGTGAATGGAAGCACGGTCGAACGACGTATCTCGGACAAGTCCTTTGTAGAGAGCAGCAGGAGAAGAGTAGGGTTATATGTTTCGGAGTAAGCCAACATTTTTCCGTCTTCTGAAAGGAAAAGCCCCTCCGCCGCCCTTTCTCCATGAACTTTGGGAACAGGAATCGTCACATGGTGAAGTTGTTTGTGCGCATTGACATCATATGCGATTACCTGAAGCTGATCGGAAAACCGGAGCAGGTTGAAGGATCGATATGCTGCATAGACGACGCCATCGCGAGCGGTCATACTTGGCAAGGCGAGCGCCGAGTTTGCATTCTCCAACGCGATCGTGAACCCACCCTGACCCCAGCAGGTGCTTGACGTTAAGAGAAGCAAGCTAAACAGGCGCCTCATGGCAGCACCCGATTCTTTTCTGCCGCTGCCCTTCCGCTTGTGGCATCCCTGATCGTGTCGACCATGTGGAGAGCGAGCTTGGTCGCGTCCACGCCCGTTGGGTGCCCCTCGAAGTGCATCTCCGTCTTGCCCGCATTGAGGGTCCCTTCCCCATTCAAGATCACATGGATGTAGCCATTCGAGTCCTTCCATTGAGTACCTGGGTTGTGCGCGCCAGACAAAAGGTCCAGCGCCGTCGTCAACCCGCCTTGACGATTCAGCCCTCCTTCCATCATTGAAAGCGCTCCCAGCGTTCCGGAGAGTTCGGCGCGACCTTGGCACGATCCTCCACAATCAGAGACGAATTGACCTTGTATCCCGCTGAAGAGGCCGGAGCCATTGACATTCGTTTGGCCACTATTATCGATGAACTGCCCCTGTGCTCCGTTGAGATGCACTCCATTTTCATCGAAACTTCCACTAACGGCGGCGTTGCCATGAGCAGTGTCAACTAGATTGCCATTCGCGTCGTTCGCGATCCTATTTGCCATGAAATTTCCCTTGTCGTCCGACGTACCTTGAACCCATACTTTCGTGCTCCCGTTCTGGACTTGTTGGCAAGTATCTTCGTTGTCCTTTGTGTGCGTACAAGTTTGGTAGAAATCCAATCCGGTTGGATCTGTGATCAACAAGGGATTATTTCTAGCGTAGGGGTACAAATTCAGGCTCTGGGGATCAGCCAAACGGTCTGCGCTCACAAACACAGGATCGGGGGACATGAACCTCCCTGCAATTGATGAATTGTATCTGGCCCCGAAGTTGTCCAGGCCACTCTCGCTATCGCGTTCTTTGCCCGTGAAGTGGTTGGGGCTGGGGTCGGCGGTGGCGCAGCCGCCGTTTTGCGGGGTGGTGACTTGGCCGTCACCGAAAGGCAAGCTGGTGATGGTCTCGCAAAGCGTGCCGGACGAATTGCTGCGCGCGCGCTCCGTGCCCAGCCAGTCGGCATGATTGAAATACGTGGCGTTCGAGGCCCAGGTGGCCAGGTGACGGCCGCCGGCAAAGATCTCGGCGCGCTGCAAGACTCCGTTCACGTCCGTCTCTGCGATCTCCTGCCCGGCCGCATCATAGTAAAAGTTCTTCACCATCTGTCCGTTCTGCAACTTCGCCACCCGCCGCCCATCCGGGCCGTAGAGATAATTCATGGTGGTCGCGCCGCACACATCGCTCCCCGGAGAGGTCTCCTGCGCCACCGCGATCAATCGACTCTCCGCATCATAACTGTAGCAGTTTAGGTTGTCCATCAGCAGGTTGCCCGCCGCATCCTACTTGTAGCCCGGCGTGGTGATCCGATTGTTGCCGTCGAAGGCGAGCGAAACCAGCGAGCCCGCTCCCTGACCTTGAGCGGGTAGCGCAGAGTCTCTGACTCTGAGACTCTGCGGCTTTTCCACTTCTTTCAATTCAAATTCGGGTCTGGTCATCGCCGGGTAGCAGCACGCGGTCAATGGCCAAAAATGGATGCGGGCTCACGGGCGCACTCACCGTTCCCGAATAATCCCGCGCGCTTGACCACAGCCCATCCTCCGGGCGCTTCACCAACCCGCTCTTGACCGGATTTTGGTGCATGTAATCGAGGCGCGGCCGATGGTCTGGCCGGAGAGCTTCCGTCGAGGGCCGGCGCAGCGCGTACCGCCGGCGTTCTTTTCCATGTGGACGCAGGAGAGCGCGCGCCTCGTGATGGCTTGCCTGGTGCTGGTCGTGATGCTGGGAATGCTGGGCGTGGCGGCGCGTCGTCGAAAACAATTACCAGCCCAAGAGTTGGCGCCCCTGCGCGTGGCGCTTGCCTCCGCGGTTTTGTTGGTCGTGATGCTGGCCGCGCTCTCCATGCCCGCTTGCGGTGGAGGAAGCACCCCTGTGCCTCCCGTCGGCAATCCCGGCACGCCCTCGGGCACCTACACGCTCAGCGTGACCGCAACGGTCGCGTCCGGCGCGGCCACTCTGACCCATAAAACCAATTTGACGTTGACGGTGAATTAATCGGAAGTAGGGGCAGGCCTCGTGCCGGCCCTCTTTCCTTCAAGCTTTGATCCTGCCCTGTTTCTTTCGAGCTTTGTGCTTGGCTTGTTTCCGCCAGGCCTCAGGCCCCCTGTGCCGAGTGGTCAATCGTCAAACCAAATTGACGCTGCCCTTCCGCCGCACTCGCGCCCGAACAATGATTTGCTTTTGACCGGGTCGCGCCAACGACCGGTAGTGGTGTCATTTGCAAAACGCGGCTGCTCCCCAGTCCAGTCATTCCCGCGCAAGCGGGAATCCACTTCGCAAGCCATTGGGAACACGTCGCCAACGGAACTGGATTCCCGCTTTCGCGGGAATGACGGATGCTCTCATGGGATACGATTCCAAATGACACCACTACCCAACCGCCGTTGCGCATGACCACCGATAACCAGCCGCCCCAACCGGGCGCGGCCCATCCCTGGAATCGAGGAGGGCGCAGCGCTCCAAAATTAATACATATAAGGATACATTACTAGTAATCATGCCCGGCTGCCGTCCCGAAATATGTAACACGGGTCACAGGAGTCACAAGAGAAACAATTTGTTCCAAATCTTTGAAAATAGAGTATTTGCAGGCAGCATTTTTAGTCAAAAAGTTTCCCGGCCCTTCTTTTTGTCCCTTTGTGCCCCATGTTTCAGGCCAACATTTTGGGACTGAGGATCCAATAGAGCCCATGTGCGCCCGCGGGCTTGCGGAATCGCCATGCCGAGGGTCAGGCCAAATACTTCAGGGTCTCGTCAATCAGCCGCTGCGTTCCCGCATAGGGATCGGCAAGCCGAATCTCAAACTCCATGGAGAAGTAGCCCTTGTATCCACTATCTTTGGCGACGGCGAAAAGCGCGGGAAGGTCAACCTTGTAGGTTTTCCCGCCCGCGCCCATCACCTCGTCCTTGACGTGACTCATGTTGAAAGCGTGTTGGAACATACCGGTCACGCCGCGCTGATTGAAATCGGCATCGCCCCCTTCCAGTGAGTTGCCCAAATCAGGCAGGGCGCGAAGGTAGGGATTGTCCACCTTCTCGATGATCTTCACGATGGTAAGGGGATCTTCGTTGATGGCGGCATCGTTTTCCAACAGCACCACGACGTTCTGGGACGCGCCGTAATCGGCGAGCTTGCCGAGCGATTTCGCGGCAAGGTCGACGTCCGGCTGCATGCCGCGGCTGCCACCTAGGTGCTGGCGGACGCTGGGTGAACCGACCGCCAGGGCCATCTCTATGCCGTGTTTGCCGTAATCCACCGCCGCCTGGCGCTGCGCCGAATCGGGGTCCCAAAACCTTCGCCCGCCGAGGCCGAGGTCCGTCATGTGCGAGCCGGCGTCGGCAACCGCCTGGCGAAAAGCGTCAAGGTAGGCTGGCGCGGTGGAGGAAAAATGGTCCAGCAGAGGATTGATGTTGTGAACGCCGAATTTTTTGGCAATCATTCCTGGGAACTCTTTCAGATCCATGCCGGGCTTTTTGGGATCGCGCGCGCCGTTAGTGGGACTCACAATGAACTCCCGAAATGGATAGGAAGTCACCGAGAGCCGGTCACGCGGGGCGGTGGGGAAATCGAGATGCGGCTGGCGCGGCCCTGCAGCATGCGACAAGGCGGCGGGACAGAACGCAGCGGCTAAAAGAGATGCGTGACCCAGGAATTCACGGCGGGAAGGTCGACTCATCGGCAACACCTCAAGTCGTTAAGATGGCGTACGCCCCTGATTATACGCGGGAGGCAGCGCACATGGCGAGCACTGATACGGAAGTCCGAAAAATTTCAACCTATCAGGTTGCGCACGGCGCTTGAAAATAAACCGCTGCTCGGCCCAATTCGGTAGGCCCGGGCCACAGCCGAGTCAAAGGCATCTGTGCGGTGCGGGTGAGTCACCCGCCAATGGCCGCTGCTCTAAAGGCCGACATCCTATCCCTGAAAACCCCCGAAATATGTTATTGTGGATGGATAGCAATTGCAGCCGGATCGGTTCTGAGTCTCGCGATTCTGTGGGATCTCCGGTGAACCAGCGAAGGTGAAAAGAAGGCAAATCGAGGAGGCGTACGATGGAATTGAGTGACACCGCCGTAAGCGCGGCCAACGGGATAGAGGATCATGTACCAGAACACGCTGGCCCCACCCAGGAAGAACGCGCCCGGCGGACAGAGCCTGCCGTCCTTAGAAATCTGCTCGAGCAGATGTTGCTGGTCCGACGCTTTGAGGAGCGAGCCGCGGAGCTGTACACCCTGGGAAAAATTGGGGGGTTTTGCCACCTCTACATCGGCCAGGAAGCGGTGGGCATTGGAGCGATTTCAACTCTTCATAAGGATGACTACATCCTGGTTTCATATCGCGAGCACGGGCACGCCCTGGCGCGCGGCGTGGATCCGGGCGAAGTTATGGCCGAACTTTACGGCAAGCAGAGCGGCGTTTCCGAGGGCAAGGGCGGTTCCATGCACCTGTTCGACAAGGGCAGGGGGTTCCTGGGAGGTCACGGGATCGTGGGTGGCCAGATTCCACTGGCCACCGGCGTTGCTTTCGCTTCGAAATATCTCAAGCAGCCGCGCGTCACTCTTTGTTTTTTTGGCGAAGCGGCGGTGAATATCGGCTCCTTCCACGAGTCGTTGAACCTGGCGGCATTGTGGAAGCTCCCCGTGGTCTACATCTGCGAAAACAATCGGTTTGGAATGGGCACGCCCATTGAGCGCTCTTCCGCACTATACGATCTCTCGCAAAAAGCTCTGGGCTATAACATGGCGCGCGCCCAGGTGGACGGCATGGACGTGCTGGCGGTGCGGGACGTGATGGCGGAAGCAGTGGAGCGCGCCCGCAAAGAAAATGCGCCCACGCTGATCGAGGCGCGAACGTACCGCTTTATGGGCCACTCCATGTCTGACCCGGTCCACGGCCACTACCGTACCAAAGTGGAAGTGGAGGAACAGAAGCGCCACGATCCCATAAAAATCTTCACCACCACGCTGGAATCGCTGGGCCTCATCACCCAGGAGGAAGTGGAAGAGATGGATAGAAAGGTGAAGGAAATTGTTGAGGACGCCGTCGCCTATTCAGAACGCAGTGACGACCCCCACCCCTCGCAACTTCACACCGACGTTTACACCCCGTGACGCGGGAGCGATGAAAGTCTGGTGTCAGTTCGCCCCGGAAATTCGCCGGCGGAAATGCTGGCCGCGTCGTTTTTGAAATTGAAAGAAAAAGATCAATTGAATCGGAGTGCGAAATGCCCATTATTACCTACCGCGAAGCACTGAACCAGGCCATGCGCGAAGAAATGCGCCGCGATGATCGCGTGTTCCTGATGGGGGAAGAGGTTGGATACTACCAGGGCGCGTACAAGATCAGCAAAGGTCTGCTCGATGAATTTGGGGCCCAACGCGTTCTGGACACGCCCATCACCGAGCTGGGCTTTACGGGCCTGGGCGTGGGCGCGGCGATAGCTGGATTGAGGCCCATCGTCGAGATGATGACGTTTAATTTCGCCCTCCTCGCCATCGACCAGATTGTGAACAGCGCGGCCAAGATGCTCTATATGTCGGGCGGACAGTGCCGGGTGCCCATGGTGATTCGCGGTCCGGGCGGCGCCGGGCATCAACTGGGTGCGCAACATTCCCAGGCGCTTGAATCATGGTTCTGCCACGTGCCGGGACTCAAAGTGGTTTCGCCGTCCACACCCGCCGATGCCAAGGGTCTTCTCAAGAGCTCGGTGCGCGACGACAATACGGTGATTTTTATGGAGTCGGAGGTTCTCTATGGAACCAAGGGCGAAGTGCCCGAGGGCGAGAATCTGATTCCGCTCGGCGTGGCGGAAATTAAACGGCCGGGCAAACACGTGACAGTGATCGCGCACTCCAAGATGGTTTTGGTGGCCTTGGACGCGGCTCAGCAACTGGAAAAGGAAGGTATCGAGATTGAAGTGGTTGACCCGCGCACCTTGCGGCCGCTCGACACAGAAACAATTCTCACCTCGGTGAGGAAAACCAACCACGTGGTGATTGTGGAGGAAGGCTGGCCGTTTTGCGGCGTGGGCGCGCAGATGGCAGATACCATTCAGCTCCACGCGTTTGATTATCTGGATGCACCCATTTTGAGGGTGACCGGAGCCGACGTGCCCATGCCCTATGCCAAAAATCTCGAGCACTTGTGCCTGCCCGACAAGGCACGCGTGATGGATGCGGTGCACCGCGTGCTGAATCGGAAATAGGCGCGCAATTTCAACCGGGGAGAGACGTAAATTATGGCGGTGCGCGTATTGATGCCGAAGGGCAGCGACACGATGACGGAGGGAAAAGTCCTGAAGTGGCTCAAGCAGGAGGGCGACCCCGTCTCTTCCGGCGACGCGGTGGTGGAAATTGAAACCGACAAGGTGGATATGGAAGTGGAAACCACCGGCGTGGGTGTGCTGCGAAAAATTCTGGTGCCGGTAGGTCAGATGGCGCCGGTCGGGCAGTTGCTCGGCGTAATCGGCAAAGCGGACGAAGACATTTCGGAAATGGTTAAGAGCGCTACGGCCCTTCCGTCGCCGGCCGGGCACCACGCGGATGAGCCCAAGGCCGTTCCCACATCAACCCCACCCGCTCCCCAGCAACCTGTTGCTCCACCGCCCGCGGCAGTTCCGGAGCCCGTCGCGGTGGGCGCGCCCTCCATGCCTGTTGCACAAAAACAGGCTCACACGGAAGCCCCTAAAGCGGCGCCCGCTCCCCCCTCTTCAACTCGGGAGGCAGAGCGTGCCCCTGTCGCCGTTCCTCAGGCCGGCGGAGGACGCGTGCTTGCCTCGCCTCTGGCGCGGCGAATAGCCAAAGAGAAGGGCCTGGATCTGAACGGAGTCGCGGGAAGCGGGCCGGGCGGGCGAATCCTGCGCCAGGATGTTGACCGCGCCGTTGTGGGTGTTCCGGCGGTATTCCCGTCCGGGGACGGCGGCCATGCCGCCGCACTGGCGCGCCCGGCATACGTTCCGGGTGGTCCGGAGTTCCAGGACGAGCCGCTGAGTTCCATGCGCAAAATAATCGCCACACGACTCACGCAAAGCTTGGGGCCGGTCCCACATTTCTATCTCACCATCGAAGTGGACATGCGGCGGGCGATGGAGTTGCGCCAGTCGGCCAACAATCTGAATCCGAAATTGAAGCTGACTTACAATGACATCATCCTGAAGGCATGCGCCGCGGCCCTGCGGGCGTGCCCGGATGCCAATGCCTCTTTTAATGGCGAAACGATTCGGACCTACAACCGCGTTCACATTGGCATCGCCGTTCCCGTGGACGGAGGCGGGCTGATCACGCCGGTCATTCACGATTGTGATCAGAAGACCCTTCAGCACGTATCACACGAGGCCAGAGACCTGGTGGCCCGCGCCCGCAATCGAAAACTCGCGCCCAGTGAATACACGGGAGCAACCTTCAGCGTCTCGAATCTCGGCATGATGGGTATCGACCAGTTCTCCGCCATCATCAACCCGCCCGAAGGCGCGATCCTCGCGGTGGGCGCGGTGGTGGAAAAGCCCGTGGTGGCGGAGCATCGGATCGAAATCGGCCATCGATGCCGAATGACGCTCTCCTGCGATCATCGCGTGATCGACGGCGCCATCGGTGCAAGATTCCTGCAGACTCTTCAATCCATCCTTGAAAATCCGGTTTACCTCGCGTTCTAAATCTTCGGAGGGAGCGTTTTTGGCGAGATACACTTTGCCGCTGACCAATCCGTGTATACTGAAAACATGACCGTGAACGTCCTGTTCTTCGGCATGGCGCAGGATTTAACCGGCGTGGCGCAGGAACGAGTGGAGATTCCCGAGGGCGGAAGCCTGGGCGATCTTTGGGGCCAATACCAGGCGCGTTTCCCCAGGCTGGCGGAAATTGCCGGGTCGTTGGCTGCGGCCGTTAATCAGGAGATGGCTGACCGCTCGCGCCAGCTTCGCGACGGCGATGAGGTTGCTTTTCTCCCTCCGGTAAGCGGCGGGGCGGGGGACGATTTCTGCCGCCTCACCCGCGAGCCAATTCCCACTCACGACTTGAGCCTGGAACTGAAGGCTTCGCAGGACGGCGCCGTGGTGGTTTTTGAGGGCATCGTTCGCGATAATTCCAGAGGCAAGAAAACTCTTTACCTTGAATATGAGGGCTACGAGCCCATGGCGCTGCAAAAGATGGAAGAAATCCGCAGCGAGGTGAAACAGAAGTTTCCCGTTGACAGAGTGGGGATGATCCACCGCTTGGGCAGGCTTGAAATCGGCGAAACGAGTGTGACCATTATCGTGACTTCCGCCCATCGGCGCGCCGCATTTGAAGCTTGCCACTATGCCATCGACCGCTTGAAACAAATTGTTCCCATTTGGAAAAAGGAATACTTTGAGGATGGCGCCGTATGGGCGGAGGGAGAGCAAGAAAAATCAGAAATCAGAAATCAGAAATCAGAAATTGGGAGCACCGCAGTGGGGTTCCTCACCCGAAATAAGATGTGAATTCTGCTTTCTGATTTCTGCTTTCTAATGTTATGGAAAGTTACCTCAATATTGCTGTAGACATCGCCCGCGAATCGGGTGCGCTCCTGGCGCAGCTCTTCAAACGCCCGCACGAGATTTCCTACAAGCGTCCCTCGGACCTGGTAACCGAGGCCGACCGGCGCTCCGAGGCGTTGATCATCGAGCGCCTGCAAAGTCACTTTCCCAAGCACTCGATTGTGGCGGAAGAAGGCGGCGGCGGGAAAACCGATTCCGATTATTGCTGGTATGTGGATCCTCTTGACGGAACCACCAACTTTGCCCACGGCTTTCCGGTTTTCTGCGTGACGCTGGGCCTCGCCTGCCGCGGCGACATGGTTGTCGGAGTGGTCTACGATCCCCTCCGCGAGGAACTCTACACGGCGGAGCGGGGCGCGGGCGCGTATTTGAACAACAAGCGCATTCGCGTTTCGCCCATTCCCAAGCTTGCGGAAAGCTTGCTGGCCACCGGCTTTCCCCCCTTCGCGTCCAACCACGATCTGAATATGGAATTCTATTTTCGTTTCACCCGATGCTCGCACGGCATCCGGCGCGCCGGTTCGGCCGCACTCGACTTGTGCTCAGTGGCGTGCGGGCGCTTTGAGGGATTTTGGGAACTGAAACTTAACCCCTGGGACAAAGCGGCCGGCGCCTTGTTGGTGACGGAAGCAGGTGGACGGGTCACCGATATAAAGGGCGATCCATTCGATTTGCTGGCGGATGAAGTGTTTGCATCCAACGGCCTGATTCATGACGCCATGCGCGAAATATTCGTCGAGGTGCTGGCCCAGCGGGTGAAATAGTACTTATGGCCAAGACTTCAGGCGCGCGCCGATTTCTGCGGCGGCGCGGACTGATCACGCTTGCCTTGAACAGTCCGGAAGCCGAATTGCCGCCGGCTTACGCGCGCGACCCGGAAATAACCAGAATGGATATCTGGCTGGACCGGCTTGCAGTGACCCACAACGGTTTGCGGATCGCCCATCTGACCGACATCCATCACAGCCTTTTTACCCCGCTCGAATACGTCCAGCGCGCGGTGAAGATGGCCAACCATTTGCATCCGGACCTCGTCGCTCTCACGGGCGACTATGTGACCCTCTCGCCCAGTTACATCTGGCCGGTTGCACAAATGTTGGGAAAGTTGCGCGCGCCCCTGGGAGTCTTCGCGGTTCTTGGCAACCACGATTTTAAAGTTGATGCGGACGAGATGACCCGTGCCTTGCGCGCCCAGCGAATCCGGGTGCTGCGCAACGCGCATTATCCCTTGCGCGCCCGCGGAGCCACGCTCTGGATGGTGGGCGTGGACGATCTCTGGTGGGGCGCGGACGATTTGGACGCCGCCCTGCATGCCATCCCGGAACGCGATGCCAAGATTCTGCTCTGCCACAACCCGATGGGCATTCATCGCGCCGCAACCCACGGCATCGACTTTATGATTTCGGGCCACACGCACGGAGGACAAGTGCGGCTGCCGGTGGTGGGTTCGGTGCGCGGCAATTCCAAATTGGGCGAAAAATTTGTGGATGGTTGGAACCGGCTGAACGGCACCCAGATTTATGTCAGCCGCGGCATCGGCAGATCGGTGGTCCCATTGCGGCTGAATTGCCCTCCGGAAATTGCGTGCATCCGTTTGCGACGGCGGGAACTGTAATAGACTTTCGATGGGACAAATCTAAAAGCAAATTCAACAGCACCTGCAATGGTTACAAACCCCCTCACCCCCGCCCCTCTCCCCCAAGTGGGCGAGGGGAGGAAATCAATCAACAGATCATAGCCCTCGGCCCTTTAGGGGAGAGGGAAGGGGCCCCAGGTTCTGCCCTGGCGGCCCGCAGCGGCGGGACGGATGAGGGGTGCTTGAGACGAATGAATGTGATGTAACTTTCATTTTCGCGTTTGTACCCGACGGACATGTTCAGGGCCTTGACTTTTCAATGGCCGTGATTTTATCCACGCGACCTTGGTGGCGGCCGCCGGCAAATTCGGCATCCAGCCAGACGCGCACGATTTCGCGCGCCTCTTCCGCCGGAAGAAATCGGCCGCCGAGAGTGAGCACATTGGAATCATTGTGTTCGCGACTGCTGCGGGCGGTGGCCCGGTCAGCACAGGGTGCGGCGCGAATGCCCTGAATCTTGTTGGCCGCCATGGCAGAGCCTACGCCGACGGCATCCACCATAATTCCGCGCCAAGCTTCGCCGCCAGCGACGGCGCGCGCCACGGCCAGGGCGAAGTCGGGGTAGTCCACCGCCTTGCCCGAATCGGTTCCGAAATCTCTCACCTGGTATCCCCATTCCGCCAAATAACGCTTCAATATTTCTTTGAGCTCGAAGCCGCCGTGATCCGCGCCCACAGCGACAACGCGGGCAGGGGCGGGGTCGGCAGGTCCGGCGCTCGACTCGGCCCGGGCCTCTTCCGCGCGGATTAGCACGCCGCGCTGGGCGGCGATCTCCCGCGCCCGGTCCGTGATGATGGAATCGGGCGGCACCACCAGCTCGCCGCCGGGGGGCAAGGATTCGATGTCAACACCGGTCAGTACGCGTTTGGCCATACATGATTGAACCCAGCTTGACGGGAACAATTGTAAATCCAGCCCGCTCATAGTACATTGGCGCACGAGTAATGGCAAAGCCGCAGGGCATCGCGCGGACTTCTGAGGAAAAGTTTTACCTGGCCAACGCGCATGGATTTTCCCGAACTGATTCGGAAGAAGCGCGACGGGGATTCCCTGACGCGACAGGAAATTTTCGAATTCGTTGATCGCTACACTCGCGGCGAAATTCCCGACTATCAGTGCTCGGCCTTGTTGATGGCCATCTTCTTTCGCGGCCTGAGCGGCGAGGAAACCGCCAACCTTACCGAAGCGATGATGAAGTCGGGCGCGACTCTCGACCTTTCCGAATACCCCCAACCGAAAGTGGATAAACACTCGACCGGCGGAGTGGGTGATAAAACTTCGCTCGTGATCGCTCCGGTGGCGGCCGCGGGCGGGTTGATGGTGCCCATGATTTCGGGGCGCGGCCTGGGCCACACTGGCGGCACGCTGGATAAACTGGAGTCCATCCCGGGTTTCGACACCCATCTTTCGCTGCCGGAGTTTCGGCGCATTCTCGGAACCTGCGGCATGGGGCTGATGGGCCAGACCGACGATCTGGCTCCCGCCGACCGCAAGCTTTACTCACTACGCGACGTCACCGCCACGGTGGAATCCATTCCGCTCATTTCCGCATCCATCATGAGCAAGAAACTGGCCGAGGGCATTGACGGGCTGGTGCTGGATGTTAAAACCGGTTCGGGCGCCTTCATGAAGAAGCTGGAGGACTCGCGCGCACTGGCCGCCCGCATGGTGGAGATTGGGCGGGCGTGTGGCAAGCGCGTGACCGCCCTGATCACGGATATGAATCAGCCGCTGGGTTGCGCGGTAGGCAACGCGCTCGAAGTAATCGAGTGCTTTGAAACTCTCAAAGGCCGCGGGCCTCGCGACTTGGCGGAGCTATCACGCGAGTTGACCGCCTGCATGTTGGTGGTGGGGGGCGTGGAAAAATCAATGGATAGCGCGCGCGCGAAGTATGATGCGCTTTTGGCCGGCGGCAAGCCCCTGGAGATTTTCACCCGGGTCATTGCCGAGCAGGGGGGCGACCCCAAAGTGGTGGAAGACTATAATCGCTTGCCCTCGGCAAAAATTGAAGAATCCATGGTGGCGGCGGAAGACGGGTGGGTGGCCGAACTGGAAGCCTTTGCCATAGGGCGCGCTTCGATGGTTTTGGGCGCGGGGCGCGAACGGTTGGATTCCGTGATCGACAAGGGCGTGGGTTTGGTTTTCGAAAAGAAAGTTGGAGAGCGCGTGACGGTGGGCGAGCGCATATGCGTTCTGTACGCCAACGATGCGGCGCTTCTCAAGCGGGCGCGGGAAATGTTGCGCCCGGCCATTAGAATTTCCAGGCAGCCGGCGGCCACGCCCGTATTGATTCACGAGACGGTGTAGAAGGCAGAAGGCAGAAGGCAGAAGGCAGAAGGCAGAAGGCAGAAGGCAGAAGGCAGAAGGCAGAAGGCAGAAGGCAGAAGGCAGAAGGCAGAAAGATACCTTCTGTGGTACTTTGTTTCCGGTCTGGAACAATTTCATTACTCAGCAAAGAGGCGAAGATGGGATTCGGGCGGCAATGTTGAAATCTAGATGCCCAATTTCTAGTTTCTGATTTCTAATTACTGATTTCTGGTTTGAAACCATGTCTCGTTTCGTTCCACTCCTCGGAATACTGGTTATCCTGGGCGTTGCCTTTCTGATGTCCAAGAACCGCCAAGCCATCCGCTGGCGGATCGTCGGCTGGGGGCTGGGGCTACAATTGGCGGTGGCTCTATTCGTGTTGCGTACGGACATTGGATACTGGCTGCTGGGCAAGATTTCCTCGGGCGTTACCAGCTTCCTGAATTATTCATTTGAGGGATCCAAGTTCGTCTTCGGTTCTTTGGGCGACCCCAAAGGCCAATTTGGTTTCGTGTTCGCTTTTCAGGCGTTGCCCTTGATCATCTACGTGGCTTCTTTCTTTTCCCTCCTTTATTACCTTCGCATCCTGCCTTTTCTGGTTCAGTTGGTGGGCAAGCTCATGTTTAAACTGATGGGCACGAGCGGCGCCGAATCTTTGGAAGTGGCGGCGAGCATCCTGATGGGGCAAACGGAAGCGCCGCTGGTGATTCGTCCCTACCTTGCTGATCTGACCGAGTCCGAGCTGATGACCATTATGACGGCGGGCATGGCGCACATCGCGGGGTCGGTGATGGGCGCTTACATCCTTTTCGGTGCGGAGGCGCGCCATTTGCTGACCGCCGTGGTGATGACCGCACCCGGAACCATCCTGATTTCCAAAATGCTGGTTCCGGAAACCGAGCAATCCAAAACCGCCGGCGAGGTGAAGCTGGTTTTGGAACATAAGGACGCGAACGTGCTGGATGCGGTTTCGAAGGGTGTCGGGGACGGGCTTTTTCTCGCTCTGAACGTGGCGGCGATGCTCATCGCCTTTGTCGCTTTGGTCTATCTTGCCAACGGCATCCTGAGCGTGGCCCATTTGAAACTCGAAACATTATTCGGTTATGCCCTGGCGCCGGTGGCATGGTTGCTGGGCGTTCCATGGCAGGACGCGACCAAGGTCGGTTACCTGATGGGCACAAAGGTTGTGATCAACGAGTTTGTGGCCTTTTCACTGCTGGGGCCCATGAAAGGCCAAATAACCGCAAGGTCTTTTACCATTGCCACCTACGCGCTATGCGGATTCGCGAATTTTTCCTCCATCGGAATTCAGATTGGTGGCATTGGATCACTCGCCCCGAACCGCAAGCAGGATTTGGCGCGGCTTGGCTTCAGAGCCCTGCTGGGCGGAACACTGGCGAATTATCTGGCCGCAGCCGTGGCCGGCCTGCTGCTGTCTTGAAAAAGCAGAAAGCAGAAGGCAGTAGGCAGAAGGCAGAAACACTTCTTTAGGTGCGCTTTTCTTATGAAAAGACTGCCGGGGTATCCTGAGGCTCTCAAGGCGGCGAAGTATTTGAGATCGCGATGGCGTGAACGGCCGCGGGTGGGCATCGTTCTAGGCTCAGGTTTGGGAGACGTGGTCAATCAAGTCCAGAGAGCCATAAGAATTCCATTTCGATCCATCCCATCTTTCCCACGCCCGAGCGTCAAGGGTCATTCCGGCATGTTGCATCTGGGGACATGGGCGCAAAAGCCCGTTGCCCTCCTGGAAGGTAGAATGCACTTGTACGAAGGCTATACCCCCGCCGAAGTGGTCTTCCCGGCCCGAGTTTTGATTCTGGCGGGGGTTGAAATTCTCATCGTAACCTGTGCTGCGGGAGGGATTGCCCCCCAGGCCAGTCCTGCGAGCTTCATGTTTTTTTCCGACCACCTGAATTTTCAGGGTGCCAACCCTCTGGCCGGCGCGCACGACGCTCGTTGGGGGGAGCGGTTTGTCGATCTCAGTCAGGCCTACGACCCGGAGTTGAGGTTAAAGGCCGGAAAAGCGGCGCGCGCCCAAGGCTTGAAATTTTCTGAAGGAGTCTATGTCGGCCTGCTGGGCCCGAACTACGAGACGCCGGCTGAAATCCGCGCCCTCCAGCAATTGGGAGCGGGGGCGGTGGGCATGTCCACCGTGCCGGAGGTGCTGGCGGCGAGGCAAATGGGCGCGCGGGTCCTGGCGATTGCCACCATTTCTAATCGCGCCGCCGGCCTGAGCCAGCGGCCCTTGAGTCATGAGGAAGTTTTGGAAGCGGGGAAAATCTCTGGCCGAAATCTGGTCAAGCTTTTTGGCGCCCTGTTGCCGGTGATTTGATCGCTGACATGGTCTTGGTGGGCTATTGAAGCTGTAATCATTCCTCTTTTCCATCCCCGGGAAAAGCATGATCGGGCAGGCAGGTGAGAATCAGGGTAAAGAGAGGCCCTGTGCCCGACGTTGGGGCTACTTCGCGGGCAGCTTGGGCTTGTTGGCTTCTTCCTTTTGCTTCACCATTTTCAAAGCCATGCCTCGAACCGTTTCAGCCACGTTCTTGTTCAGCATGACTCCTTTCAGGTCGCGGTCATTGATGCGATGAAGCAGAGACAGGCCAACGTCTATGGGCAGGCGGGGGTTGTTAATGAGCTGGCGCACCACGGCGTAGGTCTTCATGAATTTGCGATTCATGGCAATGAGGCGCAGCACTTCCTCGGTTACATTCTTCATGGAGGCAATGTTTTCAATTTCCTGGTCCGTCAGTTTGGGCGAACCAAGCACCGCGCGCGCCACCAATTTATTGGAGTCTCGAATCAACACCAGACGCTCTTCCATGTTCCCCGTTAATGCCGTTTTGATCTTTTCGGAGGGCGTCATCTTGGTGATTTTTTGAAGCAGGGTCAATTTCTTCGGGTCCTTTTTGTCGTCCTCCAGGAGGTCGGGCCCTGCCGGGGACTCCACCATTTGGGGAGCCCTGGTAGGATCTTCGACGGGCGGGACCGTAGCGGTGGGGAGGGTTTCCTTGATGAGGGTGCGGAGGTCCTCGGGCAGGGCGGTGTTTTCCAGCATGGCGTCGGCAAGGTCTTTCCGCTCGTGGGCCAGATAAGTGGTCACGAAATCCAGGACAATGTAAGGAGTGGCCGAATTCGACAGGACTTCCTGTAATTCCTCCGCCTTCCAGGCTCGGAGGACGGAAAACGCCGTGTTGCGAGTCAACTCATCCTTGTCTTTGGAGAGAAGAACAAGAATTTCAATTTTCTCTTCCAGCGAAACAGGAAGATCACCCACGGCTCCTTTGCGGCGGATCACCTCGGGGGCAATGCCTTCACGAATGCTGTCAATTACTCGTCCGGGAATGGGTGGCTCCTTAAAGGCCGGGATTCTTCAAGTCTTTTTGAGTGAGATGAACCTTTTTGACTTCTCCATTTCGTCCCAGGGGTCTTAAGGTTTCGCCATTTAAGGTAAGTATGATGCCTTGCGCATTTCCTGTCATCACGTCGAAGGATTTCTTGGCTTTGAAAGTCTGAATGTCATTGGGCTTCAGGACCCGCTGCATGGCGTTTTTCCCATCTGCATCCACAGCCACCCATACTTGTTCCGTTGCTGCTATTTGAAGCGTCAGGCCCAAGTCTGCTCCTGCGTTCACGGCCCCACTGGGAGCCGGAGGCCCGGCTGCCGGATTGGGCCCTGGCCCGTCTTCGGAATTGGGATTCGCAGACCGCTCGCCCGTGCCCGGTTCAGCCGTTGCCGGGACTTGGGTTGTGGCTGCTGAAGCGGGCGGCGCCGTCGAGGGCGGAGGCTGCGCGCCGGCAGGTGGCGATGGCGGCGAGGCTGGCCTTGAAGTCGAACCGGAAATTCCAGGTCCAACAACGCCACGCGAATAGCGATAAAGCCCATACCCTCCGGCCAGCGCGGCCACGGCAATCAGCGGGACCAGAAGGGGAACTCGCGATTTCACCTCCGGGGCTTTGACGTTGCTGGGGGTGAGCCTGCTGAGGTCCGCTTCCTCCATGGGCGGGGCGAGAACTTGAAATTCGGCCATCACGGTTTCTTCATCCAAACCGAGGTATTTGGCATAGGCGCGAATGAAGCTGCGGGTGAAAATGCCGCCGGGAAGTTTTGAGAATTCCTCTGCTTCCAGAGCTTGAAGGCAGCGAACACTGATTTTGGTGGCTGCCGCAATCTCATCCAGGGGGACGCCCCGCATCTCTCGTTCTCGCCGCAGGTTGGCGCCAAAATTAGCCATCAGAACGCTTTTGTTGCCCGCCAAAATTTGGATACGCACCCATGATATTTCCAGGCCCCGAAGAGTGTCAATTGTTTTACAATGCAGCAACCCCTTTACGGAGTCAGGAGGGGTGCGCGGAGCCCTATTTCCAGTCTCGAGGGCCGGATCGAAAAATTAAGTTGTAATGAGCGACGGAATAGTTTAAAACTTTAAGAAACCAAATGGGGTGGGCCGGGAAAAGGAATGGAACGAGACAAGGAAGTTGCTGAACTTAGAAGCCAGATTGAGCGACTCTCCCTCTTCCACGAGGTGGGGAAGACGCTCGCCTCCACGCTTGACCTGCAAAAAATCCTGCAAACGATCATGGAGAAGATCAGCGACTTTCTGCGTCCTGACACCTGGTCGCTCCTGATGCTGGATGAGAAAACACAAGAGCTTTATTTTGAAATTGCGATAGGCGCAGGGGCCAACAGCCTGAAAGACATTCGGCTGAAAGTGGGGGAGGGAATTGCCGGCTGGGTGGCCGAACACGGTGAACCGGTGCTGGTGGAGGACGTCAAAGCCGATCCGCGCTTCTCCACCAAGTTCGACGAGCTAACCCAGATCAACACTCAATCCGTAGTGTGCGTCCCCATCAAGAGCCGGGACAAGGTTTTGGGCGTCATTGAATTGGTCAATTATCTGGGCAAGGGATGCTTTCGAATGGAAGACATTCCCATCCTGAAGAATCTGGCTGACTACGCTGCGATTGCCCTGGAAAACGCCCGCTACGTTCAGCGCATCCAGGAACTGACCATCACCGACGACTGCACCGCTCTTTATAACGCGCGCCATCTCCATTTTGTCCTGGACGCCGAAATCTACCGCTCCACCCGCTACAACTACCAGTTTTCGGTCATCTTCATCGACCTGGATCATTTCAAGGCGGTGAATGACACGCACGGCCATCTGGTGGGATCCAAGCTGCTCTGGATGATTGGAGAGATCATCAAAGGGCACCTTCGCTTGATTGACTACGCCTTCCGGTACGGGGGCGACGAATTTGTTGTGCTGCTGCCCCAGACTCCGAAAGAGAACGCGTTGATGGTGGTGCGGCGCATCAAGGACTTGCTCAACCAAAGAGTTTTCTTCACCGAGGAAAATCTGAACATCAAGGTAACAGCAAGCTTCGGGCTGGCTTCATTCCCGGGTGATGCCCGCACCCGCAAAGATATCCTGCGCATGGCCGATGAGGCCATGTACGTGGTTAAAAACAGCACTCGCAACAGTATCGCCCTGGCGGGCGAAGGCATCAGGGCGTAGGAACAGGCGGCTGTTGGCAGCGCCTGTACAATCGTGCCAGGTTCTACCGCGTTTGTTTTTTTGGAAAGGGGAGGCTGCATGTCGCTTGAGGCGTTGGGAATGATTGAGACCAAAGGCTTGGTGGGTGCCATTGAGGCCGCGGATGCCATGGTGAAGGCCGCCAACGTGGTGTTGATCGGCAAGGAATATATTGGGGCCGGCTACGTCACCGTGATGGTGCGCGGCGATGTGGGTGCCGTCAAGGCCGCTACCGACGCGGGGGCGGCGGCAGCACGGCGCGTGGGGGAGTTGGTGAGCGTACACGTGATCCCGCGTCCTCACAGCGAAGCGGAAAAAATCCTGCCGGGAGGCCAGCTCTCCGGAAAGAAATCCTCCGGATAGAATCATTGAGTGATTGAGCCATCGCGCCATTGAGCCATTTAAAAAAACGCCTTCAATGGCTTTATGGGACGATGACTTAATGACTCAATCTTTCCCAAAGACTCAATCGCCCGATGACTCAATTTTTCCATGCCCTACGATCAGGACCTCCAGTCGATTCAGGAAGCGCGCCGGTTAGTCGAAAAGGCCGCTGAAGCCCAGAAAATCCTCGAACAATTTTCCCAGGAACAAGTGGATGCGGTGGTAGCCGCTTGCGCGGAAGCGGCGCGCCAGAACGCGGAGCCGCTGGCCCGGCTGGCCGTGGAAGAAACCACTTATGGAGTAGTTGCCGACAAGGTGCTGAAAAACCTTTTCAGCGCGCGCGACGTTTACAACGCCATCAAGGACATAAAGACGGTTGGCATCCTGCGCGAGGACAAGGACACCGGCGTGGTTGAAATCGCGGTGCCGGCGGGGGTGGTGGCCGCCATTATTCCCACCACCAACCCAACCTCGACGGCCATTTTCAAAGTCTTGATCTCCTTGAAGGCGCGCAACGCCATTGTGATGAGCCCGCACCCGTCCGCCGTGCGCTGCATACGGGAGAGCGTGCGCGTGATGTACGAGGCGGCGTTGAAAGCGGGGGCGCCGGAAGGTTCGATCGGTTGCCTGAGCGCGCCCACCCCAGAGGCCACAGAAGTATTGATGCGCCACCGATCCACAGCCATCATCCTGGCCACGGGCGGGACGGGCCTGGTGCGCGCGGCTTACAGTTCGGGCAAGCCGGCGCTGGGCGTCGGCCCGGGCAACGTGCCCAGTTACATTCATCGCTCGGCCAACATCCGCAAAGCCGTTGCCGATATCCTGACCGGGAAATGTTTCGACAATGGCACCCTGTGTTCCTCCGAGCAGCATATGGTGGTGGACTCGGAAATCGCGGCGCAAGTGAAAGCGGAAACTGAACGCCGCGGTGGTTTCTTCCTGAGCAAGGAGCAGGCTGCGGCTGTGGCGCGCGTGCTGATCCTTCCCAACTTCCGCGTGAATTCAAAGATGGTGGGCCAATCGGCGGACAAGATCGCCCAAGCGGCGGGCTTTGAAGTGCCCACCGGAACGCGTGCGCTGGTGGCGCCGCTCGAAGGCATCGGGAAGGAATATCCACTCTCCGCCGAAAAGCTCTCGCCCGTGCTTTCTTTTTACGTGGTCAAGGATTCGAACGAGGGCAGGGAAGTCTGCAACCGCTTTCTGAGATTCGGAGGCATGGGTCATACCATGTCCATTCACGCCAGCGACGAGAAAGTGATTCGGGAATTTGCGCTGAGTCTTCCCGCTTTCCGCATGGTGGTGAATTCCCCCGCGTCGCACGGGTCGGTGGGCTACACGACAGGGCTGTTTCCGTCCATGTCGCTGGGCTGCGGCACGCCGGGCGGGAACATCACCACCGACAATATCTCGCCCATGAATTTGCTGAATATCAAGCGCCTGGCCTACGAGCGCAGTCCGGTCAACCGCGCCGATGGTAGTGCCGAGCCGGCGCGCGGACAGAATGAGACCGGCTCTGTTCACCGCCCTTCTGCGTTGCCGTCTCCCATCGCGCCCGCCAGCATTGCGTCGGCATCACCTCGTGCCACGCCGAAGTCAGACGATCGAGTAGCGATTGCGCGCATCGTTCAGCGCTTTAGGGGAGCGGCGGACAAGCCCTCAGCTCGGGCGCCCGCGGGCGCGCCCGAATCTGGTCCTTCTCCGCAAGCCACGGTGAGCACAACCCCCCGCCCGGTGGATTTTGTGAGTGAAGAAGATGTCCGCATCGCCCTTAAGAAGGGCGAGAAGATTCACGTGGGCCCGCGCACGATTATCACTCCTTCCGCCCGCGACCTGGGCGATCCCAATCGAGTCTTTGTCAGGGTCTAGAACAGCCGGCCAGGCCGTTTCCGATTTCCAAAGCCGGAAGGTTGACAAAAGCCTGTCGCGTGTGTTACAGTTATGCTGTATGAGTCGCACATTAACAATTCGTCTTACCGAAGAACTGTCCGAGTGGCTGGCGGAAAGGGCCCGCAAAACGGGCGAGCCCGCCGGGCGCATTATCCGCCGCCAATTGGAAAAAGCGAAGTCGGAGGGCGGGAAGCAGCGCTTTTTGCGGCACGCGGGCAAAATTGACGGGCCGGCCGATTTGTCAATGCGAAAGGGATTCGCGCGCCGATGAAGGGAATTGCAGACACAGGCTTTATTGTTGCTTTCGGAAACCGAAATGACCGATACCACGCGTGGGCGCTTGAGATCGCCAAAGGAATAACGGAGCCGCTGCTCACATGCGAGGCAGTGCTTGCCGAAGCGGCATTTCACCTGGCCTCGGGTTCCTACGTGCTTTCCCTTTTTAACGATGAGATGCTTCGGCTGGCTTTCGATTTTCCCAAGAATTTGGAGCAACTGGCCAGGCTGGCGGAACGTTACCAAGACCGGCACCCCGACCTTGCGGATTTGTGTTTGATTCGAATGAGTGAGATCTACCCCCGGCACGTGGTGGTGACGATTGACGAAAGTGACTTTCGCGTCTACCGCCGAAACAAACGGGAAACCATTCCGCTGCTTTGTCCATCCCAACGGCGCGGAGGATAACATTATTAGAGCTTTTCGCTCCGGGCTGAAAGGCGGGCCAGCGGAAAGCCGGAACGGGAAGAGCGCATTCGCACCATCCTCGAGCGCGCGGCTCGGGAGTTGGGGGAACTCGAAAAGACCTGGAGCAAATAATCATGTCCGTCGGCATCCGAATTCAGGATTTGCGCAAGGTTTACCATACGCCTCCGCCCATGGCGGCGCGAGGGGCGCCCTTGCTGCCCGTGGGCGGACGGTCGAGAGATAAGAAAAAGTTTGAGGTGGTGGCGCTCGACGGCGTGTCGCTGGAAGTTCAGCCCGGAGAAATCTTCGGATTGCTGGGCCCCAACGGCGCGGGCAAATCCACCACGGTGGGGATTCTCACCACGCGCAGCCGGCCCACCAGCGGCCAAGCCTGGGTGGGCGAGTACGATGTTTGGAATTCCCGTCAGCAACTGGCGGTCAAGCGCCTGATTGGCGTGGTGGCGCAACGCCCGAACCTTGACTATTCACTGACCGCGCGCGAGATTCTTCTTTTTCACGGTGCCTACTTCGGATTGGGTTCGGCGGTGTGCCTGAAACGCGCCCAGGAATTGATTGAACAATTCAAGCTCACCGAACACGCGGACCGCATGCCCCTCGGCTTTTCCGGCGGCCTGATGCAACGCCTGTCCATTGCGCGCGCCATGATGCACGATCCGGAAGTGCTTTTTTTGGATGAGCCGAGCGCGGGCCTGGACCCGCAAACACGCCTGCTGTTGTGGGAGTTGGTTCGGGAATATAACCGACGCGGAAAAACTATATTGCTCACCACCCACAATATGGAAGAAGCGGACGAAGTATGCCATCGCATCGCCATCATCGACCATGGCCGCATCATCGCGCTGGGCAACCCGAAGGAACTGAAAACCTCCATTGCCGGCGCCTACCTGCTGCGGCTGCGTTTCAGCTGCACTTCGCCCGAGTTTCTGCGCAGCCTGGAGTCACTTCCCGGAGTGCGCGAAGTGCGAGGGGCAGACGGGGGCACGGACGTTTATGCCGACCGGGGCGGGGCGCTGATTCCGGAGATCGTGAATATGGCTGCCGCGTCGCAAGTGGAGATTCACGACGTGAATATTTCCGAACCCAGCCTGGAAAACTTTTTCCTGCATCACACGGGGAGGAGCTTGCGCGAATGAATGGGCAGACTTTTATGGCATTGCTTGGGCGCGACGTGCGGGTGGCGCGCAGAAATTTTGTCCGCGTCGTTGTCCTCAATCTGCTCCAGCCCATGCTGTTTGTTTTCGTGTTCGGCCAGATCATGACCCGGAGCGGGTTAATGGCCGATTCTTACAAAAGCCTGCTGCTGCCGGGTATCATCGCCATCAGCATGGTGATGTCCGGGATTCAGGCGGTGGCCATGCCGCTGATTGCGGAGTTCCAATTCACGCGCGAGATTGAGGACCGTTTGCTCGCTCCCATCAACGTCCGGTGGCTGGCGGTGGAGAAGGTGGTGGCCGGGATGGTGCAGGCGATGGTGGCCGGCCTGGTGGTGATCCCCACGGGCTGGCTGATGATGAGCCCCGGCGTCGATCTCTCCTTCCGCACCCCGATTTCATTTCTTTTGATCGCCTTGCTGGTGGCTCTTTTTTCCTCTGCCGGCGGCCTGCTGCTCGGGTGCAGCGTGGGTCAAACCGAAATCGGATTGATGTTCAGCCTGGTGCTCGCCCCCCTGATTTCGTTCGGGTGCGCGTATTACCCCTGGAGCGCTTTGAAGAGCTTTCCCATCCTGCAAAAGGTGGTTTTATTAAATCCACTGGTGTACGCCAGCGAGGGTCTGCGCGGGTCCCTGGTGCCGCAGTTTCCACACCTGCCGGTGGCTGTGGCGATGGGCGCACTGGCCCTCATAGATTTGTTGATACTCGCCTTGGGTTTGATTCAATTTCAAAAGAAGGCCGTGAGTTAATTTGCCGTCCCAGCGTGGGGACGGCAGGGGTGCGTCAGTTGCTGGAGCCGGCACATGGCGATTATCTTTTCGGCTTTCTCAGCATTCTCTCGTAGGCGGTTTTGTACTGGGCATTCTTCGGGTCAATTTCGTAAGCCTGGCGATATTGTTCGAGGGCGGAGGAAACATCGCCCTTTCGTTCAAACGCCCAACCCATATTGTAGTGGGCGCCGGGCAAGTCTGGTTTCAAGCGCAGGACCTCACGATACTCGGCCAGGGCGCCGTCATAATCGCCTTTTTCCCCCAGGGCAAGCCCGAGATTGAAATGAGTCGCGGGCTCATCGGCCTTCAATTGAATGGCGGTGTGGTACTCACCGATGGCGCCATCGAAATCCTTTTTCTTGTAGAGGGCGTAGCCCAGGCTATTGTGCGCTCCAGAGTTGTTGGGCGCCAATCTAATCGCCTGACGAAATTCACTAATCGACCCATCCAGGTCGCCCTTCCCTTCGAGCGCCCAACCGAGATTGGCATGGACAAAAGCGAGGTTGGGGTTCAATTGGAGCGCCGTGTGATATTCCGCGATGGCGCCATCCGGGTCGCGCTTCTGATTCAGGGTCCAACCCACCATGTTGTGGGCCTCGGCCCAGTCCGGTTGAATGTGGACGGCTTCGCGGAACTCGGCCAGGGCGCCGTCAGGATCGTGTTTGCTCAAGAGGGCGAAGCCCAGGTTGGAGTGGGCCAAGGCGAATTCGGGGTTCAGGCGAATCGATTCGTGAAACTCCGCAATGGCGCCATCGAGGTCACCCTTGGCCCGCAACGCATTGCCAAGATTATTGAGGGCTTCAGGGTAGTCGGGTTGGATGCGGAGCGCCTCATGATACTCGGCCAGTGCGCCATCATAGTCCTTCTTTGCCGAAAGGGCGTTGCCCAGACTGTTGTGGGCTCCGGCAAAATCCGGCTTCAGGTGTATGGCGGCGCGGTATTCTTCGATGGTTTCATCCACTTTGCCCTGGGTTCCGAGGGCGTAGCCCAGAATGAAGTGTAAGACCGGATTATTGGGGTCGTCCTGGAGCGCGGTTCGGTAGTCGTCCACTGCCTTGGCCGCTTGCTGGGCCTCGTAATCCGGCGGGACATTGACGGGTCTTTTTCGCGGTGCTGATTGGATGGCAGTCAAGAGGCTGCTTTCCGCCCCGGCCTCACGGAGCGTCCGCATAAAACCCGGGTTCGGCTCAAAATCAATTCCGCGCTGTTGCGCCAATTCGGCCATACGCTGCCCTGGAACGCCTCCGGCCAGGAGCCGCAGGACCTGGTACATGCTTAATGGCTCGGTTGGGGATGAGGTCTGGCCATAAGCCCCGGCGAAGGCCAAAACGACGAGAAGAATGCTAATGGGCAATTTGAATTTCATGGCGCAACTCCCTTCCCTCACTTTACCAAAAAAACGGGTCCGTTGTTTTGACCAATTGTTTCCCACCGGTTTTGCAGCAGAGCTTCCGGGCTTGCGTCCCCTTTCATCCTCTGTCACCATAAAGCATAATTCATGCACTGGTTACTTGCCACGGTAAATCCCGAAGCGGTCGGTCAGCTGGCAAGCCAACTGAATCTTCCCCCCTTGTTGGCTCGCCTTTTGGTTCTACGCGGCATTGAGACGCTCGAAGCTGCCGAACATTTCCTGAACCCCCGCCTGGCCCAGCTCCATCAGCCGTCTTTGATGGCGGGGATGGACTCGGCGGTGCCAAGGTTGCGCCGGGCCATCGAACGCCAGGAGAAAATCCTGATCTATGGCGATTACGACGTGGACGGAACCATGGCCGTGGTTGTGCTCCTCACCGCCTTGCGCTCGCTGGGTGCGAAGGTTGACGCGCATATCCCCCACCGGCTGACCGATGGCTACGGCATGCGCAGGGACGTGATCGAGCAGGCTGCCGGACAATCTTACGCGGTGGTACTCAGCGTAGACACGGGAATCCGCGAACACGAAGTCATCGAACGGGCGCGCGAACTTGGGATTGATTGCATCGTCACCGATCATCATCTTCCTGACGATCACTTGCCCCGCGCGTGCGCCATCCTAAACCCCCGCCGCGCGGATTGCACCTATCCCGAAAAAAATCTCGCCGGCGTCGGGGTGGCTTTCAAGCTGGCCCAGGCATTACTTGCCCGGAATGGGTCGGGAGCTTCGGAGAGGATACTTCAATCCTATCTGAAAATAGTCGCCATCGGGACCATCGCGGATGTGGTGCCGCTGACGGGCGAAAATCGCGTGATCGCCCATTTTGGGCTCAAAGGTTTGCTCAAGCCGGTCCAACCAGGGCTTGAAGCTTTGTTGGCAGTTTCCGGGCTGGCGGGCAAAACGATCACTGCGGGCGACGTCGGATTCCGGATTGGTCCGCGCTTGAACGCGGCCGGGCGAATGGAAAACGCCCACGACGTGATTGATTTGTTGACGACCTCCGACGCCGCCCAAGCCCGGCAAATTGCAGAGCGCCTGGAGGCGCTCAATCGCGAGCGGCAGCGAGTGGAAACAGAAATCCTGCGCGAAATCTTGGCCCGGATGGATGAGCATCCTGAAAAGGCCGATTGCTATTCGCTTGTCCTTTCAGGCGAAGGATGGCATCGGGGCGTCATTGGCATCGTGGCGCAGCGTGTGGTGGAAATTTATCATCGTCCGACCCTGATCATCGGAGTCGAGAAGGGAATCGGGCAGGGTTCGGCAAGGTCGATTCCGCATTTTCACTTGCTGAATGCCTTGAGCCAGTCGAGCGATCTCTTTGACCGTCTTGGCGGCCACGCGCAGGCTGCCGGATTCACCTTGCCCGCCGATAGAATTGGAGAACTCGAGAGGCGTCTGGAAACTTACTGCCGGAGCGTCCTGCAGCCGGGAGACCTGGAGCCGGTGCTGCGCGTTGATGCCGAGATAAAGTTGGATGAAGTGGATGCCGGTCTGTATGAGAAAATGGGCAAGCTTGAGCCTTATGGTTTGGGGAATCCCGCGCCGACTTTTGTGGCTCGAAATGTTAAGCTGATGGAACCGCCACACCTGCTCAAGACGGAGCATCTAAAATTCAGGGTCACACAGGGGGTCCGTTCGCTGGACGCGTTGGGTTGGGGATGGGCGGGCCGGTGCCCTGACTTCGCAGCTGGGGATCAATTGGATTTGGCCTTCGCGCTGGATGAGAATGTTTACTGGGGCAGATCAACGTTGCAGTTGATTCTGAAAGACGTGCAAGTGGGCGGCGCGAGTTGCATGCGCGGAGGCAGGGTTGCATGACTTTGGAGGAAGATTTTAAGAATGGGTTGGTATTCAGATGGTCTCACAGGCCATCGAGGGAATCCGGTATTGGGAACACAGAGTCTTAGCCAACAATCCGATCGGCGGCGCAGACGGTTCGCCGTTCTTGTGGGAGTCTCGCTGGGCATAGCTGTAGTGGGGGTCGCGATTGCATACTGGCAAAACTTCGCTCACAAGGACAAGACTGTGATTTTGCCCCAAACGCTGCCTGCCAATGTGGACCAACAACTTTCCGGATACACGTTCACCCGTTCCGAGGGAGGACGCAAAATTTTTACCGTGCACGCGGCCCGCACCGTGTCCTTTACGGAGGGCAACTCAACCGTATTGCAGGATGTTTATGTGGAGATCTTTGGTCCCGCGGGAATCCGTCATGACGTTTTGCGCACAGACCAGTGCAATTACGATCCTAAAACGCAAGAGCTTTTCGCCGCCGGAAAAGTGAACATGGAATTGAACGACTTTGAAGACGAAATGCCTGACGCCGCGGCCCCTGTGCAACACAGGCCGGATCCGGTGTTCCTGGAGACATCGAAAGTTCACTTTACCCAACAAGGGACGCTTGCGGAAACCGACCAGCCCGTGAGTTTTCGGACCTCGCGCGCCTCCGGCACGGCGCGAGGGATGAAGTACAATTCGCGGACGGATGGGTTGGAACTTCAGAACGATGTTGTATTGAAGTTGCCTCCACGTGGGGGGGCAAAGCCAGAGCCCGAGGCCACGCTTACCGCCAGCAATCTACGCTACGACAAAGACAAACAAGAGATTGACCTTCAGGGGCCAATCGAGGTGACGCAGGCGGGCAGCCACGTTTCAGGGGGACGAGGCACGGTTTGGTTGCAGGAGCGTAACCGGCTTCGCCGGATGTTGATGGAGGACCATGTGCGAGGATTTGAGAAGGGCCAAGACCGCACGACGGGCATCAACGCCAACCGAGTGCAAGCGGATTTCGCGACCACGACGAGTGACCTGCAAAAAATATACGCCGAAGGCGACGTAGAAGGGCAGGTCTGGCGCAATGGGAGAGCCTCCCGCCTGGCCGCCCAGCAGGTGGAAATTGCATTTTCGGGAGTTCATCCTCACCCGCTGGATGGGACCGCCTCGGGGAACGTCAAGCTGTCCATCGATGCTCAACACGGGGGGCAATCGTCATCCGTTCAACCCTCCGCAGGCGGGAATCTCGGGTCGGCAAATCAGGAGCTTACCGCAGCCAGGTTGAAGTTTAGTTTTCGTCCGGAGGAGCAAACCCTCCGGGAGGCGCAAACCGTCGGCCCCGGCCATATCGTTCTGACGCCTGCTGATCCCAAGACGGGGAAACGCGAGATTTTCGGCGAACCCCTGGTGATGAATTTCGACGAACACAGCCGATTGCAGACCTTACTTGGCCTATCCAAAGCCAGACTGTTATTTCACCCATCGCAACAGGCTCCGGCAGGAAGCCCCATCCAGGAAAGCAGTTCAGACCACCTGAAGGCGACATTCGATCCAGCGGCGGGGACTCTTCTGGGGTCAGATCAGGCAGGAAATTTCCAATATCGTCAGGGAAAGCAAAGAGCAAGCGCGGACCGCGCGCTCTATGATGGTAATACCCAGTTGTTGACGTTGACCGGGCATCCCCAGGTTTCAGATCCTGAAACGCAAGTCCATGCTGACCGCATCCTGATGGACATGGCCAAGGGCTCGGCGCAAGGTTTTGACCATATTCTGTCCACCCACTTGGAGGTGGCAGGCCAGACTGGGGGAGAGGCAAAGAACATTCCCACCAATGTTGCGGCGGATCGGATGTTTGCCCGACGCGACACGCAGTTCGTTCATTACGAAGGGCATGTTCGCTTGTGGCACGGCACGGATGTGGTGGAGTCTCCTTCCCTGGACGTCTACAAGAAAGAGCGGAGAGTCACTTCGGTTTCCAGGGTGATGACGTCCTTCATCCAAAGTCCTACAGTGGATGCCCAAAACGGTGCTCCCTTGCCGGCCCCGAAAAAGGGACCAACCCCGGTGACTATCGGCGCCGATCGACTGGATTATTCCGATGACGGGCGCAAGGCCAGCTACCGTGGCCATGTGATCTTAACTACAGAAAACACGACGATGCGTTCAGACCGTCTGGATGTTTTTTTAACCACCGCGGCCACGGCAGAGTCCTCGGAAGTCGATCGTGCCCTGGCCGACGGTCACGTTACGGTGGTCCAACCCACCCGCCGCTCCACCGGCCAACACGCCGAATACCTTGCCGACATGGGAAAAATTTTGTTGACGGGTGGCCCACCGACGGTCCTCGACCAGGCGAATGGCTTCACCACGGGGCGCAGTTTGACTTTGTTCCTTCGCGATGATACGATCTTGGTGAATGGAGGTGTCAAGTCGCCGACACTTTCCAAGCACAGCATTTCCCAATGAGCGACCATGCAGACCCTCTCCACAGTTGACCTCACCAAGTCCTATAAAAGCCATAAGGTTGTGGACGACATCAGTCTTGAAATCGCCCAGGGTGAGGTGGTGGGATTGCTCGGTCCCAATGGCGCGGGCAAGACAACCACTTTTTATATCCTGGTGGGACTGACCCCGCCTGACTCAGGCCAGGTTTTGCTCAACGGCGAGGATATCACCCACCTTCCGATGTATCTCCGTGCCCGAAGTGGCATCAGTTACCTTCCCCAGGAGCCTTCCATTTTTCGGAAACTTACTGTGGAGGAGAATATTCTGGCCGTCCTTGAAACGCTGCCCCTTACCGCGCACGAGCGCAGGGAGCGGCTGGAGGAATTGATCGAAGAGCTTGGTTTGCGACCGGTGCGGCGGAACTATGGATACGTTCTTTCGGGAGGAGAACGGCGGCGGGTGGAGATCGCGCGGGCATTGGTCATTTCGCCATGCTTCATTCTTCTGGATGAACCTTTCTCCGGCATTGATCCCTTGACTGTTTTGGACATCCAGAGGATTATCGTGCAACTCAAAGAATCCGGTATCGGCATCCTGGTGACCGACCACAATGTCCCGGCAACTCTCCGGGTGACCGACCGGGCGTATATAATAAACAATGGTCGAATCTTAGCGGCGGGAACGCCGGAAGAGTTGGGGAACGACCTTGAGGTGAAAAAAGTCTATCTGGGCGACAATTTCCAGTGGGCAATCTGATGGGTGGACAACAATCCAGGCTCGGCTTAAATCTCAAGGTGGCGCAGCGGCAGATTCTTACGCCTGGCCTTGTGCAGATGGTGAACGTTCTGGCGCTCAATCGGATCGAATTGCGCGAAATGATCACTCAGGAAGTGACCGCCAATCCCGTGCTTGAAGAGTTGCAGGATGACGCTCCGTCCTTTGAGGAGCTCACACAAAAGACAGATACCGAAAAACCTCTGGCCACCCCCGCCGATGGTGAAATCCATACCGGGGACAATCACGATTCTTTCCAGGAAATTGATTTTGGAAGTTTCTTCGACGACTATCTGGACCCCGGTTTCAAATCGCCTTCGACGGCGGAAGTTTCCGAAAAGCCTTCTTTTGAGAATTTTCTTTCCAAGCCCTCCTCGCTCGCAGATCATTTGGAATGGCAACTCAATCTCTCCATGTGTTCTGATGAGGTCCGCGAGGCCGGCGTCTCCATCATCGGCAACCTGAATGAGGACGGCTACCTGACGGCAAGCCTGGAAGAGATCGGATCCACCGGAGCGCATACCGCGGAGAACGTTGAGAAGGCGCTGAAGTTAATTCAGGAATTTGACCCTCTGGGCGTGGCCGCCCGGGACCTGAGCGAGTGCCTGCTGATCCAATTGCGCGTTCTGGCGCCTGACAACACTCTGGCCCCGCGAATCATAACCGACCATTTGAAACAACTTGAGAACAAGCAGTACAAAGAAATCGCCCGGGCGCTCGACCGCCCGGTACCGCTGGTTGAGCGTTCGGTGGAACTCATCCGCAAATTGGATCCGCGCCCGGGGCAACGGTACAACAGCACCCAGCCACACTTGATCGAACCCGACGTGGCCATTGTCAAGACGAGCGACGGATACCGGGTGGTGGTGAACGAAGACGGTCTGCCCCAATTGCGGTTGAGCCGCCATTACCGGCGAATGCTGGAAGGCGATGGAACCACCCGTGACGTGCGCAATTACGTCAAGGAGCGATTCTCCTCCGCCATACAGCTCATTAGAAATATCGAGCAGCGCAAACAGACGATTATCAGGGTTTGCGAGGCCATCGTTCGCCGTCAAGGTGAATTTCTGGACCACGGGATCGATGCCCTCAGGCCGATGATGATCAAGGACGTGGCGGAGGAAGTGGGCGTGCACCCCTCCACCGTCAGCCGCGCCGTGGCCCACAAGTATGCGCACACCCCCCAGGGTGTTTTCGAGCTTCGTTACTTTTTTTCCGAGGCCGTCCAGGGACCTTCGGGGGGTGAAACCTCGCTGGTCAATTTGAAGAGGCTGGTTAAGAAAATGATCGAGGAAGAGAATCCCGCCCAGCCGCTTACAGATGAGCACATCACCACCCGCCTGCGCGAGAAGGGCATTTGCGTGACGCGGCGCACCGTGGCCAAGTATCGTGAGGATATGCGGATACCCAGCACGCATCAGCGGAGGGTCAAAGCATGAAGAACGCACCGGTGTTACCTGCTTCATGGGCGAAAACGAGGAGGGTGAATTATGCGAATCGACTTCACCGGCCGGCAAATGGAAATCACGCCGGACCTTCGTCAATATACCGAAGAACGCTTGAGGACTTTCAGCCGCTTCTTTCGGGACGGTTGGAATATCCATGTCATCCTGACGGCGGAGAAGCATAGGCGCACTGCGGAAATCACCTTGAAAGTTCGAGACCATATTTTGGTCGGGGTTTCGGAAACGGCAGACACGCGCTTATCCATCAACGGCGCGCTGGATAGGCTGAAACGACAGGCGGTACGATTGGTGCAGAGGCGCCGTTCCCGCAAGCGACGGCCGCGGCCCACCACCTCCGTTTTGCTGAATATCCTCCGTACCGGTGGAGCGGATCAGGAAGAACGGCGAGTTCTGGAGACGGAGAAAATTCCCATCAAGCCGCTTACGGTTGAGGAAGCGGTCAGTACGCTGGATTCTAATCATCGCGGCATGGTGATTTTTCGCAACCTGGAAACCGAGCGCGTGAACGTTCTTTACCGCCGGGATGATGGCAATCTGGGGCTGATTGAACCCGAGCAGTAGGCAAAGATACCATATGCAGGATAGGCACTAGGGGAAGGTCAAGCGGAGTGAATGCTCTTCAAGGTGCAGGGCCGATGGCGCGTGCCTGCAGATTGCGGCCTGAGAATCGCTGATAAAGGTGTTTTTCCGGAAGACCTAGACCCGCTTCATCTGCGCTCCCGGCTGCCCGGCATTTCCCCCCGGCGTGAAATTCATTTCCGCCGACTTGCCTTGAATGCCTGGCGATGAAACGTGTCCCGAATGGTCGCGCGCGGACGTGACCCGCGGGTGCTCACAATTTGGTTCGGGCATTCGAATACCCATGAAAACTGCGTCGGTTAATAAACCAAACGGACAATTTGTTGTGATCACCGGACTCAGCGGGTCGGGCAAGGGTTCGGTGCTGAAGGCATTCGAGGATCTGGGCTACTACTGCGTGGATAACCTGCCCGTCGGCCTCATCCCAAAATTTGCCGAACTTTGCCAGTTGCCCGACAGCCACATTGAGCGCGCCGCCGTAGTGGCGGACATCCGCGAAGGTGAAGCACTTCGCCAGCTTCCGGCCATGTACCAAAGCCTGGACCGTACCCACACCAAAGTTTCGCTCGTTTTTCTCGAGTCCACAGACCACGCCTTGATGCGGCGCTTTGGGGAGACGCGAAGACCTCACCCCATGGGGCGCGATTTGCCGGTTCGGGAAGGGATCCGGCTGGAACGGATGTTGCTGAAGCCGATGCGCAAGCTCGCTGACGTGGTGATCGACACCACCCGAATGAACGTTCATGAACTTCGCGACTTCGTCCAACTCCGCTTTGGCGAGATGAAAGCGCGGGGCGCAATCTTCATTTCGGTAATTTCCTTCGGCTTTCGCTTCGGCGTGCCGCCCGATGCGGAGCTGGTTTTTGACGTTCGCTTCCTCCCCAACCCGAATTATGTCCCTCGATTGAAGAGCAAAACGGGCCGGGATGACGCCGTGCAAAAGTTTATGGACACTTATCCTCAAACCCAGGAATTCATGGACCGCTTAAAGGACTTCCTCCTGTACCTTCTGCCACATTACATTCATGAGGGCAAAAACTACCTGACGATCGCCATCGGTTGTACGGGTGGGCGGCACCGGTCGGTAGCGCTGTCAGAGCGAACGGCGAGCGTCCTTGCCGCCGAGGGTTACAGGACCAAAATTGTACATCGCGATATCGGACGATCTTCATCATAGGCAGACTTCCCGGCAGTAGCTTGAATGAGCCAAAGATAAAAGGGGCAACGTGGCTAACGTTATTGGCGTGGACATTGGGGGAACGCAGTGCCGCGCCGGACTTTTCGACTTTCAAGGGCGACCGCTGCACCTTCTGGAGGGTGACACGGTGCGCTCCGGTGGCCGGGAATGGATGCTGAGGCAAATCCGCGACTGGAGTCAAACCTTGCTGCGGAAATCTGAAACTCACGTAAAGGGTTGTGGGATCAGTTTTGGGGGGCCGGTCGATTTTGCCAGCCAGCGAGTCCGTTCGATTCACACCCCAGGGTGGGAGGATTTTCCTCTGGCTGAATGGTTCACGGAGAACTTGGGTTTGCCCTGCCGGGTGGACAACGACGCCAATTGCGGGGCCCTGGGCGAATATTGTTTTGGCGCCGGACGTGGATCCCAGTCGCTTGTATTTTTAACCATTAGCACGGGGATTGGCGGGGGCATTGTCTGGGCAGGGAAGGTCCATCGCGGCAAGGACAGTTTTGCCGGCGAGTTTGGCCACATGCCTATGGCCGATTCCCACATCCTTTGCTCATGCGGGGCGCACGGGTGTCTCGAAACCTTCTGCTCTGGGCCGGCCATCGCCCGGCGGGCACAGGAACTGGCCGAGCGGCGGCCGGATGCCATGGGCCGCCTGGCTGAACTCTGCGCTAACCCGGAGGACATCACCACCAAAGTTGTATTTCAGGCTGCGGCTGAGGGCGACATCGCCGCGCAACAGATCGTAAACGAGGCTGCGAGATGGCTCGCCCGAGCCCTCCTAATGGTCATCCGAATTCTTAATCCAGACAAAATCGTTCTGGGCGGGGGAGTGATGCAGGCCGAGGAAATATTTCTCGGGCCCATACGAACCTACCTCCGGGAAATGAGCACATCCTCCATCGGGTATTCCACCGAACTACAGGTGTCCGAATTGGGGCAGAACGCGCAGTTGTACGGAGCCGCAGCTCTGGTCCAGGATTTGCTTCCGTAAAGGCGCTCGATTACTTAATAGTAACCAAGCCCTAGAAAATAATTTTGTTCCGCTAAATCAAATCAAGTCAATAGTTTGAGCCGAAGGTCAATAGCCTTGACGGCGCAGGTCCCCCCTTATTCCTTGACGCTCAGCTTATGAGGGACTTAGGATTGTTAGTGCCGGACCTCACGGGCAAAGCCCCCGTAAGGCCGCATACTGAATGAGTCCTGTCAAACGTCTGCTCGGTTTCATCCGACCCTACACCCCGCGGTTTTTTGCAGCCGTGTTTCTCATGGCGGTGGTAGGCGTCTGCGAAGTGTTGATGGCTATTCTGGTAAAGCCGATTTTTGACAACGTTCTCGCCCCCACCACCGAGACCAACTCCATTCAGTTATTCACCTGGCCATTCAGCGGGCATGTGGTCTACCTTCAGGATTTTCTGCCGGGCCGAATCCACAACGCCTGGACCGTGGTGGCCATCGCCATAATCGCGGTCACTTTGGCCAAGGGAGTGGCAGAGTTTATCGCCACATACTCCATCGGCTTCGTAGGCCAGTCAGTGGTGATGGACTTGCGCAACTTGCTCTATTCCCGGCTCATACGGCAATCCATCGCTTTCTTCACCTCGAATCCCACGGGGCGATTGATGTCTGCAATTACCAGCGACATCGAAAAAATTCAGAACGCCGTTTCGCAGGTGGCGGCCGACTTTCTAAAGCACTCCTTCACCCTGGCGGGGCTGCTGGCATTTATTTTTTACGTTGACTGGCGGCTGGCGTTTACTTCGCTGATCCTTGTGCCCTTGGTTGTCCTGCCCTCATCGATGCTGGGCCGTTATATCCGGGGGTCGAGCCGCCTCAGCCAGGACATGATGGGGGGAATCAACAATATTCTTCAGGAGACCTTCAGCGGCATCCGGATCGTCAAGGCGTTTGGAATGGAGTTATTCGAGTTTGCCAAATTCAAAGCGGCGACCAAACGCCTCCTGAAAATCAACTTGCGATGGGTGCGTGCCCAGGTTGTGACCTCTCCCTTGATGGAGGTGCTCGGCGCATTCACCATTTCCGGGCTGCTGCTCTACGCGCGCAACCAAATCCTTCACCACGCACTGACCACCGGCGGCTTCATTGCTTTTCTCTATGCCCTGATCAAGATGTACGAACCGATCAAACGGCTGACGGGCGTGAACAACGCCTACCAACAGGCAGTGGGCGCTTCGGAGGAAGTTTTCCGCTACCTGGAAATCAATTCTGAGGTGGCGGAAAAACCGGACGCCGTCACTCTCAGCCCCTTCGAGGAGGAGATTATTTTTGAGGGTGTGGATTTTGAGTATGAAAAGGAAAGTTCACTCCTCCGCCAGGTCAACCTGCGCATCCGAAAAGGCGAAGTAGTGGCCATCGTAGGCTCGAGCGGCGCGGGCAAAACCACCCTGGCCAATCTGATTCCAAGGTTTTTTGACGTGACCCGCGGGCGCATTTTGATGGACGGTCATGATATCCGTGATGTGACCATTGCTTCGCTGCGCAGTCAAATTGGCATCGTCACTCAGGAAACGATTCTATTCAACGACTCGGTGCTGAACAACATCTGTTATGGACGGCCGGTTCGGGAGGAATCCGGGGTAAAAGAGGCGGCGAAGGCGGCCCTCGCCGATGAGTTCATCAGCGAAATGCCCAACGGATACGAAACGCTGATCGGCGAGCGCGGGCAGCGGCTCTCCGGCGGCCAGCGCCAGCGCATCGCCATCGCCCGGGCCCTGCTGAAGAATCCACCCCTCCTGATCCTGGACGAAGCGACATCGGAACTGGATACCGAATCCGAAATGTTGGTTCAGAAAGCTCTCGGCAACCTGATGGTGGGAAGGACGGTGCTGGTGATCGCGCACCGGCTTTCCACGGTGCGGCGCGCCGATCGCATTATCGTCCTCGACCGCGGAACAATTTCCGAGGTCGGAACGCATGAGGACCTGGTGAATCGCGGGGGAATCTACCAGCGCTTGCACGAGCTCCAGTTTGTGGACGCGGAACCTTAGCGCCGCGCGGAACACCGGGCGCAATTCGGTCCAGCCTTGCGTGATGGTCGCTGAACCGCGGAGCACGGACTTTTTATGATTCGAAGCATGACGGGCTACAGTAATATGCGCACTGAAGAAGCGGGTTTCTCGCTTTCCGTCAGTGTAAAATCCACTAACCACCGTAATCTGGACCTGCAACTTCGCATTCCCGCCGTGCTTGAGTCCATCGAAGTCCTGTTGCGCCGTCAGGTGAAGGAACACGTGGCCCGCGGCCACGTTGAGCTTACCGTCAGTCTGGAGCGAGCCGGCGTCACGGGAATGCAGGTGGACCGGAAATTGGTGGATGCCTACCTGACGGCCTTCCGGGAGCTTCGCCGCGAATTCGGCGGAGCATCGGAGCCGGACTTGCTGGCGTTGTTGCGGGTTCCGGGTGTGGTGATGTCAGGAAACGGCGAGCTGGCTCCGGCGGAATTCGACCAAATTCAAAAGACCCTGGAGAAATTGATTGCGGAAGTCTTGCGCCGTTTGAACGAAATGCGCGCCCGCGAAGGCGGGGCTTTGGAACGCGATTTAAGAGCGCGGTTAAAACGGCTGAAGGAATTGGCGCAGGGGATCGAAAAGCTTTCCAACGGCATCTCGCGGCTTTACTATCGCCGCCTGGAAAACCGCATGCGCGATTTGCTGGGGGAAGGTCCGCTGAACATCGGCGTGGACGGGGCGCGGCTGGCACAGGAAGTGGCTTTCCTGGCTTCGCGCGCCGATATCGAAGAGGAGCTGACCCGGTTTCGCAGCCACCTGGATCAGACCACGCACTTGCTGGACCATGGCGCCGAGGTGGGAAAGAAATTGGACTTCCTGCTTCAAGAAATGAATCGCGAGGCCAACACCCTGCTTTCCAAAACGACGGACGTGCCGGAAGTGGGACTCGAAATCGGGCGACAGGCCATTGAATTGAAGACCGAAATCGAGAAGATGCGCGAGCAAGCGCAAAATATCGAGTAATCGTGGCCCAGAAGTCAAAATCACCAACTCGTCGCGGCAGCATCATTATCATCTCGGCCCCTTCGGGGTCGGGCAAGTCCACGCTGGTGAAGCGGCTGCTGGCTTCCGTTCCTCACCTGGTGTTTTCGGTATCGCACACCACCCGGCCGCGACGGGTCGGCGAGGAAAACGGACGCGAGTATTTTTTCGTAAGCCTCGCGCGCTTCCGGCGTATGGTCGCAGCCAGAGCATTCGCCGAGTGGGCGGACGTATTTGGCAATTTGTACGGAACCACATGGAAGCAGGTTCGGACGGCGCAGGCAGCGGGCCAGGACGTCCTGCTCGATATCGACGTACAAGGCCACCAGCAGGTGCGGCGCCGGTTGCCCGAAGCGGTAAGTGTTTTTGTGTTGCCACCGTCTTTCCGGGAATTGGAGCGCCGCTTGCGGCGCCGGCACTCCGACGCGCCGGAAGTGATCACCCGGCGACTGAAGGCGGCGCGAAAAGAGATGCTTCGGTGGAAAGAGTATGACTATCTGGTTGTGAATGATCATTTGGACCATGCCACCCAGGCATTGACCACCGTGGTGAAAGCAGCAGGGTTCCGACGTTCGGCCCAGCAAGACCGGGCGCGGATTATTCAGGAAACTTTTGGAGGAAAAATCGGATGACGTTACCTCAGAATATGGACAGCAAGTTTCGTTTTATTTTGGTTGCCGCCAAAAGGGCACGCCAGTTGCAAGCGGGCGGTAGGGCGTTGGTGCAGACCAATTCAAAGAAGCTGACCCGGGTCGCGCAACAAGAAGTGGAGGCCGGCCTGGTGCCTTATGAAATGCCGGAACTGGTGGGCGCCCATTACGAATACGCGAAACACACCAAGGCCCTGAAGTAGCAGGGTGTAAGATAAGGGAAGGAGGCCTGCCTCCGATGGGAGCAGGCACGAGGTTGCGATGCGAGTGGCACTCGGAGTCTCGGGCGGAATCGCGGCTTACAAGGCGGCGGAGCTGGTGCGCTTGCTCCAGGACCGCGGCCTTGAAGTCCAAGTGGTGATGACGCGCGCCGCGTGCCAGTTTGTCACCCCGTTGACCTTCGCCGCCCTTTCGGGGCGGAAAGTAATTACGGATTTGTTCGAGGGCGGAGCCGGAGCTGCTCCCAATCTTGACAGCGCCATTGAACACATTGCGGTGGCCCAGTCCATTGATGCGCTGGTGATTGCGCCCGCCACTGCCAACATCCTGGCCAAATTGGCGCAGGGCATTGCCGACGATTTTCTTTCCACGCTATTCCTGGCCAGCAAAGTTCCGGTGCTGGTGGCGCCGGCCATGAACGTGAACATGTGGGAAAACGCCGCCACCCAAAAGAACCTGGAGATTTTGCGCGAGCGCGGGGTGAAAGTTCTCAACCCGGATGAGGGCTACTTGGCATGCGGCATGACCGGCGCCGGCCGCCTGACCAGCATCGAAACCATTGTTCGCGAAGTTTTGAACCTCCTCGGGCTCCGCGACGATTTAAGAGATGAAACCGTGTTGGTAACGGCCGGGCCCACCGAAGAACCGCTGGACGCCGTGCGCTTTCTCGGGAACAAGTCTTCGGGGAAAATGGGCTACGCGCTCGCGGAGGCTGCGCACCGGCGCGGGGCGCGCGTGGTGCTGGTGAGCGGCCCGACTCACCTCGATCCTCCGCTGGGGGTTATGATGGAGCGCGCGCGCACAGCGGAAGAAATGGCCGGGGTGGTGGAGCGGCATGCAAAGCAAGCCAGCATCATTATCATGGCCGCCGCGGTCGCTGATTTCCGGCCGGCGAAAGTTTATCCCCAAAAAATGAAAAAGCAAAACGGCACGCCGGAATTGAAGTTGGAACCTACGCGCGATATTCTGGCGGAAGTCGCAAAGGCGCGGCGTCCGGATCAGGTTTTGGTTGGCTTCGCGGCCGAGACGGACCGCGTGATTGAATACGCGCAAGCGAAGCTCCGCTCTAAACATCTTGACCTTGTCGTTGCCAATGACTTGACCGTGGATGGGGCGGGATTTGACGTGGACACGAATATTGTCACTCTGTTATTTCCGGACGGCAAGAAAACGGCCCTCCAGAAGATGAGCAAGCTGGATGTTGCTCAGCGCGTGCTGGACGAAATTGTGGAACTAAAGGGCGCCAGAAGCCAGGCGGTAAAAGTAGGATGATGCGGGCGCTCGTAAGTGCAGTCATTCCCGCTGGCATTCAGAGGTAAGAATGGATTCCTCCTGCAGGCGCGGGACAGGAATGACCAACAACCGGCAAGCATGTCATCTCCGCGAAAGCTGGGATCCAGAAGCAAGAAGTGACACCGCCACCTTAGCCCTCAACCCATGGATCAAAAGTCTAGTACTGAAATAAAGGCCTGGCTCGAGTTCTACCGGGAACTGGGCATTGAGAATTTTTACCGGCGCACGCCTGTGCCGAAATCCGAAACGCTCCGCACTCCCGAGGCGAGCGTGGAGTCAAAGTCCGTCCCGGCGCCAAGCCTTGCCGACCAGAGAGCGACTCTTGAATCTGCGCCCGCGCCAATCCAAAGTCCAAAATTCGTCATGCCAACCCCCAAGCTCAGTCTGTTTGATCCCGTGGCTCCTGCCCAGGCTCGCCGTGAGAACGAAACGCTGGAGCAAATCCGCGAAGACCTCGGTGATTGCCAACGCTGTCGCCTGGCCAAGACTCGCAAGACCATTGTGTTCGGCCAGGGTAATCCGCACGCCGAGCTTGTGTTCGTCGGCGAAGGCCCGGGGGCCGATGAAGACGAACAAGGGCTTCCGTTTGTGGGTCGCGCGGGAAAACTGTTGAACCGCATGATTGAATTCGTAGGCATGAAGCGCGAGGATGTATATATCTGCAACATCGTGAAGTGCCGGCCTCCCCTCAACCGCGTGCCGGAGAAGGATGAAATCGAAGCGTGCTCGCCATTCCTGTTTCGCCAAATCGCTTCCATCAAGCCGCGCCTGGTTTGTTGCCTGGGCGCGCCCGCGGTTAGAACATTGCTCGGCATCAAGGAAGGCATCACCAAAATCCGCGGCCAATTTTATGATTTTGCCGGAACCAAGGCCCTCGCCACCGTCCACCCCGCTTATATCCTTCGCAACGCCCGCGAAGAACACATCCTGCGCGAAGATTTTGAGAAGATTCGTGATTTTCTGAAGGCACCGCTTCAGGAAAAACCATAGACGTCACTGACCAGGGTCTGGCCACTCAGACATGCGCCGCGGTTTTCCGAGAAATCAGCTTGACACGATGTCGCGCATTTAGAGGTGGTTGATCTCCTCAACAAGTGGACGCAAGGGCGTGATGTCCCACACCGTCTGCTGTTGGTTGAGCGCCTTCCTGAGTGACTTCGGGAACCTCCGCCGCGATTGTGGACATAGGCCGTGCCACTCCACTTCACGGTAAGGCATTTCCCATCCGTGACTGCCGCCAAAATGGGCACGCCTGACTTCAATACCACCACGAACCGTCGCGGCGTAGCAGGTAAGGTGGTTAGGCCGGGTGGAAGGGTGTTCCATGTGGGGGACGAGAACCGGGTCGCTTGGCCTCATTTCACGGACAAATCTCGTAATTTGGTTTGCGACGTACGCCGAATCATAGAGCTTTTTCAAGTAATGCTGGAATTGGTCGTCGTCCGTGGTCTGCTGGTCCTTGAACTCGTTCCATCCGAGCATGACCACGCCTTTGGCAAGCGCCTCGTAGGTAAGGTCTATTTGGCCTCCCTTCGGCCCCGGCTTCAACCACATAGCGAGTACCCTAGGCGACCTAAGCACAATCTGTGTTGTTTTGCTCTTCATGCTGCCTCATTCCTCCTCGACAATTTCTTACCGTTCTGAGGCACTTATCGCAGACGTTTGACAAATCGAGCGGTGCGGGAGACATACTCCTTGAAGACCCAACGAGGCGGACAACGCTGGATTGCAATGCGTCCGCGAAAATCTCCAAAAATGCCCCGCATCTTGCTGGACAAAACTTTTATCGGTCTGCCAGCGCTGTCTTTCCCGACAGAGCTAATTCGGAGAGCCTTGCGGAGGAGTCTGCTTGCCGGGCCGCCCTTGACCAGGACAAGGTCGCTCCTTTGGGCTCGGAACACGGCGCTATGCATGACGTGGAAATTGTGGCCAAAGTCATGGTGAAGTTCTGAGTTCGAGAATTCGCTCGCCAAGCCAGCCTTTTCCACGACGAAATACCCGATGATATACAATCCCACTTCTGCGCCTCGCCCCTCCGACCTGAGTCCCGCATAGAATACCAGGAGATCACCGGCTTTCAAATTCCGAAGCCTGCGTTTAAGAGCGCCGGGGTCGCCGTAGGTGAATGTCTTGAACTCCGGGTCGAAATGTATGGGGTGATCCTTCATTTTTTCCCGCCTCGGCGGGGGGAAATATTCGACCAAGGGTCGGCCCCATCACCCCTTCGTGTTGCCGTACGTTCGGCTGTCGATCCGAGCCTCGTCAGGGATCGGGACGTACTCAAACGCCCCGTCAGAGAAAAGAGGGCCCTGTATTCCGCCACAAGCAGAATCAATTCCGACCCTCAACAAAACAATTTGCATGCTTTCGCAGCCCTCTCCTGTCTCCTCTTTTCGCGGAGCGGGAGCCTTCTCCTAAGCTTCCGGATCTCATTTCTGCAGTCTTCGAGAATGTTTGTTTTGCCATTGAAGTGGTGGAGCACGCGGGCCACTTCTTTGGACGTTAGGATCTTCCGCACTCGCCTCGGTTGTTCAGAGTTGTCTCTGATATCTGCGAGAGGGAAGGCGTCTTTGAAGGCATAGAGCTTCGTCGGGCCGATGACAGCCCAGTCGCCATTGGAATTGCGGCCAAAGCTCGTTCTTTTGATGTGTCCAACCACATAGCGCTCGCCGAATTGTTTGGTGCCCTCGCGTCTGCACGTTGTGAAGAGAAACAAATACTGCTCGCCGCGATCATGGAACCCATTGATGTTCCGGGGCCAGCATTTATAACAATAGTTTTCAGCACCTATCTCAATATAAGGCTCGGTTTTATAATCCGGATCGCCCCTGTTGGTGTTGGTGCCAAGCACGTTCCTCACTGGCAACTCCGAATCAGGAGAGTGAAAGAAGAAGTGAAGACGCCCCGTGCCCCGATTCACAGGAATCACCTCCGGAAGGGCAACACCTCTGTGCCGCCTGAACTTCGAAACAACATGGTCCCTGCATCCCATGAGTTGAGGCCCCGGTTGGCAGGATTTCCTAAATCAGCTTACTGGATTGTCGCGCAGAAAATTTGAGCCGAAATTTCCACTGGCAACTTTCCACCCGACCTGTAAGATAAACCTGATCGCCTAAGATTTCAATCGCCTGTCGGATTCTGGGTGCCGAGCCTTTCGGGTGGAGCCGCAGACGACGGAGCTCTTCGCTACGCTTGCTACTTCGTCTCCAGCACGATGATGACGTCCACGGAATCGTTAACCGAAGAGAGCGCGTACCGCGCCCCCCGGTCTTGGTGTCGCGGTTCTTCCATAGGGAATGCTTGAAAAGAGTCATAAAGAAAGTTATGCTCTTGAGAAGAGGACAAAAATGAAAACTGAAACCCTCGCTGAAATCGTTTCACGACTAACGCCCGAGCGGCAGGCCATGGTGCGGAAGTTTATCGAATATATGGAAGACCCAGCGAGCCGGACAGATGATACCCCTATCCTGAGAGCTGCCGAAGAGTTTATGGCAGAGCACCCTGAACTGCTGCGCCTGCTCGCCCAGTGAAAGTCTATCCCTCCATTGAAGAAGTACTTTTGATCCATCAAAGGGCATTACGCCGCTTTGGTGGGACTTCGGGAATTCGTGACCTCGGGGCGCTGGAATCCGCTATCGCCAGACCGCAGTCCGGATACTATAACGATGTGATCGAACAGGCAGCCGCGTTGCTCGAAAGCCTCTCGCAAAATCATCCTTTCTTGGATGGCAATAAACGCACAGCGATCTCAGTGACAGCGGCGTTTCTGCGTGTCAACGGCTATCGCCTGGAATTCGAAGACCACGAGGCATATCACTTTCTCATCAACCTCTACGAACAAAATCAGTTCCGCTTCGATGCTTTGGAAAAATGGCTACGGAACCATGCCCGAGCAGTGTCCCACAGCGATTGATTGGCAAGCCGCTTTTGCGGCGCTCGCTACTTTGTCTCCAGCACGATGATGACGTCCATGGAGTCGTTGACCGAGGGCGGCAAAATGAAAAGGGTGCCCTGGTCAATCGGCTGGGGTTTCAGCTTTTCACCGCCATCAAGCAAATAAGCACTCTCGATTTGCTTGTCTATTTTGGGGAGCACCAGCGCGCCGGTGTTCGCCGTGAGGAGATGAACGTAAATCTTGTTGCCCTTTTGAGTGGTCACGCCCCACGGCTGGGGCGGGATGGGGCCGCCGCGCGTTCCATAAATGCTCTCGCCGTTTTTCGAGAGCCACTCGCCCATGGCGTGCAGCCGCTCCACAAACTCGGGCTGAATTTTCCCACTCGGCATGGGGCCGATATTTAGAAGGAAGTTTGCGTTATTGCCCGCGGCGCGCACGAGGTAATGAACCAGGTCGGGGACGCTTTTGTAACGCTTGTCATTTTTGTTGTAGCCCCAGGCGCCGTTGATGGTGTCGCAGGTTTCCAGCGGCAGCGTGCCCACCTCCGAGTCCTTGTTGAATTCGGCGGTTTTCTGTCCCGGCAAATCTTTTTCAAACATCTGAAAATCTTCGCCGGGATTGGGCTTGTGGTGGTGATTGCTGCCAATGAGCGCGGCGGGTTGCAGGCGATGGATCAGCGCGTACGTATGTTGCAGGCGCCAATCCGCGTCAGGCTTGTCCCACCAGCCATCAAACCAGATGCCGCCGATAGGTCCATAATTGGTCAAGAGCTCGGTCAACTGGGCATCCATGTAATCGAGATACTTGTTCCAATCGCCTCCCGGCGAGCGACCGGAGGCGTGGCCGGTGCGGCCCAGCGGAAAATAATCCGGGTTGTGCCAGTCAAGCTCGGAGTAATAGAAAAACAATTTGATGCCCTGCTTGTGACACTCATCAGCCAGCATCTTCAACGGGTCTTTTTTATAAGGAGTGCGGTTCACGATGTTCCAATCTGACTGTTTGGTGGCAAACATGGCGAAGCCGTCGTGGTGCTTACTGGTGATGGTGATGTACTTCATGCCTGCGCCCTTGGCCAGCGCCACCCACTCGGCGGCATTGAACTCCGTCGGATTAAACTGAGGCGGAACTTTTTCGTAATCAGCCACCGACATCTTGCGATTTTCCATCACCCACTCGCCGTCGCCGAGCACGCTGTAAACGCCCCAATGGATAAACATCCCAAAGCCGGCGTTGCGAAACCGCTCCTGTTGCGGCGTGAATGTGATAGCCGCAGGACTTGCTGCCCTGCAGGGCCGAAGGCTGACGCTGGCGGCGACCATGGCTGCGATGATCGTGAAAATAAACTTTCGCTTCATGCGACTGTCCCCTTTCCAACAATTACGGGAACGCAGCATAACACAATTGCGGCTTGGAACCGCGGGTCGCTAGCTCCCAACAGGTTGATGAAAAAACTTCGACCCTGTCATTCTGATCGCAGCGAAGAATCTTTGTTATTGATTTCAAGACTGTACGAGATCCTTCGCTTCGCTCAGGATGACATCTTGGGGGGCTTTTTCGTCGTCTTGCTAAAGCGAATCCATATAAACCGTATGGGAAGGTCCGAGGGGCAGGATAGAGAGAGAGCCGCGTGGTTGGCAACTGATGATGATGTGAAAACCGTTAGTACGGACCGATGGTGGTATCAACGAAGGCACTGCAGGCGCGTCCGCCGGGGATCGTTCCACCTTGGGTTCGATCAGGGCCAGCGTTTCAAGAGCGGGATATACGACATCGCGCGCGGACGCCATGACAGTCTCAAAGCCATTGGTGATGAATTGCAATTGTGTTTCCACTTCACAAAAATGCCACGCCAGGCATGCGCACAGGTTCACCGCCTTCTCAAACTGCGCCGGAGTTTTATCATTGACCTCGGGAAGGCGCGCATCAAAAACCAGCACTACCCGCCGGTCGTCCTCGCGGGTAAACTCACGAACTTTCAATTGCTGCGACCTTGCGCTCGCCTTCCAATCCACGTGGCGTGCTGTGTCGGACTCCTGATAGTCCCGAATGCCGTAGAGGTCGTGGCCGTGGCCCTTGAAATAACTCTCCACCTCGCCGCTCACCAGAGGAAGGATGTGCGCGAATTCTTCCGTGGGTTCGATGCCGGGCAGCACCAGGATTTCCTGGCGCGCTGAAACTTCGCGGGTTTTTTTCATAAAGCCGAATGGAAACTTGGTGCTCACTCGAAAACCTTCCTGGGTATAGCGGCCGCGGTGCGGGAAAGTGAGCTCCACGTGCTGAGTTACGCTCGAGCGGTGCGGGACGTAAGGCAGGTAAACGGGCTCGTCCAGAATCTGGCGGCACAGCGTGACGGCTGCCTTGGGCTTCTTGTTTTGCGCCGGATCGCGCGCCGCTACCGTCATCGAAAACGAAGGGAGAAACCATTTCAAGTTTTGGAGTGTCAGGCGCGAGATTACCGGCTGCCCCGCAAACAAATGGTCAGGAAGCACGAATTCCAATTCCAGTTCCGAGAGCACGATTTTGGAAAGGATTCCCGAGACCAGAATTCCCGCCAGCAGGCTGGCCAGAATGATGAACAGCAGGTTGTTGCCCGTGTTTAATGCCGCCACGATGATGACCGCAATGATCATCAGATAGACGGCGCCCTCGCGCGTGAACTCGTACTCGATTTTCATCACCCAGCGCTCAAGCTTCGTGCGCCGGGCGAGGAAGGGGACCACCTTGACGGCGATAATCCCCGCCAGCAGCAGGGACAGCGCGGCACACGCGGGACCGAGAGCGTGATGGCCGCTTTGATTCAGCGCCGCCGAAAGCAGGGCGAGAAAAAAAGAAAAAGAGAGGGTAAAGAGCGCGAGGAAAAATCTTATCCACGCCGCCCGGTCGAGGGTGGCCAGCACCGCGCGCGAATGGGCCCAAAGCTCGCGCCAGATGTTACGTGGGGCGGGTTGGGTAAGGGAACGCATAGGGGCCGGTGTTCCGCCTTGAGGTTTGCCCGCGCACTGCATTAAATCGGGACGGGCGTGGCGTCAACAATTTCCTGGAGCATGGCCTCTGCCTGATCCACTTTTTTGAGCGCGGAAACATAGCGCGGACTGACTACGCACCGATGCGTGAACACGGGCAACACCAGGCGCTTGAAATCATCCGGGATGCAGTAACTTCGGCCTTCGATCACGGCCAGGGCCTGGGCGGCCCGATAAAGTGACATGGAACCGCGCGGGCTTACGCCCAGGCTCAGAAACTCATGGTGGCGCGTTTTTTCCACAATGGCGAGCGTGTAGTTGATCAGTTGCTCGTCCACGGTGACGCGGCGGACCGCCTGCTGGATTTCAAGCACTTCTTCAGACGTCATCACCGGTTCGACGTTGGCCAGCGGCTCCGACGCGGCAAAGTTGGAAAGAATTTCCTTCTCGCTTTCAGTGGAAGGGTAGCCCATTTTCACCCGCATCAGGAACCGGTCGAGTTGCGACTCGGGCAGGGGATAAGTCCCGTGGTGTTCGATGGGATTTTGCGTGGCCATCACCATGAAGGGCTGGGGCAGCGGGAATGTCCGGTTGTCCACTGTCACCTGATACTCGTTCATCGCCTCGAGCAGAGCGCTCTGCGTTTTGGGAGTGGTGCGGTTGATTTCATCGGCCAGCACGATGTTGGCGAAAATAGGTCCGGGACGAAATTCAAAAAGTTGGGTGGGCTGGCTGAAGACGCTCACCCCGATCACGTCGGAGGGCAGCATGTCCGAAGTAAATTGGACGCGGTGAAAATTGCAGTTGAAAGACCGGGCCAGGGAATGCGCCAGCGTGGTCTTGCCAACGCCAGGAACGTCTTCTATCAATAAATGTCCGCGGGAAAAAAGCGCGACCAGGGCGAGTTGGATTACCTCGTTCTTTCCCCGGATTACAGATTGAATGGACCGCTCCAGGCGCGCAATCAGTTCGTTCGAAGGGGCGGATTGTTGGCTAACTTCGGCCCGATTCACACTCATCTGCTCTTGGAGAAACCCGGCCGCACTAGACCTGCGGCGCGGAATTTGTTATCTTCAAACATGATCGCGGGCGATTAACTCAGCGGTAGAGTGCTATCCTCACACGGTAGAAGTCACAGGTTCGAATCCTGTATCGCCCACCACCCGCTTTTAGCCTGCGCACACCCTCTTTAAGATTCTAGCGGAAGTTGGCGCGTTGACCAACAATTTTACGAGTTTAGATTATCCAAACTCGGGCCCCAGGATTGCGCATAGAAGTTCAGGCCGGCCGGGATTGGCATTCGATCCCCGCACCATGCGCGTCAGGGGGCGCGCGAACTTGAAATGGTGTGACCGCAACAAATCCCCGGCAAAGGGATTTGATTTCAGGCAATCCACAAAAACGGTGTCGCGCCCCGACCGGCGCAGAAACTTCTCCAGTATTTCACGTGCGCTGGATTCATCCCGCGCCATCCACGGACCCAGATGGTCCGCGCGTGAGCCCCGGCGACCGAGTGAGTAGGCGGCCAAATCGTTCTCGCGCTGGACCGCCAGAGTAAACTCGGGCGCGCCCTGGTTGAGCGAGGCCAGCAAGCTTCCTCGGTCGGCACCGAAAATATTTCGGTCCAGTTTCGCTATTCGCTCGAAGTTCGGTTCGGCGGAACGGAGTTCCGCATCCGCTGCGCCAGGCGGCCGTTGGAGCGCCCATCTTTCAATTTCAAACTCCGTCGCGAAACCAAGCCGCTCGTAAATGGCCTTTGCTTGCGGAGTCGCGTCAAGCTTGATGGTGGGAATGTGGCGCGCATCCAGATGCTCAATGGCGCGTTTGAGCAGTTGCGTTCCAATGCCCCGGCCACAGTTCTTCGGGTCCACCAGCACCATGCCGATCCACGCCAACCGATTCTCATAAATGATGGTGGCAGCCGTACCGCAGACCGAGCCATCCGACTCGGCAACGAAACATCCCTCGGGATTCGATTGAAGAAATCGCTGCCAGTCTTCGGCCGTTTGATTCCAACCGGAAAGGTCTTTCAATCGCATGCCGGCAGGAACATCCGAATGGGTCATCACTCGCAGGTTCATGTTCGTAATTTAATCATCGAGCCTTGGACGCACGGCGGAAACCGGAATGGCCGGGCTATGTTACTATCAATACTTCAAACAATTTCGTGCCGTCCTTTTCGGGAGCGGCGCCCGAGGTGAATGTGCTCAAGATTGGCATTGTAGGTCTTGCCCAGGTGGGCAAGACGACTTTATTTCGCATCCTGACCCACGCGCATGGCAGCGGGCTGACCTCCGGGAAACAGGAAGCCCACGTCAGCGTGGTGCGGGTTCCGGACGCACGCCTGGACCGCTTGAAGGAGATGTACCAGCCGAAAAGCACCGTTTACGCGACTATTGAGTATGTGGACACACCAGGCAGCGTGATTGAGATCGCGCGCACCGGCTCGCAGATGGCAAGCTTGCGCGAAATGGACGCGCTCGCTCACGTGGTGCGTACCTTTGACGATGGAAGCTCCGCAGGGGGCGCGGTGAACCCGCAGGCTGACATTGAAAACGTGGAACTGGAGTTGATCCTCTCCGACTTGAGCGTGGTTGAAAAGCGCCTGGCGCGTCTGGATAAGGACTTGAAGAAGCAAAAGCTCCCGGCGCTCGAGAAAGAATTCAAGGTTTTGCAAACTTGCAAGGCGGCCCTGGAAAAACAGACGCCGCTGCGGGAAGTCGCTTGCAGTCCAGAGGATGAACGCTTGATTCGGGGATTTACTTTTCTATCTTCCAAGCCGATGCTCTACGTTTTGAACCTGGGTGAAAAGGAAGCAGCGCACGCCAACGCAGCGGATGAGTTCGCGGCCGGCGCCGGACTGAAGCAGCGGCCGCGCACTGCCGTGACGGCTGTTTGCGGCCAGGTGGAAGCAGAGCTGGCCGAGTTGGGCGGGGAAGAAGCGGGAGAATTCCTGGCGAGTTACGGCTTGAAAGAATCAGGCGCGGCGCGCCTGATCCGCTCCAGCTATCATCTTTTGGGCCTGATCTCGTTTTTCACTGTGGGCGAAGATGAGTGCCGGGCGTGGACCATCCGCTCCGGAACCACGGCGCTCGAGGCCGCGGGCGAAATTCACACCGATTTGCAGAAAGGCTTCATTCGCGCCGAGGTGGTGAAGTACGACGACTTGATCAGTACCGGCAGTCTTGCCGAGGCTCGCACCCGCGCCCTCCTGAAACTCGAGGGGAAAGAGTACGTGGTGAGTGACGGCGAGGTGGTACACTTTCGGCACTCGGGATAATGAGTTGGGGCCGTCCATGGGGCCGGCCGCCGTAGGCTGACCGGAGAGGATTGGTTAAATGTCTACTACTCCGAACGAGTTGAGAACCGCTTTACGTGGAATCGTGGGATTTGGAGTTACGCCCTTCCACGCCGACCTTAGTATTAATCTTGAAGCGCTGCGGCAAAATGCGAGCCAGCTTGCTGCCACTTGCGACGTGGTGGTGGCACTCGGAAACAATGGCGAAATCTTTTCGGTTTCCCCGGAAGAACACAAAGTCGTAGGCAGCGCTGTGGTGGAGGAAGTTCACCGCCGTAAACCGGTGCTGGTGGGGGTGGGATTTTGCGTGCCCGTGGCCTGCGAACTGGCCCACGCGGCGGAAGAGTACGGAGCGGACGGTGTGCTGGCCTTGCCTCCTCAATACACGAATACGACCGATGATGGGCTGTACGAATACTACCGTACCATTGCCAACGCCACCAAATTGGGCATGGTACTTTTTCAGACTCCCGCGTTGAACTTCAGCCCCGCCCTGTTGCGCCGCTTGGCTGCCATCACGAACATTGTGGGCCTCAAAGATGAGCACGGAGATCTGAAGCAGTTCATCCGCCAATGGGACGCCGTGGGTGATCGGATGGAACTCCTTTGCGGAGTGGGAGAGATTCTTGCACCCAGCTATTTCGCCCTGGGCGTGAAAGCCTTCACCAGTGGCATTGTGAACTTCATGCCCCAGACTCCGCTGAAAATTCTCGCGCACCTTCGCCAAGGGGATCTGGAGAAAGCGGCTAGAGTGGTGGAAAAAGAAGCCATCGCCGTGTACGATTTGCGAGCCAGGCGACCTGGCTATGTCGTGACTGTCATCAAAGAGGCTATGAATCTATGTGGAATGAATGCGGGCCCGGTCCGCCCGCCCCTGGCCCCCATGGTGGCCTCGGACCGCAGGGATCTCCGGTCGGTCCTTGAAAAGCTTGGGCTGATCAAGAGTGCTGCGGCGTGAAAGCGCAGATGGTCCAGCCCGTAAATTCCTGAATTCCAATTCGGTTGGTGCGGGGCAACACGCGGCCGCACTCATTTCCCATGTCTTATTATTGGACCAGTCTCGCCCTCGGGGTGGTCGCCGGCCTCGCCAATATTTTCGGTGGCGCCATTGTCAGTGCTCGCGCGTGGAGCCGGGCTTTTCTCGCCGCCTTCATTGCCCTGGGTTCGGGCTTCATGCTGGCCACGGCGCTCACGGAAATGATTCCGGAGAGCCTTCGCCTTGACCCGCTGCGCGCTCCGCTGCTCATCCTGCTCGGCTATTTTATTGTCCATTTATTTGAACATTCTTTCCCGGCCCATTTCCACTTTGGCGAAGAAACCCATCGCGACGCATTTGCCCAGGCGTCCGTGGCGTACATGGCGCTGGGCGGATTGTTGATCCACACTTTTTTCGACGGCGTTTCAATCGCGTCGGGATTTCTCATATCTCCCTGGCTGGGCGCCGTGATCTTTGGCGCCGTGGTCCTGCACAATATTCCGGAGGGCTTCACCATGGCGTCCATCATGGTGGCTTCCCGTAAGACGCGAAGCGCCGGCATGTGGTCGGCAAGTGCGTTGGGAGTCTCCCGGATTTTCGGGATTCTCGCCATGTCGGCAGCACACCGGTTCGCCAATTACGGCCTGGCCGTCTCAGCCGGGGTCACGCTTTATGTGGCGGCGTCAGACCTGATTCCTGAGGTCAACAAGCAGCGGGGAATCAGCGTGGCTTTGACGGTGGCCGCGGGCGTGGCGGCAGTGATGGTTTTGCGTTATTTGTTTCTTGGAAATTTTGCGCCCTGAGGACAGCTCGAAGACAGGAGTCAGGAGACAGAAGTTAGGAGGAATTCAATCAAGCCGACCGCTTCTTTCTTCTTACTCCTGACTTCTGACTCCTGACTCCTTTTTCAGCCCATGTACTCCCAACAAGTGCTCGACCACTTCCATCATCCCCGCAACGTCGGCGAGATTGCCGGCGCCACCGCTGCCGTGGAAATTACCAATCCGGTGTGCGGCGATTTGATGAAGGTTTGGGTTGTCTTCGCTCATGGAGAAATTACCGACGCGAAATTCAAAACGCAAGGGTGCATTCCTGCGGTGGCCTGCGGGTCCTGGATGACCGAGACGATGAAAGGAAAAACAATTCCCGAACTTGCCTCGCTCACTGCCGAACAAATGGAAGCCGCGCTGGGCGGGCTTCCGCCCGCCTCACGGCACGCTTCCGCCCTTGCCGTAGATGCGCTCAAGCGCCTGCTCCGGGAGCTACCGGGGTAAGCGGCCTCGCGCCTGCCGGATTATCTCCGCTCAAATCGTGCGCGCAAAACGGGCAGAAGCGATCGCCCGGGCGGATCGCGTGTTTGCACTCCGGGCAGGTGGGATTCAGATTGAATTTGCACTTGGGGCAGAAATTAAACCTCGCGCTTACCATTTCGCTGCACTGGGGGCATTTAAAGACCATGGGTTCTCGGGCCAGGAAATAAATGATAAGGCCGATGGCATTGGGGATAAATATCACGATGATTGTCCAAAGGGTGGCGTTCATGCCCCGCCGCTTGGCATCGCGATTGACGTACCCAATCAGAAGGCCAAGCGCTGGAATCAGAATGCCCCCTAATATCATGATGGCCGCCAACACGGGAAATGGCATGGGGTGGGGATTGTGTCTCCTCATGATGGGAAACATGATTTCGACCGCCGCAAAGAGAGCGGCCGCCAGAACATAGGCCCATCCGGGAATAATCCGCAGCTCGTCGGAGAACCGCAGTTTCTCATTGGACATCCGCCAGCGAACGACTCTCACTTTTTCCGTCAATGAATTCATGTCTGACATATCGTCGACCTCTCCAGGGATCAAAAATTTCTCAAATCGCGCTGCTTCTCCGCCCGGCCACCCAACCTTCGTCACTCGTCGGCGGCCTTTACGCCCCTGGCAGAGATCAAGGCGGCCACTCCCAATGTGGGCAGTGCCCACCAGAGCACGACGAGAAAGATTCCAACCGGGCCGGGCAGATTCACATATTGCTCAACCCATTCAAAGCCACGCCACACCAGGGGCAAGGTAATCCCTCCAAGCACCCAGGATAAGGCACAGGATATCCAGAGCGGCCACCATTGAGCTTGGTGCCCCCGCAATTCATATGCGCGCAGGTGGACGGCGCGTTTGGTGCGCGACACCAGGGCGGGATCCACCTGCACCGAAACAAGCTGTAATGATCGGATAGCCTGCTCGGTGGCGCTGGCCCACTCCGAGCATATCGAACAACTTTGCCGATGACCTTCCAGCCACTCACGGTCGGCAGGAGAGATTCCCTCCACCCGGGAAGCGACGATCAATCCTTTCGCTCTTTCATGTAGTTCCTGGGTCACGCCCGGCCTCCTTCAAGCTGATCCTTCAGTGCCTCCATGCCCCGATAGAGCCTCGATTTGACGGTGGGGATGGGGGCCGCGACCACGGTGGCGATTTCTTCCAAACTCAAGTCTTCCTGAAAGCGGAGCACCAGCACCTCGCGGTAGCTCGCTGATAGGCATTCCAGCGCGCGCGCCACCCGGTCGCTTTCTTCGCGTTGAGATTGCAACTCAAAGGGTGACGGAAGGTCGCTGGGCACCGTGTCCGCAAACCCGGAAGCTCCTTCCAAATCTTCGACGTTGCTGCCGGCCACGGGATTCTTCCGCCGCATAGCATCCACGAACAGATTCCGCGCGATGGTAAAAAGCCATGTGCCGAATTTCCATTTCTGGTTATATTGATGGCCGCGTTCCAGCACGCGAATCCAGGTCTCCTGGAACAAATCTTCCGCGGCTTCGCGGTTCCCAGTCAGAGAAAGCAGGTAACGGAAAAGGCGATAATGGTATTGCTCGATCAGTTGGTCGAGCAGGTCGGGATCGCGGCGTCGCAGCCCTCGGGTTATTTCCTGAGCCTCGGTGGGCATTGTGATCGAGAGTGAAAAGACCGTCGCGTCCATTCTAACCATCTATACGGATTGGATTTCGGAAAAGACGCACTCAGGTCAGGTGGAAGTTGGGTCAGCAGTGGAGTTCATGACGTCTTCGCCCGAGTATTATCCGTTCTGGGTATGTGGGATGGGGCTTGACGCGCGCCGTATCAAAGTGGACGTAAATAATTGATAATAAGGATGTTGATGCGACGCAAATTTACCCATTGTTCGGGGCATGTCTGTGGAGTTCGAGGTAGGCTTTGGGATCGTCAATGTCGATCACAATCCCATCATCTTTTACCTCCACAAATTCCGTGGCCTTGTGGTATTTGCGGACTACCGAATTGGCGCCCTCGGTGGGGTTGAGCGCGAGCAACTCGGCAAAAAGCGGGCGCGCAATCAGCACCGGATGTCCGCGCTGGCCCTGGTAGGTGGGAATCACCACCGGAGCGCGCGATCGGCGGAATGTGGCGACAAGGCTTTTTATTACGTTTTCGGAAACCGCGGGATGATCGACAAGGCAGAGGACCACAGCTTGAACCTCCGGCTGGTTGAGAGCCCTCAAACCTGTCTGGAGTGAAGAAGTCTGGCCCAGGTGGTAATCCTGATTCACCAACACTTCAGTTCCGGCAATTTTCACGGCGCGCTGAATCTCGGTCGCGTGATGACCTAAAACCACTGTCACCCGTTCCAGCCCTGCGCTGCGGAGGGTTTCAATAACTTGTTCCAGGAACGTGGAGCCCCGATACGCGAGCAGGGCCTTGTCGCTCCCCATTCGGGAGGATTCGCCGGCCGCGAGGATGAGGGCTGGAATCATGGAAAACAGGATCAAGAAGACAGGAGTCAGAATGAAGATTGGAGGAAGTCTTTACTTGCGCTGAACCCCTAATTCCTAAGCCCTAACTTCTGACTCCTCTCTCCTGACTTCTGACTCCTTCCTTTTCCTTCTTCTCACGGCAATCATTTCCGCCACCACGGCCACGCCGATTTCTTCCGGCGTCAATGCGCCAATATCCAGACCGATGGGCGAGTGAACGCGCCCCAGTTTCTCGGTCGGCACGCCTTCGCCTTCCAGGACTTTGCAGATTTCGACAAACTTCCGCCGGCTGCCAATCATGCCGATGTAGCGCGCCGGAGTGTTGACGGCCCAACGCAGGCAGGTCAAATCGCCCTTGTGTCCGCGTGAAACCAGCGCCAGGTATGAAAATTCATTGACCTCGAGTTTGGGGAAAATCTCTTCCCACGGCCCGAAGTAATTCTCGCGAGCCTCGGGAAACCGTTCTTTGGAGGCGAAGGCTTCGCGGTCATCCATCACCACCGTGTCAAAACCCGCCAGGCTGGCTACTTTGGAAATGGCCAGCGAGACATGGCCACCACCAAAAAGAAACACGGTGGGCGCGGCCAGAATTGGCTCTACGAAAATGTCCAGCGAGCCACCGCAAATCAGTCCGTTGTCAAATTCAGGATTATTGTTGAGATTAAAATGCAGGCGGCGCGGTTTCTCCTCCCGCATCACGTCCCGCGCCACGGCCCAAACCTCTGCTTCCACACAGCCACCGCCCACCGTGCCGAGGATCGATCCGTCGTCGCGCACAAGAATTTTTGAGCTTTCGTAACTTGGAATAGAACCCTGCACCTGGATAATGGTGGCCAGTGCGGCCTTGCGCCCTTCTTTTCTTAGCTTGGCGATTTCAGCGTAAATATCCATCGATCCTAAGGTTAATCGCGGCCTCACGCAATGTCAACGAATGCGGCCGGGTAGCGGCCGGGTAGGGGAGCGCGGCGCTCGTCCTGCGCTGCCATGCGCAATGTCACCAAAAGCGTCGGGAGGGTTGTCGCTAAGCTTGAAGAGTTGCCCCTGTGGCGTAAACTCCGGACATGCTTTTTGGGGTTATCGAACGATTCAAACAAGTCGATATCGCGGCTATCGGCGAAAGATTCAAGCTGAGTGGGCGTCGGATACGACGGTTAAAATCTCATTCGTTTGTCACTTGCCACATGCTACTGCCTTTATGTTCGGAGCTTGTGTAAAAACGGGAAGCTGGCTTTCATCACGTCGGGTTCCATTTCCACGAAATAGTTTTTTATTCCGGCTTTGGGGGCGGCAGCAAACAATCGCTTCCAATCTACAATGCCCTTGCCGAGCGGTACTTCTTTGGCGTCAGGATCGATTGCCGACCAATCCGAAAGGTGCATGGAGATGAACCGCCCGGGATATTTTTCGAAATAGTCGGCGGCCTGATAGCCGAGCCGCGCCTCGGCCACCTGGAATTGCATCTTGATGACTTTGGGGTCGAACTTGCCCATGATTTCATCGTAGATCAAGTGCCCATCGAGCTTGGCAAATTCGAAATCGTGATTGTGGAATCCCAGTTGGATGCCCGCCTTGTGCGCGCGCGCGCCCAGCTTGTTTAGTTCATCTACGGCGATGAACCAATCCTTCAGTTGGGCGCCCCCGGGAAGTCCGAAAGTGGCCACAATCATCTGTTTCAGGCCGAGGTCCTTGGCAAAGGCCAATCGCTCGTCGAGAGAATCTTTGAGCTCCTTGAATCCAAAGTGGCAGCTTTGGCAAGTTAATCCTGCCGATTGGATTCGCCGGCGCATCTCGGAGGCCTTCATATCCGCAAGAGGCCCAAAGCCATAATTTTTGTAACCCGCCGGCGAGCACATTTCGATGGCCTTGAATCCGTCCGCGGCCAACTGGCGCAGTGTACCGTCAAAGTCCTTGCCAATCGCTTCCCGCACTTCCCAAGTTTGGACGCCGATAGGCAGCCCAAGCGGGTCGGCGTGAAGGTCGGGCGAGTGTTCTGCCAGATATCCTGCCGCCGCCATTCCCATGGCAGCTTTCTCGAGGAAGCTTCGCCTTGAGATTGTTTTCATTTAAGGGTCTCCTTTCCGATGCCGCCCTGTACCGAACGCAGGTGGGCGAGTTCGTATTCTGCACCGTCTTGAAAGCCGACGCAACGTTATTGAGCTTTCCAAAAGATTATTCGGTTGTCAATCGTCAGGAAAGGAATGATTCCGATTCTTCTTCGGAATCCGTGGACAGACTTATTGAATGCGCAACGTTTTCGTGCTTTTCAGAGCGCTCCACGCCATTGAGTTGCGGTCGGGCCGCGCACCTGTTCATCCGGCAGTCAAACCGGCAACAATAAGTCATTCGAGTGATTATGGGGACGGGCGTATAATCAAATTTGTTCATCACGTGCCGGGGCCTCGCGGTACCCATTGGGCTTGGCTCCATTTCGGAGGACTTTGTTATGCAATTTTTCCGCGATTCAATGCTGGAACTGATCATTGAAACTTCCACCAACTTGCCGCCTGACGTTCGCCAGGCAATGGCCGCGGCGACCCAGCGCGAGAATCCCGCCACCCAGGCCGGGCAGGCGCTCGCCATCATCGGGCAGAACATTGACATGGCCTACCAGGACGAAGGAGCCATCTGCCAGGACACGGGCTTTCCCACTTTTGAAATCAAGACTACGGTGGGCGTGAATCAAATGGTGATGAAACGCGAGATTCAGGAGGCCATCGCCGAGGCCACACGGCGCGGCAAACTGCGCCCCAATTCTGTGGATTCCATCACCGGAAAAAACAGTGGCAACAATCTTGGGCCGGGCACGCCTGCTTTCCACTTTGAACAATGGGAAAAGCCCGATGTTGAAGTCCGCCTACTGCTGAAAGGCGGCGGCTGCGAGAACAAAAACATCCAGTATTCGGTGCCGTGCACGCTTGACCATTTGGGCCGTGCTGACCGCGACCTCGCCGGGGTAAAGAAGTGTATTTTGCACGCCGTCTGGCAGGCGCAGGGCCAGGGTTGCGGACCGGGGGCGCTGGGGGTCTGCATCGGCAGCGATCGGGCCTCGGGCTATCATCTGGCCAAGCTCCAGCTTTTCCGCGCACTCGACGACAGGAATGCCGATCCAGCGCTGGCAAAGCTGGAACAGGAAGTGATGGACGATGCCAACAAGCTAGGCGTGGGCGCCATGGGTTTTGGCGGTAAGGAAACACTGATTGGCTGCAAAATCACCGCGGCCAATCGCCTCCCCGCCAGTTTTTTTGTTTCGGTCGCCTACGATTGCTGGGCCTTCCGGCGGCTGGGCGTCCTGCTGGACGCCGATACCGGAGCGATCAAGCAGTGGCTCTATCGCGATCCTAAACGGCCGGTGGAGCGGTTGATGCCGGAAGGCGAAGGATTCAAATTGACCGGCCATGAAATTCGCCTGGAGGCGCCTTTGAGCGAAGCCAAAGTGCGCGCCCTAAAGGTCGGCGATGTGGTGCTGATTAACGGTTCCATGGTGACCGCCCGCGACGCCGCGCATAGCTATCTGCTTCATCACGACTCACCCACAGACCTGCATGGCGCCATTCTTTATCACTGCGGGCCGGTGATGATGCGGGAAGGTAACCACTGGCGCGTGGCCGCGGCCGGACCCACCACCAGCATCCGCGAAGAACCTTATGAGGCGGACATCATCAGGCGTTATGGCATTCGCGCTGTGATGGGCAAAGGCGGCATGGGCAAGAAAACGCTGGCGGCCCTCAAAGAGTTTGGCGCCGTCTACCTGCACGCCATTGGCGGCGCAGCGCAGTTCTATGCGCGCTGCCTGAAGGCGACGGGCGTGGACCTGTTGGATGAACTCGGAGTGCCGGAAGCCATGTGGCACTTCGAGGCAAAAGATTTTGTCGCCATCGTCACCATGGACGCGCACGGCAATTCGCTGCACGAAGATGTGGCGGCGGCCACCGGCCTCGAGCTCGAAAAAGTCGGGACGGGGAAGGCATAACGACGGCATTGACGAGTGACACGTGGCATGTTTTAAGCTGGGAACTGCTCCGGAGCTGTCACAGTCCGGATTGCAACCCGGGCATCTCAGGAGAAGCGCGAAATGAAAGCCATTCGGTTTCACCAACACGGTGGTTTGGACGTTCTGAAGTACGAAGACGCGCCTGACTTGAAGATTCAAGCCCACCAAGTTCTGGTGCAGGTAAAAACCTGCGCCTTGAACCATCTTGACCTCTGGCTGCGGATGGGCGTGCGAAGCTGGAAGCTCGAGATGCCGCACATTGTGGGCAGCGATGTTTCGGGAGTGGTGGCGGAAGTGGGCTCGCTGGTGACGCGCGTGAAGCCCGGCGACCGCGTGCTGCTTTGCCCAGGGATTAGTTGCGGCCAGTGTGAATATTGTTTCAAGGGGCTGGACAGTGCTTGCCGCACTTACACACTCTTGGGCGTGATGGTGGATGGCGGCTACGCCGAGTACTTGAAGGCGCCGGAAATGAATGTTATCCCCATTCCCGGCGATTTGAGTTTTGACGAAGCCGCCGCCGTCCCGCTGGTTTTCATTACTGCGTGGCACATGCTCATGACGCGCGCGCGTCTTCAGCCCGGCGAGGACGTCTTGGTGGTGGGTGCGGGATCGGGCGTGGGCAGCGCCGCCATTCAAGTTGCCAAACTGATGGGATCGCGCGTGATTACGGTTGCGGGCACAGACGCAAAGCTTGAGAAGGCCAAGGCGCTCGGAGCGGACGCAGGCATCAACCATACGAAACAGTCGATTGCGGAAGAAGTGGCGCGCCTTACCGATAAGCGCGGCGTGGATGTGATCGTCGAGCACGTGGGCCAGGCGGTGTGGGAGGCGTGCTTTGATTCGCTTGCCACCTACGGGCGGCTGGTGACCTGCGGCACAACATCGGGAGAGGACGTGAAGCTCAACATGCGAGTGCTGTACGGGCGCCAGCGCTCCATCCTCGGTTCGTTCATGGGCGGCAAGTTCGAATTGATGGACGCGCTCAAATTCATCGGCCAGAGGAAGCTCAAGGCGGTGATCGATTCATCGTTTCCGCTCAAAGATGCATCCGAAGCGCAACGGAAGATGGAGAGCCGCGATTTCTTCGGGAAAATTTTGCTGCATCCTTAGCGGTGAGATTTCCAAGTCGACGCAAGGCACCGCGCCACAACGATGTGTTGAAGCGCGGCGCGCAAAGTGGCATAATCAGAATCGGAATGGGAACTTCAAATCTTCAGGTCACCGAATCTTCCGGCTTCGAAGGCTTGGTGTTCGCGCAGTTGGATAACGCGGTGAACTGGGCGCGCAAATCCTCCTTGTGGCCCATGAGCTTTGGCTTGGCGTGCTGCGCCATTGAAATGATGTCCATGTCCGCGTCGCGTTTTGACATTGCCCGCTTCGGCGCCGAGGTTTTCCGTGGCTCACCCCGCCAGGCCGATCTGATGATCATCGCCGGGCGCGTTTCCCAAAAAATGGCGCCGGTTATCAAAAGGCTCTACGCCCAGATGCCCGAACCCAAGTGGGTGATCTCCATGGGCGCGTGCGCCACCTCCGGCGGCGTTTTCAACAATTACGCCATCGTTCAGGGTGTCAACCAATACGTTCCGGTGGATGTCTACGTTCCCGGTTGCCCTCCCCGGCCCGAACAATTGATTTATGCCATCATGATGCTGCAAAAGAAAATCCAAGCACAGCGCGGGACCTTCAAACAGGCCGTATTTCACACTAAATAGTTTGCAGGCGTACCGATCATTTTTAAGGCCAGGGCTTGCCCCGGCGTTATTTGATTGCGGATGCGCAGACGATGGCACAAGGCCAGGGCAAGCCCTGGCCCTACAAATCGACGGCCGGTTCGCGGACTTTTTCGTTTGAGAAACGGATCATAGGGTAGACCCAGGTGGCCATCTCCATCTCGCTCGAGAGCATTTCTTTGAGGGTTGTCTTGTTGAGGATTTCGTCCACCACTAATTGCAACGCATGCCAGAGGGAACGGATGGAACAGTCCACCGAATGGGTACAGACCCGGGCCACGCCGGCATGGTGATCGCAAAACTCGGACTCAAACAAACGCCCGCCGAGCAGGGCCAGAACCTGCCCCACGTTTATTTCCTGCGCCGGTCGGGAAAGCGTGTAACCGCCCGTCTGGCCGCGCGCGCTGGTCACAAACCCGCCCTGTCGCAACAGGCGCAGCAGCTTGCCCACGTAAGAAATTGAAATACCTTCCGCTTGGCTGATTTCAGGAATGGTGAGGCTGCCCGCCGGACCTTCGCCCGCGATCCGGAGCAGACAACGCAAGCCGTATTCTTCCTGCGAGCTGACCTTCATGAGAGGAAATTCATACAAGCTTGAAATTAAAAATTCAAAATCGAAAACAATGGCTCGGCCCCGGCCTAACTAAGTCCTGGTTCATAATTCATAATTTATAATTTACCTCATTACATTAATCCCAATTGTAACAAGGCCGCCTCAGACATTTTACTTTTGTCCCACGGCGGGTCCCAGACCACTTGAACCTTCACGTCCTTGACCAGGGGGAGAATGCGGATCTTATCCTCCACTTCGCCGGGCAAAGTCCCTGCGGCGGGACATCCGGGCGCGGTGAGCGTCATCTTCACCAGGACTTCGCCGGTGGGCTCCACCTGGGTGTCGTAGATCAATCCCAGATCGTAAATGTTCACCGGGATTTCAGGGTCGTAGCAGGTGCGCATGGCGGCCACCACTTTTTCCTTGAGGGCGGCAATGTCCACCGGCGTGGTTTGGCTATCACTCATCGGATTTCTCCCGGCACTTGTTCTTCCGTCTCGGTTGAAACTACTTCCGCGCTTCCCTGGAGCGCGTTGTGGAGCGTATGCCACGCCAGGCTGGCGCACTTGACGCGGGCGGGGAATTCCGACACCCCGGAAAATACGGCCAACTTGCCGAGTGCCTGGGGTTGCGATCTTTTTCCGTTGCCAGACTCGTGCCCGGTGACTAGATCGTGAAAAGTCTCAAACAGCCTTTCGGCCTCAACGCGCGTTTTTCCTTTCACGGCATCGGTGAGGATGGATGCGGACGCGGTGGAGATGGCGCAGCCCGATCCTTGAAAGCTGACGTCGCTGATCCGGTCGCCGTCCATTTTCAGGAAGATGGTCACGCGATCGCCGCACAGCCGGTTGAAACCGTCGGCGTGATGGCTGGCCTCCGGCATGGCGCGAAAGTTGCGGGGCTTCTTGTTATGGTCCAGGATCACTTCCTGGTATAAACCGTGAAGGTCGGTCATCAGGCGAAAATCTCCGTCACTTTTTTGACGCCCACCACCAGCGCGTTCACCTCTTCCTTGGTGTTATAGAACGCCAGGGAAGCGCGGGTGGTAGCCGGAATCCCAAAGCGTTGCATCACCGGCTGGGCGCAATGGTGGCCGGTGCGGACAGCAATCCCTTCCTGGTCCAGAATCGTTCCTGCGTCGTGAGGGTGGATGCCCATCAGTACGAAGGACAGAACGGCAGCTTTTTCTTTGGCCGTCCCGATGATCCGAAGTCCGGGAATTTTCGTGAGCTGCTCCGTGGCGTAGGTCAGCAATGTGTGCTCGTAGGCGGCGATATTTTCCAGGCCCACGCGGTTGACGTAATCGATGCCGGCGCCAAATCCGATGACATCGGCAATGTTGGGCGTGCCCGCCTCGAACTTGTAAGGAATGACGTTGTAAAGCGTTTTCTCGAAAGTGACTGAGCTGATCATATCACCGCCGCCCTGGTAAGGGGGCATGGCTTCCAAAAGCGCGGCTTTGCCGTAGAGCACCCCGATGCCGGTGGGCCCAAAAAGTTTGTGGGATGAAAGCGTGTAAAAATCACAGTCGAGCCCTTGCACGTCGATTTTAATGTGAGGCGCCGCTTGCGCCCCGTCAATCAGCACGGGCACGTGGGCGCGATGGGCGATCTCAATAATTTTACCAATGGGATTGATGGTGCCCAGCGCATTGGAAACGTGGGCGACGGCCACGATCCTGGTTCGCTGGTTGAGCAGCTTCTCGAATTCTTCGAGTAAGAGCTCGCCGGCATCGTTCATGGGAATGACGCGAAGCACAGCGCCTTTCTCTTCGCAAAGTATCTGCCAGGGGACGATATTCGAGTGGTGTTCCAGGGCGGAGATGATCACTTCATCGCCGGCGCCAAAATTTTTGCGGCCGTAAGTCATGGCCACCAGATTGATGGCTTCTGTGGTTCCACGCACAAAAATGATTTCTCGGGACTCGCGGGCATTCAGAAAGTGCTGCGCCTTCACGCGCGCATCTTCATAAGCCTTGGTCGCGCGCTGGCTGAGCTCGTGGACGCCGCGATGAACATTCGAATTGTCGCGGGTGTAATAGTGGTCTAAAGCGTCCAGAACCGACTGCGGTTTCTGGCTGGTGGCGGCGTTATCCAGATACACCAGCGGCTTGCCGTTCACCTGCTGTTTTAAGACCGGGAAGTCCTCGCGAATCTTGTAAACATCAAAGTTGCCGGACGTCCGTGCCTCCGTGTTGGGTGGCAAGACTTCGCGTGAGGTTGTTGCCATTTTGAGACTCCGTGATGGGGCTGGCGGCTAACGCCCGCACAGTTCTAACTCGGACGGTTAAGCCTCACCCTTTTTCTGATGCCCATTCGTCTCGAGCCCGCGAATGAAGCGATCAATATGCTCAAACAGGGATTGCATTGCCGACTGCAAGGTTTGAATTCGTCCCTCGTGGTTTTCCGCAACCTTTAAGAGTGCGTTGATGCGCTCGTCGAAATCGCGGCGACTATTCAATATCGACTGATCGAACCTGTTCAATAACTGGCCCTGTACAATGAGATTGTCCTTCACTTCTTTCATAGCTCGATCCATTTCAGCGCTTGTCATCGCAATGCCCCTTTCGCCGCTTCGGCCTTCCCGGGTTGGGGAGCCCTAACGATCTTCATGCAAAGTCGATCTCCTAGTCTGTTGCCCTTCTGCATCCGCCCTTAGGCTCGAAGTTTCACGTCCCTGTTTGGTCGTGAGCTTCTCCGACAGAGTCTGCTCTAATCGGGTCCGCAATGGTTCGGACTTGATTTTGCCGAGCACGTCGTTGGCAAAGGCCAGGGTCAGCATGGCCCGCGCCTGCTCGTGCCCAATTCCGCGGGAACGAAGATAGAAAATGGACTCGGCGTCTATCTGGCCGATGGTGGCGCCGTGTGTGCACTTCACGTCGTCTGCAAAAATTTCGAGTTGGGGCTTGGTGTTGATCACGCAGTCCTCCGCCAGCAACAAATTCTTGTTGCTCTGCTTGGAGTCGGTTTTCTGCGCGTCTTTGCGCACCACGATCTTGCCGTTAAAGACCCCGGTTGATTTGCCGTCCAGTATGCCCTTGTAAAGCTCGCGGCTGCTGCAATGCGGCTGGGCGTGGTCGATGGTGGTGTGGTTGTCCACGTGCTGCGAGCCGGTGGTGACATAAAGGCCGTTCAACGTGCATTCCGCACCCAGGCCATCCAGCACCGCGATGACGTCTTCACGCGCCAGCGCGCTTCCAAAGGCGATGGAGGTCGTGCTCGCACTCGATGACCTTTCCTGGTGGATGTGGAGGGTCGCCACGTGAAACGCCTGGTGGCTTTCGAACTGTTCCTTAATGTGCTCGATCCTGGCATTTTCGCCCAACACCACTTCCGTCACCGCGTTGGTGAAATAGAGTTGTTGATGGTCCTGCCGGGCGCTCAAGTATTGCTCCACCACCGTGGCCTGGCTGCCCCGGCCCAGCACCACCAGGTTGCGCGGATGGTAAATCAGTGGCTCGTGACCGGGCCCGGCAACGAAGCGCAAATAAATCGGCTGGGTCAGAACAACGTCGGGGGAAATTTCGATCAGCGCTCCATCTTCCGCAAATGCGGTGTTGAGCGCGACGAAAGGCTGCCTTCCGAACTCGGCATAACGGGCAAAATGTTTTTCGAGCAAAGGCGAGCCGGTGGCAATTGCTTTGGCCAGGCTGGTGACCTTCACGCCGGCGGGCAAACTGTTGGTGGGCGTGAGTTCCTCCACAAATTGGCCTGCGTAAAAACACAATGCAATCGAATCGGCTGGGTTGGATTGCAATAGCTCGCTCGAATGGCGCGCTTCCTTGGGAGCGAGGTAGTCCGAGGCCGGTCGAAACTGAATTCTGGCCAGGGGCGCCACGCTGGTGTATTTCCATTCCTCATGGTGCGTGGTTGGAAAGCCCAAATCGGCGAATTGGTGAAAGGCGGTCTTGCGGATGGCCTGAAGCCAGGCGGGTTCTTTTGCCGCGCGCCGTCTTTCGAACTCGGCGAAATTCTTGAAATAAGTTTCCTGATGTTCCTTAACTGCGTTCATTTATTTTCCTTGGTGTCCAAACTTGAGCTGCATGCTCGGCAGTGCAGGTAATAAATGGAGGATTCTTGCCATTTTAAATTCCCTGCGCGCCCCGGCTACTGTCCACTGACAGTCGAAAGCTGAGGGCTCTCTTCCAGCCATACGTATCCTTTTTCCTCAAGCTCCAGCGCCAGTTCCTTTCCGCCCGACTTCACGATGCGGCCGTTGGAGAGCACGTGGACAAAATCCGGCACGATATAGTTCAGCAGCCGCTGGTAATGCGTGACCACGATAATGGAACGTTCTTTGGAGCGCAGCGCGTTCACTCCGTCGGCGACGATTCTTAGCGCGTCGATGTCGAGGCCCGAATCGGTTTCGTCCAGAATGGCCAGTTTCGGTTCCAGCACTGCCATCTGGAAAATCTCATTGCGTTTTTTTTCGCCGCCGGAAAAGCCTTCGTTCACCGGACGATTCATCAGCGAATCATCCATCTGGAGCAGCTTCATTTTTTCACGCACCAAGGTGAGGAAGTCCATGGCGTCCAACTCTTCCTGGCCGTGCTGCTTGCGGATGGTGTTCAGCGCCGCCCGCAAGAAATAGAGGTTGCTGACGCCGGGAATTTCCACAGGATACTGAAAGGCGAGAAAAACTCCGGCGCGAGCGCGGTCTTCGGGCGACAGGGCCAGAAGGTCATGGCCTTGATACAAAACTTCGCCCTCGGTCACCGTGTAAACATCCCGCCCCGCCAATACCTGGGCCAGCGTCGACTTGCCCGAGCCGTTCGGCCCCATGATGGCGTGGACTTCGCCAAGATTCACCTTGAGGTCGATCCCACGCAGGATTTCGTTGGTGCCTACTTTCGCGTGCAGATTCCTGATTTCCAGCATTATTTCTCCTTAAGTCGATCCGCAGATTTCGCAGATTGCACTGATTCGTCAAAATCGAACAGGCTTGAAGCTTTCACCGATAACCCAGGCAGGAGCTCATTGTCCTCCAAGAAATCGTCACCCCGCCTTCGGCTCACACCTGCTAGGCCGTGGATGTAAACCTCTTGATGCTCCGGGTAGAGTACCCAAACCCGCTTACATCCCGCCGCGAAGTAATCGCTGATGCGCTGGTCAATCTCTCGCGGCGTGTTGGTGGGTGAAACCACTTCAACCGCAAGATCGGGCGCGCCTTGTGGAAGTTTGTCCATCGGCAACTTCCGTCCATGTCGAATGAAGGCAACATCCGGCACTCGGACAGTGTTCCCAAACAAATGAAACGGTTGTTCGGCGACCACCGTACCAAGATTTCTTTTGCCTACGAATTCTTTCAGGAGTACGAGTACTTTGTCCCGAACCAGGTTGTGGCGGAGCATTGCAGGCGACATTTTGACGAGTTCTCCTTCCACCAGCTCGTACCGTGCATCGTCCGATTCCGGAACGCGGAGGAATTCTTCAATTGTCAAGAGTGTCTTGGTTGCCATGTTCGAAACTCGAATATTGAAATTAGAAACTTGTACCACTTCAAGCCATGGACTTCGCTGCCGGCACTCTGCTGTATGAGATATCGGCCACGTCCGTGCGCTCGCGTGCGTGCTCAATGGTCATGCTAACCAGATTTCCACGAGCGTCATATTCCACCAAAGTGTTCTCGTCCAAATCCTTGGTTTCCGCAATCTCGGATTCCTTGAAGATCAAGTAGAGTGTGTCGGTCTCTTCGAAGTATTGAATTCTCAATACATCATCCCTCAAAATCAATGAAGGGCGATTTCACCACTGCAAATCCAATGGCAGACTCGGCGTTCGGAGTCGCAAACTTTGATTTGCATTCCCAGCAGTAATACCGCCCCTTGGCTTCCACAGGCGCGAGCCGAACTATGTTGTTGTTGACATCAAGGCAGCGCGGGCAGAATGGCCCCTCAGACCCTTTCCAATACATATTATCCCTGAACTGAAACTGTTCCTTGGTCATGCTCTTCCGCTCCAGTTCTGCAATTCTTTGTCCGCGCCGCTCGCATTCGGTCGAGATATCAACGCAGTGCTGCTGGATTTCGAGTATGTGACCCTGCAATTCAATTAGCTTGCTGTTTATTTCACTGTTTCTCTTTTGCTTGGCGATTTTCAACGCCTCGCCTAGAAGAACTCGAGCTGGCGCAAAGATTTCGGTGGTTGTCTTAAGATCCAGCATGTGCCTCCTTCATTCGCGTCCGCTCCCCGGCAATCATGAAAACTCATCTCTCATTTGGCCCGTTCTTCACAGCGCACCCTTTAGCGTTCATCCTTCGACAATTGCTCGTATCGTACGCATCCTACCTGGCGTCATCCTATGCGAACAAAGAAAAGTATTTCACTGTTGAAATCAAATGATTGGAATTTCCATCCCACTTTCTGTAAGGCGAGATTCAGCGGGTGCGGTTTTCTCCACAAATCCGAAAGCCGATCCGCATTGTGCGGCATTTCAATCCCAAGATCGTCTTCAATGTCATCCAATAGGACCTCAAGGCTAGTAGTTGGTTCTCGCTTAAAGCGGTCGGCAAATTTTGTGAGCTTGTCCATCGCTTCTGCTCCTTAGGTTGATTTCCTTCGCCGCGGAAACCGTGCGATCACCTTTCCATTTTTGTCCTGTTGGTCGATCCGAACCACGTCTTCAAAGACTTTCTTACGAGCTTCTTTTTCCTTCTCGTAAAGGCCTTTATACTGCCCACGACTTCGTTTGAGTCCCTCGCTTGGTTTCATTGAGACCAGCCTCCTTAATCTGCGGTTTGAATCCGCAATCCAAAATCACAAATCAGAAATCCAAAACTACCCCACGCTTCCTTCCAAACTCACACCCAACAATTTCTGCGCTTCCCCGGCAAACTCAATAGGCAGTTCGCGGAAAAGGGGTTTACAGAATTCGTTTACGATCATCGAGGCAGCGTGCTCGGCCTTCAACCTTGTCATTTCGCCATCATGCCTTGCGCCTCTTCTTTTTCCTGCCGTTGCCCGCGATGTGTTTTTCGACAACGACAATGAAGGTGTCAACGCGCTCGACCAGCGTTGTAAGGTTGGTTTCGAGTGTCGCCAACCGTTCCTCCGTCCCTGCCAGCCGTTTCTCATGTTCCTCGGCGCTCGCGGCGAGCCTGCCAACAATGCCGGTGAGACCCACAATGGCGTCATTCTGGCGGACAAGCAGTCGGTCTTGCTTCTCGAAAATTTCGTCATGTCTGACCTGCGCTTCGGCGATCTTCTGCATTTGGGCGGCGAAGGCGGCCTGCTGTTCCAATATAAACTGGACCGTTTTGTCTCTCTCCTCTTCTGTCATCCCGTAACTCCCTCGTTCGCCATTTAATAATCACAATTCACAATTGTTCTTACCCCACGCTTCCTTCCAAACTCACGCCCAGGAGTTTTTGCGCCTCCACGGCAAACTCCATGGGCAGCTCGCGGAAAACGGTTTTGCAGAAACCGTTGACGATCATGCCCACAGCATCTTCGAGGGCGAGCCCGCGCTGGCGGCAATAAAACAGTTGGTCCTCGCCGATTTTTGATGTGGACGCTTCGTGCTCCACCTGGGCGGTGGAGTTCTTAACTTCGAGATAAGGAAACGTATGTGCGCCGCACTTATCGCCGAGCAGCAGGGAATCGCACTGAGAATAATTCCGCGCGCCCGTGGCGCCCTTCAGAATTTTCACCATGCCGCGATAACTGTTCTGCCCGTGGCCGGCAGAGATGCCCTTGGAAACGATGGTGCTCTTGGTATTTTTGCCGATGTGGATCATCTTCGTGCCCGTGTCGGCCTGCTGATAATTGTTGGTGAGCGCCACCGAATAAAATTCGCCCACGGAATTGTCACCCTGAAGAATGCAGCCGGGATATTTCCAGGTGATGGCGGAGCCGGTCTCCACTTGCGTCCACGAGATTTTGGAATTGACGCCAAGGCATTTGCCGCGCTTGGTGACGAAGTTGTAGATTCCACCTTTGCCTTCCTTGTCGCCGGGATACCAGTTCTGAACCGTCGAATATTTCACCGTGGCATTATCGAGCGCCACCAATTCCACCACCGCCGCGTGCAGTTGGTTGGTGTCGCGCATGGGTGCCGTGCAGCCTTCGAGGTAGCTGACGTATGCGCCCTCGTCCGCGATAATCAGGGTGCGTTCAAACTGGCCGGTATCCTTGGCATTGATGCGGAAATATGTGGAAAGTTCCATCGGACAGCGCACGCCCTTGGGCACGTAACAGAACGACCCGTCACTAAACACGGCGGAATTGAGAGTGGCAAAAAAATTGTCGGTGTAGGGTACCACCGACCCAAGATATTTCTTCACCAGATCAGGATGTTCCTGCACGGCCTCGGAAAAGGAGCAGAAGATAATGCCCGCTTCGGCCAGCTTGGCCTTAAAGGTGGTGGCGACGGAAACGCTGTCAAACACCGCATCTACAGCCACGCCCGCCAACATTTCCTGTTCCCGCAAGGGAATGCCCAGCTTCTCATAAGTCTTCAAAACTTCGGGATCAACTTCCTGAAGGCTCTTGGGGCCCGAACCTTTGGTCTTGGGCGCGGAATAGTAGATGGAATCCTGGTAGTCGATAGGCGGGTAGTGGACATTGGCCCACGTCGGCTCCTTCATCGTCAACCAGTGCCGGTAGGACTTCAGCCGCCAGTCGAGCATCCACTCGGGCTCGTTCTTCTTGGCGGAGATCAACCGGATGATGTCTTCATTCAAGCCGCGCGGGATTTCGTCTGCTTCGACATCGGTAATGAAGCCGTATTTGTATTCCTTATTCGCTAACGTCGCTACATCGGTGGCTGGTGTGGTCATAGAACTCCTTGCACGGAAACTCCCAAAAATGTTTTGTTGCGGCGCCCGGCAATTCCGAGCGTCCCGAGGCTCATCGGATTTTGATCAGAATGAACCACTTTATTTAATCCATACGAAATCGTCAAGATTGGCTTAACATTCGCCGGTCTGTAGTTAGCGCCGTACATTATCGGTTCGCCTCGATTTTGACCAAGCCGGGACCGTCGTCACCCAAGCTGGCGATGGTTACAGAGCTGAGCGCCTGGGTAATGATCTCATTCACTTTGCTCAGAGGCTCGCGGACCGTGCAGGTGGGAGCCTGCGTACAGGCTCCGCGTGCGGTCACGCAGGAGGTAATCAGGAGCGGCCCGTCAATGGCGCGAATCACGTCAAACGCAGTCACCGTGGACGGATGGCGCGCCAAAGCGTAGCCGCCCTCAGCGCCGTGCTGGGAGACCAGCAGTCCGTTCTTCACCAGCTTCTGAAGGACTTTGGCCAGCAATTCGGCGGGAATGCCGTAGGCGGCGGCTATCTCCCTAGTGTTGCAGGCCCCCCCAGAGTCTTTTTCGGCCAAGTGCCTGACGGCGATCAATCCGTAGTCCGATTTTTTACTGAGTTTCAACATAATCCATATCCGACTTTCTTGGTCGGATTTAGAATAACGCACTTATCATAAGGGTGTCAAGGGGGGCTTTCTACGGTTGAATGTCGAATATTCGCTGCTCTGGCAGTTTGTTGAAAAACTGCCTGAATTGTCATTCCGAAGCGCCCTTGGCGACGAGGAATCCCGCATTGCTCTTATTTCCAGAGCGAGATGCCTCTCCCGCCTCTGCGGGATCGGAATGACATGCAAGGGAACGTCTTTCAACAAACTGCCGGGGCTAGGGCTTGGAGCCTGCCGCCATTTCAACTAACTTGCGGATTGGAGGCACAATCGAAATCAGCAATTCGCCTTGCGGCTTGGCGGCATCGTCGAGAAGAGTCGTCTGGTCCGCAAGCCACGATGGGGGCGCTGGCTTACCTGACTCCAAATATTCGAGAGCCTGGAGTCCGGCAGTTGCCAAAGAGGTGACAATCGGCGCCAGCGGAGCGTCCTCTTGCAGCAATGCGGAGCGTTGCATCAGCGGCGCAACCTCCGCAGAGCGATCGCGCCACTTGGCGAGTTGCTTTTGAATTTGGGCCTTGTTGTTGGTCCAATCATTCACCTGCTGCATGAACTCGCGCGCCACGTCGCTTTCCGGATGGGCCGCGTCCACCAGCCGGTTGTAGGCGCTGAGGCTGGTATAGTCGTGGGCGCGTCCCCGCGAATATTCCTTTACCGGCTCCACAATATCGGCCAGTGCTTTCAGCAAGTGAGCCGAATGTTCATCGGCCATGCGCTCGAGCATCACCGGGTAATAAGAGCGGTGCTTCAGGCCCAGCCATTCGAGCCGCAGGCTTTCCACTGCCAGGCGCTTATACATCGAGTCCACGTCTTTCACGTTTTGAGGCGACCAGAACCTTTCCGCGATGGCGGCGGTGCGCGGCCAGATGCGCGAATCCACGTTCTCCGGCGTGACGTATTCGGACCACATCGTAGCTTCGCCGCCCAGGATGCGCGCCTTTTCTTCGTCGGTGAGTCCGGCGGTCGCGCCTTCGAGCGGGTCCACGGCGTAGTGTTGCGACGCGGGATACATCAGGTCAATGTAATAGCCGTTGGAGAGAATGCCCATGTAGCCCTGCCGCGCCGCTGCGGCCAGCGATTCCTGACCGCGCCAGGACTGGATCACGATGTCTTTCGGAACTCCGGGGTGAAACACCTCATCCCAACCAATGGTTTTCTTGCCGTGCTTCGTCACCAGGGCCTGCACTCGAGTGCTGAAGTAGGTCTGAAGTTCGTCATTGGTCTTCATACCATGCGCGCGCATGAAGGCCTGGATGTTCGGGTTGGCGTCCCACTGTTTGCCATTCACTTCGTCTCCACCGATATGGAAGTATTCATCGGGGAACAGCGCGGCCATTTCGCCAATCAACTTGTCGAGGAACTTGTATACATTCTCATTGGTTGGGTCCATGGCGGGATCGAACACGCCCCAATGGCGCTCGATGGAGTACGGCCCAGGGGCGCTGGCCAGTTCGGGGTAGCCTACAAACCAGGCGGTGGAGTGGCCGGGCATGTCAAATTCAGGGATCACCCGGATGCCGCGGTCGCGCGCGTAGGCGATAATTTCCTTCACTTGGTCCTGCGTATAAAAATGTCCGTCGGAACCCATGCCGGTCAGCTTGGGAAAGACCTTGCTTTCCACTCGAAAGCCCTGATTTTCGGAGAGGTGCCAGTGGAAGACGTTCAGCTTCACCGCGGCCATGCCGTCCAGGTTGCGTTTGATCACGTCCATCGGCATCCAGTGGCGGCAGGCGTCAATCATCAGGCCGCGCCAGGGAAAGCGCGGGCGGTCATTGATCTTCACCGCCGGCGCTGCGAATCCCTGCGCGTCCAGATTCACAAGCTGGAGAAAAGTTTCGATGCCGCGCAACACCCCCACCGGCGAGGACGCGGCCAGATGCGCTTGCTGTGAATTTACATCGAGAGTATAGGACTCGTCTTCGGTGACGGATTGGATCTTTTGGCCTGCGTGGTCACACTGGATCACCAGTGTGGCCTTGGTGGCATCCGGCGCGATCACGTCGGACATCGGGATGCCGGTCTGCTTCGACAAGCGCGCCAGCAGTCGCTCCGCGGCGCGTAGCAATCGCGGCTCGGTGTAACCGGTGAGGGCCACGGTGAAGCCGCCGTCAATCACCAGTCGGCCTTCGCCCACGGCAACTTCCGCCGGTTGCGGCATCAGATTCAGCTCGCTGTTTTGGCCCTTCACTATGGGAATAAATGCAAGACTTGCGATCAACAGCAGGAGTGGTGCTCTCAAATAATGAATCATCAATTTTGCGTTCCTCCATCGGGGAATTGCCATCTCGCGCTCGGAAGAAGAAAACTCCTCGGCGACGTTCCGGCGCGACCGAGTATAAATCGGAGCGCCCTTACAGAACTAGGTCCACTCGTAATAGCGTCGCAAGGGTGGCGAGCCCCTGCGAAAAGCCGTTCGCTCATCCCGCCAGCACCGAGGGGAGAAACAATCTCATACGGGGCTAGCTTTATTTCACTGGCGAGGCTCATTTTAGTTTGCCCACATTCAAACTCGTTCCTTCTCGTCACTCATCACTGTTTCTTGAGCCGCGCCGGCCAGTTGACGACGAGCGTGACAGGCACCGTGCTGGTCTCGGCTGTCTGGGTTACGACTATGAATTTCTTGCCATCGATAGAAACGTCGTAGGGTATAGAAGTGATAAGCGGGGGATATATTTGGAGTAGTGCGTGAGGGCTGCTGATTTCGATCGAATCGCCCTTTCTCTGAACGTCCACGGACATCAGCATCTGGTTGGGTGCGATGTAAAACAGCTCTTCGCCGTCTCGCCGCCAGCGAGGCAGAGTGCCGCCATTCGTCGAGGCCTCCCATTTGCCATTAGCCTTGGGAAAGGGAGCGATGTAAACCTCGTCGCGGCCGGTCTCGTCCGAGCTATAAGCCAGCCATTTGCCATTCGGTGAAAAAGCTGGGTCGCGCTTGTTAAACTGGCTGGTGAGGAACAGGAATGGCTTTTTATCGCCGAACGACGGAAGGACCCAAATATCAGAGGCGGATTTTCCCTGCTGGTTCAGGCGGTGATAAGCAAGATATTTGCCGTCCGCTGACCATGAACTCGGGGTGTCGTTGGCATCGTCCTGCAGCAGCCGCGTTGTTGCTCCCGTGCCGTTTGCAGGCTTTTCATAAATCTGGAATAATCCGCTACGGTTTGACGCGAAGGCGATTCTTGCCCCGTCGGGCGACCAGACGGGCGATGTGTTGACCGCGGGGTTGAAGGTTAAGCGCGTTTCAGCACCTCGACCTAAGTCGATTGTCCATATGTCCCACCCTCCGACTCGCGCCCTCTGCGCGGCGAGTTTTGTGCCATCAGGGGAAAGGTGCGGCGAAGCAGTGACGAAACCGGGGCTACTGATGCTCCCCACCTGTTTGCCCTTGCGATCGAACCACAGCGGTTGCCCCACGCCCACCGAAGCGCCGTTGGTCCAATAGCCCAAAATGCCGTTACTGGAGGCAGTCAAAAGCGCGCGACGCGCGATTTGTAAAACCCCTACACTGTCTGCAAGAGCTGAAGGGTCGCCCACGACTTGGAAGTGAGACATGTCAAAAAGCTGGGCCATCAAGTTTCCACCCTGCACAAATAAGAGGTCGCCCGCCGCATAGACGGCGTTTGAGCTGCCCTTGAGCACCAGCTTTGCCTCGCCCCCCTCGAGCGATGCGACGTAGGCGCCGCCATCATTTTCAGTCGAGGAGTTGGCGTAAAAGATGAAGTGTCGGCCATCGGGGAGGAATTGCGGCCATCGGTGGCTCGTCTCTCCGCGGGACTGGTCAAACCTCGTAACCGCCGTAGGCGAGCCGCCGCCCGCTGATATTCGATAAATAGTCGAATCTATGTTGGGTGCGAAGAGAATGGTCCCGTCCGGCGCCCATGCCCCCCCGCGTCCCCACGGAGCGTCGCAAAGGTCCACTGTGGCGCCGCCGGAGACTTCAATTTTCCTGAGCTTGCCATTGGCAAAGAAGCCGAGATAACGGCTATCGGGTGACCAAAATGGAGTCATGGTACCTTCCGTGCCGTGCAAAGGATGCGCTTCTGTCGAATCCAGGGGACGCACCCAGAGAAGTTGTTTGCCGTCTTTGCCGCTGGCCACGAACGCCATCCGGGTTCCGTCTGGCGAAAGCTCAGGGATGGCGCCGTTGGTCGGGTTAAACGCAAAGCCAGTTCCTGGGGGCGGCGGAATTTCTGAAATGATGGCACGGACCGGTACTCGCGCCAGACGCAAGTATGCAGCCGTCGAAATGATTGCTGCGATCAGAAAGACCCCTGCCACCGCCCAGGGCAGGGCGCGCCGTAGGGCCGCCACTTGGGGCGGCCTGGTCGAACCGTCCATCAAGGCCGGGGCAAGCCCCGGCCCTACGTCCGAGCCGCTCAGCGTTTCCTCAATCGTAATTCTAGCTTCACCAATGTCACGCAGGCGGCGCTTCGGGTCTTTCGCCAGGCAGCGACGCAACAGTTTTTGAATGCTTGCGGGCGTGCCCGGAGGCAGCGCGTTCCAGTCCGGCTCGAACTTCAGCACTTCCGCCAGCGTGTCCGAAATCGTCCCGCCGCTGAAAGGCTGCTTCCCGCCAAGCATCTCGTAAAGCACCGCGCCGAACGCCCAGATATCCGCGCGGCGATCCACTTTCTTTCCCCTGGCCTGCTCTGGACTCATGTATGCCGCCGTCCCCAGGATCACGCCGGCTTGCGTGGCCGCGATGCTCAAGGTCGGGCTGAGTGTCGGAGAGTTGGGGAGGTTTGAGCCGGAGTCTTCAGGGTCGAGCGCCTTGGCCAAGCCGAAATCCAGGACCTTCACCAAGCCGTCGGGCGTGATTTTCACGTTGGCGGGTTTCAAGTCGCGATGAATGATGCCGCGTTCGTGGGCGAATTCCAGGGCCTCGGCAATCTGTCGCGCAATCTCAAGCGCCTCGTCGAGTTGTAGCGGCGCTCTCTGAGCGCCGGTCCCCGGTCGGCGGTCAGAGACCGCCGCTACAGAAATGCGTTCGGCCAAGGTGGGGCCTTCCACCAACTCCATCACCAATGCGCGCGTTGTGCCGGACTCTTCCAGCCCGTGGATTGTCGCGATATTGGGATGATTGAGCGAGGCGAGGACTTGCGCTTCGCGCTCGAACCGCGCCATGCGCTGGGAATCGGCGGAAAAGGCTTCGGGCAGGACTTTCAGCGCCACGTCGCGATTCAGTTTGGTGTCGCGCGCGCGATACACCTCGCCCATCCCGCCCGCGCCGAGTGGGGCGACGATTTCGTAGGGTCCGAGTTTTGTTCCAAGTGTAAGTGGCATCTGTGCAGCGGATTATACCGTAAATCCAAACATACAGTTTGGTGAAGGTCGATCAAGCGCCGGTCGAGGGTTCGAAATAAATCCCCGGATTCGGTGGTGATTCTCAGCCGCCGTGCCAAGGCAGCGCGCCCCGCTGGCCGCGTGGTGGTCGCGGGTGGCGTGGGGTCAGACGGCGAGCCCACGGCGCCGACTATACAAATGGTGCTGGCGAGGGGCAAGCAACGCAGCGAGTCAGAGTTCAGGGAATTCGCGTGCGATGCGGGGCTGGAAGTAATCGAGGCTGGGTCGCAGCTATCCGGCTACTTTGTGGCGGAGTGCAGACCGATTCAGAACTGATCTTACGAGAACTGCTTGAAAAGTAAAAAATTCTCACCCAAAGGCGCGGAGGCGCAAAGGCCCGCAAAGAAAACATCCGGGATTTTCTGGCGAAGCTTGGCGACTTCGCGCCTTGGCGAGAGATTGTTTGCCTTCTCGCGGCGTGACTTCAACTCACGTTTCGGAACCTATCCCTTCGTCATCCTACCCGCCGGCAATGGCTCCAATAATTAAATAAGGCTCCTTGCCCTTTGCAACCTCTTCGGGCAGCGGGGTGTCCGGCGATTCGTGGGACAGGTCCTCTTCGCAGGCGAAGAAGCGCAGGAAGTCGCGGCGTTTTTGGGTGTCGTGGTCGCGGATGGCTCCCCGCAGAACCGGATAGCGGGCTTCGAGGGCGTCGAGCACCGAGCGTTGGGTGACCGCGCCCTCGATTTCAAGCTGCACTTCGCCCTCCACCTTCGCCAGTGTGCGAAGATGCATTGGAAGTTCGACTCGGATCATGCCAGTGTTTGTACCTCCACCGAGAATACAGCGGGAAGATCGCGAACGATAGGCGCCCAGTTTTCGCCGGCATCGGCCGAACAATAAACTTGCCCGCCGGTAGTGCCGAAATAGATGCCACATTTGTCGAGCGAATCAACTGCCATGGCATCGCGCAGCACGTTCACGTAGCAATCGCGCGGGGGCAGGCCTTTGGAAAGTTCTTCCCATTCGTTCCCGCCGGTCCGGCTCCGATAAACTCGGAGCTTGCCTTCGAGCGGGAAGTGCTCGCCATCGCTTTTGATGGGGACCACGTAGATGGTTTCGGGCTCGTGGGCGTGAACGTCAATCACGAAGCCGAAGTCGGTAGGGAGATTGCCGCTGACCTCTTTCCAATTATCGCCGGCATCGTCGCTGCGCATCACGTCCCAGTGCTTTTGCATAAACAGGGTGTTCGGGCGCGTCGGGTGCATCGCCACGTGGTGAACGCAGTGGCCGACCTCGGCATTGGGGTCAGGAATATATTGGGACTTTAATCCACGGTTGATGGGTTTCCACGTTTTGCCGCCGTCATCGGTGCGGAAGGCGCCCGCGGCGGAGATGGCAATGTAAATGCGTCCGGGATTGCTTCGATCCAGAATAAGGGTGTGCAGGCACATGCCGCCGGCGCCAGGCTGCCACTTGGGGCCGGTGCCGTGGCCGCGAAGGCCCGACATCTCCTTCCAGTTCAGGCCGCCGTCGGTGGACTTGAATATGGCGGCATCTTCAATCCCTGCGAAAACAGTGTCCGCATCGGTCAACGACGGCTCGAGATGCCAGACGCGTTTGAATTCCCATGGATGCTGCGTCCCGTCGTAGAACTGATGCGTGGTGAGGGGCTTGCCGGTCTCGGCGGAGGTGTCGTAGACGAATCGGTTCGGAGCTTTCTGGGGGGGGCCCGGCGCATCCATCTTCATAGCGCCGCCCGGTACATCCCACGTCTTGCCGCCGTCCTTGGAAACCTGGATCTGTTGACCGAACCAACCGCTGGTTTGCGAAGCATAGATCCGATTCGGATCAACCGGCGAGCCCTTCATGTGGTAAACCTCCCAGCCGGTAAAGAGAGGGCCATTCACCTCCCACTTTTGTCGCTTGCCGTCCGAGGTAAGAATAAAAGCACCTTTGTGTGTGCCCACCAGTACGCGTACGCTGCTCATTCATTCCTCCTTTATTGGTTTCAACGAGTGGCCCAAAGTCGCGATCCAATCGGGACTCTGCGGTTCTCGATCTTGCAAAAACAGAAAGCTCAATCTTCAACGAACGTCTTCAACCTGGCCAAGGCCTGATCCCACTGCTCGGAAACAAGAGCGAGGAAATCTTTGACATCCTTGATCGGCCCCGGATCAAACCGGAACAAACTCTCGCGGCCCGAACGCACGCTGTGGACGACTCCGGCACTCTCCAAGATCCGAAGATGCTTGGCAATCGCTTGCCGGGTCAGCTTGGAGCCCACTGTAAGCTGGGCAATCGAGCGCGGCTGCCCGCTGCAGAGCAACGCCACCAGGGATAGCCGGGTCGCGTCGCCCAGGGCGGCAAAAACGGGCGCGCGCTCCCGCCCTTGGGCGCCCAAGGTCTTACGACTTTTGCCCGACATAGTTCGCGAGGTTCTTCATCTGTTCCGTCCAACCACCGTCATTCATGCGGAATGCTTCCAGCCGGCGCTCTGCCGGGATCTTATCGAAGCCAGACTCAGTGAGTAGAAGCAGCGTGCCGCTTGCGGTCTTCTCCAGCCTGAATTCGACGAGCGTTGGCGTTTCCTTCGAGTAGTCTGATTCAGGATCGACGGCATAAGGATGCCAGGTGAATGAGAAGAGCCGCTCCGGCTCCATCGCCTGCACCACGGCTTCCCATTGGACGTGCTCGTAGCCCGGATAGGTGATGTGGCCGCGCGAGACCTGGCCGGGCACGAAGGGGCCATCCAGTTTCACCCGGAACCACTCGCCGAACTCGCGGTAATCGGTCAAGGCGCGCCAGACCCGCGAAACCGGCGCCTTGAGTTCAATACGCTTCTCAATTCGATGATTCATGTTAGGCAACCTCAAGGTTGCATATTAGCCTGGCCCCGCGGAAACAGCAACCATTTTGTTGCCTTTTTACCCTCCGCTAATTCGAAGGCGAAAGTCCCGCAAGCCGCTCTTGTCGGCCTGGCCGGCAGGCGCAACACCTTGCTCCGTTTCCGCCCGGACGCTCTTCACGCCGCCCTCGCCTCAACTCGCCCCGTTGAATCGACGTTCGAGCCGCCCCGAAATCGACACACCTCCAAATTAATCTGCCGCTTCAGCCCTTCCTCTTTGCCAACCGGTTGGCAAAACTGGATTCTAACCCGATTCAAGGCGCGGCGTCGCGCTCACTTTATTGTTGGCTCCTTGGGCGCAGGGACCTCCACAGCCGTCGGGAAAAGTGGAGTCAAGTCCCGTTCGCGCCACCGTCGTCGCGCTTCCGCCAGGACCTCTTCACGATGTTCCGTCATGTTATCGATGACCGAGCAAGGCAACCCGGCCTCCTCGTGCCGCGATCCCCAAATCAGCAACTCCAAAAGGATGGGCGCAAGATCAATCCCTTTCTCGGTCAGGCGATAGATTACCCGACGCCCATCGGTTTCTGCCTTTTCGGCGGCAATAATTCCCGACCCTCCCAGCTTCTTCAGGCGGTCCGCCAGGATATTGGTGGCAATCCCTTCACCCGATTCCAGAAACTCCTTGAACGTACGCAAGCCGCGAACCATCAAATCACGGATAATCAGTAGTGACCAGTGATCGCCAAAGATCTCCAGAGAGATGCTAACCGGGCACCCCGACCGGCGTTTTGATTTGTCTTTCGCCCGCACCGGGGCCAACTTAACAAACCAGCTTGCAAAATGCAAGCAATAATTCGAGAGGGCATGGGTACTGCGATCCGTGGTTTGGGGGCGTGGATTCCCGCTGGCGCGGGAATAACGATACTGGGAGTCGCCGGCATAGGGCAAATGACCCCGCGGCTCCTTTTCCTGTGGCATTCGCACAAAGGCTGGGGCATGGTGATGTGGGCATTACACAGGAGGGTGGAATGGTCGAATCGAAACTCGATCTGCTTCAGGGTACTTTGGACGCCAGGGGAAGGGAACGGTAGGCGCGATTTGAGCCGATTTCGGCTTGGAGGCCGGAGATTCAAACCGCGGGCAAGTAAATGGCGAGAATCAACAGTGCGCCAAAGAGGATGGCATGAATGAGTTCGCTGAGGCCGAGGCGATGGATTTGGAGTGGCGCGGGTTTCTTGAAGAACCACGCGGTGCCGCGATAGAAAACGGGTAGAAAGGCCAAGGTCAGCGATGCGGGGACAGCCCCACGCAGCCAGGCGACGAGCAGCAACAGAACCGTCACCGCCTGAGCATCGAGGAAAGCTTTTCCGCGAAGAAATTTTTCCCGTCGAGACTTTGCTTGGGCGGCTCCAATCCGAAGTTGGACGTAATGAATCTGGTTGGCGGCGAAAAGCCAGTTGAGTCCCCAAAAGATCAGGGCGGGTTCGTCCAAACGGCCCGTGACCACGTAATAAGCGCCGGCGGCCGTGGAGGTCAAGCCGGCGGAACCAATCATTTGCGCCAGCCAACGTTTTTCGCGGCCAAGTTTCTTGAGGCCGGCCTGGACCAGGAAGAATGCAAACGCGGCCGCGCCCAGCACCAACAGCAGATAATCTCCTTTCCAAATCAGCAGCAGGCCCAGCGCCACCGTCGCTACGGAAAGGTAGACGGCAATGGCGACATATACCGCTCCTTTTTCCTTGTGCGATGAAGCCCGCCAAGGCGTGGTTTGCAGCAAAGCTTCCGCCGGCGTGCGCAGACAAAATAGAGCCAGGGCCGCCAGCGTGAACAAGGCAAGCGCGACCGCGCCTTGCCCTTGGCGAAATCCCGCCGCCGCGCCGGTAACGAGTGGGACTAGAAGGATTCCCCAGGCGCCGTGCTCGCGCGGCCACACCAGCAGCCGGATGCGGCGCGCGCTGGCGGATGGCGTGGTTAGTGCGGTCATGACCATGGAGAGTTGGGGGCGCTTTATCGACGGTCCCGCGACTGCGGCACCGCCCCGCAAGTAAGACTTTACCACGGAGGGCGCAGCGCATACTTGCTCATCACTTTCTTTATTCCCAGAATTGAAACTATTTTTTTGCGGAGGGAAGTGAACTTGATTGTCTGAAGTACAAACGAATGTGTGGATGACCGAGCAGATGACGGAAAAAAGGACAAAGCGGCGCACACCGGGAAGGGCTCAAATCCACTTGGAAATTGCGGTGGAATAGCTACGATTGCGCGGAATAATCCCAAAGTGCGAGCAAGCGCCGATGGACGTCTTCCATCAGCCGAATGTCCGAGGGGCGCGGCAGACTTGGCCGGCCAATCTGCTCCAGGAAATCGGAGCTTGATGGTTCGCCGGGTATCTCAAGGATGCGCTCGGCCAAGTTGGGCTGAATCTCCCGAATCTTCGCCAGCATGTCTTCGCTGAAGGGGTTGGAGTAACGGAGATCAACAAGAATCGCGTCGTAGTTCTCGCGCGCAATCATGGAGAGCGCCTGACTACCTCCCATCGCCACCTCACCCTCGTAGTTCAACACTTCCAGCAACACGTAGAGGATGTTGGTGATCGAGGGCTTGTCTTCAACAATCAAAACCTTGCGGCGAGGCTTGGTAGCAGCGGGAGTTCGGAGCGCAGGCGACCACGGACTTGCGTCCCCTGAGGATTTTACCTGCCCGCGCCAGTCGGTCGGAACTTGAAGTAAACCCATCGGTCTCCTTGTCAACCGCCTGGATGGATTTCCCCTCCGGCCAAAGCGGAAGCTCTTGGGAGTTTTGGCAATTGTATAGCCAATTGTTGATTCTTTAACTCATTGAAAAAAATGTGGTTAATAATCATTCGACCCAATGATGTAATTTTTGGTGTGTAGAATGTACTTGGTCAATGTAAGAAATACATTCCAAAGTTATAGATTCAGGTAATTTCTGCCGACCACTATCCATGGGGATGACTTACTATTTCGACGCGGGCCAAGATTTTTTGAACCCCGGCCTGGAAATTTTCCGTTGTGGTCAAAAGGCTCAGAACAATGTGACCGTCAGAAGGGAAATCAAAAAAATGGCCGGGATGGACCAGCAATCCGTCCTGGCGAAGAAATTCGAGCGCCCAATCTTCATCGGTGCGTATAGCCGGAAGCTTCAGAATCACGTACCATCCTCCCGAGGTTTTCAGGCGGCGAACCAAGGAATTTTGGTGGAGCTGCCGGTCAAGCCAGCTTGAATTTTGGTGGATGCGTTTTGATATTTGCGACTGGATGGCCACTCGGCCTTCGAGCAATTTGGGCATGGCGTGGGCCAGCGGCGCGGAAACGGACAAGTAAGTATCCGCAATCAACTCGAGCCGGTCCAGCGCGTCCCGCAAAAGGTCGGTGGGACCGCTCACCACCACCCACGCCAGTTTCATTTGCGGCAGGGCTGAGATTTTTGACAAACCACTGAGTGTGAAAGTCAGGGCGCTGGAAATCGCTGCGTGGCTTACCACGCGATCACCGCTGGCGGCCTGAAATTCTTGCGTTTCTTCTCTGCCTTCGGGCGAAAATTGCGACAACGGGTAGTCGGAGAAAACCTCGTCGGCGATCAGGGCCATGGAATGGCGCTGGCAACACCGGACGAGGAAATCCAATTCCGTTCCATGCACAAACGACCCGGTGGGATTGTTCGGATGCACCACCAGCACCGCCCGAGTTCGCGCGGTGATCCTCGACTCGAGAGCGTGGAGATCGATTTGCCAGGCATCGTCATAAACCAGAGGGTAGGAAACGAGCTCCAGGTCGTTGAAGCGCGAAAGAAAATCAAACAGAGGGTAACTCGGTGCGGGCGCCAGAACGTTGTCGCCCGGGTCTGCCAGAAGTCGGAAGATATATGCGTAGGCTTCACTGGTGCTGGTGGCGAGAAAAATTTGTTGTGGATTGACGTTCACTCCGCGTTGAGCATAATAATCCGTCACCGCATGACGCGCGTGCAGCGGTCCGCGGGGGTCGGGCTCATAGGTGAGCGAGCGCGGGTCCGTCAAGGCGCTCAGAGTTTCCTGGGCATCATACTCGAACCCGCAACGAGTGGGATTCGATTCGGTGAGGTCAAGAAAGGGAAGTCCACGCTTTCGGAATTCGTCAATGGCTCGGGTCAACGAATTGGGGGTAAGCCGCCAGTTGGTGCGCTGGGCAAACATAAACGCATGGAATCATGCGCGAGGGCCGAAGGCTTGGCAAGAGGATATTCAACCTTTATTGAAGGCCATAGGCCGTTTCGTTCTGAATTTAATGTAAACTGAATGGCGGCTTGTATGGCGCCTCCGATTTGTCTCCGCGGACCGCCGGAAGGGCATTGGTAATGACTGAAACCGCCGCACCGCCTGTCGATTTTGGAGGTCTCGAGGTGGTGGCGTTTGAAAGCCGCCGGGCCAAAGAAATGGCCACCCTTATTGAGCGACTGGGTGGCGTCCCGCGCGTCGCACCCTCCCTACGCGAGGTTCCGCTGGAGGAAAATCCTGCCGCGTTTGATTTTGCCTCCAAACTTTTCGCTGGCAAAATCGACGCCACCATTTTCATGACGGGAGTCGGAACCCGAACTCTGTTCGAAGTGCTTGAGACTCGCTACGCGCGCGAAACAATTGCCGGCGCCCTTTCGAGGACCCTCGTAGTGGCCCGCGGTCCCAAACCCATCAAAGTCCTGCGCGAGTATCAAGTCCCGGTCACCATCACCGTGCCCGAACCCAACACCTGGAGGGAGGTTCTGCAGGAGCTGGGCAATTGTGCCCGCCAATTTTCCGTGAAGGGAAGCCGCATCGCCATTCAGGAGTACGGTGTGTCCAATCTGGCCTTGGTGGCGGAATTGAAAGAACGCGGCGCAGAAGTGAGCTTGGTTCCGGTTTACCGCTGGACCCTTCCTGAAGACCTGGGACCGCTGGAAAAAGTTGTGGAATCGCTGGCTGCCGGAAACGCTCGCGTGGTTTTGTTCACCAATGCCGCGCAGGCCGACCACCTGGTGAAGGTGGCGGCAAAGAATGGCCTGAAAGAAAAGCTGATGGAGACTCTGGCCCGAAGTGTGATTTGTTCCGTGGGTCCAACGTGCAGCGAATTCCTGCGCGGCCAGCATATCGCCGTGGATGTGGAGCCGGGACATCCCAAAATGGGAGCGCTGGTGCACGAAGCGGCGAAGCGCGGCCCCGAATTGTTGCGGCAAAAGGCCAGGAGGCCCGCATCGATTTTGGGACGGCGGCGATCGCCGGCGAACAGGGGTGGATCGAAAGGGAAGGCTCAAGTGGCCGAGATCGCGAAATCGCCCATCGCCCGCGCGGGCGCTGCATGGGCGAATTCGCGGTTTATGAAAGCTTGCCGGCTGGAGAAAACGGATGCCACGCCCGTGTGGCTGATGCGCCAAGCGGGGCGCTACATGAAGGAATACCGCGAACTGCGCGCCCGGGTCCCGTTTCTCGAACTCTGCAAGAATCCCGATCTGGTTTCGGAAGTGACGGTAACCGCGGCGAAAAGAATCGGCGCCGACGCCGCCATTATTTTCGCCGATTTGCTGTTGATCGCGGAGCCGCTCGGCTTTGGCCTGGAATATGACAAGGGCGAAGGGCCGGTGATTACCCCCGTGCTTCGCGAACTTCGCCACATCGATAACCTTCGTGAAGTCGAACCCACGGAATCGCTGGCCTACTTTTACGACGCCATCCGCCAGACGCGCGCTGACCTTCCCATGGATTTGCCGTTGATCGGCTTTGCGGGAGCGCCTTTTACCCTCGCTTCCTATCTCATCGAGGGTGGCGGGTCCAGGAACTACATTCACACCAAGAGTCTGATGTACCGCGACCCGGGAGCCTGGCGCGCGCTGATGGAGCACCTGGCGCGGAATTTGGTGAAGTATGCGAATGGCCAGATCGCCGCCGGCGTGCAAGCCGTACAGATTTTCGATACCTGGGTGGGCTGCCTGGGGCCTGCTGACTACCGCGAGTTTGCGGCTCCGTACACGCGCATGTTCATTAAGGGCATTACACCTGGAGTGCCCGTTATCCATTTTGGAACTGGCACCGGCATTCTCCTGCCGGAGATGAGGGACGCCGGAGGCAGGGTCATCGGACTGGATTTCCGCGTGGATCTGGACGAAGCCTGGGGACGGCTCGGTCACGAGGTGGGCGTACAGGGCAATCTGGACCCGATAGTCTTGTACGCCGAACTGCCTCACATTCGCCAAAGAGTACGTAAGATTCTGGACCAGGCCGATGGCCGTCCCGGACATATTTTTAACCTCGGCCACGGCATCCTACCAGACACTCCTTTTGAAAATGTGGTTGCGCTGGTGGAAATGGTGCACGAGATAAGTAGCCAGGCGTGAGAACTATTAACAGGCTATGCCTTTGATTCCCCCATTCCAAAGCCGTATGGTATTCTCGGATCCTGGATTTCAAACAAGAATCCATGACTATCGTCAATCACGAATCGTCTGAAAGTGGAACTCGTCGGGGAGTGCTTTTGCTGGCGCACGGGGCCCCGGACCGCCTGGAAGACATTCCTGAGTTTCTCCTTAATGTGCGTGGCGGGCGCCCGCTACCCGAGCCTGCCGTAAAGGAAATTATTCATCGCTACAGTTTGATTGGCGGCGGATCGCCGCTTTTGAAGCTGACTACTTTGCAGTCGGCGGCTCTAGCCGAAGCCCTGAATCAGTGCGCCGGCGCGGACGTCCGCCCATCAATTCCTGTCTACATTGGAATGCGAAACTGGAAGCCTTACATCGCCGACGCGATTGGCCAGGCCGTGAATGATGGCGTGGGCCGGCTGGTGGCGTTGTGCCTGGCGCCCCAAAATTCGCGGACCAGCGTCGGGCTTTACCGCAAACACCTGGACGAAGCAGTGGTCAAAACTTCACCACACCTGCAAGTGGATTTCATTGAGAGTTGGCACGACCAACCCGACCTCATCGCCGCGTTTGCGGAGCGAATCTCAGACGCGCGCAAACAGGCGGAGACTGAGGCAGGAGGACCTGTTCCCATAATTTTCACCGCGCACAGCGTTCCGGGAAAAACGGTGGCTGACGGGGACCCCTACGAACAACAGGTGAAAGAAACCGCTGCGTTGGTGGCTGGCGCAATGGCATTGAAAGAATTTCGAGTGGCGTTTCAAAGTCAGGGCATGACGGCCGACCCGTGGATCGGCCCCACCGTGGAATCGCAAATCGACGAGCTCGCCGCGGCGGGCCATCATCAGGTTCTGATCGCTCCCATCGGTTTTGTCTGCGACCATGTTGAAATACTTTATGACATCGACGTCGTGTTTCGCGATTACGGCAAAAGCAGAGGGGTTGCAGTCTACCGGTCGCGATCGTTGAATGACAGCCCGCTGTTTATCCGCGCTTTGGCCGCGGTGGTGTCGGCGCGTGAGGGGTCCCATGTGCCGGCAGACCGGTCCGCGGGAATTTCCTGAAGACTTATTCCCCTATGTGTTCTGCCACGGAAAATTTCAGGCGAAGGATCGCCGTTTTGGGCGGCGGCGTTTCCGGCCTCACTGCCGCCTATGCGCTCGCGCGGGCGCGGCAGGCGGGAGCTCCGATAGAAGAGTTCCTGATTGAAGCGAAAGATGGGCTGGGCGGTGTGATCCAAACTGAAAACGTGAATGGCTTCCTGATTGAAGCCGGTCCGGATAGTTTTCTCACCGAAAAACCGGAAGCCGCCGTGCTTTGCCGCGAGCTGGGGCTGGGTGAATCCCTGCTGGGCTCGAATGACGGAGAGCGCCGCACTTACATTCTTCATCGGGGAAGACTTGTTCCGCTGCCCGACGGGCTCATGCTGCTGGTGCCCACGCGCATCTGGCCTGTGATCACATCGTCCCTGCTGCCAATGGGCGCGAAGTTATCCATGGCATCGGAATGGTTCATGTCGCCGCCGGACAACCCGTCGGGCGATGTTTCGGTGGCCGACTTCGTACGCCGGCATTTTGGAAGTGAGCTGCTCGATAACATCGCTGACCCTTTGCTGGCCGGAGTCTATGGCGGTGATTCAGCGTCCTTGAGCGCCCGCTCAGTTCTCAGCCGCTTTTGGCAGATGGAACAAAAATATGGAAGCCTTACGCGAGGCGTGCTGAAGGCGCGGGGCCAGCGCCGGGCCGATGCGAAAAAGAATTCGCGGGGAACGCCCGCGCCACTTCCTCCTCTTTTTACGACCTTGAAGGGCGGGCTTGGACAGTTGACGGAAGCGTTGGCGAAGAATCTTGACTGTGCGCGGGTCTTTTCAGGGCGTCGGATTGAAAGCATTGAAATCGAGCAAGTAAATTCGAAGGATGGTTACCGCATTCGATGCCTTGGGGGGGCCTCGTTTGTGGCGGACGCAATAATTTTAGCTGTTCCAGCCTTTGAATGCAGCCGGCTGCTTGCGGGACTTGATGCGGCGCTCGCAAAATCGCTTGCGACTATCAATTACAGTTCCGCCATGACGGTGGCTTTGGCTTACGATGCGGCCTTGGCCGGCAAACTCCCCCCCGGCTTTGGCTTCCTGGTCCCGCAAAAGGAAAAGCGACGGCTGCTGGCGTGCACGTTTGTCCATGCCAAATTCTCGCAGCGCGCTCCGGCCGGGCAGGCCTTGCTCCGCTGTTTTTTGGGAGGGTCTCGTGACCCGGGGGTTTTGGAGTTGAGCGATGAAGCGATCATCAGGATAGTGCGCGAGGAATTGGAAACAGTTCTAAAGTTTTCGGCCACGCCGCTTTTCCATCGCGTTCACCGTTGGCCGCGAGCGATGGCGCAGTACCAGGTGGGGCACGAAGAAACGGTTACGCGGATACAGACCCGCCTGCAAAGTCATCTCACACTGGCTCTGGCGGGCAACGCCTACTCCGGGATCGGTATTTCAGATTGTGTTCGCACGGGGCGCGCTGCCGCAGAGGGTGTTTTGCAAAAAGTCGTTCGATAGGGACCCGGTTTTCACGCGCCTGTGGTATGGGCGGAAGGACTATAGAACGGTAGCGCGGCCGCTTTTGCCGCCGCACCTGAAGCGAGAGTGAGTTCGGTGCCGGGCACGGAGACTTCCCGCCGTAGATACGCCATTGCGATGGTCTTTCCGATCGTCGGTGAAACGCAGGCGCTGGTCACTTCACCGGTTTCTTTGCCCGCGGAAAGCACTTTTTCACCTTGTGATGGGAGCCGGGCGCCTTCCACGAATAATCCGCATAATTTCCAATTCACGTGCCCGCGGCTGCGCGCGCGTTCCACAATCTCCTGCCCAATGTAACAACCCTTGTTAAAACTGAGCGCGTTGAGCAGGCCGGCTTCGAGGGGCAGGGTGTCTTCCCCCATGTCGGGACCGTAACGGGGGATGCCAGCTTCGATGCGCAAAGTTTCCAACGCCTCACTGCCGCAAGGCATCAGGCGGCCAGTGGACATTTGTCCGTTAAGGGATTCCCAGATTTTTATAATATCTTTTGCCTGGGTCCAAATCTCATACCCTTCTTCGCCCGTACTCGTGGATCGGATCACCTGAACCGGCATTCCGTAATAGTCCGTGGTCAGATGATCGTATTCGTTATTCAACGGCAAACCGGACGGCAAAAAGCTATCCAAAAATGCGCGCGACTCGGGGCCTTGAATGGCCAGAGCAAAACAGTCCGCCGGGACGATCTGCACGCGGTCGCCAATAATATAGCGCTGGAGAGATTGCATGGTTTTTTCGTGCAAGTCGGCGTCCGTATCGATCAGCAGGCGATCGTCAACGCAGTAAACGCGGAAGTCGGTCAGGATGTGTCCTTGGGCGTTCAGCAGCGTGGCATACGTACCCTGGCCAGGAACAAGTTTCTTGATGTCGTTGCTGACGATGCGGTGCAGAAAGCGCGCTCGATCATCTCCGGTCAAAGCGAACATGGCGCGGAAGGAGAAATCGAAAACGCCTGCGGCCTGCCGCACCGCTTGATGTTCTTTAACCGGATCTGAATACCGCAAAGGGACGGCAGCGCCATGATAATTGGCCAAGACGGCCCCGCGGGCATGGTGAGAGCCGGCGAGTGGGGTTTGAACGGCTTCCGCCATTCAGCTTCTCCTCAAGTAAGCGGAAATCAGGATGACGATCATGGCGAGTGTCAATGCAATGGCCAGCCACATCTGACGACGGGCGCGAAACCAATGGAGAAATTTGAGTGGAAGAGAAAGACCAAGCGCAATCGCGAAAACGAGCATGGCAAAGGCAATCTTAACCGTAAGCATCAGCCAGGCGCGCCCCCAGGGAACTTCCCAATAATATTGCCGGACGTTGTAGAGACCCGAAATGAGGAGAAGGAGAATGACGGCCCAACTGACCCAGCGGAATTTTCCCAACACGGCCTTCAGCAGAGTGTCACGCTGGTCGGGATTCAGGGCGCGCACGGAGGGCAGCAGGATAATGTAAAGAAAGGCTATCCCGCCTACCCCCAAAACGGCGGCGCTCACGTGAACCCATTGGACGAATGTGGACAATCTTCGCTCCCGGAAAAGGTGGCCGTGCTGTTCAGAACTTGCGGTGAGATATTCAGCCCTTCAGGGCCTCTCCCGCGATCCGGTCAATCTGCCCCGCGAGGTCGAAATCTTTTTGGGTGACTCCGCCCTCGCTGTGGGTCGAAAGCGAGATACCCACCAAGCTGTAATTAATCGTGATGTCGGGATGGTGGCCCGCCTTTTCTGCGGCGTCGGCAATTTTGTTCACAAACGCGATCGCCGGCACAAATGACTTGAAGGTGAATTTCTTCACAATCGACTTACCGAGGTGGGACCAATGGGGCATCGCCCTGAGCTTCTCTTGAATTTCCACTTTACTTAGTGCTGACACATTTTCTCCTTTCCTTGGACGGGATGGCCCGTGGATTCCACTGGATTATTTTCACCGGGGCCGAGAAGTTTTTGTCTGACAAATCGGCAAAGGGTGGGTGAGGAGTAATAGCCCGGTGCTAAGGGGAATTTGGGCTTGTTCTCGATGATGCCGGGTCTCACCATAGGCCAGGCGCCGGCGAAGTTATCGAGGCAGGTTCCGATGAGGATCAGCGCATCCGCGCGGTCCAGAAAATTTAGCGCGGACGGCTTGAAATCGCCCTGAGAACTATCGAGCACCACCAGATAGAGAGAGGGTTTCATAAGATTAAGTACGCTGTTGCTCTCGATCATCACCCATTCGTCCTGCCCCCATGCCTGCTCGAGCAGTGGAAACCCTTCCGCCAATTGCCCCTCGCGGACGCGCAGCCAGAGCGCGCGCTGGGCGCCGGCGGAAAGAAATCGGCAGGTGTCGCTGTGGCCCGCCACATCGCGTTCTTCCGTCAATACGAACGCGTGGTCCGTGGGCGCGCATCCGCAGGGTTCTCCGTCGTGCGAACATATCCCGTGGCCATATTGAGTGATTTTGACCGCGGTCCAATTCAGCGATTTCAGGCTGCGAATCAGCCCCGCCATCACGGAAGTTTTACCGATGTTTCGAGAGTGTCCCCCTACCACAACCGTTTTCATATTCGAAGTGAACCGAATTAGCCGCGAACCGAGTTGAGTATATGAAGTGCCATGCGACAAGTCAACGCGCCGGAAGGGGTAGACAGTGTACTGTTGACAGCAGACAGGCAAGAACCATCGTGGTTTCCGGAAGCCGGCCGGTTCTCAACAGACCTGTCTGCTGTCTGCTGTCTACCGTCTTAAGGTAGAATGGCCGCGAGGGTTTGGTTTAATTTTCAAATATGATTCACGAAATACTTCCGGTTGGAATGCTGGGGTGCAATTGCTCCATCCTGGGCGATGAGGCGTCGGGCGAGGCGATCGTGATTGACCCGGGAGACGAAGCCGATCGAGTGCGGGAAATTCTTGCCCGCCACAAACTGCGGGCAAAATATATTGTTGCCACCCACGCGCACATTGATCACGTGGGCGGAATCGAAAAATTGAAGCGGGCCACCGGCGCCGCCGTGCTGATCCACCAGGCCGATCTGCCCCTGTATCAAAATGTGGGTGTGCAGGCGGAGTGGCTGGGGGTCGCGCCTCCCGCCATGGTTGAGGTGGACCAGTTCCTGAAAGAAGGCGACCGCGTGCGTTCGGGAGCGCTGGAGCTTGAGGTCTTGCACACGCCGGGACACTCTCACGGCAGCCTTTCGCTTCATCTGTCCGGCGGCCAGCCGAAACTTTTCAGCGGGGACACGCTTTTCAGGGGCAGCATCGGGCGAACGGATTTGTGGGGCGGTTCTTTCCAGGAAATCATGCGCTCCATCGCCTCCAAGCTCATGATATTTCCGGACGCGACCCCCGTTTTCCCCGGCTACGGCGAGCCCACCACCATCGGCCGGGAGCGCGCCCACAATCCCTTCTTGCGCGGACTTTGAAAAGCCAGGCAACCGGAAACGCGGCGGAGAGAAGGGCGCCGCTAAGACGGAACGGTGTAGCCATCTTTGAAATTTCTTTGAAAGCAGACTACTCCGCGCTCACTCCACTCGGTCCACATGCCCTGGCGGAGGTCACTTCTATAGCCACCTTCCGCTTTCTTCATGCCGTTTTCGTGCCAGAAAACCCATGGCCCCGTAAGCTGGCCGTTTTTCAACTGCCCCCTGGCTTTTTCCTTTCCGCTTTTATAACACTGAGTGAAGTTGCACGATCGAGTTCGGAGGGTCGGCGCATCGCGGATGGATTGAATCTCAATTCGCGGGATGGCTTGCACATCGCGGTCGCAGCCGAGCCGAGGCAGGACATGCCAGGAGGCCCGCAGGGAAGTGTGCGCGGCGCAGGCGCAGTCCGGCGCCAAAGGCTTGGGACAAAGAAAAGTCAGGCCCTCGCGGAGCCGCGCCACGCTTTCGGCGTCGAGTGCGTAATGGTCATCCTGGTCGTGAACATCTTCAAAATCAAAGCTGTCGCGCCGCCGCTTTTCCGCAAATCCTCCGTCGCAGTCCTCGCACAGAAAAATAGCATCGTGAGAATATACGATATAGTAGCCTTCTTCACCCGGCGGGATTCCTTCGCGGGCCAAAAGAATCAATGGCCGGAGCCGCTCCGATGCACACAACAAACAATTCCACCTGCCGGAAGCTTTAACCAGCGAAACTTCCCCGGGGCTCAACGGAGTTGCGGGGAAATCTTGATATTTGGGAAATTCCATCCCACACCCCTGTCTTCCAATCAAAGATCCGGCGCGCCTTTTTTTATCTTTTTACCATACCAGAAATAAATTGTCTGTTTGATTCGACAACCGAACGTCACGTCGAGTTTTGGGCGGATGGTTTGCCAGGTTGATGATTTTCTTCAGTCGTCTCGGCTTGCACCCATATCGGTGTGTTATCTTATGGGACTGAGGGCTGACAACTGATCATCGAGGACTGACTTTGTGGCCGACCTCCTGAAATGGCGTGAAGAATTTCCCATCCTTCAACGGACAACGTACTTGATTTCGAATTCGCTCGGGGCGATGCCACGTCCCGTTTATGACCGAATGCGCGAGTACGCTCAAGCCTGGGATGAGCGCGGCGTGCGGGCGTGGGAAGAATGCTGGTGGGATTTGGCCGCCAAGGTGGGCGAACGCTTGGGCGCTTTCCTGGGCGCTGAACCAGGTACCATTTCCCTCCATCAGAACGTGACATTAACCCAGGCGGTCATCGCTTCCTGCTTCGAATACCGCGCGCCGCGCAACAAGGTTGTGCTGGTGGATATGGAGTTTCCCTCCATCGTGTATTTTTATGAGGAGCAGCGCCGCCGGGGCGCGCGGGTGGAAATCGTCAAGTCGGAGGACGGAATCCGTGTCCCGCTGGAAAAACTGTTGGCCGCGATTGATGAGCAAACGCTCCTGGTGCCGGTTTCCTACGTCCTTTTCCGCAGCGCCTGCATTCAGGACGCCCGCGCCATCATCGAACGCGCACATTCCGTGGGCGCGCACGTGGTGCTGGACGTCTTCCAGGCGGCAGGAACTATTCCGGTGAATGTCCGCGCGCTCGGTGTCGATTTCGCGGTGGGTGGCGTTCTCAAGTGGCTTTGCGGCGGGCCGGGCGTGGCTTATCTTTACGTTCGCCCCGATTTGCGCGCGCGGCTCGAGCCCGCCATCACGGGTTGGATGGCCCACCAGCGTCCGTTCAATTTTGAAGTTGGGCCCATCGACTGGCGCGACGACGCGTTTCGTTTTATGAACGGCACTCCACAAGTCCCGGCGCTTTACGCCTGCCAGCCCGGCATCGACATCATCAGCCAGATTGGCATTGAACGCATCCGTGAAAAATCCATCCGGCAGACCGAGCGCCTGATTGAGGGTGCCTTGGAGCGTGGTTGGCGGGTGAACACTCCACACGATGCCGCCGAGCGCGCCGGCACGGTCTCGGTGGATTGCCCGCACGCGCAGGAGGTAATGCGCGTGCTGGTGGCCCGCGACATCTTGGTGGACTACCGTCCCCAGGCCGGCATCCGCCTTTCGCCCCATTTCTATAATCGCGATGAGGAGATTGATTTGGCGCTGGAGCAAATGGGAGAGATTCTTTCCACGCGCGCCTTGGCGCGGCATTTCCAGCCCGCCTCGGCTGCCGAAGCTTTTTGATAAGGACTGAAAGCCGGGAGTCGTTATGGTGAACAAAGACCTACGCAAAAAGTTCGCGGCCAAAAATGTGTACCGCGGCACCCAGATGATTCTGGGGGAGCGGCAGCATCTGGGGGAAGTCTTACGCTCGGTCAGAAAGGCGAAGATTCCAACCCGGCGCAAACTGGCCGAGAAGCGCGCGCTCGAAACCATGATCCGGGTTCGCACCGACGAATTGAACCGGATCAACCCGGGCTGGGACAAAAAGTTCAGACAGGCCGGCAATCCCAAAACAACTCCGAAGGAATTATTGCGACTCGCGGCCTCACTGCCCAAAGACGACTATCTGCTGGCGCGGCTGCTTACCGAACACGCGAACGCGCCGGGGGAACTTCTGCAACGCTTGGCGCGCCACCCCTACCCAGCGGTGCGGGAAAACGTGGCACGGCATCCTCACACCCCTCCCGAACTTCTGCTGAAGTTGGCCGAGGAAAAAAGCGAGCCGCTGTGGTTTTTGGTGGCCTGCAATCCATCCACCCCGCAAGACCTGCGTGACCGCCTGCGGGCGCGAATGGCCGCATCCGCGCCCACAGCCTCATAATGCCGCTCTCGGCTGACCTTAACATCTATCCCGCCTCTGCGGGACGATGAGGAATCTCGCTCATGTTGCTTTTTCACGGCGATCCCACGCCTCCAGGATCCCGCGGCTGCGGGATCGGAATGACGTTGGCGGAGAACGGGATTAAAAAAACGGCTGGGTTGACATGTTAACTAAACAATAAATTTCTAGGCTCTTCAAGCTCATCCTGCCGAGGTTCATTGAAGAATCGAAGACCGGCCCGGCCCTGAGCTTTTGGGGGCTTGAAACGGGTTCGTTCCAAAATCGGGAAAAATTATAAAGGACTTAGCGGCTTTAATTTGGGTTTGTCCGGGTTCGTTCCAAAGTCATCTTGTTGATTCCAAGCAAGTTCTCGGGTTCCTCCCATTTTTTTGGGTCTTTCCTTCAATTCCCCTCATCATGTGCCACTTCCCATCGGTTCATTTGGCTCCGACACCCAACTTTTCGCCCAGCCGGGCGGCGTCTTAGTTCGTAATCGCAACAATCACACTATCATTTGTTTATTAACATGTTAAGTAATTTATTTAGCAGGGGTCTGGTCGCAATTAAGGCGAAGCCGGATCGCGGTGGGGGGGCGGGCTGTTCCCGCATTTGAATTTCGTCACCGCAGACCAATGTGATGCCCGCAAACCAATGTCATTCCCGCGAAGGCGGGAATCCAATGGGGTCCGGCAGAAATTCCTGCCGGAGTGAAATCGGCGTGGATGCCCGCTTTGGCGGGCATGACGACAATCTCTTGAGAGGAGAGTAGGGTTGGCGCGACAATTTCCGTCCGCCATGAAGCGGCCAATATGGTCTGTCGCTGAATTGGTCTAATTGGCTCTTTACAATTGACTTTGTCTGGAATAAATTGGTCTGGTCAACCAGACCAGGAGGAAACAACGCCGTGCTCCTCACTCTCGATTCGAGTTTGGACAAACCCCTCTACGCCCAGATTCGCGACCAGATCCGCGAGCGCATTACCACCGGGGCCTTAAAGGTGGGCGAGCGGATCGAGGCCAGCCGCGAGCTGGCCAAGCGCCTGGGCGTGCATCGCACCACAGTCGGTAATGCTTATGCGGACCTCGGGGCCGAAGGCCTGATTCAGGGCACGGTAGGGCGGGGAACGTTTGTTTCTCCCATGGCGTCCACTCTGAAGGAATCGGGCCGAATCGCTCGGCGCGCCACTAACGATTTTTTCTGGAGCAGTTTTTTTTCCAACGAGCATCGTGATGACGCGCTGGGCCGCCTGATGGCGAGCAGCCTGACGCCGGGGATGATTTCATTTGCCACCGCGCACGGGTCGATGGATTTGACTCCGGTGGATTTGGTGCGCCGGGCCACCGACGCTGTCCTGCGGCGCGAGGGCGCGATGATTCTCCAATACGGCTCCAGCGACGGGTATGCTCCGCTGCGGAAATATTTGCAGGGCCATTTGCGCCGCGACGGCATTCCGGCCGAGCTCGACGAAATTCTGATTACCAACGGCTGCCAGCAGTCGCTGGATCTGCTGCGCCGATCTTTGCTCAATCCGGGCGATACGGTGGTGTGCGAGAACCCCACTTACACCGGCTTGTGGCAGGTGTTTCAATCGCCCGGAATCCGCTTGATAGGCATTCCGGTGGGCGCGGAGGGCATGGACCTGGAATTTCTGGCGGCCGTGCTCGAGCAGAGCAAAGTGAAGTTGATTCTTTCCAGTCCGAATTTTCAAAATCCCACCGGGCGCACCATGCCGCTGGCGGCCCGGAAAAAATTGCTGGAGCTGGCGGGGCGCCATCAGGCGCCGATTGTGGAAGATGATATTTACGGCGCTTTGCGTTTTCGCGGGCGCGAACTGCCTCCGCTCAAGGCCCTGGACGCGACGGGGATGGTGATTTATTTGAACAGCTTTTCCAAGGTTGGCTTTCCCGGCCTGCGCGTGGGTTGGATGGTGGGCTCGCGGCCGGTAATTGAGCGCGTTCGCTGGGCCAAGCAGGGCGCCGACTTGCACACCAACATGCTGGGCCAGGCGGTGCTGGAAGAATTTGGCCGGCGCGGCTGGCTGGACAAATTGCTGCGACGCGCGCGCAAAGTCTATGAGCGCAAACTTGATGTGATGCGCCTGGCCATGCACCGCCATTTTCCGGCGGAGGCGAAGTGCGAATTTCCCGAAGGCGGCATGTCGGTTTGGGTGGAGTTGCCGCGGGGGTTGGACGCGGCGGAATTGCTGGTGAAGGCGCGCGACCGCCAGGTGCTTTTCGGGCCTTCGCGTTTTTTTTATTTTCAGCAAGTCCAGCACAACGCTTTTCGTTTATGCTTTACCGGGCTGCCCGAGGAACAGATTGAGAAGGGCGTAGCCATTTTGGGCGAATTGCTGAAATCGGAATTCCGCCGGATTAAGGCGGGAAGAAACGGTCGGAAACCGGCGCCGATGGGCGCGGGCGTGGCGCTGGTTTAGGGAATTTCCGATTGAGGATTGGCGATTTCTGATTGCTTTTTTCAATCGCAAATCAGAAATGATTGGCATTGCAAGTCAGATATCAAGGAGAGTAACCATGTGGGAATACGATCAGCAGATGAAACTTAAGGTCGGCCTGGCGGAAATGCTGAAGGGCGGTGTGATCATGGACGTGACCACCGCCGAGCAGGCCAAAATTGGCGAAGACGCGGGCGCCTGCGCCGTGATGGCCCTCGAGCGCGTGCCGGCGGACATTCGCAAGGAAGGCGGGGTGGCGCGAATGGCCTCCATCAAAATCGTCAAGGCCATTATGGATGCGGTCACCATTCCGGTGATGGCCAAGGCGCGCATCGGCCACTTTGCCGAGGCTCAGGTGCTGGAATCCATCGGCGTGGATTATGTTGACGAGAGCGAGGTGCTGACGCCGGCGGACGAGGAGCACCACATTCTCAAGTGGTCCTACAAAGTTCCTTTCGTGTGCGGCGCGCGCAACTTGGGAGAGGCGTTGCGGCGCATTGGCGAGGGCGCGGCCATGATTCGCACCAAGGGCGAGGCCGGCTCCGGCAACATCGTGGAAGCCGTGCGCCACTTGCGCGCTATCACGGGAGAAATTCGCACGCTCACGACTCTGCGCGAAGAAGAACTGATGGCCAAGGCGAAAGAGTTGGGCGCGCCCTATGACCTCGTAAGATGGGTGAGCGAGAACGGCAAGCTGCCGGTTCCGAACTTTTCCGCGGGGGGGATTGCCACGCCGGCGGACGCGTCCCTGGTGATGCAGTTGGGCGCCGAGGCGGTGTTTGTGGGCTCCGGCATCTTCAAGTCGGCTGATCCTGCCGTGCGCGCCAAAGCGATTGTGCGCGCCACTACGCACTACAACGAACCCCAGGTGGTGGCCGAGTGCTCGGAAGAGTTGGGCGAGGCCATGCGCGGCATCGACGTGGCCAAGCTTGATCCGAAAGAGATGTTGCAGACCAGAGGGTGGTAGGCAGTACGCAGTAGGCGGTAGGCAGTATGCAGTAGGGCCGAGCGGCGCTCGGCCAATATTGAAGCCGATCGGCATGCGTGTGTCAAAGGAGCTTGCGAAACTCTTCTTCGGTAAGGCCGGCCCGCTTGATTTGTGAGCGTAACAGGAAGGGAGAGACTTCACGATGCAGGGGAATAACCAAATTGGGGTATCCCGGCTTTTTGAGCTTGACGTGGCTCCCTTCAGGCTTGCTCGCCACGTATCCGGCACGTTCAAAGGCTCGAATTGCTTTGCTGCCGGAAACTCCTGCGAAACGCATCAGACACGGACCTCAACCTGACTGGTGAGGATTTCGGGAATTTCCGCGTGCTCGTATTGGGGTTCGTCCTTGAGATAGACTTTGATGGCTTGCCGAACGTTTTTCAAGGCGGCTTCAACGGTTTTACCCTGCGACATGCACCCTGGCAATTGGGGCACGTCGGCGACGTAGCCGTCGTATTCGGGGTCGAAGATAAGGTTGACGAGGAATCGCTGAGTCATGGCCATGCGAATATTGTACACGGAAAATTGATTATAGGAAGGGAACCTGAATGAGGATGGAGAGGGGAGACAAAAGAGCAGGTAGGCGATTCTTTTTTTGGAACTTTGGTCTGCCCGCAGTTCACCAGATACGCTGCACCCCGTATCCATCGAAAACCGATTCATTGCTGACCACGGGCGCCCCTTCAGCCTGGGCCTGGGCAATCAACATGCGGTCAAATGGATCCTTGTGGGGGCCAGGCAGAAGGCCGGCCCGGACGGCGTGGTCGGTGGTGATGTCCAGCGTGGTGAAGCCTTCACGCAGCATGAAGCCGGAGAAGTCAGCAGCCAGACCTGTCGCTCCGGGCAATCTGCCCAACCGGACCTTGGTCGAAATCTCCCAGGCGCAGGCAGCGCTTACCATCGGCACATTGGCCGTGTCTGCCATCGCTTCCCGCGCGGCGCCGGAGAGCGACGGGTCGTCACTGAGCCACCAAAGCAGCGCGTGCGTGTCAACAAGGAGGCGCATGGGTTTTATTCCCAAGGCGAGAGTTCATTGGCGGGGAGCGGTTCAAAGAACTCCGGGCCAACCCGCAGTTTTCCTCGAAGCGCGCCCGGCTGCCGCCGCCCTCGCACCTCTCCGACCGGAACCAAACGCGCCACGGGGATTGAGCCGCGGGAGATAATCACTTCTTCGCCGCGAGACGCCCATTCGATCAGTTTGGAGAGATTTGTCTTGGCTTGATGGATTGTTACCGAACGCATTATGGTGCCCCTTAGCTAAGCTGGGTTAGCTAATACAGGTTACCAGGCTTTTGGGCGCATTGCAAGTCAGGAACGGGTGTGCGACATAATTGTGATTATCTGTGGGTTGTCTTTTTTTGTGGCTTGTATCTGGACGTATATGTTACGCTCAGAAGACAGGAGGGACTATGCCCGAGACACTTTCGAGTTTGGAAAAGAAGAGGAGTTTGTTGCTC
>DASYZE010000066.1:0-103840 GCA_035946625.1 Terriglobia bacterium | reverse complement strand
TTATTTCAATGTCGCTCCCTATGACTACGACTACTGCAATGACTGGCTGTGGGACCAGGACGAAATCGTGATCTATGACGATCCTGACCATATCGGTTGGTACCTGGCCTATAACGTAAGGCTGGGGACATATATTCACGTCGAGTTCCTGGGAAGATAGCCGCAAGCAAAGTCCTCCTGCTCGGCTGAGATCCGCGGTTATTCAGTGAGAAAAACCGCGGACTCGCCCAGGCCCTCGGCGCTACCGCTTGGTTCGCCAACTGGATGCAGAGTAAATTGTGCCCGACCCCTTTTTAATGTCCACAGTCTACCGCCTACTTTTCTAAGCCCGAAGATTCACGCTGGAAATATTTACGAGCGCCCTGCACAAAATTCCAGTGCCGCGTTATCTGGCGCGAAAGTATTCCTTGTGATTCCAATAATTTAACCCGTCGTGGACGTTGGCCCTTTAAGTGCGATGGGAAATTCCGAAACATTTTATCTTTCGGTTTGGGAGAGAAAACATGCGTTACCTAAAATTGGGAACCTCAATAGGTTTGATCGGCGCGTTCGCACTGCTCACCACCGGTTGCGCAACCAAAAAATATGTGGCCAAAGTGGTCAATCCTCTTGAAATGAAACTGGGTAAAGTGGACAAGGATACTCAGCAAAACGCCCAGGACGTGAAAGACCTTGACGCAAAGACGGAACGCGGCATTTCCACCGCGCAGAATTCCGCGGACAAGGCAGCACAGGCGGCTGATACGGCAGACCAGCACGCCCAGACAGCCGACCAGCACGCCCAGTCCGCTCAAACTCTTGCCCAGCAGGGCGAGACCGACGCCAAGACGGCGCAGGAAATGGCTGAGAATGTGGACAACTATCAGCCCAATCAAAAGGTGGCGGTCCTTTTTGCCTTCAATAGCGACAAACTTACCAAAGACGCCAAAGACCAACTGGACCAATTCGCCCAGACTATCCAGACTCAAAAGCACTACGTGATTCAGGTCCAGGGCTATACCGACAAGGTCGGTCCCGAGAGCTATAACCTGGATCTCAGCCGCCGTCGCGCGGACGCCGTGGTTCGATATTTGACTCTGAACTATAGCGTCCCGCTGGTGAAGGTTTCCATGCTGGGCTATGGTAAAGCCGCTCCGGCCGCGGACAACAAAACCCGGGAAGGTCGCAAGGAAAACCGGCGCGTTCAACTAACGCTGATGGTTCCTCCCAACGTGATGACCGCGCAGGAGGGAGGACAAGCGCAATCATCCTCCGAGCCCTCCAACCCGCCACAGCAATAAGCGGCACCGGGCAGCGAGAGCGCAGCGCAGACCCCGCGTGTACGTGGGGTCTGCGTGTATTCAGAATGAAGGAACGCGGACCGATCTAATCGGACCGCGCTACCAACGCGCACCTTTTCTTTTCCCCCCCTGTCTACAGTCTGCTGTCTACCGTCTACTTTCTTCCCCCCTCCTCCCGTCTACTGTCTACTGTCTGCTGTCTACTTCCACCCCACCTACCACCTACTTTTCCAATCTCCTGATTACTGTCTTCCAGCTTCCCGCGCCATTTTCCGCCTTGACAGCGGTATACATTTAATTGTATATTTGCCTTTAGTTTTACTGATATAGTTGCTGTCGTGAGCGACGAAGCCGAAAGGCCAAAGTACGCGACCATCGTTTGGGAGGGCGACTCCAGGGAGGTTCTTCAATCTTTCCCTGAGGCCGCCAGGCAGAACTTGGGATTTCAGTTGTGGCAATTGCAGCAAGGCTAGAGACCTAGCGATTACAGGCCGTTGTCCTCGATGGGCACGGGGGTTTTTGAGCTGCGGGATCAAGATGAGAGAGCCTGGTATCGAGTCATTTACCTGTCGCGGAGCCATAATGTGATCTACGTTCTTCACTGCTTCGAAAAGAAAAGCCGGGAGATGCCGGGAAAAGATTTTGAGAAAGCGAAGCAGCGGCTCAAAGCCGTGAAGGCCCGTTGGGCAGAGGAGAAGAAACATGAAAAGCGGGGCTAACAAGCCAACCCATGTAACGCACGGGAACGTGCTGGACGACCTGGGCTTTTCAGCGGAGAGTGCAACGGCGCTCAAGCTCAAGGCCGGCTTGTATCAGGCCATCCTGAAGTGCGCGAAAAAGTATTCGCAAAAGGAATTGCAAATAATCCTCGGAGAGCCTCAGCCGCGGGTAAGCGAACTGCTCAACGGGAAGATCGCCCACAAGACCGTGGACAAATTGCTTTACTACGCCGGGCGCTTGGGCATCGACGCCAAGGTTAAATTTGTGCAGACTCACGAAGAAGTGGTTGAGAAAGAGCTTGCCCTCGTTCATTAATGCGCGTCCTCTTGTCCCGCCATTCTTGCCCTCCGTCTGCCGTCTACAGTCTGCTGCCTACCTGCCCCCCCCGTCTACTGTCTACAGTCTACCGTCTACTGTTTTTCCCGGTTGATTTCCCAGCTATTACAGTGTACGTTATCGGCTGCACGAAAAACTAAACCGAAATTATTGTTTCCCGGCACGGACCGGGCAGTGAGCAGGCGTAGCGATAACCTCCGTCGGTGAGGCCAGTGGGTATTGCGAATGAAGAACCGCGGACCCCGATAGCGGAGGATCCGCGCTTTTTATGATTGAATCATTTTCATCAGATTTATGCCACCGGGCAGTACTTGTTGTCCCTGAGGCGTTTTACCTGACTCAAAGACTGTCTGCCAATATTCGTAATTCTGCCTGCCACCAAACACAGACAAAGAAAGGTCACGGTTCACCCAGAGCGGCATTTTAATCAGGTTGTCGATGAAATTCTCTATGCCATCCCAAAGGGGCTCTGGAAATCGGTACTGAGTCAATTTGCTTTCCTGTATTGGCCTGCCGGTTGTGATGAAATAATTTTGCACGATTTGGCGAACAAACCTGAGCCAAGAATACAAGATTTCCTCGCGGCTCAAGCGAAAGGCAATGAGGTGTGGTTCAGGAATATCCCCACCCTTCTGTATTTGGTTTTCAATCCGCGCGGTGCCAATCGCGGGGTCAAATCTGCCGATGTACACTCTCTCAGCGATGATATTCATCAGCTTTAATATTTGTTCTTTTTCGAGGTCGCGTGGATTCTCATTCTCGTCAACTCGATAGTTAAGAGGAGTTTCGAGCGCATCTCCGTATATAAAAAATGAGTAGAACGTCTTCTCCACCGTGCTATATGAAAGAGGTCGCTCACTACCCTTGCCGGCAAAGTCGATGTAATCCTTCAATTTATTCTCGGGGTTGTGAGTAATGGCGTCGCGCTCTGCGTCAAGAATATACCTGCGCATTTCTCGCCACTCACCCTTAAAATGACTTACCAAGTCTCTTTCAGAAAATTCCTCGGCATCTGCGAGGAGGTTATGTTCTTTCCTGTATCGGTCGAGGCGATCTCCAAAGAGTGCACTGCCCAGATGTCTCTGGACTGACTTGTCAAAGGCAATCTGGCGTAACCTAGTTCCTGCATTGGTGTTGGCAGTAAGCAGTATGTCCAAATCCGGATTCACGAACACGCGCAGAGGCAACTCTCTCACACCGAGCAAAACTTGCGCCGTGGTCTTGTGCTGGCCGTCGAAGACTTTCACCTTTGCGATACCTTGTCTGTCCATCAACTCTGCCCACGCGAGGGCTACCTGAAGTTGAGGTCGTTTCTTATGGAACTCGTCGATCAGGCCGTTCAAGCTCCCACCTACTGCCCTGGGATTAATCCGGTCATCGTGGAGAAGGTATTCGATGGGGAGTTTCGCGAAAAAATAGCGTAGCCCGCTAAGATCATCTTGATATAGAGGAACCTCCGTAACCTCATTTCTTCCAAGATCAGGAAATGAAAAATACACGGTATTTGCAATAACGCGCAGTGGCAATTCATACTTTGCACCCTTGTAGTGGCGGAGAACATCGCTCAAGTTTGGCCCGCGATTTTCTTGAGCAACTTCATCTCGGATGGATTCGAACCTCGCCAGCACCCGCGCCACACGCAGATCGCTTGCCTGTTTAGACCGGTTACAAGATGCATGAGTCAGCGCAAAATTGCTTGGATCATCTTTCCCCCCAACTTTTATTGGCTCGACATGGTCAATGTCGGTAGCATTGGAGTGAAGCACCGGGTCTATCGGTTTTTCGCAAATGAAACAATTTCCGTGCTGTGACTTGAGCAGGCGAGCCTCAAGCTCTTTCCGCTGATCCGTTGACAGACTGTTCAAATAGAGCGAGCCCATTTCAACATCCCCTATCGATTATGTGAATTTCCAACATTATCAATCTCGTCCAATGTTATCACAAAGCTGCACGTCAATGGCGCTGGTGCATCATCGCGCGTAAACTGGAGGGAGCGCGAAGCGGGGAGCAGGCCGGGAACAGGGGCAACGTGCGATGGCGCAAATCGCCTGAACACTTTTCGGGGGTGGCCAGTACGTTGCGTTTTTTGCATTGTCTAGGATTAGATCTCCGGCACAAGCAACAAACTCAGAAGAGGACATTCATCTAATTTTAAGTTTTGAATTCGTCTACATTCCAAAGCAAGTAGCGCGGGCCGCTCGCAGCGGCGAGTCCGCGTCTTTTCGGTGGCCGTTGGCGCCACGGTTGGGGATTCTACTGTCCGTCAGCCGACGGATCGAAACTGCGGCGACCTTTTCTTTCCAACCGATATTTCTTCATCATCGTGCGGCGGCTCAATGAAGCAGTGACAAGTGGCCAGCGGCGAGCGCATCGCCACCGGCTCTTCGCGCTTGACCGTTATCCGTCAACGACGTATAATCCGAGCATGGGCGCCGCAATTGCTTACACCAGCGGCTATGAGAAACGGGTTACGAAAATACTCCGCGCAGAAGAGCGCGCGGCGATGGAATTCCACGTCGCGGCGAACCCGGAAATACACCCGGTCGTATCAGGGACAGGCGGAGTTCGCAAGGCGCGGTGGGGCCGGCAAGGAAAAGGGAAGCGGGGTGGGGTTCGGGTAATCTACTTTTACCGGTCGGCAGCCGATGTGGTCTACTTCCTCGACATCTATGCCAAAGCAGTTAAGGAAGACTTGACCCCGGGGGACAAGCATCAATTGAAGGAGCTGGTAAATCGTTTGAGAGGTGTGCAATGACCAAAACCAAGCACTCCAAAATGGGCAAGCGTTTGATCGCCGCCATGAAGGAAGTTGTGGAGCACGTGGAAGGGCGGACAGCCCTTCCCATGCGCTATGTCGAGATTCCTGAGGATGTCGACGTCAGGGCAATCCGGTCCAAGTTGGGCTTGTCGCAAGCGGAATTTTCGCGGCGCTACGCTGTGAGCTCCCGCTCGCTCCAGGAATGGGAGCAGGGACGTAGGCGGCCAGAAAGCGCCGTGCGTGCCTACTTGACGGTGATTGATCGAAACCCGGTCGCAGTGGAAAAAGCCCTTGCAAACAAGCCGTGAGGTGTACCAACGTTTTGCGCTTGGGGCACAGACGCCGCTGCAGGGAGAATCCGATGATGAAACGGCGTCAGGAACCGTTTTTCTTCCGCAAAGATGAATGTTAAGAACGTGCGGAGGAGTGCCGTCACGGTTCCTGCGACTTCCCCAGCCAGCGCAATAATCCATCAAAAACTTTGGCAAGAGCTTCGGGCCGAAGAGCACCGAGGCGGTGGAGAGCGCGACCCGGGGGGAAGGTCGCAGGTGACCCCGACGTTCTACATTTTGGGATGTGAGCGATCAAGAATACGAGCGGTGAGCAGGATGGGAACAGGAGCAACGTGCGATGGCGCAAATTGCCTGACCACTTTTCGCGGGTGGCCAGCTAATAGTTGCGATAAAATGAGGAGTGACATGGCAGATTCAAGACCGCTAGTTTCGCGTTCGGATGAGGTGATGAGCGGCGCCGTGGTTTTTTCCGGCACCCGCGTTCCCGTGCGACCCCTCCTTTTGCCCCTGGCGCCTGAATTGAGGAGGATCCTTAATTCAGTCCAACAGGGAGAGGTCCGCCGCGTGGGCCCCTGAGGGGGCTTAAGGAACGGGGGCGATCCGTCAGCCGCCGGATGGTCCCCGGATGTTTATCACTCTTGGCCAACAACGGGCACCCACAAGGGGTGCCCCTACGGCAAGCGTGGCCGAACTTACATTTTCGCGGGCAGCGACTTCGTCCCACATTTTTTGATACTGGCGATTAAAAATCGAGAGCTTAGGCGCGAGTCTTTCTGGGGCGCGACGCACGGGAGGCGTAGTGCTGGTCGAGGGCTTGCCGGACTAATGTCTTGATCACCGCCTGCCGGCTGATGTTCAACTCCCGCGCAGCCGTTTCTAATTCCTCCAGCATGGTCGCGGTAAAGTCAACGTTCACTCGCTGAATGGGCTCCATCAGCCGGCCGGAGTTGGTGAAATAACGCGAAACATCCTTGCCCTGATCAGCTCGGCGGGCAATCGCTTCGGCCGAGACGGGCTTTCGGTTCTTACGAGTGTTCTTCATAAAGTTTTTGCTCCTCCTGGGTGGCTTTCCACAGATTGACCAGGTGGAAATATTCACCTTCCCTGTCTTCGCGCACCTCGAATATGACTGCGAAGAGCCGTTCGCCCACCCAACCTATCGCTCGAAATTGGCTTGGAAATTCCAATCGTTGGTCAAGATAATAGGGATGCGAGAAAATTTCCTGCACCTGCTAGAAACCGATTCCGCGCTTGGGATTCGCTCGTAACCGCCCGCTTTTGCGCTTATCAAAATGGAACCGCATGATGGTATAACTGTTATACCATACTTCTCCCGGCTCGGCAATCGCGCGTGAGGTCTACGTTCCGCACCATGAGATATGGGTGTTTAATCAAAGGTTGGCAACGCGGGGCGCAAATGCTGCGTGCCCAGGTCTATTGCGTTATATAATCCAGGGCATGAAAGACTTGCCGTAATCATTCGCCTGGAGGCGACCATCACAGCGGGCGCAAACTCATGGAACGTTCAGCGCACTTACAGCAAGACAGACGACATGGCGACGAGCGGCCAATCGTACTGACTGGCCACCGCGCCCGCGCCTATCCATTCGCTGAAACCAGGGCCGTAGCCGTTAGGCACATGAGCTCAAACGCCACGATCGACGGTTCTTATGGAGTGCGGCGGCTTGCCGCCGCTTTTCTTGGTTGAGGTTCTACACGCCTGTTTGAATGCCCCAAGGAGTCGGCGCAATCCAAAGCGGGAGCAAGCTCCCGCACTCCATAAAAGGCGGCACAACTTATAGCAATTACTTCATGGTGTTTCCCTCCCTTTTTTGGCGTGGCGGCCCGCTTAACGGAAATTCCGAGTTGCAGGTCGGCCTCGGCAAGATGAAATGTACCTTGATGCGTGTTGTCCGGGGGTAAAGCTGATATGAAGATTATGTTAATTGTTGCTGTCGGGCGCAGAGCCTTCCGCGGCCCACTGTAGCTTTTTCACGAAGGATTTCGTTTAGGTCAACATATCGGAACTGGGCCAAGTGAAGAAGCGCCGGGAAACAGATCGGGGGACATGCCTGCATGACTCCTTTGCGTTTTTAGTGGTACAATCCAAATCATGATCTGGCAAGAACGAATCTCGGTGAATCCCGCCGTTCGCAGCGGAAAACCCTGCATCCGAGGGACCAGGATCACTGTATACGACGTGCTGGAGTATCTGGCGGGCGGCATGACCGAAGACAAAGTTCTAGCCGACTTTCCCGACCTTACGCGTGACGATATTCGGGCGTGCCTGGCCTTTGCTGCGGCGCGGGAGCGTCGACTGTCGAACTCCGTAGCGTGAAACTCCTTTTCGACGAGAACGTAAGCACAGCGTTGTCGCGAATCCTGGCGCGCGATTATCCTGGAAGCGCGCATGTTCGGGAAGTTGGCCTTCGCGGAGCGGAGGATGGGCAGATTTGGGATTACTGTCGCGCGCAAGGCTTCGCTATCGTCTCCAAAGATGCCGATTTCCGGGAGCGCAGTTTCGTTGAAGGTTTTCCTCCCAAAGTCATTTGGCTCGATGTCGAAAACGCCGGGACATCGATGATTGCAGACCTTTTGCTGAGGGAGCGTCACCGCGTCGATGCGTTTGAAAAACAGGACGAAACGTCGCTCCTCATTTTATCCCTCAGCCCAGGCACGATCTAATCCGCAATCTCAGATCTGGGGGTCTATGGGAAATTATCTTGACCTACCGGTCGGTAGGTTGCTACACTGGTCCAACTCCCGATGATTTTCAAGCCATCGGTTCAGGCGTCTTGATGGTCGTGAGAATCAAGTGGGGCGGAGGTCATCCCCATGCCGGAAAAGGTTTTTGTTTTTGACACCACGCTGCGCGATGGCGAGCAGTCGCCCGGCTGCAGCATGAGCGTGCAGGAAAAAGTAGAGATGGCCCGCCAGCTTGACCGCCTGGGCGTGGACATTCTCGAGGCCGGCTTCCCTATCGCATCCGTGGGAGACTATGAGGCCGTCAAGGCCGTTTCCGCCGAGGTTCGCCGCCCGGTGATCGCCGCGCTGGCCCGCGCCAACGCGAAGGATATCGACCGCGCCTGGGACGCGTTGAAAGAGGCGGCGCGCCCGCGCATCCACACCTTTCTCGCCACCTCCGACATTCACCTGAAGTTCAAGCTGCGCAAAACGCGCGACGAAGTCTTGAAAATGATTTCCGCATCCGTTAGCCACGCCAAATCGCTTTGTCCAGACGTGGAGTTTTCTCCCGAGGACGCCGGCCGCACCGATCGCAACTACTTGATTGAATGCTGCCATGCGGCGGTCGAAGCCGGCGCGAGCGTCCTGAATCTGCCCGATACGGTGGGCTACTGCATTGAGCCTGAATATCAGCAAATGTTCGCGGAAGTGAAAGCGCGCGTCCCGGGCATGGATCGCGTGATGCTGAGCACCCACACCCACGACGATCTGGGTCTGGCCGTGGCCAACACCCTGGCGGGAATTCAGGGTGGCGCGCGGCAAATCGAGTGCACCATCAACGGCATTGGGGAGCGCGCGGGCAACGCGGCTTTGGAAGAAATTGTGATGGCGATGTATGTTCGCCGCGATGTGATCCCCGTCTTTACCGACATTCATCCCGAGGAACTTTACGCTTCCAGCCAGATGCTCACCCGGCTCACCGGCATGGTAGTGCAGCGCAACAAAGCCATTGTAGGCCGCAACGCCTTTGCCCACGAGGCCGGCATCCATCAGGACGGCGTGCTGAAGAACGCCATCACGTATGAAATCATTACTCCGCTCACCGTGGGCGCCCCCAGCAACCACATTGTGCTGGGAAAACATTCCGGACGCCACGCATTGGCTTCCCGGTATGAAGAACTGGGATACACGCTCAGCAAGCCGGAGATCGAGCGCGCCTACGAACTTTTCTGCCGCATCGCTGACCGGAAAAAACAGGTTTATGACGAAGACCTGATCGGCATTGTCAACGAAGGCCTGGACCACTTGCCGGAATCGTATACCATGCGGCTCCTCCAGTCCGTCTCCTCCAGCAAGGGCCGGGCAACAGCTACCGTGGAGTTGGAAAAAGACGGCCGGATATTCCATGATTCGGCCACCGCCGAGGGTCCTTGTGATTCCGCTTTCCGAGCCATTGACCGTATCACCGGCGTGCCCGGAACGGTTTCAGATTTTTCCGTTCACACCGTGGGTCCGGGAACTGACGGCATGGCGGAAGTTTCGATACGCGCCATTTTTGACGGGCGCGAATTTACCGGCAAGTCCACCAGCCACAACATAGTGGAAGCGGCGGCTCGAGCTTACTTGCAAGCGGCAAACAAAGCCGCCTATGAAATAAAACGGCTGGCTGAAAGTGCCGAACTGGCAGCCCAGCCGGTTCATTCCAATAAGCTTACAGATAGGTTTTTCCCGGGTGGCTACTGATCAAGCTAATTTAAATGGCGAATCAGCCGCGAGCTTCATTTGTTTAAGCCGTTTGTTTTTAGTAGTTTAAGTTCTGGCTTGTCGCGCCCTCACCTAATTCAAATAAATGAAAATACATGACTTATTGTTTATTTTGGGAAAAAACATGCTCCCATTGTACTTTCCAGCCATGATTCACATATTTTCCACAGAAAGAGCTTGATTTTTTCCAACCAAATCCCGTAGATTATAGATAATGCAAGGGCTATTTAGAGTGGCGCTTTTGCCGGGGGACGGAATTGGTCCTGAAGTTACGGCCGAAGCCGTCAAGGCGCTCAAAACGATTGAAGAGGTTCGCGGCCCCACTTTCCGATTTCAGTCCGGACTGATCGGCGGAAGTGCGGTGGACGCCACGGCCGTGCCTCTGCCCGCCGAAACCATCGCCATCTGTAACAATTCTGACGCCATTCTGATGGGCGCCGTGGGCGGCCCGCAATGGGATTCGAAGCGGCCGGAAATTCGTCCGGAACAGGGACTTCTCCAGCTTCGTCAAAGAATGGGATTGTACGTGAACCTGCGCCCAGCCAAAGTGCTGGATTCGCTGGCCGGACTTTCCGCGCTCAAAACAGAATTGGTCCGCGGCACGGACCTGGTGATTGTGCGCGAGTTGATGGGCGGAATATACTTCGGGAACCCGCGCGGCATCTTTGCCAAAAACGGCGAGCGCATGGGCATCAACACGGAAATTTATCGCGAGCACGAAGTGGAGCGCGTGGCGCATCGCGCCTTTCAGTTGGCCAGAACGCGCCGCAAGAAAGTGACCTCGGTGGACAAAGCCAACGTGCTGGAAACCTCGCGCCTCTGGCGTGAAGTGGTCACGCGCATCGCGCGCTCCTACACCGACGTCGAGCTCCAGCATATTTACGTGGATAGCTGCGCCATGCGCCTGATTGAAAAACCCACCTGCTTTGATGTGATCCTGACCAATAATCTCTTTGGCGACATTCTAAGCGACGAAGCCGCCATGCTGACCGGAAGCATCGGACTGCTTCCTTCGGCGAGCCTGGGCGAACGCTACGCGCTCTACGAGCCCGTGCACGGCAGCGCGCCCGATATTGCCGGGCGCAATCGCGCCAACCCGGTGGCCGCCATTGCTTCCGCCGCCCTGATGCTGCGTTATTCGTTCCGCATGGAGAACGTGGCCGCGGCCTTTGAGTCCGCCATCGAAAAAGTGCTGAAGCGCGGCGCGCGCACTTCGGAAATGCCCGGCCGCAAGCGTCCGGTCAGCACTTCGCGCATGGGCGATTTGATCGCGGTCGAAATTCGCAAAACTCTGAAGTCCGCCAAATTTCGAGAGACTTAGGTTTGGCCCCCGCCCAAATGGTGCGAGCCTCCAGTCGCGCTTTTTCATCTACCCGCCCTTTCCAAAAGCAGGTCAGCCGGATTTCATCGACCGCCAATCCGCTGGGGAATTGTACGGACTGCGGTTGGGGGGCGACGGTGGGTCAGGGCTCGCCGAAATGGAAACTTGAATTTCGCCGGAGACAAGGTCAATATCCTGAAGCGATGATGGAGAGACTCCCAGCGACGGCGCGTTCGAGGATATTCACCGTTGTCCTGTTTCTCCTATTTGCGTTTTGCTCCACGCCCGCATCCTTCGGTTACTCGATTCTGACTCACGAAGCCATCATTGACGCCGAGTGGGATGGGCTGATCAAAGCGTCCCTTTCGCGGCGATTTCCCGGCGCCACAGCGGAGCAATTACGCGAAGCTCACGCTTATGCCTACGGTGGCTGCGTGATTCAGGACATGGGGTACTACCCTTTTGGGAGCCGATTTTTCAGCCACCTCGCACACTACGTCAGAAGCGGCGATTTTGTAAGCGCCCTGCTGGCCGAATCGGGAGACTTGAACGAGTTTGCCTTCGCCCTGGGAGCGTTGTCGCACTATGTTGCTGACAATCAGGGTCACGACATTGCCGTGAATCGCGCCGTCCCGCTCCTTTACCCTAAAATGCGCAATAAATACGGGAACCGCATGACCTGGGAACAGGATCCGGAGGCGCACGTACTGACCGAGTTCGGCTACGACGTGCTGGAAGTAGTGGCCATGCACAACGCGCCCCAGACCTATCGCGACTGGGTCGGGTTTAAAGTGGCAAAACCGCTGCTCGAGCGCGCCTTCAAAAAGACCTACGGCTTGGAATTTTCCGATGAGTTCTTGAACGTCGATTTGACCCTGTACATGTACCGTAAGTTGGCGTCACAATTTATCCCGGAGATGACCGAAGTGGCCTGGGCGCTCCGGCGCCGCGAACTTGAAAATCTTGCTTCGGGAGTGGACCACCAAAAGATGTATCACCTCTCGCGAAAAAGCTACCTAGCTTGGCGGGGGAAATACACCCGGCCGGGACCCGTGGAAAAACTCACGGCTTTTTTTTTCAGACTGATTCCAAAATTCGGCCTCCTCAATTCGTTTGACTTCCATGCTCCCACAGTGCAAACGGAACGCCTTTTCGCCGAGAGCTTGAGGGCGACCATCCTGAATTACGATTTACTTTTAAGGGCATTGAACTCGGGCGGATTTTCGCCCGCCAACGTGAATCTGGATACCGGCCGGCCCTCCCAGGCCGGTGAGTACCTCCACTGCGACCTGGCCTATGCTCAACTGTTGAATCAACTCGAACGCGGGCATTTTGCCGGCCTCAACCCGGAGCTTCGAGACAACTTATTAAGGTTTTACAACGACCCGGCGGAAAATGCCCTGCAAAAGCGTCCCAGGCGATGGCGGAAAGTCCAGCGCGAATTGAATGAGCTTGAGGATGAATCCAGGAGCGAAGAAAGCGCATCACAGAGTCCTCCATCAGGGCAGGGGGAAAAGGGTTGGGCCCTCTCCGACCTTGGGCAGGCTGCAACTCTGGCGCCGAAGTAAATGGCATGCCCTCCGGGATTTCCGCGGCCATCGGGATGCCCGCTCTCCCAGGGCCGCCCACCTTCAACGACGGGAGGGATTCCAACCACGGAACCGACCCCAAGCCGCGCGACTTTCCTCTTGCGTCTGAAATTTGGTGTAAACTAACCGGAGGTGGGCGCTTTGAAATTGGAGACCGGGAGTCGAAATAAAACATTGAATCCTTAGATCATGGTGAATTCTTGGAACCTGGTGCGTGCCTGGGACATCTGAAACCAGTGATAGAGATCAAGGAGACTTTCCATATGAGAAGGATGAAATGCTTGCTCGGTTATTTCCTCGTCTTTTTTATTCTTGTCGAAGGAAACAATACGTCCTTCGGACAGACATTCCAAGCCAGCATCACCGGATTGGTCACAGACTCCACAGGAGGAGTGATATCGGGTGTCGTGGTCACCGCCGTCGAGCAGAACAACGGGTTCCGCCGCAGCACAACCACTTTGGATGATGGAAGCTATGACATCACCCTGCTCCCTCCGGGACTATATCGGCTTACTGCGGAGAAACAAGGTTTTGAGAGGGCCGACCGTAGCTCTCTGGAGCTTACCGTAAACCAGCACTTGAAGGTCGACTTCCAATTGAAGGTCGGTGCGCAGTCCACCACCGTAAACGTAAACGCCGGCGCCCCGGTTCTTGAAACTCAAACTTCTTCCGTGGGCACAACCCTTGAGCAAACAAAAGTGGAGGAGATCCCTACCAACGGCCGCCACTTTCTGGAGCTGACTTTGCTTGTTCCCGGCGTGGTTCCCGGAACATCGGGATCAAGAATCAGCGACCGAGGCGGAGCCATCAACGTCAACGGCATGCGCGATTCCATGAATTCTTACTGGCTCGATGGCCTGGACGATACGGCCATCGGAGTGGGTCAGTTCACGGTGGCGCCGCCCTTGGGATCGGTGCAGGAAATGCGCATGGAAACCGGCGTCTATGACGCCAAGTTCGGCGCCCACGCCGGCACGCAAATGAATATCGTCACCAAGTCGGGCGGCAACACGCTGCACGGTGAAGCCTACGAATTCTTCCGCAACAGCGCGCTCGACACCCGCAATTTTTTTGACCCCACCGTCCCACCCTTTCATCGCAACCAGTTTGGAGCCACGGCGGGCGGGCCCGTCGTCCTCCCCGGGGTTTATGACGGTCACAACCGCACGTTCTTCTTTTCCGCCTTTGAGTTGTTGCGCGAGAATCGCTCCTTCTTTAATCGCGCTCGCGTTCCAACCCTGGCCGAGCGCGGTGGTGATTTTTCTGACTTGATGGCCCCCGATTGCACGGTTCAAACGCTTTTGATCAACCCGCTTGCCCTCACCCAGGGCGTGATTCAGCCCTTCACCAACATCAACCAGGTACTTCCGGCAGCCGACCCCGTGGGCCAGGCCATGGTGAATCTATATCCTTTACCCAATATATCCGGGGCCGCTTGCGGCAGCCCCAACTTCATTGCTTCGGTCAATCGCAAAATCAACTTCAATGATTTTTTTGGCCGCGTGGACCATCGCTGGGGTGAGAAGAACAATCTTTTCTTCCGCTACAGCCTGAATGGGGATTATCAATTCCTCCCCTCGAACACCAGTTCCCGCGCCGCCAGCACGAATATACCGGGCTTCGGAACTTTCACCCACGACCAAAACCAGATGGCCGGAATCGATTGGACTCACGAATTCAATCCCACCGTCATCAACGAATTGAAATTCGGTTACAACCGCTGGCAAATCCGTGATGACAACGAGGACCAAGGGAACCCTATTGCGCAGCAATTGGGCCTGCAGGGTCTTCCCAGCGCCAGCGCCAAGCACATTGGGTATCCCGAACTTAATTTTGCTTCTTACGATGGTTTGGGCGCAGGCACAACCGACCCCCAGTCGGGCGCGGTAAATACTTTTCAACTTGCTGACACGGTGACTGAGGTCCGCGGCAATCATGCCCTGGCCTTCGGGACGGACCTACGCAGCGTCGAACGCGGTAACTTCTCCATCGATTCCCTGCTTCGCGGCCAATTTGATTTCACCGGCCTGGTCAGCGGAGGGCTGGGGCAGCTTCCGCCCCAGGCTGCGCAGGCCTTCGGGTGCGTTTCCCCCACCTGTGTTCTGGGTAACTCGGTGGCGGATTCTCTGCTCGGCCTGCCCACTGATTGGCTGGGTGGTTTCCAACAATCCATTTCCGGCCACTTGGGCGAATACGATTTCTTCGGGCAGGACGCGTGGCGCGTCCGGCCGAACCTGACCCTGAGTTACGGTTTACGCTATGAATACAAGGGGCTGACCACCGACAAGTACAACCGATTTGCCAACTTTAACTTCAACCAGGGTGAGGTGATGGTGGCCGGCTCGAAATCCGTGACGCTGGAAAATCTCGACCCTACCACGGGCCTGTTTGTGCCCGTGGGTACAACGTCTTTGGGCGGGAGCGGGGAGAATCGTTCACTTCAACAACCCGACAAGGATGACTTTGCCCCGCGTTTTGGCTTCGCCTGGCAGCCGTTCAACAACACGGCTACGGTGATCCGGGGTGGTTACGGTATTTTTTATAATCAGACTTTCGGCGACGTCTTCTTCCTGAAGTCCGCCAATCCGCCGTTTGTCAGGATCAGTGCCGGTAACATTGGCGCGGCGCTGCCCTACATCGAGAGTGGTGCCTTCCCCGTGGGGTCGGGAGCCGTGATTAGCAATGCCCTTGCGGGTGTGGTGGGGCCTTTCTACCCCACGCTCAGCCCGTTTCAACTCGACTTTCAGGACGGCATGGTGCACGAATGGAATCTGGACGTGCAGCGGCAACTGTTCACCTCTTGGGTGCTGGATATAGGCTACGTAGGCACGCGCGGCCTGCGCCTGCCTTTTGAAACGGATCCCAACCAGCCCAACAACTCGAACCCGGCCGCTTGCCTGGCCAGTCCCACCGGGGCATGCCCCAGCCTCTACCCTTATCTTTCCGGATTCTCGTACACGCAATCGAACGGCAAGTCCATCTATCACGCCTTGCAGGTGAAAATGGAAAGGCACTATGCCAGAGGATTGTCCTTCCTAGGCGCCTACACTTATTCCAAGTCGATTGACACGAACTCCAGCGAATTCACCACCAGCCGCGACCAGAATTTTCCCCAGAATTCCATGAACCTGGCGGCAGAGAAAGCGCGCTCGGACTTTGATTATCGCCACCGGCTCTCTTTGGCTTATGTTTATCAATTACCTGTTGGGAAAACGATGTGGCAGGCCAGCGACCCGAACCTGAACTACTTGATTAAAGACTGGGAGTTGTCCGGCGTGTTCACCGCGCAATCGGGTGGCCCGTTTACGCCGCAGGTCAGCGGCGACTTGAGCCACGCCGACGAGCAAGCCGTGATTGGTACGGGTAATCCGACGGACCGCCCCAATCTTACCGGCAGTAGTTTTTATCCGGCCACCAAAACCCCCAACCAATTCTTGCTGACCTCCGCTTTCTCGGCTCCCGCGCCTTACACCTTTGGCAACGCGGGACGGAACATCTTGACCGGCCCCGGGCTTTGCAGTTGGGACTTTTCCGTAATCAGAAACTTCCGCTTTTCCGAGTCCACCTCCCTGGAGTTTCGCACCGAGATTTTCAACCTCTTGAATCGAGCTAACTTTGACATTCCCCAACGTGATTTGGCGTCCCCCAGCTTCGGTCAGATTTTCAATACGCTCCGCCCCGTCGCCGGCCTTGCTTCCGGAGGGCCGGGCGACCCGCGCGAAATCCAGTTCGGATTCAGATTGATGTGGTGAGCTGGAACCGGGCGCCACACTGGCGCGCCCATAAGTTAAGGAAGCCACACCGGCCGTGGCTTGACTTATCCTTTCATGGGCCGACGGCCCGTGTAATCCATCATCGTGTGTCTGCATCACCCAGGCAAAAAGGGTGTACGATGAATAGGGGGAATATTGATCAATGATCTCCGCTTCCGCTCGCCTATGAAACTTTTCCCGGACCGGGGCCACCAGCTTTCGCTCCTTTTGGTCGCAATCATCTCCTCAGCAATCATGGCTTTGGGTTCGCCAGCGACAGAAACCTACACCCTCAAAGGCAAGGTGGTGAACGAACAAAACCAGCCCATCCACGACGCGCTTTGCAAAATCAAGGGCGGATTGTTGTCCACGGAAGGACTGTCACGCAATTCGGATTGGAAAGGTGAATTTCAAATTGAAGGATTGCTGCCGGGCGCCTATGACATCGCGTGTGCGGCCGTGGGCTACGAGCCCGTGTTCAAAGCCGGCCTGCAAGTCAACGAAAATCTGCCATCGGAATTGGACTTCGTTCTGACGGGAAAAATTGTGCTCCGCCAGACCGTGGAGGTGCATGAAAAAGCTCCCGAAGTTTCTTCACAAAGTGTTGCCCCGCCCGCACAACTCAAAGCCACCCAGCTCCAGACGCTGCCTCTGGCCGAACAGAAATTCAAGGCGGCCTTACCGGTGATTCCGGGAGTGATCCGCACGCCCGATGGCAAAATCAATATCAAGGGCGTGGCGGAGGGCCAGAGCCTGCTTCAAGTGGATTCCGCCACCACCGCCGACCCGATCACCGGCAGTTTTTCCATTGATGTTCCGTGGGTGGCCATTGAATCCTTGCAGGTTTATAAGACCAGTTATCAGGCCGAGAACCGGGGTTTCTCGGGCGGCCTCACCAGCATCCAATTGCGGTCTCCTTCTGACACCTGGAAGTATGAGTTGCAGGACCTCACGCCCAATCCGATGATCGAGGCGGGAACGATGTCTGGCATCGCCGACTACAATCCCCGCCTTTATCTGACCGGACCGCTGGTGGCCAACCGGCTGAATTTTTCCGAGGCTCTGGCTTACGACATGGACAAACAGCCGGTGCGGGGCCTGCCCTGGCCCAAAAATTTGATCAAAACGCAAGACCTGAATTCGTTGACCAGCTTCCAATATATCGCCTCGGCCCATCACTTGATCACAGCCAACGCCAACGTGTTTCCGCTGCGGCGGCAATTCGCCAACATTGATACGCTCATCCCTCAAACCGCCTCGTCCGACTACGGCCAAAATGGTTTTTCCTTCGGGATAAAGGACCGCTACCTCTCCGACTCCGGCATGGCCTCCACCACACTTTTTGAATTTACGAATTTCGACAACAACGCTCACGGCCAGGGCCCGGCAGACATGCTGGTGACCCCGGAGGGGTGGGGTGGAAACTTCTTCAACCGATTCGACCGCACCAGCACTCAGGAAGAAGTTTCCCAGACGTTCCAGTTGCCCCAAAAATCCTGGCACGGCCGACATGAGCTCACGATGGGCGCGGAAATGCTCCACCGGGATTACTCGGGAATCAGCCGCTCCCAGCCGGTTCGAATTCTGCGCGAGGACGGCTCGCTGGCGGAACGGATTGATTTTTCGGGGGGCGATTCGCTGGGGGCCGCCGACACGGAAATCTCCGCCTTCGCCCAGGATCATTGGTCGATCACCGATCATCTGGCGATGGATGGGGGATTGCGTTACTCCGCATATACGATTGGAAGGCCCGTCGCGCTCGCACCGCGGGTGGGTTTGGTCTATTCCCCCGGAACCGCCGGCAAGACAGTGCTGCGCGCCGGCGTGGGTATTTTCTTTGACAACGCTCCTCTGCTCGCCGGCCGTTTCACGCAGAATCCCACGCGCACGGTCAGCCTCTTCGATGCCCAGGGCAACCTGACGGCTCCGCCTGAGGTTTTCCGCAACGGGTATCTGCGTGAATCCGCCCTCGGCTCGGTCATGGACTTCAACACTTCTCACTTGGAAAGCACTCCCTACAACCTCACCTGGAGCCTGGAAGCCGACCATGAGTTTCGCCCCAATGTTGTGCTGCGGACAACCTACCTTTCCAGCCAGACGTTGCACGGGTTCATCGTCAATCCGGTTTCCCTCGCCCCCACGGAGGGTGCTCTCCTTCTCTCGGGTTCGGGCAACTCACGCTACCGGGAGTTTGAATCGACGCTCCGCGTCGTGGTGACCGAGAATTCGGAGGTCAGCGTGTCCTATGTCCACAGCTTCGCGCGCGGCGATCTGAATACTCTGGACATGCTCTACGTCCCTTTTGAACAACCGGTCATTCGCCCGGATGTTTACAGCGTCCTGCCTTCGGATGTTCCCAACCGCCTGATCACAATGGGCCGGTTTCAGACTCACATTTGGGGCATTGAGGCGGGGCCTGTTTTTGATGTCCATTCGGGATTCCCTTATTCGCCCATCGACACGCTCCAGAATTATGTGGGAGCGGCCAACTCGCAAAGGCTTCCGGTTTTTCTGGCCCTCGATTTGAAGTTGGGGAAGGAATTTGTCCTGCCCTTACCGTGGATCAGGAAACACCGGCTGCGCGGCGCCTTGACCATCCTCAACTTGACCAACCACTTGAACCCCCGCGACGTATTCAACAATGTGACCTCCCCAATATTCGGCCATTTTGTCGGCTTCCAGCACCGCTCCCTGGAAACCGCGCTCGACATCGTTTACTGAGGAGGTTGCGGATCGAAGCGGGGGTGGAGCGCGCTGCGACGCAAGCATCAAGCGTTTGACCGCTGGGGGTTCATCACCGGATGGCATTCTCGGCGAGAGCCAGCGCCCCCAAAACCGCGGCATTACCTCCGAGCTGCGGGGGCATCACATAATTATCTATATCTTTGGTGATTCTATCGGCTTGGATATACCCCTTCAAGAGTTCCAGGATTTTGCGCCGGACTACGGGGAAGAGCGCCGTCTGTTTCATCACCCCGCCTCCCAAGATGATCCGTTGCGGGCTGAGGACACAGATCAGATTGGCCACCCCAAGCGCCACGTAGTGGGCCTCGAGCTGCCAGGACTGATGGTCGTGGAGGAGCAACTCCGACTTCATCCCCCAGCGCGCCTCCATCGCCGGGCCGGATGCCAGGCCCTCCCAGCAATCGCCGTGAAACGGACAGACCCCGGGAAAAGGATCGGCTTTCCAGTCATGCGCAATCAGCATGTGCCCCATCTCCGGGTGCAACGCGCCGTGCATCAATCGGCCGTCCATCAATCCTCCGCCGCCAATGCCCGTGCCTACGGTCACGTATACAAAAGTGTCGAGCCCCTGTGCCGCGCCCCATCGATGCTCTCCAAGCGCGGCGGCGTTCACGTCGGTGTCAAAAGCAACGGGCACTTTGAAAGCTTTGCGGATGGGCCCGGCCAGGTCCACGTTTTGCCAGCCCGCCTTGGGGGTGGTGGTGATGAAACCAAACCGTGGTGAGGACGGGTCCAGATCCACTGGCCCGAATGACCCGATGCCGATCGCCATCAGTGGCTCGCGCCTGGTTTGTATTTCGAAATACTCCATGACATGGCTGAGGGTATCCTCGGGCGACGTGGTGGGAAACTCGATCCTCGAATAAATGTCCGTGGGCCCTTTTCCAACCGCGCAAACAAATTTAGTCCCGCCCGCCTCAATGGCTCCAAACATGAAAATCGAATCCTCCGGGAACGTTCATCAGTAAAGGTTGACCGGTGGCGGGAACAAAGCTGCCTGGAAACTTCCCGCCGGCGTTCACTGCCTTCAGCCCAGCCCCAGCTTCTTTTCCATATCTTCGAGGGAGACTCCCTTGGTCTCCGGATAAAAAAACAGGACCACGAAGAACTGGACAACCATCATCCCCGAAAAAAGGACAAAGGGATACGCGCCCGACGAGGCGGCCATCAAGGGGAATGCCCAGGAAATCAGCGCGTTCATAAACCAGTGGGTGAAACTGCCCAGGCTCTGCCCGTTCGCCCTGACCTGGTTGGGAAAGATCTCACCTAGAAAAACCCAGATCACCGCGCCCTGGGAAAAGCCGAAGGACGCAATAAACCCGATCAGCATCCACACCAGCAGATTTTCGTGCCGGCCGGTGAAGAAGATGGCGGCCACGCCGGCCAGGCATACGGCGGTGCCCACCGAGCCGATCAGGAGCAGCGTCTTGCGACCAACCTTGTCGATCACCGACATCGCCAGAATCGTAAAAATGAGGTTGGTGGCCCCAATAGCCACCGCCTGAAGGTTGCCGGAGGCTTTGGTGAAACCCGCGCGCTCAAAGATGAAATTCACATAATAGAGAATCGCGTTGATTCCCGAAAGCTGGTTGAACATGGCAATCGAAACCGCCAGGAAGATCGGCATCCGATATTGCCAGGAGAACAAGCCCTGCTTTGCATGACGGGCGTCCACCGAGTCAATAATCTCCTGAATTTCCTTTTTATAATTCTCTTCACCGGTTTCTTGCAGCACCTGGCGGGCTTCTTCCACGCGATGCATCTTCACCAGCCAGCGCGGGCTTTCCGGAATGCGGAAGAGCATGAAAAGAAAAAAGGCCGCGGGAACCGCCGCCACGCCCAGTTCCCAACGCCACTCCGTCGATCCAAAGTGCAGCAGCCCAATCATGTAATTGGAAAAGTAGGCGGCCAAGATTCCGAAGACGATGTTGAATTGAAAGACGCCCACCAGCCGGCCGCGCCATTTCGCAGGTGCGACCTCGGCAATGTACATTGGCCCCAGCACGGACGAGCCGCCGATTCCCAGGCCGCCGATAAATCGCGCCAGCACCAGCGGATACCATCCCCAAGCCAGGGCGCAACCCAGCGCCGAGATCAAATAGAACGTGGCCAGCGCGCGCAGACTGTTTCGCCGCCCATATCGGTCGCCTGGAATTCCTGCCAGCAGCGACCCCAGCATCGTGCCCCAGAGCGCGATGGAGACTGTAAGTCCCAGGGACGCGGCGGAAAGTTTGTAGAGGTCGCTCAGAGCGTGCGTGGTTCCGGAAATCACCGCCGTATCGAAGCCGAAAAGCAGGCCCCCCAAAGCAGCCACCACCGTGCTCTTCACCAGATATGCGTTTAGTTTCAGAAGGCACTCCCCCCATCGGCCACGTGACGGCGGCCGCCCCTTGTGGCGAATGGAAATTTAACACAACTCCGGCGCGATTAAGCGGGTGGTATACGGAAGAGAATCGGCGAGGGCACTATCCCCGCGGGTTTTTTCGGCCTTGGGCTATAAGGAGAGTCCACACGGAAGTTGACCTCTCTTGATGCGGTGACCGCGCTGGGACCACAGTTCTGAGCTCGACTGCTTTCGGGCAGCATCACTTCCGGCCTCCGCATAACCAATCGATTGGCAGCAGCCGCAACCGTAAACTCTCCATCGCGCGCGCCGAAAACGAACCAGTTTCTGCGCTAGGCCGAATCCCGTGGGACTTAAACACCCGGCTTCCTTTGAGCCGCGGGCGCCGGCGGAGTCGCTCGCGCCAGCACCTTTGCGGTTTGATGACTCTAATGGGCGATTCTGATTTTGAGGTTGCGATCAGATTCCACATTTGCGCCTCAATTACGAATCACTCCGGAATTATTCCGATCGTCCCCAGCCAAGTCTCCACCAACTGAGGCCATGCTGTCGCCGGAAACTTTGTGCGCCGCAGCCCAAACGCATGCCCGCCTTGCGCATACAAATGCATCTCCACGGACACCCCAGCCTTCTTCAGGGCAGCATAGTAACTCAGCGCGTCCTCTACACGGTCCACGTGGTCATCCTCATTTTGCAGCAAAAACGTTGGCGGCGTCTGGCGGGTGATATGAGTACGAATATCCGGATTCAGCGCAAAACTATTATCAGCCAGCGACAGATGCCCCGGATAGATGGCCACGGCAAAATCCGGGCGGCAGCTTTCTTTGTCGGCCGCATCAACCGCCGCGTACAAACGATGATCATAATGCGTGCTCATCGCGGCCACCATGTGCCCCCCGGCCGAAAACCCAAGCACTCCAATTTTGTGCGGATCGATATGCCACTCCGCGGCGTGAAAGCGCACCAGCCCCATCGTCCTTTGCGCGTCTTCCAGCGCCATCGGTGATTTCGGATACGGCCCTGATTCCGGATGTAGTCCCGCGCCCGGCACGCGGTACTTCAACAGCACACACGTGATCCCCTTGGACGCCAGCCAGTCGCAGACCTCTGTGCCTTCAAGATCGATGGCCAGAATCTCATAGCCCCCGCCGGGAAACACGACTACGGCGGCTCCCGTATTTTTTTCCTTGGGCGCGTAGACCGTCATCGTGGGCCGCGAGACGTGACCCACATAGACCCAAGGCCGGCCGGCGACCAGGTGGTTCTTCACCGTCCCCGTATCCTCCGGCCCTGCGACAGGCCGCGCATCAGGCGCCGCCCCCGGCCATATTGGCACTTGCGTATGTCCCAGCGACGGCTGCCACGCCGGTGTCTGCGCGTTCAGACCGCCCAACGCGAACACAACAGAGAGAACAACGAGGAGAGGCTTCATCAAAATCCCCACAGCTTAATCTAAACCAGCGGGCAGCCACGACAGGCTTTTTGTGTCGTGGGCTCCTGGGGCGGGTATCAGACTTCGCTGACGAGTTTCAGCTACGACATCATGGTCAACTTCATTGGGTGCTCGAAATCAAATCCAGCAATCCATTCACAATCGCTGTTTCCGCACAACCCGGTTTCAACCGCGATCCGAGCACCTGGAAGGTGAGCGCCCCGAAAGCCGCGTCATTGGGAATGTAGCCCGAATCCGCCCTGCCATTGGCCAGCGTCACCATGAAGGTATCCGCCATGGGGGACTCCCGCTTCAGGCGCAGGCCGATGGGGGTATACAACTCGGCATCCACCGAGGCCAGGGTGATGTTCGCAATGCGCATCACGCCCAGACGAATATTCACCGGGGCTCCGTCTTTGTAAGTCCCCGGCGTCCCTTCGCGGGCGTGATCGATGCGATCGCGGCCGGGGCAGGTCACCATTTTCTGGGCGGCAACAATGCGGGGTTGCGCGTCCAATTGTTTGATGTTCGACATAATACGAATCACTTCCTCACCCAGCAATACCCCTTCGCTGTCCATCACCCGTTCCAGTGCATCCTCCACTTTCGGGTCGACCGGGCCGGCCTTTACTTTTCCATCGCGCAGGGGCGCCTCGATCGCTTCGCGCTTCATCACAAATCCGGTGATGGGCACGCCGGTCTGCGAGGCCATGGCGTTGGTTCCGGTTCGGAGATAGAGCGGGTTCTGGTCGCCACTCGCGCCTTGCGCGAAGACAGCCACCGTCTTGTCACCGAAGGCCTGTTCCACATAGCGGGAGGTCGCCCCCGCGAAATCAGCGCTGGTGAGTCCCGCCAGAAAGCCGTTTACAGGGTGCATCGCGTAGTCCATGTACACGGCAATCGGTTCGCCCCCAGATCCAAGAAATTCCACCACGGCCACGGTTTTGTCCGAGGGCGCGTCCAGGTTTGGTCCCTGCGTCCACAAGTGAGTGTCGCTGTCGATAGCGTCGCGATTCACATTCAGGTAGGACTTCCCCGTGCCAAATCCCACCCGGGCCGGCTGAAGGTTCGCTTGCGCTTGCCGCACGGCATCCACAATCTTACCCACGATCGGCGGTGGCGGCGCATGGGGATCCGGTCTTAGTCCGCGCAGGCCCGGAAAACCGCCAGGGCCCCAGGCGCTGTGCGAATGCGTGGCAGACATCACAATGTTTTCCACCGGGCAATTCAGTTCAGCGGCAATCTGTTGCGACGCCGACTGCCAAATCACTTCGGAGAGCCCTCCCTGGTCGGCACCGATCAACGCGGCGCGTGCGGTGCCGTTATCGAGTACGATGGCGCGCACGTATAGCTTTTCGTGCGCATACTTCCCCGACGGCGGGTGGGCCGGGTCCGCCGCGGGGGTAATGTCCACGCGCGCCGCCCCCACGCGCAATGCCCCCTGGGCGCTGATCGCCGACCCCCAACACAACGAACACACAAGCACAACCAGCAGCTCCAGCGCTCTCCTCTTGTCCATTTTTCACCGCCCTCCGTTCTGATGAATTCACTCACTCTACCGGACAAACTCGCGAACCTCGCCTTTCAACTTATCACGAATCGCCACCGCTGCATAAAATCAGGCGTCCAGGCATGCGCGCCGGTTTCAATAAAGTGTCGTGCTGTCTTTCCCCTGTCCGTTGGGTAAGGAAACCCTGGTACCGGACCATTGGTTGGTGGCTCGGCCCTCCCACTGGCCGCGTCAGCAACTCCGCAATGTCCCGCTCCAGGCTATCGTTGGCAGGAATGCCGATCGCATACATCACACCGCGTTCTTCGAGTGCTTCGTAGTTCTCCGGTTCGGCAAAGGCCGCGTCCGCCCGGAAAGCAACCTCCTTGCCCTCTTCCTGTTGATGCTCGATCCCCGTCAATTGCAATTCTTCCCAGTCTTCGGCGTCATGCACATTGCCCTGACGCAGCTTCGCCGCCAGGCAGTCCCCCTAACGGTTGAACCGAAATGGCGGGCGGTAGCAGACCGATTCAAAGTGCCCATTGGAAGGGCCGGCCTCCTGCTCATTGTGAACCGGACTCTCGCTGGGGTCCATGTCCAGCACGATTCGGCTGGAGCTGTCGAGAGATTCAACCTGCCCCAGCGTCTGCCGGTCCAACGCCATCAGCCCGATCAGAATCTCTTCCTTGGTCGGCAATCCGGTCTCGAACCAGTGCCCAGTCGAGGTCAGGGTGGCGCGAGATCGGGCATCTTGCGCCGCAGCAAGATCACGCCCGGCGGCGACCGCGCGGGCCGGAGCCAAGAAGGAGGCGGACTGGTGTATACTTGGAACCCGAAGGCGCTAATCCAGGCTGAGAACTTCCACAGGATATATCCCAAAGGGGTGCAGAAGAATAAATGCGCGCGCATATGACATTTTTGTTGGTCATGAGTTTCCCGCTATGCCCCGTCACCACCCGAGCCGTTGGAGGGCTACGCCGGGCTCAACCGCCCGATCTGTTCCATGCCTGGAATGCAGCCCCTCAATCCGCACAGGGAATAAAGCGGGGGCCCAAAAGCCAGGCTGAACTCGACGCCCTTCGCGCACTCGCCAATGAAAAAGATCCCCACGAAAAGCTGTTGCTGGCCGACACTTTTCTGAAACACTATCCGGACACCGAAATGCACGATGTGGTCTATACGGAAATGATGATCGCCCACGCCCAATTGGGCGAGCACCAAAAAGCCGTCGATGCCGGAAATCTGGCTATTCAGGACAATCCTGAATCGGTCAGCGCCTTTTATTATCTTGGCATAGTTTATATGGACCCACCTCCACTCGACTTCGACAAAGGATTTTGGTACTCGGCGCATGCGGTGGCGATGGCGAAAGCGGCCCAGAATAAGGCGGCGCCTGACCTTGAATCCGATTTAATCAAAACCTATGTGGATTACCACGGAAGCAAAGACGGCCTGGACGACATCATCACACAGGCGGGTGGGGCGCCCAAGCCCCCGGATGGATTCCTGGTTCCGGGACCCAAATTGTATGGGCCCGAAGGGATCTCACCCGCGAGTGTCAAGCAGGGGGGACTGGGGAGTTGCTATTTCCATTCCACCGTCGCCGCGTTGGCCCAATCCAGCCCCGATTTGCTGAAGGGCATGATTACGGACAATGGCAACGGCACCTATGTGGTCCAATTCCGGGACGGGAAGAAGGAAAACGTTTATCCCGAAGACCTTCGTTTTGCCCGGTCCTCGCGGTTCGACCGCTCCGACGGCCAGTGGGTGGGCGTTCTCTTCCGCGCCTACGCGCAACGGGTGTTGCGCGAATCGCTGCTGAAAGGCGTCGACTTGGCGGACATGTTTCCCCTCATCAAGCCCTACGCCAAGAGCTTCGTGGAGACCACTGATCCCTTGCTTCTGGCCTATGACCGCTCAATCCGCGCCGTAGTAAACCAGGCCGGAGACATCGATAAAGCGCAACTGGAGGCCATGCTGAAGTCCGAAACCAAAGACATCCCCATTCCCGATACGTTCAAGGATTCGCTGCTCCAAACGTTGGAGTCCTCGGGGGTCTTTGATGTGGTGGCGCAGGAGGTTAAACAGAACGGCGAATTGTTCGGAGCCTATCGCGCCATCGGGCACGGTGGCATCCCCGCCCGAGTGATGCAAACGCTCCTGGCTAAAGAGCCGTTGGGAGCTAAAATCAAATCGGCCGACCAGGTGGCGGAATTGCTCAGCCAGGTTTCGCCGTCCAAGCAGCCCATTGTCGCGGGAACCACGGGCCTGTCCCTGAAAGACCTTCAGGCCCAAAAGTCCGTGCCGGGGGGCACAGATCAATGGTACGTGGAGGGACATGCCTACACAGTGATGAGTTACGATTTGCAGGCCCAAACCGTTACCCTCCGTAATCCCTGGGGCGAACACCCGGCGCCGGACGGAGTTTTCACGATTCCCCTGACCACTTTCGCCAATTCTTTTGAATTGATCCAAACCGTGGAACCCTGAACTCATTTTTGCACCATTCGAGCGTGGCCATTTTTGACGAATGCCGGCCCCCGGCATGATGTTTTAGAGCCCTGAGGTGCACCGTGAAATTGATCTACTGGATCGATGTAGCCTTTTACCTTTGTTTTGCCGCTTTCGTCATCTCTCAAAATCACGCCGACGCCAGATTTTTTGCCGGGATTCCAATCGCTGCCATTGGATTTATTTTGTGGATGATAGCGAGAGTACAATTGGGAAAATCTTTTGCCATTCGAGCGGAGGCAAGAGCTCTCGTCACCACCGGCTTGTACTCCAAGATCCGCCATCCGATCTATTTTTTCGCCGGAATTGCGTTTACCGGTTTGTTCGTCGCCTGGGGTCAGCTGTTTCCGCTGCTCGGGTTTTTCATCATTTATTCTTCACAAATCCTGCGCATCAGAAAAGAAGAGAAGGTTTTGGAAGACGCCTTTGGCGAGGATTACCGCCGCTATAAAGCAAAGACCTGGTTTTGACCTGGAGGCAACGGAATAAAAAGTTTCGGACGCCGGGTGACCCGCCCCATTACGCCCGCTGAAGTTCAGCCGCAGGGGGACGGAAAAGACTCAAGGTTCGACCATGCCATTGCGAATCGCGTAGTGAATCAGATCGCTCAAAGTGTGCAGGTTCAGTTTGCGCATGATGTGGGCGCGATGGCACTCAATCGTTTTGTGACTGATCCCCAGCGTGGTAGCCACTTCTTTGTTACTATTGCCCTCGGCCAAAAGTTGGGTCACTTCCCTTTCGCGGGGGGAGAGCGTATCCTTTTCCCAATCGGCGCCCGGCAAGGGGCCGCCCGTCCAGCGGTAGTTTTCCATCATCATTCGGGTGATGCGATTGGTAAAGAATGGCCGGTGCCGGCTCAAAGTGTCGACGGCCGCCACCAGGTCGGAAGCGTCGTCCGATTTTCTCAGATATCCGCGCGCCCCCGCCGCCAGCACATCGCGCTCCGCCTGCTCGGATTCATGGATGGTCAGCACCAGCACCTCGGTCCTGGGGACGGCGGCCAGGATCTGCCGCGTCGCCTCCAGGCCGTTCAGGTCGGGCATGGAAAGATCCAGGATCACCACGTCCGGCTTCAGGCGTTTTGTCTGCTCCACAGCATCCCGTCCGGTGGAGGCTTCGCCGCACACTTCCCACCCGGGTTGCGACTCGATCAAGGCGCGAACCCCGCGCCGCACCAGTTCGTGGTCATCCGCCACCAGAATTTTTACTTCCTTCACCCGTCACCCCTGGAGTGCGGCGGCTCAAATCCTGATCGGTCTGGCGAGATCTGCGTCACCGTCAGGCGATCAACTTCATGGAGGACATAGAAATGCCCAAAGCGCGTCAATAAGAGCTCTTTTCGCGGAGAGATTAAGGGCGGCCGGCGCCCTACCTTGGATTCATGGCACGCATCCCTGCTTCAATCTTTTCCCCCTTCCTCCAAGGCATCAAATCCATCTTTCCCGTTATATATAACTCCTGCATAGGTACTTGTCAAGTACGTTATCATAGGGCTGTTATCGTAGACTGTTTATCTGCGCCAACTCCGTCGGGCATTTCAAGGAACCTGCCTTCACCCCCTATTCAATTCTCTCTTTGCCCTGACCGCCAGCAATGGGCCGCCCCCATGAGCAGCCCCTCGAGTTAATGCAAGCTCCCCGCCGGTGAAGCCCGTAGTCCGTGGCGCTTCCCGCTCGAAACGCAAATTCGGTGCCTTTGAAAACCCGCATCGCGCGGAATTTTGAGTATGTGATCTTACTGGCAATATTGCATCGGGCCGCGCCGGCGGTGGCGCAAGGAAAAAGCGGGGCGCGCGCTCGACCAACGGCGCTCAGACGCGGCCAGCCAGCAGCGAGAGGTCGCCAAAGCAAGCGGTCCCTCCATGTTCTCAGGCAGCCCTTCCGCCACGTGCGCCTGGCCGAAATCAACCACCCGGCGGTGAATCTCGGCCATTCATGCGCGCCGCGGATACTCATTGTAAAGCACTTGCGTGGTTGAACGAATGGACCGCGGATTGCAATACATTGTGCGGGCGTGCTCTCGCAAGAACGGAGACAACGCGGAGGATTGGCATGAAGAAAATCATGGTCATCATCCTATTCTTTGGCTTGGCTACCACCGCTTCCGCACAGCGAGGGGGTGGCCACGGCGTTGGCGGACGCGGTTTTTCCGGAGGAGGTCACTCGTTCAGTGGCGGGGGCGGGCGGGCCTATAGTGGCGGACGGAGTTATAGGGGAAGTTTCGGCGGGCGAAGCTACGGGGCAAGAAACTATGGTGGCGGTTTCCGCGGAGGCAATGGCGGATTCCGCGGAGGCTTCCGAGGCGGATATCGGGGTAATTACTACCGCGGCTACGGCGGTTTCCGTGGTGGATTCCGCGGTGGCTATGGATATCGCGGGTATGGCCATCGGCCGTGGGGCTTCGGGTTTGGCTATTACGGCTCGCCGTGGGCTTACGGCGGCTATTACGATTCTTATTACAATCCTTACTGCGACCCCGCCTGGGGTCCATGCTACTATCCCCCGCCCTACTACGGCTACCGGCGCCCGGGAGTTGGTTTGAGCGTGGTAGTGGGAGGCGGCTGGCGCCATTTCGGCCGCCGCTAAACCGCTGCTAGTCGGCGATTTGACAAGATGGTTTGATGGCCCGCGCGCGGAACACCTCCTGTTTGAGCCATACATTCCACGCGCGGGCCGCATTCGATTTGTTTCCTTCCATTTGCTTCTAACTCGTTATTCCGAACTCATCCTTCATCATTTCCTCTCACCTGCCTTGATTCCAACCTCCCAGTTCGCGTACATTCGGTAGCGCAGGAAATAGCGCTGCGGCAAGGGTCGGCGTAGATTGTGTCCGCCATCGAAGGCGAAACGACCAGCCGCCGGAGAGTGAAAACCAAATGAGTGCAAGACTATTTCGGTTATTTTTAATAAGTCTTCCCGTTTTTTTTCCGTCCACCTTGCTGCTGGGAGGCCAGTCGCCCGCCGGCAAAACCACTCACTTGTTGTACGTTGCCAGCCCTGGCATTCGCAACTACGTGGAATATGGCGGCGTAGGGATTCTTGTCTTCGACATGGACAATGGGTTTAAATTCGCCAAACGCATACCCACCTGGAACGTGGCGCCCGGAGAAAAGCCCGAGAACGTTAAAGGCATCGCCGCCAGCGCGAAAACCGGCCGGATCTACGTGACCAACAATAAACGGATGCTGGCTTTGGATGCCGTCACGGGCAAAATCCTGTGGGATAAAGCCTACGAAGGCGGCTGCGACCGCCTGGCAATTTCGCCCGACGGGAAAACGCTTTACGTGCCGCAACTGGAGGGCAATTTCTGGAATGTCGTGAACGCCGACACCGGCGCCGTGATCACCAGCATCGAAACCGATTCGGGCGCTCACAATACCATCTACTCCCTCGACGGCCAACGCGTTTACATGGCGGGCTTGCGGTCGAAACTTCTTACTGTGGCCGACGCTCAGAGCCGCAAGGTGCTGGGCACCGTGGGGCCGTTCTCGGATGTCATTCGCCCCTTTACCGTGAATGGAACCAACACCCTCTGTTTTGTGAACGTCAATGGTTTACTCGGTTTTGAAGTAGGCGACATTCGCACCGGGCGCAAGCGCTATCGGGTGGAAGTGCAGGGATACCAGCAAGGGCCGGTGAAGCGCCACGGCTGCCCGAGCCACGGCATCGCTTTGACGCCGGACGAACGCGAGATCTGGGTGTCAGACGGCGCCAACAACGCCATCCATATTTTCGATGCCACGGTGATGCCGCCCCAACAGACTGACACCATCAAGCTCCGCGACATGCCCGGCTGGATCAGCTTCAGCATGGATGGCCGCTACGCCTTCCCTTCCACCGGAGAGGTAATCGATGTTGCCACCAGGAAGGTTGTGGCCACCCTTACGGATGAAACCGGGCGCGCCGTGCAGAGCGAGAAATTGCTCGACCTCACCATTGCCCACGGGAAAGTGCTGCGAGCGGGAAATCAATTTGGCGTGGGTATGAAGCGGGAGTGAGTTTGGTTTTGCCTCAAAGCAACCCCTCACCCGTCCGTCCGCTGACGGACACCCTCTCCCCGGTGGAGAGGGTTAAGTTGCAAAACCACCGCAAGTTTTGATGATTGATGAAGACAACTGAGATTGATATGCGCGAAAAAGGAGATTATCGATGAGCAATGACTCACCAGCAGGCAACGGCCAGAAAACCGGGATCGCTCCCATGCTCTCGGTGCGAAACGGGAAGAAGGCGCTCGAGTTTTACAAGGCAGCGTTCGGAGCTGGCGAGTTGTTTCACATTGAAGATCCAAGCGGCTCGGTGGTCGCTCAATTGTCCGTGGGGCCCGCCGTATTCTGGGTTACCGACGAGTCACCCGAGCACCTTAACTTCAGCCCGGAGTCTCTTGGCGGCGGTTCCGTGCGAATGGTCATGACCGTGGAAGATCCGGACGCGGCATTCGATCGCGCTGTCACGGCGGGGGCCAAAGTGGTTCGGCCCGTCGCCAACGACTATGGTTGGCGCTTGGGAAGAATCGTGGACCCGTTCGGCCATCATTGGGAAATCGGCAAACCCTTGCCGGAAGGAGGTTGAAGATTGGCGCTGACCCCACTTAAATAACTTGCTGAAGAAAAGTAGCGGCGGCTTTACGCCGCCATTCCCGGGCTTTCTGCCTGCAACACTGGAACCGGAAAACTTGAAGGAGAGGAAGGGAGCATCGGCTTGGTTCAGGCATTTCTCTTTGCCGGCGCCAGAACCGTCGCGGCATCACTGCGGGCCGTTGACGACGCCTCGACGGAATTGCGCATGAAGCAGTTTTATACTCATTTGGCACAGAAAGAGGATGAGGCATCGGCGCTACGCCAGGAGGGAAAGCTCTGCGGCTGGGAGTCTTCGCCTCTCGCGCCCAGTGAAAAGGACCGGCGCGTGTGGCAAGGGGCAGGCAGCAAGCCATGGGTGATGAGTCTGCGTTGCAGGTCGGCGGCCCTCCCTATCAATCCGAGCGACCTCAAAGCGGGTCAATCAGTTGCGTCCGTTCGCCTCTCGAGGGTCTGGCGAAATCCGTCCGATCAAAAAATAGTACGCGACGATCCCTCCATAGCTCGAGGCCAGGGCAGTGATTGGGAACAGCACGGAGAGCCAAACATGGTGGGAGGCGAAAAGGTAGTACGCCAGCCAGAGAAAGGCTAATGAGATGATGGCGACTAGTACCGTCGCGCGCATCGGGGAGATGCACCCCAGTAGCAAGCCCGGGGCAAGGCTGAAGAGAATGATAAGACCGATGTCAGCCAAATTCTCGCGAGGACCGCGGTGGATAAACTGACCGCTCAGCAAGTTGTCCATGATATTGGCGTGCACCTCCACTCCGGGGAAGCCGCTCGTCTGAAATGGAACTCCACTGGTTTCCACTATCCCGTTTGCCGTGACGCCGATCAGCACAATCTTATCCTTGAAAGCCGAGGCGGGAATCTTGCCTTGAATGACGTCGCCAAATGAATAAGTGGGATAGGTGCCTGCGGGGCCTCGATAATTGATCTGAACATACCCATCCGGGTCGGTGCGTATTGCACGAGATGCCAATTCTATTCCTTCAAGGCCATTTGAGTTGAGAAAAGCTGCCACTTTGTGGGGCGAAAGATTGTTGTAGGCGACCACAGCGGCCACGTCGAGTGAGAGATAATAGTTGTTTTGAAATCGGATAACCAACGGCTCGCTTCGAACTACACCATCCTGGTCAGGCACTATAATGAAAAACCCAAAATTCTTTGCGTTCTCGGCCAGCTTGGGCAGGTCGGGTATTACGCCCACCGCCTCGCAATATTGGCAATTCATCGACTTCCCATATTCGGGGTGAATGACCTGGAGACCGGCCGCGAAAGTAAGGTAGCTCACAAATTCTCTGACTCGTTGCTTGTTCTGCGTTTTTGTGTCCTTAAGATCAAACAGCAGAGAATAAGCAAGGATGGTGTTGTGGGACCACAAAATCGCGTCGGCAAACTTTTGGTCGTTGTCTGTGCGAGCCTCTGGTGCTTTCAGCCGCGCTGCCGGCGCTGGGCTTTTCACGGCTGACCTCGCGACCTCATCTTGGGTTTTATCGTCCCGCTGAACCGGTTGCATTGCCGAATTGCGGTCTGGCTCTGGGAAGACTATATTGAATGCAATCACACGCGCCCCGTCCTCCCGCAAGATGTCTACCGTATTCGCATAAAAATCACGTGTAATCGGCCAGTGTCCAAGCACGTCGAGAGTTTTTTGGTCGACTGCCACAATTGCGATAGCGGGATTGGGGGTGCGGAAGCCACGCATGAGGAAACGTAGATCGAGGGTTTTCAACTCAATTTCGTTCAGAAGGCGAGCCAATGATCTTGGGTTTCGAACCAAAGAGGCTGGCGCATACATCGCCACGCTGAGGACACAGACCAGTCCGCTGATGCCCAATGCACCCTTGAATCGGGGAGCGAAACTCGCCGGCATTTCTCCTCCAACCTGAGCCGGGATTTTCATTTTGGCCTCCCGACCACGAGCCAGTATGTACCCAAGCATTTGCGCTAAGACTATTATCTCACACTTCCCGCCCCGAACGACGCGAGCGGCGCGAAGGGGCCAGCCCAGGGTCTCCCAGGGTACGGGAAAAACCAGGAATCCCCTCATTTCAAAGCAGTTTCCCAGGGACTGTTCCGCCCTCAACCTTTGTTGATGGATTTCTATTCCTGCCGAGCGTTTCTGCCACCCGCACCCAGCGGCAGCGTTTCCATCAAGTATGCCACGCTTCGGGAGAACCGCCGCGTCAGGTGACTCTTCGTAACGCGCCAAACGACTATGCGGTGACTGCCGCGGGAGGTCAAAGAAAGTGAACCGCGGGTTTCCTCCACGGCCGAAGTCAGTAAGGTATTGTTCGAAGAGTCCGTCGACGCCAAGCCGCTCGTCGATCTCCCGCGCCAGACCGAGCCGCCCTCGGAGGTGACGCAGGAGGCTTGGAAATGGAACTTGAGAGGGAGATTGAAGGAGAGCTGGAAGGGCTGATTTTGCATCTAACCCATTGAGCATCGGCCTCCGGATTACATTAGTCGTATTTACAACTTATGGATAGCGATGATTATGACTACGCGGGGGCCGAAAATTGTCATTCAAATTTGCGATGCAAGAGAGGTCCCATACGCCCGCGCGGGATTGATCGCTCATTGCTGACTAGCCGCGATAAACGCCATAGTCACCCAAGTCCTTCAAATCCGGGATCGACATGGCGTGACAATTGGGCGGTCCCCGCCTCGACGGGGCAAACTCCGACCGCCGCTACAATGCTGGGCCGACGGACGGGCGGTCCGTATTGCGGCTGGAATTCAGGTTCTAGTCCGTGCCGGTGTGGACGGTAAACGGCCGGGCGCTCTTGCGTTTTTGGGCGTGCACAGGATCAACATTCCTCCGACAACTGCCGAGACGGCCATCAGGGCCAGCCCGGTTGAAAAAGATCCCGTGCGCGTGTTGAGGTAGCCGAACAAGTAAGGCCCGGCAAAGCCCGCGGCGCTGCCCACCGCGTTGATCATTCCCACGGCGGCCGCTGCTGCAGACTGGCTCAGAACTTCCGTGGGGATGGCCCAGAACGTAGGGAGGTAGGCAATGCACACACCACCTACGGTGAACAAAATAACTTCGATTAAAGTTGTGCGAGGTTGGGCGAGGAGCCCCAGAAATCCCGCCGCCCCAATCAACATCGGGATGGCGGAATGCCAGCGCCTTTCCGCCCATTTATCTGAATGCCATCCGCCGATCTGCATCACCAGGAAGCCAACGGCGTAAGGGATGGCTCCCAGCAAGCCCAGGCGAAAGTCCGAAAGCCCTGACTGACGCTTGAGCATGGTCGGGAACCAGAAAACGAAAGTATAGATCGGAAAATAATTGAAGAAGGTCATCAAGGCAAGCAGCAGAACCTGGGGCGACTTAAGTGCCTGCCAAGCTGTGGTCACTTGCGCGCCCGCGGGTTTTTCATCCTCCAGTGTTTGTTCAATCCACTGCCTGCGTTCGGGCGCCAGCCAGGCGGCCTCGCGGGGCCAATCGGTGAGGAAGAAAAATGCCACCGTGCCCAGAACGACGGCGGGCAATCCCTCCAGGAAGAAGAGCCAGCGCCAGCCCGCAAAACCGAGCCACGCATGGCTGAGAATCCAGCCCGCCACCGGCGAGCCAATCACAAAGGAGAGCGGAATCGCACCCATAAAATTACTGGTCGCCTTGGCGCGGTCCTCGCGAATAAACCAGTGGCTCAAATAGACGATCACGCCCGGGAAAAATGCCGCTTCCGCCCCACCCAATACGAAGCGTGCAAAATAAAGTTGGCCGGGCGTGTGCACCAACCCCGTCAACGCGGTGAGAGATCCCCATAAGATCAAGGATGCAGAGATCGTCCGCCGCGCGCTCCAGCGCTCCACCAGCAGGGCTCCGGGAGTCTGGAGGGCCAGGTAGCTGATGAAAAATACTCCTGTGCCCAATCCAATCACGCGGTCGCTGAATCCCAATTCGCGCGACATGCCGAGCGCGGCGTAGGCCACGCTGGTGCGATCCAGATAATTGACGATGTAGAGAATGAAAAGAAATGGAAGCAGCCGCACGGCGATATGGCGCCGCGCGTGGTCCGCAACTGAAACCTCAACGGGGGCGATCACGCCGGCAAGAACGTCAGCCAATCAATTGTCTCCGGGGAGTGAATTAAGAATCGGATGAATTATACAGGAGGGCCGGCGGTTAGGGAATCGGGATCTGTCATTGGACAGGGGTACAGTTTTTTGCTGCGGCGTTCTTTGACGGCCGGAATCATTGAGTCAAAAGCCGGCGGTCAGAGACCGCCGCTACCAAAAAAAGCAAACTCCGCCACCCCCTGTCTTTTCGAAGTGCCGGACAGCGCCGGTATCCCTCCGTTGGTCCATCGGGGAAAACCCTTACTCCGCCTTAAGGTGTTTTAGGGGTTTATTTATTTTCAAATCGGTAATCTACCCGATTGATGTTTATCAGATTGGTGATTAATCTCGGGATACCTTCCTGGGCAGAAGTACCTACCACCTCGGGAGAGAGAAGGGCCGTTGATGCGCACCTGCCACTCCCGCCCCATTATTCCGCCTTGGCGGGGCAAGCCAACTTCGCCTGATGGAATGGTCCCCGGGGTTGACCGCCAACGGCCCGCCCGGCCGCAAGGGTTACTCCATCGGCGGGTTGACTTATGTCGATTGCAAATTGCGCCTTTGACGTCCGGCGCGGAGCCGGGCCATTTCCCGCTGCAAGTCGGTGGCCAGATTTTCAAGGATGCGAACCCGCTCCACGCGGCGCTTAAGGGCGGACTCGAGTTTGGTGATGTGGCGCTGGAGGCGGCCGTTTTCGCGCTGCATCAGGCGAAACTCCGGAGGCGGAAAGGCCGCCAGGCGCAGTCTGGAGTGGATCCCGTTGGAGCTTCGCATGGCGATGGGAAGATGCTTGGAGTTTCCCGGCCCCACGCCGTTTTGCGCTTGATGAATGAGGGCGTCCAGGGTGCTTCGCTCCGGGGAACGCGGGCAAAGCTGGCGCAAGGCCAGGAGCCGGCCCAGGCTGGGAATATTGCGGCCGCGCTCCCAATGTTGGACGGCGCCTTTGGTGGAATTCATTAGACGCGATAAGCCTTCCTGGCTCAATTCGAGGCGGTGACGAACCTTGCGAATAACTTTCCCGGTATCGATTGCAGCCATGCTTTTCTTCCTCACTCCAATTGGACTTTGTTCCCGGCCGCTCAATCCGCATCCGGAGGGCCTGCCGGGGCCCCGACCACCGGCGGCCCCAGCCGCCATCAGGTCAGCGAAGCCTCACGCCAATAATTCTCCGCGCGAGGTCTGTGTAGTGCGATTTGATTCTCGGTTGACTTGCGAATTGTGCATGTCAAACCACCGCTTGTCAATGCCAGAAAAAACATTCCGCTCGAAGGAGCAACCCGATGATCCACACACACAATCACGAACAGCCCGCAATGGCAAGTAAATTTTTCCCGGACATGGCCGAAGCCAGCCGGAGCCAACGCGCCAGAGCGAAGGAAGCGCCCCGCCCCCGTCCGCTGGATGAAAACGCCGCCGGCGCCCACCCATCCGGACCGCCGCCGCCCGGCCTGCCCGCCGGCCTTGCTCCGGGCGCACGCTGCAAAGTGAAGGGTTGCATTTATCCCGCCACCCAGGCGGAGGCGGGCATGTGCCTCTGCCACTTCCATCAGGAAGAAGAGCCGCGGTTCTTCCAATCCCGCCAGCCCAGCCTGCGGATGCTTGAAATCGCCCGCTACGGCCTCACCACCGAGGACGAAGACAATCGCCTCCGTCGCAAGCGCCAAGCCATGGAGTTGCGCCAGGCATTTTTGAAAGGAATGGCATGATATGGAAAACCCGTTCGATCACGCAACCGGCAACGGCAAACCGCGGCCACCTTCCGCGACCGACGCGGCGAACAAAACGGCCGCTGCTGGAAAAACCCCCCACGACATGTTCAGACGAGTTTCCGCGGATCCTGCCCAATTCAGCAGAAAATCCCCGGCCACTCCGCTGATGATGAACCCCACCGCCGCCTGGCGTATTCTCTGCGCCAAAACTGGCGGCGGCATTGCGCTCGGCACTTTCTATCGCTGGATACGCGATGGCAGGGTCTGCACCATCCGCATGGGCAGAAAAATCCTGGTCCCGGTCAATATGTTCGATGACGTGATTCAGAAATGCCTTGGTGGGGAGGAATAGCTCCATGTCGTTTGTAGCGGCGCTCGGCGCCTGCCGCGGGCGGCGGAATAAACTCCGCCAGCCACTACCTGAGGTGATGGCGCCGAAAATTTGCAGCCCTGGTTTTAAAGGAGGTTTTTTAGATGAGCGATTCGCAGAATAAAGGACCCGGCGTCGAGGTGAACGAGGGCATGCCGGCGCCAACGAGTCCGCGCAAAAAGAAAACAGCGCAAGAGAAAATCGAAGCGCAACACAGGTACCGCATGTCATTAAGGGCGCCCAAAACTCCACTGATGCTCAGTCCGCACCAGGCGTGGAGGCTGATTTGCGCGAAAACCGGGGGCAGTATTGCCAAGAGTACCTTTGTGCGCTGGATACGGGATGGCAAAGTCCCCGCCGTACGCCTGGGCAGGAAAATCTTTGTCCCCATCAAAATGCTGAACGACCTGATCGAGCAATGTCTTAACGGGGAGTCCTTGATGTAAACGGTGTTGGGCGCAGGCTTGACTACGATCGTTGTAGCGGCACTCTATGAGCGCCGAAAACCCGGCGGTCACAGACCGCCGCTACAATGAGTGAGAACCGCGAACTCGCCGACGGGCGTCCGCCTTGCGAAGGCGGAAAAGGGAACAACTTGGTATGACCGACACGAGCGAACGAGAACGAGAGTCGCTTGGAAAAATGAGAGAGCCGTCATTCGCCGTGCCAGGCGAAGCAAAAAGCTTCGCCCGCGATGCGCGCGGCCAACCGCTCCGCTTCCCGGGAACCCCGCCCGTGCTCATGGCGATCGAGGCTTGGCGCAGCCTCTGTGCCAGAACTGGATGTGGTGTAACCATGGACAATTTCTATTCCTGGATTCGAGCTGGCAAGATTGATGCCATCCGTGTGCGGGGGAATTACTTCGTCCGGGTTAGAACGCTCAATGAGCTGGTGAAAAAAGCCTTCAGCGGAAAAGGCTGGTAGGGAGTGCCCGGAGTCGCGCGGCTACCCGGATATCGTAGCACGGTCGTCCCTTCGCGGTGCTCTGAGCCTGCCCAGAGTGAAGCGATTGGGGCAAGCTTCGGCCGCTACCGAACGGGCGAGCAATCGTAGCGAAGACCTCCGATGGTGAGGTCTGCGGCACCACCACGAGAAGACCTTCAGGCCCCAAGGACGGGGGTCAGCGCCTGCTTAATGAAACTGATTGTTCCCTGACTTTCCCACGGCTCACCCCGTGGGCCACAGTTTGTCCCCGCAATGCGGCTTGCAATTGATTCCTGCTTTATTACGGCTTACGCCGTGGGCCGCATTCCGTCGCCGCTATGCGGCTTTTTATTGAATGCCGCATCACATGGCTCAAGCTTTGGGGAAAATGTTCGAGTAGAATACATCCCTAGCCCCGGAGGGGCGGTAGAATGTGGACCATGGCGTGAGCCATGGGAGAAGTTAAACGAGAGAAGTAAAGCCCCGTCAGGGGCGACATAAAACAGCCGTGGCTCACACTTACACAAACTTGCTCATCCACGCGCTGTTCTCCACCAAGGACCGTCGACCGGTTCTGGATGAGGAGATCAGACACGAACTCTTTGCGTACATGGGCGGCATCATCAAGGCCATGCACGGGAAGCCTGTGGTGATTAACGGACCTTCCGACCACGTCCATTTGTTGTTTACCCTGCCCGCCACGGTCCCGCTGGCTGATTTAATGGAAACTCTAAAGTCCAACTCTTCGAAATGGGTGAGGGACCGCTGGCCCCGCCGCGGATTCGCGTGGCAGACCGGCTATACAGGTTTCAGCGTGAGCCAATCGAGGCTTGAAGACGTAAAGGCGTATATTGTAAATCAGGAAGCACACCACAAAAAGCTCACCTACCAGGAAGAGGTTTTGTCGCTACTGAAACATCACCGAATTGAGTTTGATCCGCGATACGTTTTTTGATGGGGCAATTATGTCGCCCCGATGGGGCTCAGAGATGATGATTGTTACCTAGCTTTCCCACGGCTTACGCCGTGGGCCACATTCTGTCGCCGCTATGCGGCTTGCAATTGATTCCTGCTTTATTACGGCTTACGCCGTGGGCCGCATTCCGTCGCCGCTACGCGGCTCTATGGCAAACTGGATCTGAACCCACACATTGCAAAATCCCCGATCCCGCCGTGCGCAACGCCATTCCGCTTGCCAGTGTGTGATTTATAAGTTACAATACCAATTTGATCGAGGTCCGTCATTACCTGAGCCGCGCGGGTCAAGATCTCTTTGACGAATGGCTGTCGAAATTGGCGGATACCCGTGCCCAGGCAAAGATCGCGAGCCGAATTAACCGGCTCGCCGCCGGTAACTTTGGGGATTGCAAACCGTTGGCACGCGGCGTGTGCGAGCTGCGCATCGATTGGGGACCAGGCTACCGGGTTTATTACGCCATGATTGGAAGGAGGTGCGTGTTGCTTCTCTGCGGCGGTGACAAGCGAAAACAGGGCCCAGATGTTGACCGGGCGCTGGAATACCTTAAGGATTATAAAGGGAGGAGCGAGAAATCATGAAACGTCATGCCAGCGTCTCCCACGACGAAGCCATCGTTCGCCGGCTTCGCAAGAATCCGGATTTTGCCGCCGAATACCTGAAAGCGGCATTGGAGGATGAGGATGAGCCCCGCGTCCTGCTGATTGCCTTGCGCCACCTCGCCCGAGCGCAGGGCGTAGCCAAAGTTGCCAAGGCCGCCGGAATAGAGCGGGAAAGTCTTTACCGCGCATTGTCGGCGAATGGCAATCCACGGCTATCCACACTAGTTGCCGTCACCAAGGCGGTTGGGCTTAGACTCACCGTCGAAACCGCTCATTAATTCGCGGCGAAAACTTTCATTGGAACCCGACGTCCGAGTTCCGCCGGTGGCGCCCCGCTTCGCGGGATTCCGCACTGTGGAATGTCGGCGGCATCAAAGCTTAAGATTAAACGCGCGCCTTTTTCAGACTTTGTTGTTTTGTGCCGGAGATCTACAACCACATATCGCAAAATCCGCGATCTGGCACGATGGAACGCCACACTTGAAACCCAAAGCAGTTCAGGGGTCCCCCATCCCGTGTTGTCGCACGCCGCAGCCGGATTAAACGAAGGGTGGTTTGGAACGGCGGATTCGAATACGCCCAGGCTCCGCTGTGATAATCGCTCTATCGGCAAGGTCGTTGCCGTAGCGAGCCAGGATCTGTATTCACACGCGCCCTTGCTGTATGGCCCGAAGATTCACCAAGCGTATCAGGCCGCAGTGGGGCGCTTCCCGCAGGACACCGAGTTCGCCAAAGTCTTTGTCCAACGTCACCAGTACTCGCTTTTCTTCCCACGCGCGGCGGAGTATGACCTCATCACCCGGATCGGGGGTCCAATCCCCGGCCCATAGCACATCATGTCCAGCGGATTCTAATTCTGTTTTCGCTTTTGGGCTGACACACGTGTCCAACAAAACCCTCAAGAGCCGACCTCAATTGAAAGTGGTTCGATGCGTTCGTTGGCGGCTATACGGCGGGCGTACACAAGGCAGGCCTGAATATCTTCACGCTCGAGATAGGGATAGTTTTCCAGTATGGTTTCGATGTTGTCCCCGGCGGCCAGCATCCCGAGCAGGTGCTCCACCGCCAGGCGACGGCCACGAATGATCGGCTTGCCCCCGAAAATTTCGGGGTTCACCGTAATGCGCTTCATCAAATTCTCTTCATTCATAAATCCTCGCGCGAATTACCAAGGGCTCGCCCTGCATCGAATGGTGCAAGGCATCTCGTGCCCGCGTAAACAAACCGCACTCCTTAACGCCCATACTACTCCACAGCACGAAGGACCGCAACCTGCGCGTGGCGCGTACGTTCCGACAAACGGAATGTGGGCGGCATCAAAACTTAGAACTAAACGCTCGTCTTCTTCTTATTGCATAAAATGCCGGTCGTGTATATGCTATCGGACCAAAGAATGATGAAAACTTAAATTCCGGCCTCCATGGCTTATCCGCACCCGGGCCGGGAGATCTGTTTGAGGGAGGTTTAAACCGTGCACTGGCATCATATGGAGACCAGCCCGGCCGAAGAACTGGCTCAACTCCATGTTTTCACCATCAAGAAACGCCAGCCGGAAGGCACGGTGGAATTTCGGATCACGGTAAAAGAGTATGTAGTGCCTCCCGTGGGCCAGCGCCTGCGCTTTTTTGCCGAGGCCGATAAGCTGGTAAATCAGAAAACCGCCCCCTTGCTGCCCTCGGGCTGGGGTGATTCGGTGTGGGAAGCCCTGGAAGGCTGCGTGCGGCTGATCCGCCAGTTCACCTATGAGGGAGAAGAACGGAGCTGATGCGGGCCGCGCCCGTTGGCAGTGGGTGCGGCGGTCCAATTCACCTAAGTGAGGCCCCATAGACGATGCTCGTGATTAAAAAACAAATCCGGCCGGGAGTCGTGGTGCTTGAAATAACCGACAGCATCAGGAATGGACCCAACTGCCAGCAAATCGAGAGGCAGATGGACGAACTCATTCGGAAGGACGAAAAGTGGGTTATTTTCGACCTGTCGCGGGTGACTTATGTGGATAGCTCCGGCATTGGAACCATCGTGAGAACTCTGGGCAGGCTGAAGAAGGTGGGCGGGACCCTGCGCCTGGCCGGAGTGAAGGAGATGGTGGAAGGCGTGTTGAAGATCACCCAAGTGGTCAAAATCATCGAGATTTTTCCCACCGCGGCCGACGCTTCACGAGACTTTCCTCCCGTTCCTAATCCCTGAATGGCCAGCGGCAACCCCTTGCGGAACTGGCAGTGATCCAACCCATCGCACTGAATCGTAAGTGGGGCCGACCTTTGGGTTGGCAGGAGGCCGTGGCAAGCCCCAGCCCTACAAGATCGTGGCACCCGATCTCCTGCGGAGCAGCCGCTGACCTGAGCAAGCTATTCCTCGCGCAACGCGACCATGGGGTCAATGGTGACGGCGCGGCGCGCGGGAATGACGGTGGCGGCAAAGGCTGAAAGCGCCAGGATTCCGGCCACAGCGCTGAAAGTAACCGGGTCGGTGGCGGTGACCCCGAAAAGCAGGCTGGCCATCACGCGAGTAAGCGCCAACGCACCAATCAGTCCGCCCGCAATGCCGATGGCCGCCAGTTCCATTCCGTGGCGAAGCACGAGGGCGAGAATATCTCCCGGGCCCGCGCCCAGAGCTATTCGGATGCCCAAATCGTGCGTGCTCTGCGAAACCAGATAGGACATGACGCCGTACACCCCCACCGCCGCCAGCAGCAGGGCGAAAGCGCTGAAAGCGCCCAGCATGGTGGCGGCAAAACGCTGGCGAGCCAGCGAATCGTAGAGGCGGTCCTGCATGGTGCGGACACCGTAGACCACCACGCTCGGATCGACGGCGTGAATTTCACGCGCGATGGAACCAGCGAGCAGGGCGGGGTCCGAAGTCGTCCGCGCCACCAGGAACATCCCGTTGTTGGGCTGCTGCAGATTAGGGAAGTAGACCGCGATTTTGCCTTCGGTATCGAGCCCGTATTGCTTGACCACGCCCACCACCCCCGCAATCGTCATGGGCTTCTTGGGATCGAACCAGAGATGTTTTCCAATCGGGTCGTCGTGAGGCCAGAAGCGACGGGCGAAATTTTCGTCGATGATGACAACGGGAAGGGCGTCCGCGGTATCGTGCTCGGAGAAAAAACGCCCTTTCACCAGGGGAATTTCCATGGTGCGGAAATAATCGCTGCTGGCGGTTCGAAGGTCCACTTGCAGTTCCTGCCCGGGAGGCGGGTTGTAGCCTTCCACATGGATTCCGCCCCAACCCACAGTTCCAGTTAGAGGCAGCACGGAAACCAGGCCCTCGGTGGTCACTCCGGGCAGGCGGGTGATGCGATCTGCCACTTCCTGGTAAAACTGGATCACCGCTTTGTCCTCTTTATAGGCTGGACCAGTGACCACGACTTGCATCGAGATAACGTGGTCGGAGCTGAAACCGGGCGGAACTTCCTGAAGGCGCACAAAGCTTCGGATGAGGAGGCCGGCGCCCACCAGCAACATGAGCGAGAGCGCCAGCTCGGAGACCACCAGCAAGCCGCGCAACCGGTGCCGGCCCAGGCGCATGCCGCTATCACTTTGGCCGCTGCGTCCGCCGGATTTCAGCGAGGTGTTCAGATCAACTTTCAGGGCGCGCCAAGCCGGCGCCAGTCCAAACAGAATGCCGGTGATTAGGGCGATTCCGAAAGTAAAGGCCAGAACGGTCCCATTAATCGAGATGTCTTCCAGCCGGGGAATATTTCCGGGATTCAAGGTGCGCACCATGTAGAGCGCCCATTGCGCTATCAATAATCCGGCGCCGCCACCCATCACCGCGAGCAGAAGGCTCTCCGTGAGCAACTGGCGCACCACGCGCCATCCGCCCGCGCCCAGCGCCGTGCGAATAGCGATTTCCTTTTCGCGCGCCGACGCGCGCGTGAGCAGCAGGTTGGCCACATTGGCGCAGGCAATCAACAAAACCAGGCCCACCGAGCCGAGAAGGACCAGCAGAGCGCGGCGCACGTCACCCACCACTTGTTCCTGAAGGCCGACGAGGGTCATGCCGAAGGTGCGGTCGCGCTTGTCCTTCACGCGAATGCGGTTGGCGATGACGTCAACATCCGCCTGCGCCTGCGCCATGGAAACGCCGGGCTTCAGTCGAACCATCACGTTGTAGTTCTCGTCGCCACGCCGCTGTGCGGCATCGGCCCCCAGCGGCATCGGAAGGAAAATATCCACTTTGTCCATGGGACCCTCGGCGGGCATCGCTTCCGTGTCGAGCGAAAAATCCCGGCGCAGCACTCCGGCTACCGAATACGAAGTTCCATTCAGCGTGATGTTCTTGCCCACAATATGCGGATCGCCGCTGAACAGCCGCTTCCAAATCCGGTAACTGAGAATGGCCACGGCGGGCTTGCCGGGTTTGTCCTCTTCGGGAAGCAGCAGGCGGCCCAGCAGGGGCTCCGCGCCGAGCATGTGCAGGAGCGTGGAGGAAGTCAAAATTCCATCCAGGAGCTGAGGCTGATCGATCCCGGTCAGGGTCATGGGGCGAAGCTTGGCGATGGCCATTTCCTGGAAGGAATGATTTTCGGTTTGGAGATCGATGTACTCCCCGGGCGAAGGCCAGTCGCGGAAAATGCCGATGCCGGGCGAGTGCAGCCAGATGTTGGCCAGCCGATCCGGTTGCGGGTAAGGCAACGGGCGGAGCAGCAGGGCGTCCACCACACTGAAGATGGCACTGTTGGCGCCAATACCGATGGCCAAAGAGACGACGATAACGATGGTCAGTCCGGCGCTCTTGCGCAACATGCGAAGGGCGTAGCGGAAATCCTGTAGCAGCGGCTGCATGAATGCTCCTGTGCTTTTTGGTGATCCTTTTAATCCCGCCCGCGGATAACCCCGATGGCTATGAAGTTCTACCAAGATTCAGGCCGGCCTTGCAAGTGCGGCTTTGTTCGCGGGCATTGCGAATCAAATTGGCCGCGTGCGCCAAGCCTGCCCCCTGTCTGCAACTCTCCCCACTTGAACCTTAGACGCGCACAACTGCGGAAAGGTTAAGGACAACGCAAAGGTTTGGCCAAGCCTGTTTGTGGCCCGACCGTGTATAAATTTCCGCCGGCGCGAGGCGGTCAGTCAGGAATTGAATTGCATTATTCCTATTAAATCAAATGCTTTGCGTTAAATTCCGGATTTGGCCATTCGCTTGCGGTTAATCCGACGTTACATTAGGAAGGAGTGTCTGCGCGAGGAATCAGAATATCTCCGCGCTTTGTAATCACGCAGCGAAACTTGCCTCGTTCACGCATTTCCGGAGGGGAGTGGGAGGATTTAACCGGAAAGAGATGGACCTCTCGCCATTGTGGAGAAGGATGGCTGAATGATGGGTATGAATGCTCAGCGGGAGATTGGGCCGCGATGATGAAAGATTCTCAAAAAATTACATTGATTGCGCTGCTGTTGATGGTGGGGGCGGGCGTTGCCGGCATGATTCTGAGCCGAAGCAGGCCCAGCGTCCCACCCCGGAATAAGAACGCGCAAGCGCAGAACGCCGCCCGCATTACCTTGAATCAGCAGTACCTGGATACGGCCAAGCGGCTTTCGGCGCGGGCGACCACGGCTGGGGAACAGCAAGTGGCGCAAGCCGCGTTGCACAATGCCGATCAGGAATTGGATCTGGAGTTCGCCGCCGATCTGCAGGCCGCCGGCAGGCAGCCCACCGTTCAATCGCCTGAAGTACGCGAAATTCAAGAGCGGATCGGAAAGATTCAAGCTTCAATCGAGACCAAGCAGGCCGAGGTGACCCAACTGACCGACGTGGTGAAGACGGCCAAAGGCGATCAACAGGCAGCCTTGCAGCAACAACTTGATGTAAGCCAGGCCGAACTGAATTTTTACAAAGAGCGGCTGGATGATATCAAAGATGATTTGATTCGAGCGGGGGGGGACCCCCACAGCAGGGTTCAGCAACTGGTGAAGGAGCACGAGGCCGCTTCGCAATCGGCCGACTCGGTTAAGTTTCCGCCCCTCCGCGAGCCCGCCTCCGAACCTTCCAGCCTTTTGGCCCAATGGTCGGAATGGAAGGCCATTCGCAGAAAGCAAAATCAGATTCTGCAAGCCCAACAGGAGGCCGTCCAGGCGGCTGACGCGCTGACGATGAAGTACGGCCCGTTGCAACAGCAGGTGATGTCGGAGCAAGCGCAAAGAAAGGCCACGGTGGCACGGGCCAGCGGCCCGCAGGGGCCGCCGGTTGGCCCGTCGATTACCCAGGTTGTCCCCGTCACGAAACAAGCTGCGAAGGCGGCCATCGCTCTGTTGCAGCGCACCTCCCAGGACCAAAAGACGCTGGCCATCATGGGCCGACGGATCCGAAGCCTCCAGAATCTCGGGTTGACGTATGACCAATGGGTTCGGCTGATCAGTGCCGACGCCCGAGCGGTGTTGCACGACATCCTCGCCTCTGCCGTCTGGATACTTGTGCTGATGCTTCTGGTGTTCGGGATTAACCGGCTGATGGAGCGTTTCTTCGCCCGCCTCACCCTGGAAAACAAGCAACGCGCCACCCTGCAGGCCGTCTTCCGCATAAGTATACAGGTAGTTACTGTCCTTGTGATTCTGGTGGTCATTTTCGGGCCGCCCAACCAATTGTCCACCGTCCTGGGGCTGGCCGGCGCCGGCCTCACCGTGGTCTTGAAGGATTTCATCGTATCCTTCCTGGGATGGTTCGTCTTGATGGGCCGCCACGGAATCCACGTGGGCGATTGGGTGGAAATCAACGGAGTCCGCGGCGAAGTGATTGAGATCAGCTTGCTGAGAACCGTGCTGCTCGAGACCGGCAACTGGACCGATTCGGGACAACCAACGGGCCGCCAAGTTGCCTTCCTGAATCAGTACGCGGTGGACGGTTATTATTTTAATTTCTCAACCTCCGGCCAGTGGCTCTGGGATGAACTGCAGGTGGTTATTCCCGGGAGCCAGGACCCGTATCCTCTCGTCGAAAAAATTCGCGCCATCGTGGAGAAGGAAACAGAAGGCAATACGCACCTGGCGGAGCGGGAATGGCAACGGGTCTCGCGCCGCTACGGTGTGCGGTCGTTTTCTGCCCAGCCCACCGTAAACGTCAAGCCGACTGATACTGGCGTGGTTGTTATGGTTCGTTATATTACCCGAGCTGAGGAACGATCCGAATCGCGCTTCCGCCTGAATCACGCCGTGGTGAAACTGCTTCATGCGGGTGCAGAACTTGCGGCCCCGCCCGAAAGCCCGAGTGCACCAGAAACCGCGCATCGCCCGTGGTAAGTGAAGGGCACCTTGCACCACCCCATCCGGTTATTAGCGGGAAGAGTTTGAGCATTTCAGTTTCTGCGGATTTTGGCTTGGCAAGGAACTTGTACCGCAGAGTCTCGGGGGAGCGAGACTTTGCGCTACGCAATATCCTGAATCGGCCGTCGTTCGCGCGCACTAGTTCGCGAGTGGGTTCCTGTTTAAAGAGCGGATGTGATGTCGGTCTTGCTGAAATCCTTCCCCTTGAAAAGGAGAGGCTCGCCGGTGACCTTGGCGAGGGCGTAGGCGAAGCAGTCGCCGAAATTGAGCCCTGCCGCGTGGCGTCGCTTGCCGAAATCGAGAAAGGCCTGTCGCGCGAGGTGCGCCTGCTCGACAGTCACAGGTTCGATGATAATGCCGGCTCGGCGGAAAAAAACATCGCATTGGCGGCCAGCATCAAGACCAATCTGCCCTTCAATGACAATGCAGAGCTCAACGAAGTTTGCGGCGCTCATCAGGCAGCGGTCGCCCGCTTGGATCAGTTTGGTGTAGAGGGCGGCTTCGGGTTCCCCAAAAAAGATTGCGGCAAGGGCGGAGGTGTCCAGGATCATTTGGGGAGCCCGCGCCCGTCATAGAGGAATTCGGCGTGATCGAGATAAGGACGTTTTACATGAGCAGAGGCACGCCTGGCGATGGCCAGAAGTTCTTCGACAGAGGCCTTCCCGCGGCGACCCTTCAGGCGTTCGTGGCGCTCCCGCAGAGCTTCTGTGACGGCCCGGGTGATGGTTTCACCAGTTCCCTTGGCAATGGCCTGAGCCAGACGGTGGGCTTCCGGGTCTTTCACATTCAAGGTCATGGCGCCTCCAATCTTCATTAAAATCATCCCTTCTGTACTATCGTCTACCTTTCTTTATTATCACTGATAACCAACTTTTTTGCAAGCGGCAGCAATGGCCACCCGCAGGTGGCGCAGAGGAACATTACCCATGGGGAGTTAGTGTTTAGGGTTTAGAGGAGAAGCAAACCTTGGCACCAAGAACCCAGCACCTCAGCTTCATGCAAGATTTTCGTACCACCTCACGTTGCCGGTGGAGGCGCCAATGGTCACGATGTCCAGGCGGCCATCGCCGTTGATGTCTTCGAGGGCAATTCCGGCGGCGGCCATGTCAGCGTCCAAGAGTTCACGCTTCCATTCCAAGCCCGCGGGATCGATTGAAGAATAAATGAACAGGCTGGTGCCTGCGCCGCGAAATCCGGCCACAATTTCATCGTTGCCGTCGCCGTCAAAGTCGGCGCAGGCGAGTGCATGGCCATCGTGGAAAGTGGAATCGATTACGTGGCGCCGCCAAAGCTCACCGGACTTGCGGGACTGTGGCGCGAAGTAGACCACCACTTGCTCTCCGTGCCAGGGTTCGATGGTGGCCAGGAAGCGCCGTCCGCTCACCTTGCCCACTGCAATTTCGCTCGAACCACGCCGCGTCGATTTCGTTTTCCGCAAATTCGCGGAGCTGGCCGAGGGTTGGTCACCCGCACCCAGCTGGGTTTTCTTCCAGCGCAGGTTTGGGATTTGCCCCACGGAATGAAAAAGGTGAACGCCCTCAAAGCTGGCGGTCAGAATTTCATGGCGGCCGTCGCCGTCCCAATCCGTGATGAGGAGGCCGTGAATCACAGTGAGCGAGTCATCAATCAGGTGAGATTGCCAAGTGGCGGGGGCCTGGTCCAGGGCGCTCGAGTGACCGCGCAGCATTTCTTCGGGCATGGCGAACCAGGTGAGCGGAGATCCAACTGCATAGTCGGGCGCGTGCGCGCCACGGCCAAGAAGTGGGGCGTCAACCAGTTCCAGGCGGCCATCGCCATCCAGGTCTGCCCAGCGCAAGCGGTGCGAGGTAGGCAACTGGCCGATGGAAATGAGCGGCCACTCGGCATCAGGCGAGGCCGGAGGAGAGGCCCACCACAAATTTCCGCCGCGGGTGCTGTCGTCAAGGGAAAAATCGGTGGCCAGCGCAATCCCCTGGGAGGGATGGCCGTTTCCGAAGAGGGGAGCCAGGCTGATGTTGCCGGAGGTTTTTGTGGTAATGGGCCGGGGCTTCCAGCCGGGATTTTCATACCACTCGACGATGTGTTCTTCGGAACTCAGTGCCAGGATGTCCGGTCTGTCGTCACCGTTTACGTCGGCGACGGCCACTTGGTAGCCGTGCGGAATCCTGGCCACATCGTGAATTTTCCAACTGAGAGGCGGTTTCGCTTTCTTCGGTCCTCCCTGCCCCGCCCGCAATTGGGTCCTGGATACCGCCGGGAGGAGAGTGGGGCTGGCCGCAATCCTTTTTAGAAAATTGCGGCGCGTGATGTGACGGGTTGCTTGCGGCATCTTCTTCGATGAGACAGGCGTCAAAACCCCTCACCCGTCCGTCGGCTGACGGGCACCCTCTCTCCAAAGGAGAGGGGTGCCGTCCTAGCTTCAATTCCTGCCCTCTCCAAGGGGAGAGGGTAGCGAGCGTAGCGAGCCGGGTGAGGGGTCCGGCTCGAAATCATTAGTCTCTCACTGCCCCATAATTTCAGCCAGCGCAAACACGGCTTCTTCAACCTCGCTTTGCGTGTTGTAATAGTGCGGGGAGATGCGGAGGGCGGAGACGGCTCTTTTTTCGTCCATATCGATGATGGCATAGTCGCGATGGGTGGCGCTGGTATTGATCCCGCGCTGGCGCAGTTGCGCGACAACTTCGGCGGCGTGATGCCCCTTCAATTCCACGGTGACGATGGCGGCGAGCGACGCGCCGCGATCGAGAACCCTCAGGCCCGGAACCTCAGCCAGCCGGGCGCGGGCGAAGGCAGCCACTTCGCGCGCGCGACGCCCGCCTTCCTCCACGCCCACCCCGGCGGCGTAGCGCGCCGCCTCGCCCATTCCGAGAACGAGCGCGTAGGCAAACTCCCAATTCTCGAATCGGCGGGCATCATCCACCAGTTCGAACGAATCCGCGTCAACCCATTTGGCGCCCTGCATATCCACCAGCAGCGGATACAGCCCGCGTTCGAGGGCGCGGCTGGAAACATAAAGAAAGCCAATGCCACGCGGGCCGCGCAGAAACTTGCGTGCGGTGGCGGAAAGGAAATCGCAGTGAAGGCGCGCGATGTCAATGGGAATATGCCCGACGGCCTGGCAGGCGTCCACCAGGTAAGGAATGCCGGCGGCCTCGCAAATTTCACCCATGGCCTCGACGGGCTGAATCAATCCGGAGTTCGTCGGCACCCAGGTGACGGCCACCAGGCGGACTTCAGGCTTGGCAATCAACTCCCGCACCGACTCCGGATCGACACCGCCCGAGGGAAGGTCGCGCGCGCGATAAATCTTCACCCCAAATCGCCGCGCCAGGGAGAGATACATAAGCTGATTGGAAATATAATCGTTGCGCGTGGTGACGATGGCGTCAAGGTTGGAGAAATCAAAGGCGGCGAGGGCCTGGGAAAAAGCCACAGTGGCATTCTCCACCATGGCAATGTTTTTGGCTTGCGTCCCGATCAGGCGGGCGACGTTTTCATACGCCTGGCGGATAGGTTCGGCGGCGGCGTCAGCGGATTCGTAGCCACCGAACTCCGCCTCCCTGCGCAAATGGCCCAGCACGGCGTCCAGCACCGGCTGGGGCATAAGCGCGGCGCCCGCGTTGTTCAGATGATTCCGGTTGGCGCAGCCCGGAGTTTGGGAGCGCCAAACGGCAACACGCTCGTCCAGAAACATTTAAGTCCCGACTATTTTTCAGCGATCACCAACTGCTCGAACGTGGGTGGAAGTTGGCGTAGCTCCGTGCGCGCAAAACCGGCGTGGGCAAACATGCGCTGATACTCGGAAAAAGTGTAGGCATCACCGCTGGGCGTGCCGGCCAGCATTTTCAGGCTGAAAGCGGCGGCCGGCGGGGGCGTGATGCGATCATCATTGGGCACGAACTCCAGGGCCACCGCCCGGCCGCCGGGAACCAGCGCCGCGTGAACTTTCTGGAGCAGCTTTTCACAGGCCGGCACGTCAAAGTGATGGAGAAAATTCGTGAGTAAAACCAGGTTGTACCCTCCACCATAATCGACCTCAAACGCGCTGCCCGGAATGGTTCGGTGCCGCGCCGCCACTCCTGCTTTTTGCGCATTCTCGGTGGCCACCGTCAGGACGTTCGGCCAGTCGACGGCCACCACTTCCAGGTTGGGATTATGTTGCGCCAGGGTGATTCCAAAAATACCGTGCCCGGCGGCGATATCCAAAACTTTCATTTTTCCAGCCTGCGCAATATTCAACATTTTGGAAATCAGCGTGGCCGGAAGCGCCATCAAGCCGGCCATGGAGTGGGCGAACTCGACCCAAACGGGGTGATTGGGTTCCAGGTCTCCCTCTCCACCGAGCACTGTGCCCCCCTTGCGAACGGCGGCGGCAAGATTCTGGAAGCCATCGGTGACCATGGGTGAAGTGAGAAATCCCATCGCCGCGCCGGCGTACGCCGCCGAGCGCTTGTCGAGGAATCTTGCTGTGTCCGGTGTCAAGCCATAGGAATTCCCCTCCTTGGTCAAAAACCCGATCACCGTCAGGTAATCGCACAAAATGCGGATGCCGCGCTCAGAGGCGCCGCAGCGCTTGGCCGCCGCTTGAGCGGTGGCGGCTCCTTCGCCGATGGCGGTAAACAATTCCAACTCCACTGCGGCTTTTAAAGCTTCCGTCCTCTCATAAGCGCTGAGGGCTTCAAAGAACAGCGTGGGTGAAGGTTGTTGTGCTGTTACTTGTTGTGCCATTCGTGTTCCTCCTTAAGTGGGATAGATGTGTCTGCTCAACTTGAATTCGGGTTGCTGCCAGGGCTCTTTACCAAATGCATGTGGTGAAAGTTTAAAACCCCATCACCCGTCCCGCCCCGGCGGGCCACCCTCTCCCCCAGGGGGGCGAGGGCCATATTTAAGCAAACTTACTGTACCCTCGCCCCCTTGGGGGAGAGGGTGGCCGTCAGCAGTCGGACGGGTGAGGGGGTCTGTCACCCAACTCGGCTTTTCCTTTCATCCGTCAAGAGAAAGTCATTCGCTCAAGGCCGTTACTGCAACGGGCGGTTCATTTGCAAGGCCATCAGGGCAAAGGAACCGGCGATGATGATCACGCAAAAGACCGCCACCGCGTTCCAAAGGTTATCTTCCGCGCGCGTGTCCGGCTCGCCTTCGGGGATCACGTAGCCAAGGACGATTCCGGAAACCAAACCGCCGGCGTGGGCGGCGTTGTCCACGCCCGGCATTATGAGTCCGAGGATGGCAATGTACATGACCCATTTCCAAAGTTGTCCACGATAGTCTTTCCCCAGTCCGCCGTGATGGAAGCTGGCGCCGATGAGGACGCCGATGAGACCCAAAATGGCTCCCGAGGCGCCGATGGAAAGTTGGAAAGGGCTCCAAAATAAACTCAAAACGAACCCGGCGACTCCGGTGGTCAAGTAGAGAAAGATGAACTTGGGCGTGGAAAACAGAGATTCCACGGCCGGACCCAGATCAAAGAGGCACCAAAGGTTAAAGCCTATGTGAATCAGTCCGCCGTGCAGAAAACAGGCGGTGACCAGGCGCCACCACTCGCCGGCGAAAATCAATGGGCCGAATTTTCCACCCAGGCGAAGTAAGACCGTGGCGTCCACGCCGCCCAAAGCAGGCGCGGGCTGAGACGCAGAAGATGCCTCCTGGGTCAGATACCACGAAACCGCATAGAGCGCGATATTGGCGGCCACCATGGCGGAGGTGGCCGTACTAGGCACGGGGATCAGCCCGCCCAGCACGCGCCCAGTGGCCGTGCCCTCGCGAGCGCGGGGGGATTTCAACGACACGCCACAATGCGGACACTTCCCCGCTTTTCGATCAATCAAAGCGCGGCAGGAAGGGCACATGCGATGGGAAGTATCGTAAGACGGCTCCTTGGCCGCGAAAGTCGAGCGGAGGAAGGACTTGAGTTTTTCCAATTTGAACCGGAGTCGAGGCGGCAGTTCCATAGCTTCCAAAATTTGCGGTTGCGAATGGCCCGAACGTTGATTATAGCGCAGACGCGCCTTGCGCCCCAATGTTATCATTTGCGCTGGAGGCATTCGGTTGAATAGAATTGCAAGCGAGCCTCAGGAGGGTGGCCATGAAATTCCAAGATGCGGGCAAGGCGATGGATGTGGAAATTGCCAAGCTGGTGGAATTCCTGGACAAGAAAGTGAAGCCCGCAACGAAACAGGACATGGCGAAGCTCTTGAAGAAAGCTTCCGATCGGCTGTCGAAGATGGCGGAAAATCTGGAGAAAGGGGCGCGTTAGAACCGGGCACAGAATGGTCCTCGTAAAATCCTTCCGCATCCATCCGGCCCGGCTCCCGCAATCCGCCGTGGCGCTCGCTTTTATTTTTTTTTCCTCCGGCTGCCTTCATCATCATCGAAAACGGACTTCTTCAGCAGGTGGATTCCCGCCGCCATCACCGTCTTCCAACGCGGGGCGTTCGCGGTCCGGACATCGGGGCGCAAAGGCCACTGCCCCGCCGGCTCCCATCCTTCAGGGTGAAGTAGGATTGGCTTCGTGGTACGGCCGCCCCTATCACGGCAGGAAAACGGCCAGCGGCGAAATTTATAATATGTACGGAATCTCGGCGGCACATCGAACCCTGCCATTCGGAACCCAAGTGATGGTGCACGATCTCGACAATGGGAAAGAAGTGAAAGTGCGGATTAACGACCGCGGGCCATTTGTGGAAGGGCGCGTGATCGACCTTTCTTACGGCGCGGCCAAGGTGATCCACTTGAATGTGGACGGCATCGCCCGCGTCCGGCTGGAAGTTCTTGGCTACGGCGGGGAAGAAGACAGCGCGCCCTCTGCGCCTGCAACGACACCGAACTTAACCCCGCCACCCGGAATATTTGCCGTCCAGGTGGGCGCGTTCCGCAACCGCGAAAACGCGGAGAAGCTTAAAGCTCGAATCGAAGGGCGCTTTAGCCCGGTGATTATCCAGAGTTTCGACCGCGGTGACGGCATGTTCCATCGCGTCCGGGTGGGCAACGAGAGCACCGAGGAAGGCGCGGAAGATTTGGCCCGCCGACTGCGCGCAGACCAGTTTGCCACGCAGACGTTTGTAATCAGGCTGAATTAGGATGCGCGCAACCCCGGGAGGAAATTTTGGAAGACTGCATTTTTTGCCGGATTGCCAATCACCAGATACCCGCAAAGATAGTTTTCGAGGATGAAACGGTCATCGCCTTCCAAGATTTGAATCCGCAGGCGCCCGTTCATCTTCTGGTGATCCCTCGAAAACACCTGCCTTCGCTAAAGGAAGCGGCGCCCGAAGACGAAGCCATGCTCGGGCACCTCTTGGCGGTTTCCGCTCGACTGGCTCGCGAGCGCGAAATTGATTCCAAAGGATATCGAACTGTCATTAACAATGGATCGTGGGGCGGACAAACGGTTTTTCATTTGCACGTCCACCTGATGGGCGGGCGGGTTTTTCATTGGCCCCCCGGCTAGTTGACAGCAGAGAGTAGACGAGGAAAACCAAAAAGTCTTGGTCGCTTTTCCTGTCTACAGTCTACGGTCTACCCTATCTCAACGGATCACCGCCAGAAGGCTATCCTCATCAATGGTTACGCGCGTGGGTTTGAACCTGGTGAAGAATTTGAAATGGCCGCCCTCGGCGGTGACGGCCACCAAGCCCAGGGTGGCTTTCTTTTCCCTTCCATAGGTGGCTTCGACCGGCACCAGCATTTCGAAATCCACAGACACCCCGGATTGATCGATTGTTCCCTGCGTCAAAAATTTATTTTTCGATAGTTGCCGAGTAATGGCGCGCAACTTGTAGGTGGGGATTCCGGTTCCATAAACCCAGTCCAGGAAGAACCAATCCAGCCGATGGTTGTGGTCCAGATCCATGGCGGGCGTCATGTACTTATCCGCGTGCCGGATAAAATCCTCGGTGGATGGATCTGTTCCGCGATAGTCGGCCACAAAATCACGCAACATTTTGAAGAATCGTGCATCCGACCCGGTGCCCGGGTCCGTCATCAAGACGTGAAGCATATGAAGGACCCAGCAGGCTTTTTTGTAAACAATATCATCATAGCCGCCGGGGTTCAGGGAATTGGAAAGGCGGTGACCGAACCAAATCGGGCCGCCGGATTCAATCGTATTTCCCTCCGCGTTTTTTTCCATCAGGTCGTGCATGTAATCGCGCAGAATTTCGTGGAGCTTTCGCCCGCCGCCTTTCTGTTGGCTCAAATAGAGAGCCGCGGCGTAGCTGGCAAAGCCCTCGGAGAGCCACTGGTCGTGCTCGGTCTTCCAACCCAAGGCATTCCCCCACCACTGGTGGGCAATCTCGTGGGGGACAATGACTTGTCCGCTCAGGTCAGCGCCCTTTTGGGTCAGTCCAAGCTCCGCCAACTCGTATCCCTGGAGGAAGGAAAGAGTGGGCAGATAGACCAACTCGGGCCAACCCTGCCCGAACCTGCCCGGAATCTGGGAAATCGCCAGGCGTGGATAAGGAAATGGGCCGAACAAAGTTTCAAAATAGCTGACCGCGCCAGAGGCGTTGTCCGCCATGTGGTCGAGCAACGCGGAAGGAGAGAGCGGAGGCTGGATAACGGGAAGCGTATCAATGACACCGGGACTGCGCCCCGGAATGTCCATTGGACGGGGCGGAAATTGTGGAGCCGAATTGCGACTTTCGAGCGCCTCCTCCGCTTCCGGGGTGGCGTAAATCTCAACTTCGATCTTCCCTGCCTTGCGGGTGCGCGAATGGTAAGCGCCCAGATTGAAACCGGCCACCGGAAACTCGCCGTCAGAGACCCAGCGGCTGTGCTTCCACCCGTCGGCCGAAGATTCTTCAATCCGATGGCCGGTGGCCACCAGGGTTAAACGATCGGGATAGCGGAAGGTTAAATCATAAGTCGCGCGGGCCTGGGGGCCCAGGTTCGGGTACCAACTGCCTCGCGCACCCACATAAAGCACTCCGTTACCCACATCGGCAATCACGTTACCCTGGTAAGTGAAGGTCAGCCGGAATTGGGATCCGGCGGGACGAGGCGAAGGCAACACCACCGCAATCCAATTATCGCCGCCCTGCCCTCCGGACTCCACAAAAGGCTCACCCTGAAACACATCGAGTTTGTGGTTTTGCTCATCTCGAACTTCAGAGACTCGGAGGCGATTGGAAAACTGAAATATCAGGATACGGTCGGCGCTCGACTCGGACTCAAGGTCAAGATCGGCATGTCCCTCCAGTGAATTGTCCTCATTAATCTGAGTATCGAGTTTATAGGACCGAACCCGGACCGGATCCAGCTCCGGCTTGGCGGAACGGGGCGGGGCGGCCCGGCTGGGAAAAGAGCACCAGACATCAGCATAAACATTGCCGTGATTCAGGCGGCTGGCCCCGACCCGCACTGCCTCGGAGGTGCGCTCGTCCACGGAAACCGTGAAGACCCCTTGTTCTACGCCTTGCACCTGGGCCTGGAAATAAGGGCGATCGCGCCTGCCTAAAAGGTCCTGAAGGATGCGCACGGAAAAGTCCCCATTCAACCGGTGAACGACAGCGTTCCAGGAATCCGCGAAGCCGGTGGGTTGTTCGAGGTCCCGGGGGTCGGGAGCGCGTGCCAAAGCCAACAATTGCCTGGCCGTTTGGTCGGTGAAACGCATATAGGCAAATGTGAATTTTTCTTCCAGGATCGGAGCTCCGGTGAAGCCCGCCAGGCTTGCTTTTTCCGCGGAGTTGGGTGGAATCAACAGAACCTCGCCCTCTCCGGAAAACACAGCTCCGGTAACTTGTCCGTCGACTTTGTCGAGAAAGCCGATGAACCCCTGATTGAAATAAATATTCACCCGATCGCGGCTGATTTGGGCCCCGCGCAAAACATAAATCTGCGCCGGATCAATGGAGAGGTCGTTAAGCTGGTGCAAAAGCTCGCTCGGGCTGGCTGTCTTGATTGTGGCTGGCACTTGGGACAGCGTTCGCTCGCCGCCCAAAATAAGAAGGGCGCAGAACCCGGCCATGAGTTTCCAGCCGCTGACTCGCATAACATTTAACTTGAACCGCCGGCGACGGATTGTCAACCTAGCCGAGGATCGCGAGAGGCTCGACCCACGCTCCTGGAATGGTGTATTATTCCAATTGGAATGAGGGCCGGGCCTTGGTCTCGCGTCGTGTGGCAGAATGTTCCGCGAAATCCGCGTGGGCTTTGGTTCTTCGCCCTCTGGGTTATTCTTGCCGTCACTTCTCCCGCCGCTCTCGCTGACACCATCTACCTGAAAAATGGCCACCAGTTGGTAGGGAAGGTTTCGCGCCAGGATGACCGGCAAATAGTCTACGAAAGTGGCGACGGGGAAGTTGCCATACCCCGTTCGCTGGTCGACCATATTGAGAAAGGTCCGGTTACTTCGGACGCCGCACTTCCGCAAGACAAGCCCGACCACGCCATCGCGGCCAGTGATTTGCCCCTGCCTCCCGCCGAGACGACCCAGCCGACAGCGGGCACTCAACCGGACAACATCACAGAAGATGCGGTTGACCCCGCCCGGCTGCAAAAATTCGATAATGACGTGCTGCGAAGCCCCACGGCAGAAAATCAGCGCCGCCTGGTGCTGGGCTACCATGACGCCGCGGTTTATTTGACGCGCCATGGTGATCCGGAAGGCGCCATTGATCTTTACCGTCACGCGATGCGGTTTATCCCCGACAACCTGGCCCTTACCCTGTCACTCTCTTATCTGCTGGTGAAGCAAACGCATTACAACGACGCCATTGAATTACTGCTTCCCGCCGAGGACGAATACCCAAAATCCCCGGACGTTTCGCTCCTGCTGGGCTCGGCCTACTACTCCTCGGAGAATCTGAACCGCGCCATCGAAGAGTGGAAAAAGGCGCTGGCGCTCCAGGATAGCCAGCCCCTCCGCAACGCGCTGGCCAAAGCGGAAAAAGAAAATGAAACAGCGAGCGCTTACGAAGAGATTGAAAGTGTCCATTTTCTCCTCCGCTACGATGGGGCTGCGGCCAAAGGATTGGGGTCAAAAATACTGGATACTCTCGAAGCCGCGTTCCGTGACCTGCAACTTGACCTCGATTATTACCCGCAGGAGACCATCGTGGTCATCGTCTATTCAAAAGCCGCGTTCAGCGATGTGACTCGCTCGCCCGGCTGGGTGGGCGCGTTGAATGACGGCAAAATCCGCGTGCCCGTTTCCGGCCTCACGGAGGTGACGCCCGACCTCAGCCGAGTGTTGAAGCACGAGCTGACCCACTCGTTTGTCCACCTGATCACGCTCGACCGATGCCCGGTTTGGTTCAACGAAGGATTGGCGCAACTCGAGGAAGGCGCGACCACCGCTTCCTTCGGGTCGCAGCTCGCCCGCCAGTTTTCCAGCGGCCACCTGCCGCCCTACAAAGATCTCGAAACTTCCTTTATGAGTCTGCCCCCGGATGAAGTGGTTCCCGCCTATGCGAAATCGCTCGCCGCGCTGGAATTCATCCGCGATAACTACGGCATGGTGGAAATCCGCCAGATGCTCAGGGAAATGGCCACCCGCGCCGACATCGGTTCCCTCATTGAAAGCGACCTGCGCATGCCATATTCCGACTTCGAGACAGCCGTCGCTTCCTATATCGAAAAGAAATACGGGTCGTGACCGGCGCGGGCATATCCGCTCCGCCACCGCCCGAGATTACGATTGCGATTTGTGAGAGCCATCAGGCGGGGCGGGCAATGCGCCTTTTTCATAACCGCCGCACTCCAGTACCGGAAGAATGGGATATTGCGAAAATCGCGGGTCGGTGGCGGCAAGCTTGCACTGGTAAAAAACCGAGCCGCGATCAGAACGCACCAGGCGCACATGCTTGCAGGAAGCGCAAAGGCCGACGCGGGCGGAGGCGTGAGAGTCTTGAGCCACGGGAAAATATTAATCGTAGCGCCGATCTTCAGGTCGGCAATTTGATTTTCATGTGTAAAAAAATGCCAACCTAAAGGTCGGCGCTAGAGGGCGGCAATCAACGCCGCCAGCAACGCCGCGCGCCGGGGGAGCTCGGAGACGATCACGTGCTCGTGCAGTGCGTGGGCGCCGTCGCCCACTCCCCCCAGGCCGTCAAGGGTTGGGATGCCGAGCGCGGCGGTGAAATTCCCGTCTGACCCGCCGCCTGTGCCAGCCTCTTCAATTTTCATGCCCATCTGCCGGCCCAACTCGCGCGCCTTGCGAAAAAGGTCCACCGCCCTGGCGTGCTCCAGGGGCGGGCGATTGATACCGCCGGTAATCTCCAGGCGCACCTGGGGATGAATGGGCTTCAGGCCATAGACCTTTCGCTCGATTGACTTCTGATCCACGGCGCGCGGGATGCGAACGTCCACCGCCGCCCAGGCGCGCTCCGGAATCACATTGGAGCGCGTGCCACCTTGCACCACTCCGACGTTGAGGGTAAGCCCCTGTCTCGGGCGCGCCAACTTTTCAATGCGCAGGAGCTGGCGCGCCAGCTCGGCAATGGCGTTCACCCCGGCCGAAGGGTTTACGCCGGCGTGGGCCGAGCGGCCATGAACGGTAATCCGGAATTCACCCACGCCCTTGCGCGCGGTCTTCAAGGCGTAACCCGCCGCCGGCTCGAGTACCAATACGGCGCAGGCGTCGCGCGCCTCGGCCAGAATCTGCTTGCGGAAGGCAATCGTTGAAACCTCTTCATCCGAATTTAAAAAAAATCTCACCGGGCGCGAAGGCGTCACGTGAAGGGCCCGGAGGGCGCGGATGGCCCACAGGCCGCAGACGATTCCGGATTTCATGTCCATGACGCCCGGCCCGTAAGCCCGCCCCTTCGAAATGCGGAATGGCATGCGCGAAAGCGTCCCCACATCCCACACCGTGTCAATGTGGCCGAGGAGCAGAATCGGCTTTTCGCTCTTGGAGCGCTCATGTTGACTAGCGCCCCAGAACTCACCGATCACACTGCAACCCGCTGTCGGATGCTTCAACACCCTTGCTGTTCCACGCGCGCGGGTAAACTCCCGGGCAAAAAAATTCGCCATGCGGTCCACGTGGGGCTTGGAAGAAGTGGGGGACTCGATTTCCACCGCGCGTTTTAAGCAGCGAAGCATCGCATCCAGATCCGATTGGCAATAATCCAGAAAGGCTCGCGGGTTCATGATTCCCTCTTCCGGGTCTGAAGATTCGTCTCGCAGGGTAATTTAAGAGTTTTTGCGGAAGTTTGAAAGGAAATTGTCCGCGCCGGTCTCGCCCTCCGCAACCCTGATTTCTACTGACACCACCCCGCGATTATCCTATGATGGAATTCTGCAATGAGCGGTTGGCGCAGTTGATCCAAAATTCCAAGTGGGGACTGGGGTGTGGCTATGGGTAAAGTCAACTTCGCTCTGGTTATTCACGCTCACCAGCCGGTGGGAAACTTCGATCACGTCATCGAAGAAGCCTACCAGAAATCCTACCGACCTTTTGCGGACGCCCTGCTCCGCCATCCCACCATTCGCTTGTGCCTTCACACTTCGGGAATTCTTTTGGAGTGGCTGGAAGCGCATCATCCGGAATTTTTTGAAATACTCGGCCGTCTGGCCGGGCGCAAACAAGTGGAGTTTGTGGGCGGCGGGTACTACGAGCCGATTCTGGTTTCCATTCCCGATGCGGATAAGATTGCGCAAATTGAAAAGCTGGCGGGTTATCTTCAAAAGCATTTTGGCGCCCAGCCCGGCGGAGCGTGGGTGGCCGAACGTGTCTGGGAACCAAGCTTGGCCAGACCCTTGGCGCGGGCCGGCGCCCAATACGTGATTCTGGACGACACGCATTTTTTGGCTGCGGGGCTTGACCTTGCCGAGTTGCGAGGCTGTTACATCACGGAAGAAGGCGGTTTGCCCCTGCGCCTGGTGCCCAGCCTCAAGAGCCTTCGTTACGCAATTCCGTTTCACGAGCCCGAAGATACCTTGCGCATTCTGAGTGAAGGACGGGCCGCAGCCGAGGGTGGCTCCCCACTCTTCGCCGTTGGGGATGACTGGGAAAAGTTTGGAGTATGGCCGGGGACATTCGAGCACTGCTATACCAATCAATGGTTGGAAAGATTCCTGACCGCCCTTGAGAGCGCGGCCGATTGGCTGGAGACAACCACCGTCTCGGATTATCTGGCCGGCCACGCGCCCCTGGGGAGGGTCTATCTTCCCACCGGTTCCTACGAGGAAATGACGGAATGGGCGCTGCCCGTTATCCCCAGCCGCGAATTCAGATGTTCCCTGGAAGAGATCGATCGGCTGCCTTCGGGCGGGAAGATTCGGCGCTTCATGCGGGGGGGAATGTGGCGGAATTTCCTGGCCAAATACCCGGAGTCCAACCAGATTCAAAAATTGGTGAACGAAGCCAGCCGGCGATGGCACACCGCCAACGCCGCCACACCACCGGGGACGGACGCCTGCCAATTGCTGGACGATGCCCACACGCACTTGCTGGCGAGCCAGTGCAATGACGCCTACTGGCACGGCATCTTTGGCGGCTTGTACGCGCCCCACCTGCGCAGCGCAGTACTTTCCAATCTGATTCGCGCTGAAGTGCTGTTGGATAAGTCGGAAGGTTTCTCTGAATCCTCCGCACCGAGAGTGCAAACCAAGGATTTTGACGTGGACGGCCAGGACGAGATCCTGGTGGAGCATCCAACTTATGCCATGGTTCTGCGGCCGGCGGATGGCGGCACCATTTCGAGCCTCCGCTTTAAGCCCGCGGACGTCGAGCTGATTAATTCTTTGATGCGCCGCGAGGAAGCCTACCACGAGAAGGTGCTGCGCCACGTCGGCTCAGACGCCGCGGCGCCGGCGGAAGGCCCCGCCTCCATCCACGACCATGTTTGGAGCAAGGAGTCCAACCTCTCTGCCTTGCTGCGTTACGACCGCTACCCCCGGCATCTCTTCCGGACTTACGTTTTCCCCGCCGAGCAACAATGCAAGGACTTCGATTATCTCTGCCTGCGGGAGAACCTTGAACTTGCCCAGGGAATGTGGTCTTTGTCGGCCGGGGAAAATGCGCCGGGCATCTATTCCCTCACGAAGCAAGCAAAGATCGGCATGAGCGGCATGGAATTACAGATGCGCGCGGCCAAGACCATTGGAGCGGAATGGGCGGGAGGCTCGTTGCAACTGGGCTGCCATTCTTCCCTTTCCTTGGAACACTCCCCCCCGGCGCCCTTGGCGCTGGGCGTGGAGTTGGTTTTCAACCTCCTGGCACCCGACGTTCCGGACCGGTACTTCCTGGCCAATCAAGTCCGGCGGCCGTTGGAATTCCGGGGGGAGATTGTTTGCGCGCAACTGACGATGGTGGACGAGTGGCAACAGGTGAAAATTTGCATGGACGCGAACCCGAAGCCCAGTTGGTGGATTGTGCCCATCGAAACCATCTCCCAATCCGAGTCGGGTTTCGAGCGCGTCTACCAGGGCTCGTCGATTTTGGCGGTTTGGAGAATCGAACCCACCTCGGGGCCTGGCTTCCATTGCGATCTCCGGGTGAATATCGAACGGCTGGAAAGAAAGTGAACGGGCAGGGCGGAAATTGTACTTTCACGAATCTCATGGGTTGAGAAAACGTGATTTTTGACGGGCATGGCTTGAATTTGCGCGCGCCCTCTGTTAAATTTGCTGTGCGCGCTCTGCCGAAACGAGTCTTACAGGATTTAACCCATGGCCATCAGCCAGGAACTTCTGGATATTCTGGTCTGCCCGATTTGCAAAGTCCCGGTGAAACTGACGGAGGACAAGCAAGGGCTGAAGTGCAGCCAGTGCCGGCGAATCTATCCCATTAAAGACGACATTCCCGTCATGCTGGTGGACGAAGCCAAGGTGGCGGCGGAATAAATCGCGCTTGCCCGCCCCTGTCCGTCCCAAATGAATGGCCGCAGGCTCTATCCTTCCTGCCTTACCGATCGGGGCTCGTATCCTGGTGGTCCGACTGCGCTCGATGGGCGATATCATTCTGCTGACCCCGGCACTCCGACTGCTGAAGGAATGGCGGCCCGACCTGCGGGTTTCGGTGATGGTCGAACCCCGTTTTCGAGAACTGCTTGAAAATAATCCGGACGTGGAAGAAATCCTGGCCCCGGGCGCGGGGCGCGGGTGGAACAAGATCAAATCGAGCTGGCAGGCGGTGCACGGCCTCCGCGCCCGAGATTTTTCAGTTTGCGTCAATCTGCACGGCGGCCCCACCAGCGCATTCATCACCCGCTGGGGCGGAGCAACATGCAAGGTGGGCTTCCACCATTACCGCGGGCGCGGGAAGTATCACGTCCTCGTTCCGGACGCAAGAACGATTCTGGGCCATGCGGACGTTCACACCGCAGAGCTCCAGGCCGCCGCTTTTTTTCATCTCGGCTTGCCGAAAAGTGAAGTTCCACGCGCCCGGTTTTTTGTCAGTCCCCGGCATCGCGACTGGTGGGAAAAGAAACGAGCAGAACTCGGCATCCCGCCCCAGCAAGAGTACGCCCTGATCCATCCGACCGCGCTTTACGCCACCAAACAGTGGGCGCCGGAAAATTTCGCCCTCACCGGGGCTTTCCTCGAACGCGAAAAGGGACTCCAGCCTGTGTATTCCTGCGGGCCGGGCGAGTCTGGGGTGCTGGATGCGGTTGAGCGCGCATCCGGGGCGGCTCTGCGGCGGGTGGAGGGCGCGAGTCTGGGGGAATTTGCCGCGGCCGTGGCCGGCGCGCGGCTTTTTGTGGGCAATGACAGCGGCCCGGCGCACATGGCGCAGGCGCTCGAGCGTCCATCGGTGTTAATCTTTGGCTCATCGAGTTCGGTCATCTGGGGACCATGGCCGCGCCCCGAAACTTCCGTCACAACCAAACAAGCCCGGCCGGAGGGTTCGGCGGAGGTGGTGCAAAACTTTTACGAATGCAATCCGTGCCCGGGTGATCGGTGCTATCGTTTCGAGCGGCCCGAATGCATCCTGTCGGTTAAATTTGAACAGGTGCAAGCCGCCGTCGAAGCAGTGCTGAGGCGCAGCGCGCTCCCGCCGGCGCGCAGCAACTGACCCGGAAATGGCGAGAATTATGGGAGCGCGGCGCGGCCCGGCCCAGGAAAATAAATGGACAAAAACCAAATCCGCTTGGCCAGGATCGTCCGGCAATTTCGAGGTCGGACCATCGGCGTGCTGGGCGATTTCATGTTCGACGAATTATTGCGCGGCGAAGCCACCCGCATCTCCCCCGAGGCTCCCGTGCCGGTGATCCTGATGGGCCACCCGCACGTGGGCGAAGGATTCCCCGGCGGGGCTGGAAACGTTGCCGCCAACATTGCCTCGCTGGGCGGCCGGGCCATTCCTTTCGGCGCCATCGGATGGGATGAAAGCGGGAGTCGACTTCTATCACTTCTTGAAAAACGGCACATTCTCTGCAATGCGCTGGTGAGGGAGCGGGGGCGGGTGACACCGCGCAAAGTTCGCATCGTAGCCCATCAACATCAGCTCCTTCGCCTGGATTTCGAGCAGACGGCGGAGATTTCTCCACGGACGGGAACCCAACTGGCCCGCAGAATAGCGCAGTGGATTCCCCGGCTGGACGCGCTGATTATATCCGACTATCGAAAAGGCAGCGTCACCACGGAGCTGTGCGACCACGCGATCAGTCTGGGGCGCAGGAAGGGCTTGCAAATTTTTGTGGATCCCAAACCGGAACACCCACAGATCTGCCGCCACGCGACCGTGGTCACGCCCAACCTGCACGAAGCGGAAGTGATGCTGGGGCGTGCGCTGCGCACCCGGCACGAACTCCTGGCGGGTGGGCGGCAACTGCGGGCTGACCTGGAGTGCGCCCACCTTCTGATCACTCGGGGCAGCGATGGAATGATATTGTTCACGAGCGACGGCAAGGCCCACGACATTCCAGGCGTTCCCCGTCCCGTTTATGACGTCACCGGCGCCGGTGATACGGTGATTGCGGTGCTGGCGCTGGCGTGCTCCTCAGGCGCCACTACGGAGGACGCGGCCCGCCTGGCCAACCTGGGTGGCGGGCGCGTGGTTTTGAAGTTCGGGACCGCCGAACTAACCACGCGTGAATTGACCGACGCCATCGCCGGCGGGCACGAACCCATCACGCCCGATAAGGCAGGGTAATCAATAAACAGAGGTGGAATTGAGGCGCAGGGCCAGCGCGGGAATTTCCCTGGCCGGCTGGTGAAAAATTCTTCCACGCACTGTCATTCCGAGCATTGACAGCCGCAGGGCTGCCCATGATGAGCAGAAAGTCGTCGCTCCTGCCCAGAGACGCTTTGTTGACTCCAAAAGAGTTACGCATCGACTTTCCGCAGAGCGAAGCGAGGAATCTCGCACTGAAAACAAAGCCACTGCGAGTTTCTTCGTCGCCTTCGGCTCCTCAGAATTACATTTTTCATCAGCCTGCTAGAAATTGGAATAAGCAAGGCCAAGGGTTTTGCGGTCCACCACCAGATCGAGGGGCGGATTCTGGTTGTTAATTTGCACCCTGACGATTGTAATGGGCCCTTTGGATTCTGACCCCAGAATTTCGAACTGCCGGATTTTTCCGTAGTCACCTTTCTCGCCCCAATCGTGAACAAAATTGTCGAAGGTATAGGAAGCGGCGGGCTGCCATAATCGGTAGGCTTCCTGATAATTTCCCTGCTCGACAGTGGTCAGAAAGCGCGACACCGCGCCTTCCTCCCGGATGTTCCAGAACCGGAAGGTCACCAGGCCGGCGATGAGCGCAATCAAAAAGGCGGACAGTATCAGGATATTGAGAGGGACGTGTTTGCGAATCCCTGTGACGGGTTTGGGGGGTTTGGCATCGAGCAGCGTCATCATCATCAGGATCCCGGCGGCCGCACGTGTATTCGTCCGGCGCGATTTACCTTCACATTAATTCTACACCACATCGGACCGGCAAGACAGGGGCCGCTGCGAGACGCCTAAAGCGTCCGGCGAAAGAGCAAGGTGGCGCAGCTCATCATGACCATGGAAAAAAGTGTCAGATAAATCAGGTCCCCGGCGATGGCCATGGTTCCGGTGTTTTTCAGGAGCAGACTCTTGAAGGCGTGCACCGCATAGGTGAAGGGATCGACCACCGTAATGACCTTCATCCAGGGCGGAAAGGCGTTGGTGGGATAGATGGCCCCGCTGGGGAAAAACAGGAGGGTATTCAGTACTCCAAAAATGGCACGCGGTACCAAGGGGTCGCTGATTCTCACCATCATCAGGAACATCATGCTGATAAACGCAAACGAGGCGCACACAATCACCAGCAGGAGTCTGGCCAGGCGGAAGGGATCGAGCGGATTGGGAATGCCGGCAATCAGGGAGCCGACCAGGGTGAGCACCAAGCCGGCCAGGATGCCTTTCACGGTGCCGGCCAGATTGAACCCCATAATCAACTCAAACTTGGTGATGGGAGTCACCAGATAGCCTTCGTGGAGGCCGCGCGCTTTGTCATCAATATAGATAATACCTCCGCCGATCATGGCGGTAATGAAGATGGCCAGCGAGATCGAGCCCGCCAGCAGGAACTGGATATACGGGATGTAGGGATAGACCTCCACGATGGCGAGCGTGGCCTGGGAGCCCACGCGGGGGGGAGGGCCCTTCACGTTGTATGCCTCCAGCAGCGAGGCCATGGAACCCTCGAGCGTAGCCCCTGAAAACTGGTCAGTGTTGTCTTCAATCAGGGCCACCTCAGGCGCGTTCTGGCCATCAACCTTGCGGGAAAAATTGGGCGGAAGGTTCAGAACGCCATTCAGGCGGCCTTCACGGAGATCGGTCATGGCCTGATTGAGATCGTTGTACTCAATGGTTTGAAAGGTGCGCGCGTTGGCCGCCACCGCCCCGAAAAGCTCGCGCAACCTTACCCCGGGTATACCGTGGTCCTGATCCACCACACCGACTTTGAGGTTTTTGATTTTTCCGCCGAAGGCGTAGCCCAGCACCAAAAGTTGCGTTAAAGGCAGAACCAGCGACGCGAAAACCAGCAGGGGACTGCGCCGGAAGCGCCTGATGTCCCGTTCGATGATGGCCAGAATGCGGTGCATTTTAGTTCTCAGTTCTCAGCCCTCAAGATTCATAATTCATCATCCTTCATTCATCATTGCTTAGCCCTTACTGCCTTTGGTACATGAAACCAACCTCGTACTTCCCGTCCTGCAAGGTGTCGCGCAACTGACGTCCGGTGTAGTGCATAAACACGTCGTCGAGCGTAGTGCTTTGAACGGAAAGCGAGCTGAACGTGATATCGGCGCGCCGGGCCGCCTCCACAAGCTCCACCGTGGTCTTGGGGCCGTTGTTGGAAAGGATGCGAAAAACATGGTCGTGAGAAGTCACCTTTTCCACCTCGGGGAGGGCTTCCATGGTTTTCAACCACCCTTCGGGAACGGTGGAAAAGCTCACTTCCAAAATATTCGACCCGGGGATAGAGGTCTTGAGCATGAAGGGCGTATCGAGAGCGACAAGTTTGCCGTGGTCCACAATGGCAATCCGTTCGCAAAGTTTGTCCGCTTCATCCATGTAATGGGTGGTGAGCAGGATGGTCAAGTCGCGTTCTTTCTTCAGGCGTTCGAGCATCTCCCAAACGGTGACGCGGGAAACCGGGTCGAGGCCGGTGGTGGGCTCGTCCAGAAAGAAAACCTTGGGCTGATGCACAAGCCCGCGAGCAATTTCGAGCCGGCGCCGCATGCCTCCGGAAAGTTGTTTCACCGGCTTCTTGCCCCAGGGTCCGAGCTCCACTGCCTCCAGGAGTTCGTGAATCACCTTCATTCTTCGATCCCGCTGGACGCCGTAGAGCTTGGCGAAAATCAGAAGATTTTCTTCCGCGCTCAAGTCGAGGTCGGTAGTGGAGGCCTGCGGGATCACACCAATCGACTTGCGGACATCGTTGGCCGACTGACGAACGTCGAATCCATTCACCCGCGCCGTGCCGCTGGTGGGCTCGATCAGGGTGGTCATCATGCGAATCAGGGTTGACTTACCAGCCCCGTTGGGGCCCAGCAAACCAAAGATTTCACCGTGCGCGACGGAAAAACTGATTTCATCGACCGCGGTAAAAGTCCCGAAACGCTTCGATATTTTATCCACTTCAATGTCGGCCATATGCTGGTTCCGTCCGCTCCCTCCCCGTCATGGCGTTTTGAGTGGCAGGGTAACGTACGCCGTCAGGCCCGGATAAAGCCGGCGATCGCTGTTATCGACTCGAAGCCGGATTTCAAAGGTTTTGATGTCGCGTTTGGTTCGGCTCACATCCCTTTGCGTCGCGAACCCGGCATCTTCCCCTCGATAGAAAACGGTTCCTTCGCGCTCGAGGCCGGATGGGAATCGCACCGCCATGTGGTCCCCCAAGCGAATGCCATCAATGTAACTTTCTTCCACGTCCGCGCGAACCCACAAATTATCCTGATTGATGAGAGCCACGATCGGCTGGGCGGGATTCACTACTTCGCCTTGGAGCGACACGCGCTCCGCCACCAATCCATCGATGGGAGAGTGAATCTCGGTGTAACCCAAACGGACTTGGGCGGTCTTGGTCTGCGCTCCCGCCGCTGCCCACTGATGCACGTCGGCCTGAAGTTGACTTTGCCGCATGGCCACCTGTTCGGCGTTCGATTGGGCCAGCGCCACTGTGGCGCGCTGCGCGTCGACTTGCTTGCGCAGCCCTTCCAGGTGGGCCTGGGCGGCCGCGTAGGTGGTCCGGGCCTGGTCATTGGCTTGGGCGGAAACGATGCCCTGCTTGAAAAGGCCCTCGGAGCGTTCATTGTCGAGGCGCGCCTTCTCGAGGTCGGCAGCCGCTTCTGCTTGTTGGGCTTGCATCGAGGCCAGCGTTTCCTGCGCCTGGCGAATCTGGTCCGCCGTCTGTAATTCCTGGAACCGCAGCCCTGCCTCACCTCCCTTGACCTGTGCGCCTGCACCTTTTTCGGCGCGGGCGTAAAACTCCTGCGTGGTCTGCAACTCCTGAGGATCAATGACAGCAATAAGTTGATCGCGTTTGACGGTGTCACCCTCCTTCACCAGGAGGTGGCTCATCCGGCCTTCGATTTGCGAGCTGACGATCACTTCATCGGTGGTCACGATGCCGGTCAGGACGAGGGCGCGTGCTTCAAGGCGCGTCGCGTAATACCAATAACCGCCGGCTGCGGCGAGCAGGATCAGGATCACCACGGAAACTCTGCGACTCATGCCTTCACATCCTTTCCGTCCCTTAAAAAGGCGTAACGAATGAACTTCACTACTTCCTTCCTGCGGCGGGCCAGATGGGTTTTCTGGTAAGGGTCAGTATGAGTGACTACGGACCAAACGGGCGCGGAGATAAAATAAAAAATAATCACAGCCGCGAGCGAGAGCACCGCGTGCTGGGTGTCCAGCGCGCGGAACTCGCCCTCACGCACGCCGCGCTCGACCACCGATCTCAGTTTGCGGTGCAGGGGCACAAAGAATTCGCGCAACAGCCGCTCCAGCGGCTTGCCTCCCGTCATCACCAACTGCTGGATCAGGCGGGGATAGTAAGGCCGCTGGCTGATAAAATCAAAGTGTGCTCCGACGTACCGGAGCAGTTTTGAGGTTGAAGAGCCCTCCGCCGAGAGGGCTTCCGTCGCGCGCCGGGAAAACTCCTTCAGTTGATCTTCCAGAATGGCCGCGTAAAGGCCCGCCTTGCTCTTAAAATAATAATAAAGGAGAGCCTTGTTCACGCCGGCCCGCCCGGCGATGGCGTCCGTCCTGGCGCCCCCGTAACCGGATTCTGAAAAGATGGCCACCGCCGCCTGCAGTATCGCCGCGCGCGTGTGGGCGCCCCGCTCTTGCCGGGAGACGGATCGGGCAGCCGAATTGGGCCTGCGTTTTGTCATTTAACTAACCAGATAGTTAAAATAACCGCTCGGCCCTCCTTCGTCAAGGGGGAGCCGTTTTCCCACCCACCCCGAAGAATATTCTTGCTGTTTGTACCATCGGTATGCTACACTGACCAACGAGTCATTGGGCTGAAATATTTGGAAGGTTTTCTTCATGCCGGTTTTGGGCAAAACCAAGCAGGAGGTTCTCACCGAATTCCGCACTGCGGAAATTCTGGAGGCTGCACGCAGGGTTTTTGCCGAACGGGGCTTCCACGAAGCCACCGTGGACGGCATTGCCGAGGCGGCCGGCGTGGCCAAGGGCACCCTGTATTTGTATTACCACTCCAAGCGGGCAATTTATTGGGCCGCCCTCAAGCACGGCATTGGCGCATTGCATGAGGAATTGGAAAGGGAGATGGGCGGCGCCAGGACTGTCGCGGGAAAAATTCACTCCTTTATCGCCACCAAGATGCGCTTTATCGAGCAACACCGGGACTTTTTTAAAATTTATTACTCCGAATTTGGAAACGCATTCGCTCATCCCACCCAGGTTCACGAGGAATTCAGGGAACTATACCAGCGACAAGCCCGGCTGCTGGAGTGCGTGCTGCGGGAAGGAATCCGCCAACGCACCATTCGCAATATCCGCCGCAGCGCGACGGCGGCCGTCATCTCAGACATCACCCGGGGCGCCATCACCCAGCGGCTTCTGGGCTGGTCCAAGGGCGATGTGGAAAATGAAATTGAGTTCATTTTTGACCTGGTTTGGAAAGGAATCGGAAACCGATGAAACGCTTATGGATTGGAACAACTCTACTCGCCGCCTGCCTCGGCGCACCAGCAAACGCTCAGATTTCCGCAACGTCGGGCGGCCAAACACCTTTATCCGTCCAGTCAGGCGGACCTGACTCCGCCCCCTCCGGCGGATCCGCCCTGTCCGGACATGGAGCCCAAAACCCATTTCTGGGCGGGGTCCCCTCCGGAGAGGCGTCGCCGAGCGTGCTTGCTCTTCCTCTCAATGACGCAATTGACCGCGGGCTGAAGTACAACCTGGGACTGTTGCTTTCCGAGCAGGGAACGCGCGAAGCGCGCGGAGCAAGATTGCGCGCTCTATCCGACCTGCTGCCGAAAGTCAGTTGGGAGACCTCCGAATCGAGGCAACAAATAAACCTTCAGGCTTTCGGGTTTTCCAGCTTTCCGGGCATCCCTTCCATCGTCGGCCCATTCAATGTTTTCGATACCCGGGCCTACTTTTCGCAGCCGATTCTGGATTTCAAGGCTATCAATGGGGCGCGGACGGAAGCCGAAAACTTGAAGGCGGCGGAGTTCTCATATCAGGACTCACGTGACCTGGTGGTTCTGGTTTGCGCCGACCTCTACCTGGCGGCCAACGCTGCGTCCAGCCGTGTAGATGCGGCGGCGGCCGAATTGAAGACCGCGCAGGCGATCTATGATCGGGCGGTGGATCTGAAGAAGGCGGGCACGGTGCCCGCCATTGACGTGTTGCGCGCCCAGGTGGAATTGCAGGCGGAACAGCAGCGTCTGATGTTTGTCCAAAACGCATTTCTAAAACAGAAGTTGAGTCTGGCGCGCGCCATCGGGCTGCCCACTGGACAGGAATTTGCACTGTCTGACAAAATCCCTTATGCGCCGGCTCCGCCGCTGCCGCTCGACCAGGCACTTGAGCTGGCGCTTAAGTCCCGGTCCGATTTTCAAAGTGCTGTAGCATTAGTGCGGGCTGCTGAATCCAATAAAAAGGCCGCCCGGGGAGAAGGCCTCCCTGCCCTGCGTTTTAACGCCGATTATGGCGATATTGGGCTGTCGCCGGGCAATTCACACGGCACCTTCACGGTGGCGGCGAACGTGCGCGTGCCGATTTTTCAAGGCGGGCTGGTGCGAGGAAAAGTTCTGGAGGCAGAGGCGTTGCTGCGCCAGCGCCAAGCCCAACTGGAAGACCTGCGCAGCCGGATCGATTTCGAGGTTCGAACCGCCTATATGGATTTGAAGTCATCCGGCGACCAGGTTCAGGTGGCTATGAGCGCGGAAGATTTGGCGACGGAACAGGTGAAGCAGGCGCAAGACCGCTTTGCCGCCGGCGTGGCCAACAGCCTCGAGGTGGTGCAGGCGCAGGAGGCCCTTGCGACTGCAGACGAAAACTACATTTCAAGCCTTTTCGGCTTCAACGTTGCCAAGGCGACATTGGCGCGCTCCATGGGTCAGGTTGAGAATGCCGCCAAACAACTTCTGGGAGGAAAACGGTAATGCCGGAGCAAACATTGGTCGAACCCGAAGCTGAGGTGCGGAGAAAAGTGGACGAGCCCGCGGCAAACCGTTCCCGCATTCGGAGGAACCCTGTCACCAAGTGGTTCTTGATTGTGGCGGTGATCTTGGTTCTGGGCACCGTCGCAGGCCTTTGGAGCTATTACTCCGGGCGCGAATCCACCGACGACGCGGAAATCGACGGCCACATTATTCCCATTAGTCCGAAGGTGGGCGGCACGGTGGTGGCAGTGAATGTCAAGGACAATCAATATGTAGAAGCCGGGACCGTGCTGATTCAAATCGATCCGACCGATTATAGGGTGGCGCTCGAAAAGGCACAGGCGGATTGGGCGGAAGCGCAGGCCACGGCACGCGCGGCGGGCGCGAACGTGCCCATCACCTCCACGACCACGGGCAGCGAACTCTCCAGCGCTCAGGCCAGCGTTCAAAGTGCCAACGCCGGCGTGTTGGTAGCGGAAAAGGAAATTGATGTGGACAAGGCAAAACTCAATTCGGCCCAGGCCAGGCTCCGCGAAGCCCAAGCCGACGAAACCAAGACCACCGAGGATTTGGATCGCATGAAACAATTGGTGGCCAAGGATGAAATCTCGCGGCAACAATACGACGCTTCCGTGGCCGCGGCGGCACTATCGAAGGCGTCAGTCGAGGCGGCGCGCGCCGGAGTGGCAGAGGCCGGACAAAACATCCAAGTCACGCAGAGCCGGGTGGACCAGGCACAGGCTGCCGCCGCGCAAGCGAAAGCGGCCGCCCGCTCCGCGCAGACCGCTCCCCAGCAAGTGGCCGTGATCCGGGACCGGGCCGCTTCGGCGGAAGCCCGCGCTTTGCAGGCAAAAGCCGCGGTGGACCAGGCCCAACTCAACCTCCAATACACTATGGTGAAGGCGCTGGTGAGCGGCGTCGTCAGCAAGAAGTCCGTGGAAGCCGGCCAACTTGTGCAGGCGGGAGAACCCCTGCTGGCCATCGTCCCCCTGGAAGACATCTGGGTGACGGCCAACTTTAAGGAAACCCAGTTGACGAAAATGCGGCCGGGCCAGCGGGCCGCCATCTCGGTGGACGCTTATGGGAGCCGCACGTTCAAAGGGCACATTGAGAGCATCGCCGCGGCCACAGGCGCCAAGTTCAGCCTTCTTCCTCCTGAGAATGCCTCCGGGAATTATGTGAAAGTTGTACAACGGGTGCCGGTGAAAATCGTTCTGGAGAAAGGCGAGGACCCCGACCATATCCTGCGGCCAGGCATGTCGGTGTATCCAACCATCTACTTGAAGTAAGGACCGGGTTCCCGAATTGCAAGCTCCGCGCGCAATGCGCGGAGGAGTGCCACCCGGCTCGATCGGAATTTTATGAACGGAGACGCCCCAAGCGGCCGCGCCCCCATCAATCCCTGGATCATTGCCATCGCGGTGATGTCCAGCACGTTTATGGAAGTGCTGGATACGACGGTGGTGAACGTTTCCCTGCCTCACATCGCCGGGAATCTGAACGCTACCATTGACGAATCCACTTGGGTCCTGACCTCTTATCTGGTGGCCAACGCCATCGTGCTGCCGATTACGGGTTGGCTGGCCAATCACTTTGGGCGCAAACGGCTGCTGATGGGCGCCGTAATCGGCTTTACTGCGGCTTCCTTTCTGTGCGGGCTCGCTCCCAGTTTGCCTTTGCTCATCATTTTCCGCGTGATCCAGGGGGCGTGCGGCGGCGGTCTGCAACCGCTATCGCAGGCGGTGCTGCTGGAAGCTTTCCCGCCCAGGGAACGCGGCAAGGCCATGGCCTTTTGGGGATTGGGCATCGTGGTGGCGCCCATGCTGGGTCCGGTGATGGGCGGCTGGCTGACGGACAATTACAGTTGGCGCTGGGTGTTTTACATCAACATTCCGGTGGGTGTGATGGCCATCATCATGACCAAGCTTTTCATTTTCGATCCGCCCTATATTAAGAGATCTTCAGGAAGAGTGGACTATTGGGGCATCGGCATGTTGGCCGTGGGCATCGGCGCGCTGCAAATCCTTCTGGACAAGGGTCAGGAAGAGGATTGGTTTGGCTCGCACTGGATTATGGCTTTGGCCATTGTTTCCGGCATCGCGCTCCTGGTGTTTGTGATTCGCGAATTGATGGTGGAACATCCGGTGGTCGATCTGCGCGTCTTCAAGATACAGACCTACGCCACCGGTGTGTTCCTGATGACCGTGGTGGGCTTCGTTCTTTACGGCAGCCTGGTTTTGTTGCCCATCCTGCTGCAAACCCTCCTCGGATATCCTGCCGTGCAGGCGGGCATCGCCATGGCGCCGCGCGGTTTGGGCTCATTCATCGCCATGCCCATCGTGGGGGCCATCATGGCCAGGTTCGATCCGCGCAAGCTGCTGGTGATCGGCATCGTGACGGCATCCCTCACCTTATTCCAACTTTCGTGGTTGAACCTGGACGCCGGGTATTGGAATGTTTTCTGGCCCCAAATCGTACAAGGAATCGCGCTGGCATTTTTGTTTGTGCCCCTCACTACCGCCACCATGTCTCCGATATCACCGGAGCGCATGGGCAACGCGACCAGCATTTTTAATCTGATGAGGAACATCGGAGGCAGCGTCGGAATTGCTGCCGTAACCACCATGATTGCCCGCCGCGAGCAGTTCCACACCAACATTCTCGGAGCCCACATCAACCCCTATGATCCAGCGACGAAGATGACCATGGCCGGCCTCAGCCATTATATGGTTTCGCGCGGCATGGACTCTGCCACCGCACAGCATCGGACGTACGCCGCCCTTTTTGGAATGGTGCAACGGCAGGCGGCCATGCAATCTTTTGTGGAAGCCTTCTGGCTGCTGGGCATCATTTTTCTGCTCATTGTTCCGCTGATCTTCATCATGCGGAAACCCAAATCCCACGGCGCCGAAGTGATGGCGCATTAAAGCCCGATCAAACCTGGACTGGATCGAAGCCGGACCGCGATCATTTGGGCGGCTGGTAGGTGTATCGGGTCCGAAGTTTTTGCTGGTGGCGCTCCAGGGCAAGTTGGATCAGGTGGTCAAGGAGCTGCGCGTAGGACACGCCCGAGGCCTCCCAAAGCTTGGGGTACATGCTGATAGGCGTGAAACCGGGAATGGTGTTGATCTCGTTGACAAAAGTTCTGCTGACCGCTCTTTCGAGAAGGAAATCCACCCGCGCCATGCCCGCGCCATCAATCGCCTGGAACGCGCGCACGCTGTATTCCTGGATGCGTCTCACCTGGCGATGAGTGAGCCGGGCAGGAATGATGATGTTTGAACCTTCCTTGACGTATTTTGCCTCGTAGTCGTAGAACTCGTTCACGGGAATGATCTCGCCCGGCACCGAGGCCTCAGGGTGCTCGTTGCCGAGCACCGCACATTCGATTTCCCTGCCGGTCACGGCTTGCTCCACCAGAATTTTTCGGTCGTATTGGGCGGCGAGGTCCATGGCGGCCGTCAGCTCGCGCGCGTGGTGAACCTTCGAAATCCCCACCGACGAACCCAGGTTTCCCGGTTTCACAAAAAGGGGAAAACCGATGGTGGCCGCCACCTTCTTGCGCGCTTGCGATGGATCGTTCTCCCACTCACTGCGCAGAACCAGCACCCACGGAACCACGGGCAGGCCGGCGTCACGGAACAACTTCTTCATGATGTCTTTATCCATGCCCGTGGCCGAGGCCAGCACGCCCGCGCCCACGTAAGGGATTCCGGCCAGTTCCAGGAGTCCTTGCACGGTGCCGTCTTCGCCAAAAGTCCCGTGCAGGACAGGAAACATAACGTCAACCTGCGATTTTATTCCGGGGGAAGAGGTCCGGTGGATGGGAACCAACTGCGGCGTGGTCGGATCGGCCGACGCCATCACCGGCTTGCCATTCTCCAGCACGGCGGGCAGGAGTTTTTCCGCCGCCACCGATGAGTGGCCGGCTTCGGGCAATAAATACTCGGCTGCCTTGCCCACGCGCCAACTGCCCTCGCGCGTGATGCCGATGGGTACCACTTCGTATTTGGCCGGGTCCAGCGCTTTCAGCACGGACGCCGCGGAGGTCAGCGATACCTCGTGCTCGCCCGATCGCCCGCCGAAGAGCAGGCCGACGCGAAGCTTCTTGCTCGAAGAACTCATAGGCCGTTCCACTGATCTGCCGAGACATCCCGACCCAGGATAACTTCGACCTCTCGGATCATCATTCTGAGTTGCGGAATTGAGTATTCCGGGTTGGACGGAATTGAGAGACGCTTTTGCGAATAGATCATAAACTGGTGGCGGGCTCCTGAGAATGGGCCATCAAAACCTAGTTCACGAAGCCGCCGAACAAAGACAGCGCGCTTACACGGCGTCAACCGGCTCACGAGTAGGTTCCTTGTTGAGGTCGATTCCGTCCAGAACAGGCAGAGGATGACCGAGCCGAAGGCCAAGGAGCATCCAATCTTCCAGTGTTGACCGCAACTCCGCTTCGCATTCACTGAGGGACTTGCCAAATGCCAACACCCCGTGGCAAGAAGGGACTCGGCCGGCGAAAGTGCCATCTTCGAGCTTGTCATAGACCGCTTCTTTCAATGCCGCCGTCAAATAGTCCGTCAAAACATTACGCATTATCCCGCTAAACCTCCGAGCGAATTATAACCCGAGCCGCGAGTAATAAATCGTCACAATATTTTCTTTCCGAGGGCTGAAGTTACCAGTCCGACGGCCAGGATGGCCGTTTTATTCGCAATGTCGATGATAGGATTGATCTCCACCACTTCGAGGGAAAGCATTTTCTTACTGTCCGCAATCATTTCCATGGCCAGATGGGCTTCACGAAATGTAATGCCGCCGTTGACCGGGGTGCCTACGCCGGGGGCTTCGCTGGGGTCCACCACGTCCATGTCAAACGACACCACAAAACCGTCCGTCCCGTCGGTGGCAAGGGCCAGGCTCTTCTGCATCACTTCTCCCATGCCCAATTCGTCAATCGTGCGCATGGTAAAAACGTTGATGCCGGAATCCTTCACCAGGGTGCGTTCGCGCTCGTCCAGATTGCGGGCGCCAATCAGCACGCAATGGCGCGGTTGAATCTTGGGCGCGTATCCATAAATTTGGGCCAGCGGTTCCGGCCCAAAGCCCAGTGTGGCGGCGAACGGCATGCCGTGAACGTTGCCACTGGGCGTGCTCTCAGGCGTATTCATGTCGGCATGCGCGTCAATCCAGATGCAGCCGATGGCCTTCTGGCGGTCGCGGTAATATTTGGATACCCCGGCCTGCGTGCCCACGGCAATCGAGTGGTCTCCCCCGAGAGAGATGGGAAAGAGACCTGCTTCCAAAGTTTGGCAGATTCGGTTGGCCGTTTCCTGACAAGTCTCAGTTATTTCTTTCAAATATTTCGCGCGCTTGTCGCCAAAGTGCTGCTCCTCGGGAATCTTGACGGAAATATTGCCCGCGTCTTCCACCTTCAATCCGAGACTCTTGATGGCAGCGTTCAATCCAGCCGCGCGCACGGCCGACGGTCCCATGTCCACGCCGCGTCGTTCCTGGCCAAGATCGAGTGGAACACCGAGGATCCTGATTTTATGCATGCCGCTCCAAAATCATTTGACCCCGAAATAAGAAAAGCTGTGGGCTAAGGCTTCAACCTGTTCAACATGCGCGGGAAGGGGATGGTTTCGCGGACGTGCTCGAGACCGCAAATCCACGCCACCACGCGTTCGATGCCCATGCCGAAGCCCGCGTGCGGAACGCTGCCAAAGCGCCGCAAATCCAGATACCAATCGAATGCCGCGCGCGGTAACTTGTGTTCATCAATCCGGCGCAAGAGCAAATCATGATCCGCCAGACGCTCGCCGCCACCGATGATTTCGCCGTAACCCTCCGGCGCCAGCATGTCCACGCACAGCGCCACTTCGGGCCGTACCGGGTCCGGCGCCATGTAAAATGCCTTCACCGCGCTGGGATAACGATGGACGAGCACCGGCCGGTCGAATTCCTCCGAGATCAGCGTTTCGTCCGTCCCTCCAAAGTCGCCGCCCCACTGAATTTCGCTGCCCTTCTTTTGCAGCAGCTTCACCGCATCGTCATAGCTCAAGCGCGGAAAAGGCAGTGTGCATTTCTCCAGCGCAGCCACGTTTCGTTCGAGCGCCTGAAGCTCTACCCGCCGCTTGGAGAGAACGCGTTGGACAACGAACGCCACCAGTTCTTCGGAGAGTACCTGGACATCGTCCAGGTGGGCAAACGCTACTTCGGGCTCAATCATCCAGAATTCGGTGAGGTGGCGGCGCGTTTTGGATTTTTCCGCGCGAAAAGTGGGGCCAAAGCAATAAGTCTTCCCCACCGCCATCGCCGTCGCTTCGTTGTATAGCTGGCCCGACTGGGTGAGGTAGGCTTTCTCGTCAAAGTAATTCACTTCAAAAAGCGTGGTGGTCCCTTCGCAGGCCGCCGGCGTGAAAACGGGGGTATCAACCAGCGTGAATCCGCGCTCATCAAAAAAATCACGGCAGGCCTTGATGATTTCGTGGCGCACGCCCAGAATGGACCGCTGGCGTGACGAGCGCAGCCAGAGGTGGCGGTGGTCCATCAGGAATTCCACCCCGTGGTCCTTGGGCGTAATCGGGTAAGGGCTGTCGGCGGGAACCAGTTGCACCACTTCAAGTCCTGAGACATCCAGCTCAAAGCCGCCCGGCGCCCGCGCGTCCGCCCGCACCTTGCCCGTCACGCGCACCGATGATTCCTGAGTTAACCCGCGCGCGCCCTCAAAGACCTCCGGCGCCACCGCGTTTTTCACCACCACACCCTGGATAATTCCCGTGCCGTCGCGAAAAAGCGGAAATAATATCTTCCCGCTGGCGCGGATGTTATACACCCAACCCTGGATCAGAATTTCCTGGCCCACAAATCCCGCGACGTTTCGAATTTCGACAACCGGGGGCAAGGTTTCTCCTGGTGGGGGCCATCGCCCCATAACTCAATCACGCCATCACTTGATCCCTTCCAACTTTCCGATCGCTTCCCGCAGCTTTTCAAGGTTGGTAATTTCCGGCCCGTAATTGCGAATCTCAAACAGGATGGGGAATTGGCCCTCGACGGTGCGGAAATCCCTCACCGTCTGTTCCCAATTGATCTCGCCGTCAAAGGGGATCAAGTGATCGTCCTTTTCATGGTGGTTGTCGTGGACGTGAGTGGAGGCGATGCGCTCCTTGAGCGCCGCGAATGCCGATTCCACTCCGCCCGTCATGTGGGCGTGGCCCACGTCAAGGCACACTTTCAAATCCTCCATCCTCGTGTAACGAATAAAAGAGAGCAGCCGCTCCGGCGTGCTTAGTTCGTTGGGAATATTCTCCAGCAGAATTTGCGTCCCTCGTTCTTTGGCAAAAATCTTCAGGTGCTCGATGGAAGTGAAGGCCGAATCAAATCGGCGCAGATCATAAGTCTCATCGGGGAGTCCCATGTGCAGAATCAGGTAGCGGAATGGAAGCCGCTCCGCCACCTCGATGGCGCGTTTGATTTCGTCCATCGAGTCGATGCGATGTCCCCGCTCCAGGTGAGTCACGGAAATGGGATGCCCGCCCGAACGTCCCCAGTCAAGATCGGAGTAAAGCGGAGCGTGGAGCGAATGGAGCTTGATGCCCTCGTCTATAAACCATTGGGCCACGTCGCGCACATGATTCTTGTCTTGATAGTCGAAATGTTGGCGGGCGGCAAAAATTTCAAATTGCCTGATGCCCGCGCGGACTGCCTGATCCAGAATATGGGAGGTCAATCTTTGGTCAACAAATAAATACGTGGAGAGCGCGTATTCCATCAGTATCCCGCCGCCTTTCCCTCGCCCCGAGGGTCGGCGGCCCCGAAACGCCAGCCCCCCTCGTCCGGTTTCACTTCAATGGCCTCGCAATTTCCCAGGTTGTCCACGAAGGTTAGTTTGTATCCGGCCTCCCGGAGCTTTTGGAGGGTGTCCGCGGAAAATCCGACGCGTTCAAGAAACAGGCGATCCGGCATCCACTGGTGGTGGAATCGCGGCGCGGTGACCGCCTGCAGAACGTCCATTTTGAATTGCAACACGTTCAGGAGCACTTCCAATACGGTGTTGATGATCGTCCCGCCGCCGGGCGAGCCCAGGATCAAGCGCACCTGCTTCTGATGTGTCGGGCTTTCCTCCAGCACGATGGCGGGCGTCATGGAAGAAAGCGGCCGCTTGCGCGGCGCGATGGCGTTGGCTTCGCCCTGGACGAGGCCAAACATATTCGGCGAACCGGGTTTGGAGGCGAAGTCATCCATTTCATTATTCAATAGAAAGCCCGCCCCTTCCACCGTCACGCCGCTCCCGTAGCCGCCGTTCAATGTGTAGGTGTTGGACACGGCATTGCCATCGGCATCGATCACGGAATAATGCGTGGTCTCGCTCGATTCATACGCCCGGGGCGTTCCCGCATGCACGGGCGCATCGGCCTTGCCTCGCAGTATTTCACCGGCAATCTTTTCCGCATATTTCGGGCTCATCAGGCCGGCCACGGGCACGGATACAAAGTCCGTATCTCCCAGGTATGCAGCGCGGTCGGCGTAAGCGCGGCGCATGGTCTCCGTCATCAGATGCATTGATTGGAACGAATTGGGTGGCCCCAAGTCGAACGACGAGAGGACGTTCAGCATTTCGATCAACGCCACGCCGCCGGAGCTGGGCGGCGGTACGGTCACAATTTCATATCCGTGGTAATGGCCGCGCAAAGGTTCACGAATTTTCGCCTGATAATTCTCCAGGTCCTTCAAGGTAATCAGGCCGTGTTCTTTTTCCATGGTGGCCACAATCGCCTGCGCCACCGGCCCGCGATAGAAAACCTCCGGCCCGGATTGCGCAATTTGCCGGAGCGTTAGTGCCAGTTCGGGCTGGCGGAAAATCTCTCCCGCCTGGTAGGGATGCCCGCTGCGCAGGAAAATCCGTGCGGTTTCCGCAAATTTCGAAAAGCGGTCTTGACTGTGGAGAAGCGACTGGCTCAACTGATAATCAACGGGGAAACCTTCTTCGGCCAAACGGATGGCCGGGGCGAGGACCCGGGCCAGTCCCAGCTTCCCATATTTTTGTTCGGCCAGCGCCAGCCCCCCCACGGTTCCGGGCACGCCCACGGCCAGCGGCCCAAAGGTACTCGCTTTTGGAATCAATTCTCCCTGGGCATCCAGATACATGTTGCGCGAAGCGGCAGCCGGGGCCTCCTCGCGGTAATCAATCACCACGGCCTCGCCATTGGCCATCCGGATCAGCATGAATCCGCCGCCGCCGATGTTGCCGGCGTACGGAAAAGTGACGGCCAGCGCAAATCCCACTGCGACTCCTGCATCCACGGCGTTGCCGCCAGCCTTCATGATTTCCACGCCCACGTCGGCGGCCAGCGGTTCCGCCGCCACCACCATGCCGTGTTGGGCGGCCACCGGGGTGAGCGGCCATGCCGGAATCACAATGAAAATGGCCAGGGCGGCGAGCGGCAAAGTTTTTCTGGTGAGCGATGAAATCCCTGGCGCGCTTCCCCGACCGGACGGAGGAGCGGCATCCGGGCGGGGGCAATTGGGTAAGCTACTTGTGGACGGGGAAAGCAAGAACCCTCGCTTCTTGAAGGCCGCGAAACTCCAGACGCTTCCCCGGCCGGCTCATGGCAGGCGGGAGGGCAGCCATAGTCATCACTTTATTTGAAAAGTACAAAACCGTCAAGGCAGGCATGGGCAGCATGGCGCAGCGGCGGTCGAGAATCTGGCCCTCGCTATTTCCCAGTCGCCTGTAATTTATGGAACCACCCCTTCAGTTTCGCGCCTCCAAATGAGCGATCCAAAGAGCGCAGAATTTTATCTCCCCGACCGCAAGGCGTTGTCCAAAGTCCTGCTGGAATGGTTACGACGAGGCCGGCAAGGGATTAATCGTCCCCGGAAGGGGTGGAACAATTCTCGCAGGGGGCGCCGTGCGGGCAAGTTCGATCTCCAAACGCGGATAGCGCGATCCCAGGAAGTGCAGGGAGTAAGACTGGAAGAAGACCATGGCCGGAGTGGAAATAAATGACAAAACGTATATGAGGAGCATTAAAAAGACTCCACCCCCCAGAACGGCCGCGCAGATGGTCAACGTGGTCCAGGTCAGACCCATCGCCGACCCACTCAGCACCACCACCACGGCCACCAGCCCCAGGGGAATGATCAAGCCGATGAGCACAAAAACATTGATGATTCCGAAAACGATGGCGCTGCCCAGAGCGAGCCCGATTTTCATCAGCACATAAATGGTGAACGCGCCTTTTTCCGCCCCCAGCATCGGCAGCACTCGTCGCCACCCATCCATTACTCCGCGATTCTCCAGGGCCATGACCGGCACCACGAAGTCTTTGGCAAACACCGCGGTCACGGCGCTGGCACAGATCAAAAATAAACCAAGAAACAAAAGCAAAAAGCCTCCGACCACCAGCAAGAGGATGTGGTCCTCCGGATTGGCAAATATCCCGGCTCGCCAAGCGAGGATCACCGGGCCGCCAATCAGGACGAGCATCACCGTCATGCTCGCCAATCCGAAACCGATGGTCCAGAGAAAATAACTGGAGCCCTGCGGCTGCCATTTACGCCAGCCCGCCCCCAACTCGCATCGGTCGTTGAGCACCGAATCAAAAAGGACAAACCGGAATACGCTGGCGACATAAATGAAGGCGACCGCGAGCAGCACGACGACAATTCCCCCCGCCACAAACCATGGCCAGTATTCCAAGATGGTGGCGCCCAGATTGTCAGGGATTGATGGAAGCGGGCTCAATTGTTTTCCGCTCGAACTTGTATTCGGAAGGTGCAAGTTTCCCAACCCGCCCCAGCCACCTCCCCCGCCCCCGCCCGCGAATTCGCCGGTGGACATCACCACGATGGCAAGGCGCGCCCAGTGCCGAAAACGAAAGGGCGTGAAGAGCTGGCGCTTGGTCCTTTCCATCGCCGGCGTGATGGCTTCAAAACCTGAGAGTCGCACTGGCACCTTGTCTCTCCCGCGCGGTGGCCCGCCGAGGTCCCTTTCCTCTTCTCATCCCCTTCGTCGGTGTTCTATTTTCAAAATACGTTGGATGGCCATTAAAGTCAATCTTATCGGCAGGGCATTTATCACCGAGGTATGGACCCTCACAGGCCAGTGAAAAAAGCCTCGGGACCGGTCAATCCGCTCCCGCGTCTGCCCGATCAGAATGACAGTGATGGGCACTTTTTCATCTGCCGCCAAAATCTCTCTTGATGTTTTTTTGAGGCCGTCGAATCCTTCCACCGTCAAAAATCAACATGCGCGCGCAGGCCGGGAACCAGAACCGGGCCGCGGTCACGATTGTACCCGGGGTTGTTGATGTGCTGAATGTCGGCGGAGGCAAAAACTCCACGCCACAAGTGAACCGTGTAATAGCCCTCCACAATCTTTTCCCGGCCATAGGTCAACTTTCCGTCCCCCAGTAGAAACCCAACCCCTCCCAACGCAAGGTACTGGCGATGGTCGCCGGAAATGGCGTTGGCCATAAACGCGAGCCCCATCTTATCCAGTTTTCGCCGCCAGCGGTCCCCTCGCCAATCGGCGCCCAGGCTGGCTGACTGGTCGACCTCCGTATAGGCAAAGGATTCATGGTGGCCTTCGTTCCAGCCAAACCTTCCAAAGGCTCTAAGCGTGTCCGTGATCGGCTGTTCGAGGTTTAACCCGAATCCGTATTTGACGCGCCCTTGTTGGCGGGTCGCAACCACATCGGGAACCGGGGTGAGTCCATGGCGGAAATCAGCGATGGCTTGCCGGTAGCTGCCCATGTTGGCATGATTGATAAATGAGCACAGGCGCACCGTCCCCTGGCGGCGGGGAAGAAAATTGCGCCGAAACTCCACCTCAAAATTTTCGGCGTGGGCGCGGAACAAGTCGGCATCCAGGTTGGGTCCGTTGGCAATCTTGGGCTCCAGCGTCTCGGCATAGCGCGCCCCCCAGCCCGGCGACTGATATTCAACCAGCGCGCCCCAGGTGTATCCGCGCGTGTTGGCGGCATAATCGTAAGCCCCGTTGTTGTCGTCCGTCCAATTCATGAATTGGAGATGGCTGTCACTCCCCACTGAGTTGACGTCGAAGAAATCGACCAGGCTGAATTTTCCAATTCGAAATTCAAGCCGCCGGGCGGGAAGCTGAGTGGCCAGGGAAAGCAGTCCGCGTTGGGCGGGCGCACCCTGGTGGCCCAGGGCGATAATCTTATGCAACATCAACCTCGCCAGGTAAGGTGTCTGCCCCAAATCGGGACTGCGAACCACATCCAGATTGGTAAACCCCGCCAGGCCGAGCGCCTTGCTGATGCCGCTTCCACCGGCGCTTTCCACATCCAACAAAAACTCGGTCGAGTTATTCAGTTGATAGCCGGTGTAAAGCGTGAGCAAGTTCGAGAGGGCGCTCTCGCTCTCCGGATCCAGGCTGTTCACCCCGGTGTATTTTGCCGGGAAGGAGGAATGCCATTGAAAAATAAAGTTCGCCTGCCCCGAAATCCACCATCGCCCGGTGGAGGGATGATCCAGCACCGTGGTAGCCTCGCCCGGTTGGGTGGCCCCTGAATCCTGGGCGTTCATTTCACTTGAATCCTGTGCGAATACAGCCCGCGGGCCGGCCCCCAGCGTTGCGAGGAACAGGGAAACCCCGGCCATTTTCCAGGTCACGCTTTTTAACCACGCCATGCTATTACCCGTCCGTCTCCGTGCGCCGGAAAGAATATCACCCCGGCCTGGAGCCCTCCATGTTGCCCTATCCTTCCCTTGCCATTCGACAGAGCGCCAGGATTCCAGTCCCGGAATGTGCAAACTGGATTCTATTATTGGTTCGACCGGGTCAACTTCACCGGCCTCCCCTGCGACTCTGCCGACCCTGCCACCTCCCCCGCTCATGCCGCCCTTTTCACCAGAGCTTCTCCCCACCGCCAGGCATACTCTCGGTGGGTTACACCAGGGTTAAGAAACTATAAACTGCGTGCCGGGACGGCCGCTATTCTCTGAGTTTTCGCAGACGTCGGGCCGCCTCGTCAAGGGTGGCGTCGGTTTTGCAAAAAGTGAATCGCACTTGCCGGCTTCCGGAGGAGGGGTGACTATAGAAACTGCTGCCGGGCACCACGGCAACTCCAATATCCTTCACCAGGTGCCGGGTGAATTCAACGTCGTCGTCAAAACCAAATTCTGAAATGTCGGTCATAATGTAATAGGCGCCGCGCGGTTTGAAACATCGAAAGCCCGCTCCTTCCAGTACTCCCAGCATTTTCTTGCGCCGCCGCGTGTATTGCGCGCCAAGGTTCCGGTAATACTCTTCCGGCAGGCGCAGCGCAGTTACACCCGCTTCCTGCAAGGGAGCGGCCGCGCCCACGGTAAGGAAATCGTGCATCTTGCGGATGGCGGCTGAGACCGCCTCCGGCGCGATGGCGTAGCCCACCCGCCATCCCGTCACGCTATAGGTCTTGGACATGCCGTTGATGGTGATGGTCCGCTCCCTCATATCCGGCAGCGTGGCCATCGAGATATGCCGGGCCCCGTCGTACACCAGGTACTGATATATTTCGTCGGTCAGGACGTAAGCGTTGGTGCGCCTCGCCTGCGCCGCGATGAATTCAAGCTCATCCCCGGTAAAGACCTTGCCGGTAGGGTTGTTGGGCGTGTTGAGGATGCAGGCTCGAGTCCGTTCCGTGAAGGCGGCCGCCAGTTCCTCCCGGTCAAACCTCCAGTCGGGCGGATGGAGTTTGACGTAGCGTGGAACCGCGCCGCAGATGACGGCGTCCGGCCCGTAATTTTCGTAGAAGGGTTCAAACACCACCACTTCTTCGCCCGGATTTACCACCGCCAGCAAGGAAGCGATCATCGCTTCGGTGGAGCCGCAACACACCGTGATCTCCCTCTCCGGATCGATGGCCAGGCCCGAATCACTCTCGAATCGTTCGGCAATCGCCCGCCGAAATTCGCGCGCCCCCCAGGTGATGGCATACTGATTCACGTCATTGCGGATGGCGCGAACGGCCGCCTCCTTCACTTCGCCCGGCGCGGGAAAGTCCGGAAATCCCTGCGCCAGATTGACCGCGTTGTGTTCCATCGCCAACCGGGTCATTTCCCGAATCACCGATTCGGTGAACTGTTGGGCCTTGTTGGAGATCGGTAGAGCCATGAGGAGAGTTAATAGTCGACAGTTGACAGTTAACAGTCTAAGATCCCCGGTCAACCTTGGACCTTAGCGCATTCAACATTCGTGAAATTTCTGCCGTCTCAACCAACGGGGCCTCCGCCACAGCTGGCGATAAATAGCCCAAGTCGCGGCTAAGCAAGACCAGATATTCCGTCTCCGCGAGGGAACCTTCAGCGATGTTGAGGAATCGAGCGAAGTCTTGCTGCCCGCGCCTTTTCGCCCCTTCGGCTATGTTGGTTGGGACCGAGGCTGCGGCCCGACGCAGCTGCGAAACCAAACCGAATCGCTCGTCTGCTGGAAACTTTGCTGTGAGCTTATAAAGCTCCAACACCAATACGTGGCTCCGCTGCCAAACCTTGAGGTCCTTAAAGTGTTGCATAATATTCCCTTTCTGAACGGTCGTTAAACATGCCTTCATTGTGGCTGACAATTTCCGGTCAATGATTCTTAACTGTCAACTGTTGACTGTTAACTGTCAACCGCACTTTCTAAATTCCCCAGTTCCTTCCATCAACTTCCGGTAAATGACGGCGTCGCGCACCACTTTCTCCACATAAACCCGGGTGGCCGGAATAGGAATGGTCTCCAGAAATTCATCGGGATCGCTGAAGGCGCGCGCGCTCACCCATTGGCTCACCCGCTCTTCACCCGCATGGTAGGCGGCCATTGCCTGCTCGTAAACCCCGTGATTCAATTCCAGAAGGTGCTGCAAATAATCGGTTCCTATCTTAATATTATAACTAGCGTTATAGAGCCGCCCCGCGCTCTGCCCCCGCCCGCCCTTGCGTGTTCTCGCCGTGCCCGGAAGGATCTGCATCAAGCCGCGCGCGTTGGCCCGCGACCGCGCCCCCGGATCAAACGCCGACTCCTGCCGGATGAGGGCCATCACCAGGTAGGGATCCACGGAGTGAGCGCGGGCTTCCTGCTCCACCACCGTCCAGTATTCAGTGGGATAGAGAAGAATCCAGGTTTCCTTCGGTAACTCGGAGAGGGGGTAATCGTAAAAGAGGGGGACGGCCCTCGCCGCGTCCAGCACGGAGGGATTATATTGGCCCTTTTGCGCCTCAAACTCGCTCAACGATATAAAGAGCGCGGATGAGGCTGGACGCTCGCGCACCAGGGTCCTGAGATATTGCAGGGCAAGGTCATCCAGGCCCATGGAGGCGAGCATCGAGAATGGACGCAAAGCAGGCAGAGGCTGGGTGGGCGCACAAGTATCTGCGGGGGACGGAGGCGGTGGAATTTTCTGCGCCAGGTCATTGGCCAGTGAATTCGTCTGCTCTCCTCCTCCCTGACTTGTCACGCGGGATTGCAGGCCCGCCAATCGCCGGCTCGCCGCCTGGGCGTAATAGGTCTGCGCCCACCGGGTCTGCACCAGGCTGTAAAATGCGCGGGCCTCGGTCCATCCGCTTTCCGCTTCGGCCAACCGGCCCAGCCAGTAGAAATCCCCCGGCACGTGTGGCGAGGTGGGATAGCGGGTGGCATGATCCACAAACGCCTGCCGCGCTTTGGCGGTCTCCTTCTGCAAATAATAATTCCAGGCCACGCGCCAGGTAGCCTCCTGGCCGGGCGAAGTATCGGGAAACAATTGCGCCAGCGGGGAGTAATACCGGGCCGCGCCCTGCCAGTCTCCCTTCCGCACCAGATGATTGCCCGCCACATCGAGCGCCGAAGCATATGCGGGCGATTGGGGGTAGAGCTTGTGGAGCTGGTCCAACATCAAATCCATGGACTCCACGTTGTCGTGCTGGGCGTAGGCTTCCACCAGCGCTTCCATGCGCTCCGCATCCGCGCCCGGATTGTTCGGGAAGCTGGATTGAAGCTGGTCGAGCGCCGCGGTTATTTCCTTCAAGTGAAGCAGGCACCAGGCGCGGTCTACCTTCCATTTCGGAGCGAGGGCGCCCGTAGGACTCTCCTTGAGAAGAGCGGTTAGATCCTTCAGCGATTCCCGGTAGCGCAAATGATGGAGCAGCGATTCGGCGCGCGTGGTTTCCAATTCCTCGCTCATCGCCGGATATTCCGCTCCCATGCGCGCGCGCAGCTTCACCAATTCTTCCCCCGCTGCCCGCGCTTGCGCCGTGGTGGGAAACGTGCAGTAAACGTCCTGGAAACTACGTGCCGCGTCGCCCAACTTTCCCGCACTCAGTTCGGCGCGGGCCAGCAAATATTCCAGGCCAGGCCGCTGCCGCACCAGAGGTTGACCTCTCAAGGCTTCCACCGCGCGGGCGGGCTGCCCGGCGGCAATCAAGGCCTCGCCGAAAAGCGCCAGGGCGTCAAGGCGCAGGACGCTTTCAGGATGGCGGAAAATAAAGCCGTCCAAAATGTCCACCGCTGCTGGCGCTTGCTTTTCCGCCAACGCGGAAAGAGCGGCGTAATACTCAGCGTAGTCGGCCAGAGGGAACTGGGTGGCCGCAGCCAATTTCAGGTCATCGGTGGCGGCGCTGAATTCATTCCCTTCGAATTCACGATAGCCCAGCGCAAAATAACTTTGGCCTCGCAAGTCAGTGGTGGAAGCGGAATCCGCAAACCGCCTGAGCGCGGGCCACCCGCGCTTTTCCTGCGCCCCCGCCACCAACTGATTCAGGCGCTGCGCGGGCGCGTCGCCCGCCTTCTGCGCCGGCGCGCGCGCCTCCGCCCCCGCCGCCAGCAACAGCGCCGCCCCCAAGCCCGCAAAAGTTTTAATTGGGAATCTCACGCGGATGGACCGGGGTATTCCGGCCCCATGATGGACGAGTCATTGTTGGCAAGGGTTCGAATCAGTTCCTCGTGGAAGAAATCAACCGGAGGTCCCACCGGTTTTGAGAACCGTTTTTGGAAGGTCAGCCGGCTGCGCTCGATATCGGATTTCAACCGCTTGTAGAGGTCCTTATTCTTCCGGCCGTCCGCCACTTTGGTTTTGTTATAGAGGTCGATCTCAGAGACCAGCAGTTTGGCAAATCGCTTGGCGTCCTTCTGGAATTTCTGCTCCTCTTCACTGAGCGCAGCGGGCTCGGCGGCCACCGGCGCCGGGGCGGCTTCGGTCGCGGCGGGAGGCGTGTCCGGAGCCGGTGGAGGCAGAGGCTCGCTCTCCGCCGCGGGAGGAGGGCTGGCCACAACCTCGGCAGTTGCCGGTTCTGGTGCGGGCGGAGCGGGCGCCTCGATTACCGGCGCGGGTGCGGGTTCCGGCTCAGCCGCAATTTCCTCTTCCTGTTCCGGCCCGGCTGGAGCCGCCTCATCCTCTTCCACTATTTCTGAAGTTTCTTCGCCCCCGCCGCCACTCAAAGCCATCAAACGGTCAAGCTGCGCTCCGGCAAACTCGGAAAGTATCTTGATGGCGTCCACCGGAAGGGGCGCTTCCCTTCCGCCCGTATCCGTGTAAAGGATCATGGAAACAGACCCGGCGGAGCGGATAGGCTGAAGCAGGATGGTGTCCCCCTTGACCGGCTTGAGCTTGTCCAGGATATTGCGGTTTTTTCGGAAAGCGTCGGCGGTGGCGTCCACGTGCCCGCCCGTCTCGTAGGCTTGACGAAAGGGATTGTCCTGATTCAACGGCACCACCACCCCGCGGAAAACTTTTTCCGAGAGGGCCGTGCCGAATCCGCGCGCCGAGGATCCCCAGGCGGATTTGCCGCGCACATCAAACACCGCCGCGCGCACACCCATCTGCTCGGCTTCCTCGGTCAAAACATCCATCACCTGCTCGGGCAACGTGGCCGTAATCAGGTTGCGAACCGAATTCAGCAGCTTGTCCAACGGCGCCGCGACCACGGGCGGCGGGGGCGGCTGAAATTTCCCCAACTGGTCGAGCTGCTGCCCCACCGTCTCCTCCAGCTTCTTGTGCTGGTCGCGCAATTCCTGCATCGACGGCCCTGCCAGTTGATTGAGCTGACTTTCGATTTCTTCCTGGAGTTTTTTACGACGATCACGGAATTCCTCGAGCTGGCGCTCGATCTCTTCTTGAGCTTTATTCTGGCGCTCGCGCAGTTCCTGGAAAGACTTTTCCATGCTTTCCAGTTGCGCCGCCTGCGCGCTGATCTCCTGGTTCAGCCGCTCGCGCGCTTCGTTCACCAGGGCTTCGATTGGATTGGGTGTCGTTTCCCCCAAGTTCGTGCTCCTCTACTCGGTTTTGAATAGCACATTATGGTACAGGCAGTGGGGGAAGTGTCAACTGATTTTGGAATATGGTTTTGGAATATGGGTGGTGGCGCATTCTGATTTATGTAGACCTAGTCCCCCATTTCGCGGGACCGGCACCTGCCGCCCTGTACGGGGGCGCCACATCAAAACGCGTCACCAAGCAACTTCCGCCATCTATTCCGCGGCCATCCTTGACACCCTCGGCAGCAGGGCGTAACCTGAAAGATGTAAGTTAAATCATAAGGGGGCGTACCGGTTTCGACGGAAGCAGTTGAGATTGGGAGGCATGCCGGGGGCCACACCACCCGTAATCGGCGTGGAACAACATAACTGCCAACAATGCGCAGTATGCTCTCGCTGCCTAATTAGGTGGCGCGTTTCCTCCGTCCGGCCCGCCGGGCGGAAAGAAATGTCATTCACGCGGGCTGGTTCGGGGTTCGCCGCCTGAAAATTCCGAACGAGATCCCGCTTCGGCGGGAAAACAGGCTAGTCGGTGGTTCGTTATTGCCCGTTCCTGAGGGCCGCCGGCGAATGCAATAAGCGAACGTGATAAGCATGTAGGCTTCTAATCCCAAAGCTTTTCGGACGGGGGTTCGACTCCCCCCGCCTCCACCATCCTCATTGTTTTTTCGCTTAAACTAGGCCATTAAAGGAAGTTCGCGGCCTCGTGACACCCAGCTCCACTACTAGAGTCCGCCACTTTCCGAGTAGCCGGTGATACTTCCGCAATGGGCAACGGCAAACAGAGAAAAGCACGGAGTGCTGACAGAGAGCCGCACAACTATTGCGGGAGACCCGTTTTATAGAGAATGGCTTTGTGGCGCGGATCAGGGCTGTAGGGGTCGTATACTGGAGCGCCTTACATCGATAACTGCTTGCCTTTTTCATTCAGGGCTGCAAGCCCATATCGTATTGCCGCTTCAAGCGTATCGATGTTTATATCCTTTAGAGCTTTAAATCGAATGCAATATCCGGTCACGCTCGCCTTGCCTGACCTGCCCCCCGAAAACTGCACCAGCGCACGGATCCAGTTCGGCGAAGAAAAAACGATGAAAATCCGTGTGTGTATTATTTGTGTAAAAAGCCTGGATCGTGAGATTCCTACCTATCGTGAGCTACAAAAAATCAACAAGTTGCGTGTTTTCAAGATGCCCGAACAATCCGACTCCCGTCGCCTCCAAAATCTATTGTATTATCAACGACTTATATTGACCCAAGACTGACCTTAGCGCACTTTTCGTGAATCGGTTTGACATCTCACCTACTAAGGGTGCCGCTGGCCCCCGCAGGAGACATGTCCAAAGCAGGAAACTCATATCGTCCGAAGCAAGGTGTCCATTCGGCAAGCCTGCGTGAATGACACCCTGGCTATATACAAGAATCCGGGGACAACTCTGATTAATTTAGTTTGATTGCTGTGAAATGGCGGCGACCTTCAACGCCATATCGCGACTGAGCTTGCTATCCCGCGTGATGCGCCTCGCCCATGCCGCCCGCGCCGAGCGGCGAGAGGATTTCGTATGGCCCGAGTTTTGTTCCCTCAGTGAGCATCATTTCTTTTCAAGCAGTGCGGGCCAGTTGATGACCAGCGTAACCGGGACGCTGCTTGCATTGAGCGACTGCGTCACGACGATGAACTTGCTGCTGTCCGCCGCACTGTCGTACGATCGAAGGACCAAAGGCGGAGGATTCGTTTGGAACAGAACATGTGGGCTTCCTATCTCGACGGAATTGTTGTTTTCCCGGATGTCCACGGCCATCAGTTTTTGGTCGAGGGAAAGGTAATACAATTCCTTCCCGTCCCGGCGCCAGGTCGGAACAACACCGCCTTGCGTTGAGACCTCCCATTTGCCATTCGCCTTGGGAAAAGGCGCGATGTAGACTTCCGGCCGACCCGTTTCGTCAGACGTGTAGGCAAGCCATTTGACGTCGGGCGAAAACTCGGCGTAGAGCTGGTCGAATGAGCTTTCGATGAACGGATATGGCTTCCGATCGCCGAACAACGGAAGAATCCAGAGGTTCCTGCCGAATTTCCGCTGCGGGTCCGTGCGCTGGAACGCGAGGTACCGGCCGTCCGCTGACCATGATTCCGGATCGTCAGCGGCGTCGTCATTGAGCAATCGTCTCGCCGCCTCTGTCCCATTCGAAGACTTCACAAAGATCTGATTAATTCCGCTTCGATTCGATGAGAATGCGATCTCGATCCCATCCGGCGACCAAACAGGAGACGTGTTCGTCGCCGGATTGAAAGTGAGTCGCGTGCGTGTGTCTCTTGCGAGGTCGGTGATCCAAATGTCGTAACCGCCAACCCGCGAAACTTGGAAGGCCAGGCGCTTCCCATCGCGTGAGAGCCGCGGAGAGAAAGTGAGGGTCGTTGGAGTCCCGGAGGCGCCCACCTGCTTCCCAGCCCGGTCGAACCATTTGAGCTGGAAACTACCGGTCCCACCGGAAATCGACCAATAGGCCAACACCCCGGTCGCAGAAGCCGTGATTAGCGAACGATCAGCGACGTCCAGTGTTCCCACTTTGCCTTGGATTTCCACCGGATCGCCCCTCAGTTGGAGTTGGTTCAAATCAAACTGCTGGGCCATCAAATTCCCGCTGTCCACGAATAGGAGAAATCCTTGGGCATAAATGGCGTTTGAGTTTCCTTTCAGGATAAGTTTCGGCTCGCCGCCCTTGACCGACGCAACGTAGGTGCCAGCGTGATCCCTCGTCGTGGAGTTGGAAAAGAAAATGAAGTGCTGCCCGTCGGGGAGAAACTCCGGCCACCGATGGCTCGTCTGACCGCTGGTCGAATTGAGCGTCGTAATGGCCACGGGCGTGCCGCCGCCTGCGGAAACACGCTCGATGGGCGAATTAATATTGGGCGCGAAAAGGATAGTGCCATCCGTCGCCCATGTTCCTCCGCGTCCCCACGACGCGTCGCAGATGTCCACCGGCGCTCCGCCCCCGATATCAATCTTCTTGAGCTTGCCATCGGCAAAAAAGCCGACGTACTTGCTGTCGGGCGACCAGAATGGCGTAAAGGCGTGTTCCGTTCCTACCAGCGGCTGCGCCGCGGTGGAGTCGAGCGCTAGAACCCAGAGGCGCTCCACGCCCTCCACACCGCTCGCCAGGAATAACAACCGACTCCCGTCCGGAGAAAGTTCGCCATTTGAAGCATTTATCGAATTGAAAACAAACTTTGTGTTGGCAGGTGGCGGAATCTGTGCAAAAATCGCTCGCGCGGGCGCACGTTCAAGCCGAAAATACGCCGCCGTGCCAATAATCCCCACGATGAACAATATCCCCGCCACCGCCCAGGGCAGCGCGCGCTGTAGTGCGGGTCTATGACCTGCGACCGCAGCGCCGCCCTTGAGGTTGGTATCTTCTTGGCTAAAGCCCCGAGTTGCGCTCTCGGCAATCCATTTCAGTTCCAGGCCCACGTCCTGCGCGCTTTGAAAACGATCCTCGGGATTCTTGGCCAGGCATTGCGCGATGACGTGGTCGAGCGACGCCGGGGCCAGCGGCTGCGTTTTCGAGATCGGCTCCGGATCTTTTTCCAGAATCGCCGAGGCTACACTGATTTGGCTCTTCCCCGGAAAGGCCCGCGCGCCCGTCGCCATCTCATAAAGCGTCGCGCCGAACGCAAAAATGTCCGAGCGCGCGTCCGCCTCTTTGCCTTCGATCTGCTCGGGGCTCATGTACTGAATCGTTCCGATAATCGAGCCCGCCGAAGTGATAGGGCTCGCGGGGCTCGGCCCATCGGCGGTCATCGCGGCAGAGAGCAAGGGGGCCAAGCCCGTGCCGCCCACCGCACCCAAGGGCGCTGGTTTCGCCAGACCAAAGTCCATCAGCTTCGAACCGCTTTTGGTTAACATGATGTTGGCCGGCTTGAGGTCGCGGTGCGTCAGGCCCTTGCGATGAGCCTTGTCCAAGGCGTCGGCGATCCCCATGCCGATCTTCAGCAACTCCTGAAGCGGCAGCTTGCCGCGCTTCAGGCGCTCAGCCACCGTCTCGCCTTCCAGGAACTCCATTACCAGGAATTCGCCGGCTACTTCGTCGTGACCGATATCGTGGAGCACGCAGATGTGCGGGTGCTGAAGTGAGGAGAGGGTTCGCGCCTCGCGCTCAAAGCGCTGGCGGAAGTCAGGAGAAGAGATGAGATGTTTTGCGAGAACCTTTACCGCCACGTCTCGCCCCAAGCGGGTGTCGCGTGCTTGATACACCTCGCCCATCCCGCCCGCGCCCAGCGGCGAGAGTATCTCGTAAGGTCCGAGTTTTGCCCCGGCTGCCAGCCCCAACATGTGGCCCGATTTTATCTCTAGGATCGATTTCACGCAATGCGATGTTAGGGTAAACCCAAGAGGACAATGGCAACCCTGAAAGCGGCTTAACTGAGGATAGTACCGTGGAGGAGGATTCTGTCATCGCTATCAACGCACCATGAACGGTGCAGTCGGGACTGCTTTTCCATCGCGAAGTACCGTGGGTGCGCTTATGGAAAACCTATTTCGAAATGAGAGGAAGTTGAACGAATCAAGCACAGCATTTTAGCTTTCATAGGTGGAGCCATTTTCGCGGCCCAAAAGAGCAGCGTAGCGAAGAAAAAGGGATGAAAAACCGTGTGTGTATTACGTGTGTGAAAAGCCTGCATCGTGAAATTCTTGCGTATCGTGAGCTACAAAGAAATCAATAGGCTGCGTGTTTTCAACCTGCCCGGATAATCCGACCTCCCGACTCCAATCTATTAAGCCATTTACTATCAGCATGTTACTGTTAAATTCTCCGGGGCATGTCCCCTTGTCGGTGATGCTCTTGCGAGTGTAATTTTCAGGCAAAATGATTTCGCTGCTCATCGGAAATTATTGAACAGCGCGCCGTCGTTCGCTTCTGCGATCAGCGAGTGTGCAAAGTGGCGAGCCCGGAATTTGGCGATGGCCGAGCTTTGGGGTGTTTCATGGCTATTTTGGCTTTTGGGCTGCCGCGGCGCGTTCCTTGGCGTAGGCGACAAGAGAAACGAAGCGCGAGTCGCCGTGCAGCGACTTGAGATCGTCGTCCTTTTCCATGCCCTGCTCGCCGGATGGAGACAGCCCGTGGTCAATCGCTTGTCGCAAGAACGAGAGTGCCTCTGTGCGATTTCCCCGGCGCGCCGCGATGCATCCGAGGTTGTAAACGGTAGCAGCCGTTGACGGATTATCCGGTCCCAGGACGCGGCGCTTGATGTCGAGCGAAGCTTGCAGCAGCTTCCCGGCTTCTGTGTAGCGACCTTCGCCGGCCATATCAAACGCCAAGTTCCGCATCGAATTTTGCGTATCCGGATGCTCAGGCCCCAGGACACGGCGCTTGACGTCCAATGTTTCCCGATCCAACTTCTCCGCTTCGGCGTAGTGTCCTTCTCTCGACAAAAGAGACGCCAAGTTCATCATGGACTTTAGTGTGTCCGGGTGCTCCGGCCCCAAGACGCGGCGCTGGATGTCGAGTGTTTGCCGACGTAACTTCTCCGCTTCGGCGTACTGGCCTAAATCCAACAGACAAAGCGCCAGGTTGTTCATCGAATTTAGGGTGTCCGGATTCTCCGGCCCCAGGACACGGCGGCGGTTGTCGAGCGCTTCCCGATTTAACTTCTCCGCTTCGGCGAAGCGGCCTTCGTGCCACAAAGTATTTGCCAAGTTGTTCTTTGTATTTATAGTGTCCCCATCCTCCGGCCCCAGGACACGGCGTTGGATTTCGAGCGTTTCTCGTTCCAACTTCTCAGCTTCGGCGTAGCGGCCCGAGTCATCCAGGTCAAGCTCCAGGATATTCATTGAATTCAGCGTGTCCGGATGCTCCGGTCCCAGAACACGGCGGGAGGTCTCGAGCGTGTCCCGGCCCAACTTCTCCGATTCGGAATAGCGGCCCTCCCGCCACAAGGTCCCAGCGAGATCGATCCTTGAAGAAAGTGTGTCCGGATTATCCGGCCCGAGGACCCTCTGGCGAATATCGACGGAGCGCTCCAAGAGTGGCTGAGCACGGGCATAGAGTCCGAGGCTGCTGTATACGTTCCCCATGACCTGCATCATTTGCGCCTGAGCTTCCGGATCTTTCGCGAGGCCACTGCCAATGTCCTTTGAGGCTTTGTCGAGGATTTCGCGCGCGGTAATGGTATTGCCGCGCGCTTCGCTCGGGTCCGACACATTGAACATGCCCGTCATAAAGTCTGTGATGCGGGTGGCGCGGTCCCGCTCACGGTTGGCGCGGTCGCGTTCGAGCTTGGTGCGGCGCAACTGGACGCCCTGCATTACCACGAAGGCTCCGAGCATCATCACCAGCCCTGTGGCCGCAACCACGGCGATACGGTGACGGCGCGCGTATTTTTGCAGGCGATATCCGGCGCTGGCCGGCCGCGCCACCACCGGCTCATGATTGAGATATCGCGCCAGGTCGGCGGCCAGGTCGGAGGGCGTTCCGTAGCGCCGGGTCCGGTCTTTTTCAAGCGCCTTCATGGTGATCCAATCCAAATCACCGTGAAGCAATTTTTCGAGCTGCCTCGGCTCCACTCCTCGTTTTTGGGCGCTGCCCGAGGACAACTTCTTCTCCATCCCGATCTTCGTGCTGGGCCGCGGCGGTTCATCTTCGCGCACTTGCCGCAGCACTTCGTGCACCCCTTTCTTGGGGTCAAACGGCATTGAGCCGGTCATCAGGACGTAGAGCACCACGCCCAGCGAGTACACATCCGTGCGCGTGTCCACGTCCTGCACACTGGCGTCCGCTTGCTCCGGGCTCATGTATCCCGGCGTGCCCACAAAAGTTCCGACCCGTGTCAATATCGTTTCATCGTCAGTCTGCGGCGTGGCTGCTTTCGCCAGTCCGAAGTCAATGATACGAGGCACGGGCTTGCCATCCACGTCAGCCACCAGGATGTTCGCCGGCTTCAGGTCACGATGAATGATGGCCTTTAGGTGCGCGTGCTGCACCCCCTCGCACACCTTGATGAACAGCTCCAGCCGTTCCCGGATGCTCAGCCGTTTTTGATCGCAATATTCGGTGATGGGGACACCCGCCACGTACTCCATCACGAAGTAGGGCTGGCCGTCGGGGGTCGAGCCGGCGTCAAACACCTTGGCGATCGAGGGATGGTCCATGATGGCCAGCGATTGCCGCTCGGACTGGAACCGCTTGAGCACCCCATCGTCGTACATACCGACCTTGATGAGTTTCAATGCCACTTGCCGCCGCACCGGCGCACTCTGCTCCGCCAGCCACACCTGTCCCATGCCGCCTTCGCCGAGCTTTTGAAGCAGCCGATAGGGCCCCAAGGATTTTGGATCTACTGGCGTCAGGCCGGCAGCAAGGCTGGCAGAGGGAACGGCCGAGGCCAATCCGGAAGTCTCCAGCGTGGCGGCGACGAGAGGACTCGGCAACGCCGCATCAGCCCGGCGGGCCTGTTCCTGGGCCAGGCCTTTGGCCGCCACCTCCATGGCCGGCGCTTCCAGAAAATCATCGTCCTTTTCGTGTTGCGCCAGCAGCGATTCTACCGCCCGCCGCAGGGCTTCATCCCCCCCGCAGGCTCGTTCCAGGAAGGCAGCCCTCCGGCTCTTTTCCTCCTTCAGCGCCGCATAACACAAGCCCTCGATTTTCTGCCAACGCTCAGGCTCCATCCCACTTCTCTCCGCTCAGCTCGCAGCGCAGCCAACTCTTGGCCATCTTCCAGTCGCGCTGCACCGTGTCGCTCGACACCTTCATGACCTCAGCCGTTTCCTCCATATTGAGACCGCCGAAAAAGTGCAGTTCCACCACCTGGCTCTTGCGCGGATCCACTTTCGCTAAATTGTTCAGCGCCTCATCCAAAGCGGCGAAGTCGACGCCGGGCACGTCTCCCGCGTCTAAAGCCTCGTCCAACCGGAGCGGCTGCATCTCCCCGCCTCGCTTCAACGCTTGGCGGGACCGCGCCCAATCCGCCAGAATCCGGCGCATTGCCTGGGCGCACACGGCAAAAAAATGTATTCGATTTTGAAAATTGGTGTGCGCGGCATCCACCAGACGCAGATAGGCCTCATTCACCAGCGCCGTGGTCTGAAGTGTGTGGCCGGGCGATTCGCGCGCCATGTACTGACGTGCCATGCGGTGCAGCTCGTCGTACACGATGGGCATGAGCTTCTGCAGCGCGCTCTCGTCTCCTTCGTTCCAAGCTCGCAGAAGTTGCGACACTTCGCTTGGGGACGGCCCTGCCATGGAATCCCCTCGGTGGTTTTTGCTCCTTGTGAGCAGATTAACAGTTTAATTCTAAATCATTTTGATTAATTTTTTTCAACGTCTGGATTAGAATTGTTCGCGCCCTCGGTAGTGGTGGCATTTGGAACCGTATCCCATGTGAGCTTCCGTCAGTCCCGCGAAAGCGGGAATCCAGTCCCGTTGACGGCGGGTTCCCCATGGCTTGCGAAGTGGATTCCCGCTTTCGCGGGAATGACTGGACTGGGGAGCAGCCGCGTTTTGCAAATGACGCCACTACCACGCCCCCGGCTGCCTTGACCAAACATTTTTTCCGCTCTTGCGGTTTTTCATCCGCCGTTTACGCTTAACCTAGTAGGGGCAAGGAAAGGGCTGACCCTGATTCAAAACCGAATAGAAGAGATCGTCCGCGGGAGCGCAGAAGTATCCGGCCCCCATTCGGTCTCAGGAGGAGGAGTTATGTCACGATTCAGGTTGTGCATCGCATGTCTGGCCATGGTTTTGGGTATGGCGTCGCAGGCTTTCGCCATCAGCCCAACGGTCAGCGGCATCCGGCCCAATAGTGGTCCCGCTGGCACTGGGAGTGGATCCTTCACCATGTACGTCGGTGGAGCCAACTTCACCACTAGGTCGTCCGTGATCTTCGGCAACTGCGCCGGAGTAATGACGACATATGAGAACTCCACGCTGTTGGCGGCCACGATTCCGATTACGTGCCTTGCCGCTCCGGGGACTGTTGGAGTCGGAGTGGTAGACTCGGGGCTCAGATCAAATTTCGTGGCGTTTCAGATATATCAGGGCACTGGTTCCTTCGGGTTTTCCACCACTTCAATTCCCGGCGGCACGACGGGGACACCTTACAGTGCGACTCTGCAGGCGTCAGGTGGGACCTCGCCCTACAGTTGGGCCTTGAGCGGCGGGACGCTGCCTGCCGGTCTTACGCTCTCGAGTACCGGAGTGATTTCCGGAACTCCAACCACGAGCGGTTCTTATTCGTTTGCAGTCCTGCTGAGAGACTCGGCGGGGCACTCGGCCACCAACCCTTATTCGACCTCGATTGCGCCTGGGGCGCCCGCTCCGCTTACCATCTCGACGACTGCTGTTCCAAGCGGAGCCGCGGCAACAGCCTACAGCGCGACTCTGGCGGCGTCAGGCGGGACCTCGCCTTATTCGTGGTCGGTGAGCAGCGGCGCGCTGCCTACCGGCTTGACGCTCTCTACGGGTGGAGTGATTTCCGGAACTCCGAGCGCGAGCGGCTCTTATTCGTTTACCGCTCAAGTGAATGACTCGGCGTCGCACTCGGCCTCCTACACTTATTCGACCTCGGTGGCGGCACCTCCGATTGCCATCTCCACGACTTCTGTTCCAGGCGGAACTGTGAATACATCTTACATCACGACCCTGATCGCTGCAGGTGGGACCTCGCCTTACCAATGGACCGTAAGCAGCGGGGCGCTGCCTGCCGGCCTGACGCTCTCGAGTGCCGGAGTGATTTCCGGAATGCCCACTACGGCCGGCTCTTATTCGTTTACCGCTCAGGTGAATGACTCGGCGTCGCACTCGGCCACCTCCAATTATTCAACCTCGGTGGTATCTCCGCTGGCGATAAAGGCTGGTTCTTTTCTCCCGAACGGAACGGCCGGGTCGCCTTACCAGGCCATGGCACTTCAGGCCACCGGCGGCATTGCTTCCTATACCTGGACTTGGGTCCCAGGCGCTCAGCAGGATCTTCCCATGGGCTTGACGTTGTTATCTAACGGCCAGGTCACCGGAACGCCGACAGAGGTCGGAACGTTTTCCCCCTCCGTCACCGTGAGAGATTCCACCGGTGCGACTGCCACCCAGGTTATCACCTTTACCATCGCGCCAGCAGTGTGTACAACTTGCGTTCAGTAGATGGGGCAAAAAGGCGTCTGGAACGTCTGAAGAAATTTGTTATGAGAAACGGGGAGTGGAGATGAGAGTCGGAAAATAGGCCACATCTTTTGCGTGGTGAGCTTGCGGCCGAGGATGTTGCCATTGACCACCATCTCCATCCCTGATCTCTTCATTGTCTTCACCTCATTCTCTTCCCTCCAGCCGGTCCCAGCACGGCTGCGGTGAGGGTTGCTCGTCGGCTTAAGGCGAGCCCGCGGGGCACTGCCCCCGGCCTGAGGCTCTCCACGACCGGTAGGAATCCCCGAACTTCGATTACGAGTGGTTACCGCGAAATCGGAGCAGATTAGGAGCCTGACCAGCTTCCAATTACGTTCCAGAGGAGGATCTTTGATAAAATCATTAAGGCGGCTTTTCAAACATAAGCACCGCCAGACTCGCCACGGTGAGCGCGTCCCACTCGAAATGCTTTTGAATTTTCGCCGGGCCGAACAGACCGATTGGTGCCAGGGGGTCGCGGCGAATATCAGTTCCGGGGGCGTCCTCTTTCGCGCCGACCAAGCCATGGATGTTCACACCCCTATACAAATGAGCTACTCTCTCCCCGCTTCAATCGCAGGAAGGGCCGGGCTCGAAGTGGGTTGTAAGGGCGAAGTCGTACGCGTGGAAACACCAGATTCCAATGACGGCGCGTATCTTTTCGCGGTAAAGATTCTGGACTACGACTCTGCCACTCGGTAAGACCTTGTCCGGTGCGGGGTCATTAGCTCACCTTCTCCCTGAGTTCATCCCGGATAATTTCCAGTGATGGCAGGGCAACCCAATGCCGGCACTGCCATACGGGGTCGCCATACGCGCACAAAGTCCGTGCTTTTCAGATTCTGATGGCTCTTCCACATCTTCTAACTCAAATTCTGGCGCGTTCCTCACCCGGGAGCATCAAATGCCCGGTGATGAAGGAACGGTTCGATTTTCGCTCACCGTCCTGAGTGGCAACCCGAGTATCCCGATCCGATAGAACCAGACGCCGTAGCCTGGATTTCGCGGGCATTATGCGCCCAATAATATGGAAAAACCGCAGAGTCTCAATGTCACAGACTCTGCGCTCTCTGACCATTGTTCTTCCTGACCTTTGTTCTTGCTGACCCCGCGAGCAGTTGCGGCTCCGCCACCCCGCTTTGCGGAAAGGCTATGCCTTTCCGGGAACCAGTCCTTCCCCCTCACTTCAGGCCGCGAGGATCAGCCTCGCGGCCTGACCAGTTCGAATTTGGCCCCCGTCTCCGGAAAGCCGCAGGCTTTCCGCAAAGCAGCGCGGCCAAGCCGCAGATCCATCTGCACCTCCGGTGCGCGAAATTGACCGAGCCCGATTTCGTGCTGCTGGCGCGCGCATTGGGCCGGGCGCGAGCACTGCCTCACTTTTATTTGCCTGCATGGGTCTTTCTTCCCGGTCACCGGCATGTGATCTGCGAAACCGTGTATCCGGTTATCCCGCAGTCGCGGGACTGGCCATCAAATCGGTGAAGCAGAGCGCGAGGATCGCCATCAACCGACGGCGGGAAGGTTTTGTTTTCGTGGCAGGATCCTCCGTGCCTGGGGCTGGGCTGGACCGGGATGGCCTGCGCTTGGACGCAGGCTCACTTCTTCAGCGGCTTGATGGCCACTTCTTTGAAGAAAACGATGTCGTTGTTGCTGTGGTTTTGCAGCCCGATGTAGCCGAAATTCGGGCGCAGCCCGCGCTGGGGCTCGAAGCTGAATTTGCGCGCCGGAACCGGATCGCCTTCCTTGAAATCCACCACCTTCACTCCGTTCAGGTTCACGATGGTGCGCGGCCCGTCCAGGGTAATCTCCATGGTGTTCCATTCCGGTCCCGGCTTCCAAGCCTGGGCCAGCGGCTTGGTGAGCGAATACAACATGCCGGTCGAGTGGTACTCGTCTTCGCCCCCTTTTTCCGGATGGTTGTCGATCTGCACCTCGTAGCCATAGTGTACCGGCATCCATTCCTCGCGCGGTTCCAGGGGAATGCGGATGAACACCCCGGAGTTGTCATTCTCATCGCGCATCCGGTAGACCACGTGGATCACGCAATTGCCGATTTTGCCCCCCGTCCAGTAGAGTAGGCCCATGCCGCCGTGGGTATGAATCAACCCGTCGGATTCCGCCGTCATGTAGCCCGGCCCCACGTGCTTCCAGCCCTTCAAGTCCTTGCCGTCATAGAGCTGCGTCCAATGGTTGGGATCACCCTGGCACACATTCTCGCTCGAGTCCTGCGCCGCGGCCAGCGAGGCCGCTGACAACGAAAAAGCCAGGACGCATGTACAAATAGTCAGACGTTTCAGCATTGCATTTTCTCCAGGTATCGAATGTGGGTATAAACGTTGGGCCGTTGAAGCATCCATCGGGGCAGCGCTTGTTTCTCGCTCGACATTCGACCGCCGATAACATACACCCGACCGCCTCCGAATTCAATGGCCGGCCAAGTTGGCAGCGTGCTTATTACTCGCCGGGCCGGGGCCAACGGCCTCCAGGGCGTGATGGCGGCACCGATGCAGTCGTAGGGCTGGGCGGCGCCCGGCCTGTGACGTGTGCCATGCTGGTGGCGGCCGCCGGAGCGGGTAGTCCCGGTCAATGGTAGCCACGGTCAGTGAATTGCTGACCGTGGGGTTTTCCTATCCTCGATACGATTCGGGCAGGTGGACGTAATCAATCTGAATCGGACAGACGGCCGCCGTGGTCCTGTCCAAGGCAAAATTATTGTAGCTGGACCACAGCCATTCCTCCGGACGTTTCACCAGTCCTGCTTGGACGGGGTTCTGGTGCATATAATCCAAGCGCTGTCGAAACTCCCGGTCGTGGCGCACAAAGCGGTCCCAAAATTCGTGTTGCCAAAACGGGCCGTGGGTATGGCGCGCCGCGTGAAGGCGCAGCGTTGCAATCTTTTTGGTGTCGTGCAAGACTTTGGAAATGGTGAGCGGATAGGCAGGATAGATGAGCGCATGCCAATGATTCGGCATCAGCAC
>DASYZE010000065.1:0-4771 GCA_035946625.1 Terriglobia bacterium | reverse complement strand
CCCCTTGGGGGAGAGGGGCCGGGGGTGAGGGGGTGATTAAGACCCAGAACTTTCCCTTTAAAGTCGTTTGCAGCTCCGGGGAGCGACGCTGAGCCCGAACGCTATTTCAGGAAGTCAGAGAGTATTTTTTCAAAGTCTACTTCGGTAAAATTATCGTAGGTCCAATCCGCATGACCGATCACATCCCGGGGAAGGCTGTGGGCAAGCGCCAAGCATTTCATGCCCGCGGCGTGCGCGGCATCAACGCCCGCGGCAGCGTCTTCAATCACCAGACATTCAGCAGCCTGGAGGGTCGCGTGGCCGTCATTCGGATTAAAGACCATTTGCCCGAGTCGCGAGAGCGTTTTGATAAATACTTCGGGGTCCGGTTTTGAATGGGCCACGTCGTCGGCCGTTACCAGCAACTTAAAATACTCGCGCAAGCCGTTTTTCCCCAGCAGGTGTTCGATCTCCGCCCGCAAGCTTCCGCTGGCGATGGCGAGGGGAAACTGCGCCGCCATTATGCGAACGAATTCGATGGCGTCGGGGAATGAGGGCAAGCCGTCACGAATCGCATCCATGTATGCGCGCGCTTTCCACGTCACCAATTCGTCGCGTCGCGCTGGATTCACAGACTGCCCCTGGCTGAGAAGAAGCTGCTCAGCAATGCCCCGGTCGTCGAGAGCAAGATATTTGTGGTAGTACTCCGCTTCCGTGAGGCGATAACCCACTTGCTCAGCCATTTGCTGGGTAAGCTTCATAATCAGCGGCTCGCTGTTCACGATGATTCCGTCAAAATCAAAGATGATGGCGCGAAGCAATATCTTCTCCGCAGATTAAATGTAGGGCCGGACTTTGGCCCGGACAAAGGCCCTTCCAGCCGGCGCGGGAACGACCCTCCAAAATCGGGAACGGCCAAAGGGCGGCGCGCTATGATACACTTGAAGGGTTAAGTGACACCAGTTAACTTACCCTAACTGCGCGGCTCGCCTCGATGAACTGCCGGCCGGGTGACGACGCGCCCTTTCCGTGCATCCAATGGTGGGTAGGATGGCCGGCAAAAAACCAATCCGACAAAGGATGATCCCGCGATGACCGAGATCAGTCTTCCCATTGCGTTTCTGGCGGGCGTGGTTTCTTTCCTGTCGCCCTGCGTGCTTCCGCTCGTTCCGGGCTACGTTTCAATGCTGTCGGGCGAGTCGATTGAGGAGCTGCGCGCGGGAGGGAGCAGCGGGGCGGTTGCGAGGATCTTTTCCAACTCCATTGCTTTTGTGGTGGGGTTTTCCACCGTCTTTATTGCGCTCGGCGCCTCGGCAACCTGGGTGGGGACTTTTCTTTCGACCGAGCGCCGGCCTTTTGAAATCGTGGCCGGAGTGATTATCATTGTATTTGGACTCCACCTAACTGGCCTGGTGAAAATCCCCTTTCTCTATCGCGACGCGCGAATTTCAACCGGGGCTCCCAAGCGGGGAATGGTGGGATCCTTCATTCTGGGATTTGCGTTTGCCTTCGGGTGGACGCCCTGCATAGGTCCGATTTTGGCCAGCATTCTGGGACTTGCCGCCACCAAGGATACCGTCTTCGCCGGCATGTTTTTGCTGGCGATTTATTCGGCGGGCCTGGCCATTCCTTTCTTGCTCACCGGCCTGGGCCTCAGCCAGTTCCTGAGATTTTACGGTAAGTTTCGCAGGCATTTGCAAGTGGTGGAAGTGCTGTCAGGAGTTCTGCTGATCTCCATCGGAGTCTTGATTGCATTCAACAAGTTCACCGTGCTTTCGGGATATTTGACGTTCTTGAACCGGTTTACGCTTTAAAAAGAAGGCTAGAAGTTAAAGGGTTAAGTATATAAGGTTGATAGAGGAAGAAGGGCGAAGGTTAAAAGCAGAGCACAATCTGTAGTTTTTACCCTTTAACCTTGACCTTTTAACCTTTTTTTTATGCATCCCATTTTGATAGATCTCGGCTGGCTTCGACTCCCGACTTACGGGACGCTCTTTGCCCTTGCGCTTATCGCGGCAATATACACCGTGATTCGCCTGGGCCGCCGCGAGGGACTGGACGCGACCCAGTTGCTTGATTTCAGCACCTGGCTTCTGATCGTGGGGCTGCTGGGCTCGAAGCTGCTTCTGATTTTGACCGATTGGGAAAGCTTTGGAAGTTTGAGCGCGGTTTTCAGTTGGAACACTCTTCAGGCTGCGGGGGTGTTTTATGGAGGCTTCGCGGCGGCCACCTTCTTTGCGATATGGTACATCAAGGTTCACCGTCTGCCTCTGCTGAAGGTTTTTGACGTCTACGTGCCCGGGATCGCCCTGGCGCAGAGTGTTGGGCGTTTGGGATGCTTCGCCGCCGGATGCGATTACGGCAAGCCCACGCAGTCATTTCTGGGAGTAGTCTTTACCAATCCGATCAGCCACGAATTTACCGGCGTTCCGTTAAACGTTCGCATTTACCCGACGCAAATTATTGAATCGCTCGCCACTTTTTTGATATTCGGAATTTTGCTTTGGCGGTTTGGAAAAAAGAAATATGACGGCCAGATTTTTGTCATCTACCTTGCCCTATACGGCGTGGCGCGCTTCTTGATCGAATTCCTGCGCGGAGACGAGGACCGGGGCTTTGTTTTTAATCATCTCCTCTCCACGTCTCAATTTATCGCTATAATAGCATTGGTGGGGGCGGCGGCCATGGCGTGGAAGCTGGGCGGCCGCGCCCGCGAGACTCGGGAAGGCGCGGTGCCTTTGCAAACCAAACGCGCTCGGGGATAAGCAGTGGGGCCGCGGTTGGGAAAACGCCGGCAGGCGGGCGTGCTTGGGATGGGACGGAGCAAACGCTTTTCATTTCGGAGATCAATTAAATGAACAAGGCAAAGACGCTCATCGGCGTGTTGGCGGCTCTGGCCCTCGTGCTCGGGCTATTTTTCGTAAACAAGCTGTGGATCGCGCCGGTCCTTGTGCGCCAGGCGCAGGCCAAAGGTATCGCTGCCGCAGGCAATCATCCCATAGCTCCCGAGTTTTCATTGACCACCATCAGTGGGGAAAAGATCAGCCTGGATCAATACAAGGGTAAAGTGTTGGTGGTGGATTTCTGGGCCACATGGTGCGGGCCATGCCGAATCGAAATTCCGGGATTTGTGGAGCTGGAAAATCGCTACCGCGACCAGGGCTTGGAAATCATTGGCATTTCCAAGGACGAAGGGTCGGATGCTCCGCAAGAGGTCAAGGATTTTTACAAACAATTCAAGATGAACTATCCCGTGGGACTGGCCAGTGACGACGTGGACCAGCTCTACGGCGGGATCCTGGGCCTGCCCACCACTTTTCTGATCGGCCGGGACGGACGCATCTATGCCAAACACACCGGCACAACGGACATCTCGGTTTTTGAGGCGGAGATCAAGACACTCCTCGCCGCCCAGCCGGGAACGGAAGTGGCGGATTTCAAGCCCGCCATCCAAAGGTCTGAAGACGACATCGAGGTGAAAACGCCCGAGGAAGTGAAGGCGGAAAATAATTCAGATGTGCCGGGCGTAAACATCTCGGCGCTCACCCCTGCCCAGATTGTGAGAGTAAAAGCTGATCTCAACAAAAAGCAATGCACCTGCGGCTGCAACATGAGCGTACTGGAGTGCCGCCATAAGGACCCGGGCTGCGGTGTAAGCCGGAAGATGGCCAAAGATCAAGTGGACAAGATAACGAAAAATACCGTCTAATGCGGTTTTCGGCCGAGAGTTGAAAGCCGATTTTGATAGGGGCGAACCAATCTGTGAATAAAGGTGGAATCTTCGTCATTGCCGGGATTGCCCTCGGAGTAGGATTGGGATTGTATCTGGCAAATCATTTCTGGATTGCTCCCCTGGCCTCACCCCAGCCCCTTAATGCGCGCATGGCCGCCGGCGGAAAGCATCCTTTGGCCCCGGATTTCACTTTGAAAGATATAAACGGCGAAACCATTCGCCTGGCGGATTACCGGGGCAAAGTGTTGATGATCGATTTTTGGGCCACCGACTGCGGCCCTTGTCGCGTGGAAATCCCCGCGTTTGTTCAACTTCAGGACCGCTATCGCGATGAAGGGTTCGTCATTGTGGGGATCTCACTGGATTCCGGCCCCCAGCCCGTTCGGGACTTTTACAAAGAATTCAAGATGAACTATGCCGTCGGCTTGGACTCAGAGGATTTGGACCAGCTCTTCGGCGGGATTATTGGAATTCCAACTACTTTCCTTGTGGGGCGTGACGGGCGCATCTATGCAAAACATGTGGGCACCACAGACCCCTCCGTGTTCGAGCAGGAAATTAAGACGCTGCTCGCGGGAAATTCCGAAACCGAATTGGCCTTTCCCAGGTCGGCGGTCCCCAGGATGGCGGACGCGGCTGAATTGAAGAACCCGGTTGTGGGCGCAGGCGCAAGATAGCCAGCAATCAAGCCCGCTCAAACCAGCCATTCAACCGCGTTTTCATCTTTTGGCCCACACAAGAAATCGTTTTACCTTTCCCCTTCCACCGCGATACCATACGGCGCTTTCAAATTCACCGGAGGTTTTCCAATGTTTCCATTGAGGCGCTTGCCCGCCCGCGTTTTCCTGCTCGCAGCTCTTGTTACGATACTCACCGGCGTCATGCTTCACGGTGAGGAAGGGAAAGCAGAAAAAGCGCCCAAAGACAACACCTTCAAGGGCATGAAGTGGCGGCTGATCGGGCCTTTCCGGGGCGGGCGTGTGCTGGCCGTTGCCGGCGTGCCCGGCGATCCCAACACCTATTATTTTGGCGCCGTGGCCGGAGGCGTCTGGAAGTCCA
>DASYZE010000064.1:0-139433 GCA_035946625.1 Terriglobia bacterium | reverse complement strand
TGCCTTATGCCTTCTGCCTTCTGCCTTCTGCCTTCTGCCTTCTGCCTTCTGCCTTCTGCCTTCTGCCTTCTGCCTTCTGCCTTCTGCCTTCTGCCTTCTGCCTTCTGCCTTCTGCCTTCTGCCTTCTGCCTTCTGCCTTCTGCCTTCAGTCAGTTCTTTCCCTTCAAAGCATCCACCGATCTTGCCGTCATAAAAATTCCAAGCGATATCACCGAAAGGTAGTAAACCACATCGGTGAGATCGATGACGCCTTTGGCAAAATTATCGAGATGTTTTGAAAACGCCATATAAGCCATCACCTGCGCCACCGTGCCGGTGGAATATGATTCGGGCCAATCGAGCACATAAATCAGGAGGAAAGCGACCAGGGACACCGTGCCGGCGATGATTTGATTCTTGGTGAAAGTGGAAATCCACATCCCGAGAGCCAGCAACCCTGCCCCGTAAAGAAAAAGCCCGAGGGCGGTTACCAACACCGGCTTGAAATTCGGATTGCCGTAAATGAAGAGGACGCTGATATAGGCAAAAGTCAGGATCACCAGCACGCTGAACAGAGCGAGAGCGCCGAGAAATTTACCCAGAATAATTTCCATGTCCGTCAAAGGCGAGGTGAGCAGCAGTTCGATGGTGCCGGAGCGCTTTTCCTCGGCGTAGAGGCGCATGGTGACCAGCGGCAGCAACAACAACAAGACGATGGTGAGAACGCCTTCCACCAGCGGTCGGACGATAAAGTCATTCAGGCTGAGAGGTGGCGCGCCCGCCCCGCCCATCATCTGCATGCGAAGCATCTGGGAGGCCACGAAGCCGGTTTGGTTATAAAAGAAAAAGCCGCAGAGCAGGGAGTACACGCTCATCACCAGATAGGCGATGGGCGAATGAAAATAAGAGCGAAGCTCTTTGCCTGCGATGGAAAGAATGTTGCGCATAATTGCACCTCAGTGCAGAAACAGAAATCAGAATTCAAAAATCAGAAGAAAATCAATGTGCAAAATTTGAATAAATATCCGCTATCGCTTCTCCTCATCCACACCCTGGTCCAACGCAAGGTCGACCTTGGCCACCACTTCCTGATGACTACCTTCCGATTTCTGATTTTCTTCAGCCTCGCTCGAATCCTTGGTGGTGAGTTTCAAGAAGATATCCTCCAGGCTCATGCCGCTGGTGGTGAGCTCGAGCAACTTCCACTGCGATTCCACCACACTGCGCGCCAGCTCGGCCCGCACGTCGCGCCCTTTTTCAGCGTGAACCTCGAGGGTAACCAACTGCCCGTTCGCTTCCCGCGGTTCCACGATATTCACGCCGGCTACGCGCATGAGCTTGTCCATAATTTCCGCCGCCGGGCCTTCCACTGTGATCAGCACCGTCTCAAAGCCCGTCAATCGGCGGGTTAACTCGTCCGGCGTTCCCATCGCTACAATCTTGCCCGCATTAATCACCACCACCCGCTGGCAGGTTTTTGACACTTCGGGCAGAATGTGCGTGCTCAGAACAACCGTATGTTGGCCCGCCAAGCCTTTGATCAGCTCGCGGGTCTCGATAATCTGTTTGGGGTCCAGTCCCGCCGTGGGCTCATCGAGAACGAGAACGTCAGGATTATGGATCAGCGCCTGCGCCAGGCCCACACGCTGGCGGTAGCCTTTGGAGAGTTTTCCAATCTGCCGGTCCCGAACGTCGGAGACCGAACATTTTTCGCCTACCTCGTCGACGCGCTTCTTCACGTCCCGGCCGGCCACCCCCTTGATGCGCGCCACAAAGGAAAGATATTCCCGCACGGTCATGTCTGGATACACGGGAGGATTTTCAGGAAGGTATCCGGTGTGTCGCTTGGCCTCCAGGGGATGCTCCTGAACGTCAAACCCTGCCACGCGGACGCTGCCCTCGCTGGCCGGGAGATAGCCGGTGATTACGCGCATGGTGGTGGTCTTGCCGGCGCCGTTGGGTCCGAGAAAGCCGAGCACCTCGCCCTGCTGCACCACGAAATTAACGTCGGATACCGCCAGCGTGGGTCCGTAGCGTTTGGTCAGGTTGCTGACTTCAATCATCCGAGTTCTCCTCCGGTCGGGGATTCGGGTCCCGTCATCGCAGAGTCACCTTCGTCGGATTGCTACTGGCAATCGTCAACTGAAGAATGCGCTGATGCTCCGGGACCTTCGACATCAGCCCAAGATAATTATGAATATCAAAAATCAGGTGGGGTTGCCAAGAAAATAAGATGGGTAGGTGGATTTGTACCGTGCACAGGCGGCTCAGATTTCGGGGCGCGCGTCATGATATAATCCGATTATGGCGGTTGACATTCGACTTACTTACGACGACTACTGCCTCCTGCCTAGCGACGGGAAACGCTATGAGATCATCGAGGGAGAGCTTTTTGTGACGCCTGCACCCAACTTCCTTCATCAGATCATCGTTACACGCCTAACACGCTACCTCTCCGCTTTCGTGGAAGATAATCAAATAGGCCTGGTTTTTGTTTCACCCTTTGACGTAGTGTTTTCCCAGTTCGATGTCGTTGAGCCTGACGTTCTTTATGTCTCCAAGGCCCGCTCTTCGGTGCTGACCGACAAGAATGTTCAAGGCTCGCCGGACCTGGTGGTCGAAGTATTATCACCTGGCACGGCGAAGATCGACCGGACCATAAAACTTAAACTGTACGCGCGCTTCGGCGTTGAGGAATATTGGATCATCGACCCTGAAGGCCCCGCGGCAGAGGTTTACCGGCACCAAAAAGGAAGCCTGGAACTCGCAGCAACGCTCGATGCTCACGGTCTGCTCGCCTCTCCTCTCTTTCCGGGATTTAGCCTTCCCCTCCAGAAACTTGTCGAATAATTGGGTGTCGGTGAAATGAAAATTTCCGAATCGTTACCTCCTTTTTCTTTCCTTCGTGCCCGTCTATCAGGCATTATGTGGGGCGGGGAAAAACTCAATTCATATATCGAATCGGAGGTCATGATGGTTCTAAAAGATCAAGTGGCACTGGTTACGGGCGCGTCCAGCGGGATCGGGCGGTCCACCGCGGAGGCGCTGGCGCGCGAAGGAGCACAGGTGGGCGTAAACTATTTGAAGAATCGTTCCGGGGCCGATCAAACGGTCGAGGCGATCCGCAAAGCAGGTGGCGAGGCGCTGGCGATTCGTGCTGATGTGACTTCATCTGCCGACGTTCAGGCCATGGCCGCCGCGGTCCGAAAACAGTGGGGACGAATTAATATTTTGGTCAACAATGCGGGAGACTTGCTGGCGCGCCGTTCGCTCCCCGACATGACGGAAGAATATTGGGATCAAATCATGGCGCTGAACCTGAAGAGTGCTTTCCTTTGCGTCAAAGCGGTTTGGGAGGAGATGGCGGCGCGCAAAAGCGGGTGCATTGTGAACGTCACCTCGATTGCCGGCCGCAACGGTGGCGGGCCCGGGGCAGCGGCTTACGCGGCGGCCAAAGGCGGTTTGCTGACTTACAACAAAGGTCTGGCCAAGGAACTCGCGCCGCACGGGATTCGCGTCAACGCCATCGCCCCGGGCGTCATCGCAACGCCTTATCACGAGCGTTACAGCCCGCCCGAGCTTTTTCAGAAATATATTTTGGGAATCCCCATGGGGCGGGCGGGGACTTCGGAAGAAATCGCAGATGTCATAGTCTTTCTCGCCTCGCCCGCGTCACGTTACATGACGGGAGAGACCGTGGAAGTGAACGGCGGGGCGTGGATGGACTGAAAAAAAGGTTAAAGGGTAAAAGCTGAAGGGTTAGACAAAATTTCTGGTTGGGAGGATGGAGTTATGCAAGAACCAAGGAGGTCGTTTAGCAGCGCCGCACGAGGGACTGCATTTCAGCCGTTTACCTTTAACCTTTATCCGTTAACCTTCATTAGCTTGTCTCTGGCCATTGTACTTTGCCTTTGCCAGCCCGCCCTGGCTCAAAACGCGCCAACAAACCTGACGGATGACTGGCCTTATTACGGGCATGATGCCGGCGGGATGCGCTTCTCCCCGCTGACTCAGATCAACAAAGAAAACGTCGGGAAATTGAGGGTCGCCTGGACGTTCCACACCGGCGACATTTCAGACGGCAGCCACGGCCGGCGCCGGAGCGGGTTTGAGAGCACACCAATTCTAGTGGACGGCACGCTGTACGTCACCTCACCCTTCAGTCGCGTGATCGCCCTCGACCCTGTAACCGGAGCGCAGCGCTGGGCCTATGATCCCAAGATCGACATGACATGGCAATCCGGCGACGGGCTCATCAATCGAGGTGCGGCCACCTGGCTCGATCCCGCCCGGTCGGAAGAAAAACCGTGTCACCGGCGGATATTTGAATCCACCATTGACGCGCGCTTGATCGCAATCGACGCTGCCACGGGCAAGCCGTGCGGCGATTTCGGAAATAACGGCCAGGTCAGTCTGCGCAACGTTCCCGCCTTGCGCCCTGGCGATTACCACATGACCTCACCACCCGCCGTGATTGACGATCTGGTGGTGGTAGGTTCGGCCATTGATGATAACGGCCGCGCGGACATGCCCGGCGGCGTGGTGCGGGCCTTTGACGCACGCACGGGCGCCCTGCGATGGAGTTGGGATCCGGTTCCGCCCAACCCAACAAAATCGGGCGCCCATGGAGCCGCGAAGGAATGGCGGTCTGGCGCCGCCAATGCCTGGACGATCATGTCAGTGGATCCGAAGCGCGATCTCGTCTTCGTTCCCACCGGCAGCGCAAGTCCCGACTACTTCGGAGGGCTGCGGCCGGGGGACGATAAGTGGGCGGACTCGGTGGTGGCGTTGCGCGCGAAAACCGGAAGAGTGGTCTGGGCGTTCCAACTGGTTCATCACAATCTATGGGACTACGACACGGCGTCGCCCCCGCTCCTCACCACGCTGCGACACCACGGCATGGATGTGCCCGTGGTGATCCAAGGCAACAAGACGGGATTCCTTTATGTTCTCAATCGAGACACAGGCGCGCCCGTTTTTCCGGTCGAGGAGCGCGCGGTCCCCCAAAGCGACGTGCCCGGCGAATTGACCTCGCCCACCCAGCCGTTTTCCGTGGGTCTGCCGGCGCTGTCGCCACAAAAAATTTCGTCGGATGAGGCGTGGGGAATTACATCCGAAGACCGCGAAGCCTGCCGCGGTTGGATCCAGGGGCTGCGCAATGAAGGCATCTTCACTCCGCCCAGCCTGAAGGGCTCGCTGGCCATTCCCGGAAATGTCGGCGGCATGAACTGGAGTGGTTCCGCGTTCGATCCGCTGAACAATCTGCTGGTGGTGAACACTAATAATTTGATCTTCAAAGTGAAGCTGATCCCGCGCGGCCAGTATGAAAATCCCGGGAACCGGTCCGAGCCCGGCGAATATTCCCCGCAAACCGGAACACCTTACGGAATGTTCCGACGTCCTCTCCTTTCGCCGGAAGCCCACTTGCCGTGCAGTCCGCCACCTTGGGGCATGCTGACCGCCATGGACATGATGGAAGGAAAAATTCGCTGGCAGGTTCCACTGGGCTCATTTGCACCCGGCAAGCCCGGCGTCCCGCCCGGAACCCTCAGCCTGGGCGGTCCCATAGTGACTGCGGGCGGACTGGTATTTACCGCCGGTACCCTGGACCCGTTCTTGCGCGCCTTCGACGTTGAAACCGGGAAGGAGCTGTGGAAAGCGCAGCTTCCCGCCAGCGGCCACGCCACACCGATGACCTACCAGTTAAGTCCGAAGGGAAAGCAGTTTGTGGTGATTGCCGCGGGCGGCCACTCCAAAATCACGGAAGAACCGCAAAGCGACTCCCTGGTGGCTTACACACTTCCGTGAGGACTGGGGAGATGGGCGCGTGCGTTCGAGGCACGTGGGCTCGGGGTGCAGCAAGGTTTTACGCCTTGAGGGCCAGGACGGCGTCCACGGCCGCGCCGGTCATGCGGCCTTCGACTTCGGCAAACCCGGCTGCGCGCAGAAGCGCCGCGTACTCCTCCAAGGTGCGCTCCTTTCCTTCTGTACATACCAGCATATTGAGTGATTGCAATAGCGCCGGCAAGGGACCGGTCTTTTGCTCGTTCAAAAGTTTTTCCGCAATCAGAAGCCCGCCACCGCTCGGCAACTTGGCATAGATCTTGGCCAAAAGTTTGCAAATCTTCTCTTCTGACCAGTCGTGCAGGATGCGCCCGAGAGCATATAAATCCCCCTCGGGAAGCGGGTCGCGGAAAAAATCTCCCGGGATGAGCTCGAGTCGTCCCAGCAAGGGCGAGCCGGCCATAAATTCACGTGTGAATTCGATGGCCGGGGACAAATCGAAAATGGCCGCCTGCATCTGGGGATAGAGCTCGCACGCGGCTGAGGCCAGGTGGCCCGTGGCCCCTCCCAGGTCCACCAGTCGGCGAAACCGGCTCAGGTCAAACGCCGCTACCACTGGCGGCGAACTCATCAGGCCAAAGCCGTGCATACCCCGCAAGAATTCGCGCTTGTTTTCCTCGGTTCGGAAAAAGTGATCGAAAATCGGCCCCTCGACGCGAAACACCTGCGTCCAGCGGTGGCTGCCCTCATGCACCGCATCTTCGAGCCGCCCCCACAAACCATAAAGAGCGTAATTCGAGTAAAGAATGTACCCGGTTAACGTTTGTGGGCTGCCGCGGCGCAAATAAGCCTCAGCGACGGGAAGGTTCGAGTATATGGAATTTTCCTTCTTCAAGAATTCAAGGCCCACGCAAGCGTCGAGAAGGCGCTCGAGCCCATCCGGGTTGGCATCCAAGCGCTCGGCCAAGGCAGGAGCATTCAAAGGGCCGCCGCCAAGAGCGTCAAATACGCCCAGGGCCACGGCTGCAAACATGACCTTGGTGCGGCGAAACGCATCGAGCAAATCTGTCACAGGTGAAGGGCTGGGAATGCTCATAGTTGGCAGTAGACAGTAAACAGTAGGCAGTAGGCCGGAGTCAAGCATCAATCACTCGCCCTGGTTGAGGTAACGGCGGATGTCCGAAAGAACTTTTTGCATCATGGGCGGTGTTAGTTTTCTGGTTTGGGTGTTTTGCTGGCTGGGATGATAGGACGCAAACAGGCGCGGCAGGCCCGCGGGGAGGGGGTAGCTGGCCCCGTGAGCAAAATGGAATGCCGAAAGGGGCGGGAATTTCCCCGCCGATCGACCACCGTCAGCGGGCGATTTGCCATGGCGAAGCGTGAAGCCGCTCGATGCCAAGCGCAAGTAAGTATCAAACGCAATCTTCCCCAACGCGAGGACGGCTCGCACATGATGCAGTAGTTCCAACTCCCGCTCCAGGTATGGTTGACAGTTGCGCAATTCAGCCGGTTTCGGTTTATTGGCGGGCGGTGCGCAACGCAGCCCAGCCGTAATATAACAGCCACGCAGTTCGAGCCCGTCAGCACGATGGCGGGACCCGGGTTGGCTGGCAAATCCCGCCTCGAAGAGGGCCCGAAACAGAAAATCGCCGGACCGGTCGCCAGTAAACATCCTTCCCGTGCGATTGGCACCGTGCGCGCCAGGAGCTAATCCGAGAATCAAGAGTTCTGCTTTGGGGTCGCCGAAACTGGGAACTGGTTTGCCCCAGTACTCCTGGTCGCGATACATCCGGCGCTTTTCACGGGCTACTTTGCGGCAATAATGGATGAGCCCCGGGCATCGCTCACAATTGATGATTTTTTGCTGGAGAATTTTGAGCGCCCGGTTGTCGCTGGTCAAATGTCAGTGACCCACCGTCGGATGTCCGTGGTAAAGGATTGATTCATTTAACCATTGCGCCATTCAAAAAGCGGAAAAACGGTTAATTTTTTCAATTCATGTCCCGACCCATTCTATCAATGGCGCAAAGTATCAATGACCCGATGGCTCAATCCGTTCACCTGACTACCGACAACATTACTTATGCCCCCGGCCGCGCCCCCAGCACGTTGGGCGTGTTGGCGAAAAATCCTTTGGGGGCGCTGATATAACCGCTGATGGAATCCTTCCCCATTTTGTTGACCACCATCTCCAGCGAGCTGGGTGCCCCTTGCACATAGAACAACAACGGCTCGTTGGTGGTGCGATCTTTGTGGGGGTGGGATTTGTCGTCAAACATCAGGTTCACGTTGAACAGGTTTTTCTTCACATTCGTCCTGGTCAACTGGATGGTCACGGTTCCCACCTTTTGAGAACCTTTTTTGCCATGCACGTTGAATTCAAAGTAGTCGCGGTCCGTCCGGTGGGCCAGTTGCACCAGTTCATCGTGGGTGCGGGCGATGGCACCGGTCAACTCGCCTTTGGTTCCGGTCAGCGCGCTATTGAAAGAATTTTTGGTGTCCTCCAAATCCTTTTTGGTTCCGGCCAGGTCGCCGGTTAGACCTCCGATCTTTGCGTTAGAGTCAGACTGAAGTTTGTTGAGCTCTTCCGCGCTGGCTTTCTTGGCGATGGCGTCATTCAACTGTTGCGTGGTCTGTTTCTGTTGTTCCTCGATCTGGGCGGCGAGTGCGCGGGCGCGCTGAGCCTCCGCCTGCGACAGTCCAAGTTTGACTTGAAACTGGCTGCTCAATTCCGCGTACTTGGCCTCGCTGGTGTCCATACGGCGGGCCAGAAGGTTTAATTGGTCGTTCTGCAGGGACAACTGGTCAGTAAATTGCCGTCGCGTCGAATACGCCAGGTAAAGATTGATCACCGTGAGAACCACCAACAATCCCACCAACACGGGAATCACTTTCCCACCACTCGCGGCGGGCGCAACCGCGGGCTGAGGCGGGGCCTGCACGTAAATATACTGGGGCGCTCCGGGCACCCCAACCGGGGCGGCCGGCGGGGCTTCCTGCGGCGCGACCGGGCGCGGCTCCGGGTCATTCAAGCCGAACATCGCGTGGCCTGCGCCACGGCCTTCACTCTGGTTTGCCATAATTATTCTTTACTCCTCCGTAGAACCTGATCTCAAGAGCTGCCCTTCCTGTACGAGGGGACTTTGATGGGGGCGGTAAATATGATGCAAGTTTGAAGGCGAAAGTTTTAAGCCCGCGAAAAACTTTGACCCGTCTTGACGCTCGTCATTATGCCATCAATGGTCATATCCTTACAAGACTTTGGATCACAACGTAAGAAGGGCGGCCGCTTCAATGATGGCCCGAGGTAAACTCGAGGATCCCTGAAAGCGCGACGACAGGCGGCCACTCCTAATGTTCATCCGCCATTAAGTGCTGGTATAAATGTTCGATGTCGTGTATATTAATCAATAGCTTGATCAGTTTTTGTGACCCAGTACCAGGGAAGAGGCCGCAAAATCATTGGTTTTGCGGTTTTTTTTGTTTTTGGGGAGTGGTTGCGAGAGCGGAACAAGAAATTTCAATACCAAAAAGGATTTCAACACGAATATGGAAAAGGAACAAGGCAAGGTAAAGTGGTTTAATGACGCCAAAGGTTATGGATTTATCCAGCGCGCATCCGGCGCGGACGTTTTCGTACATCACTCGGCCATTCAGGATTCCGGCTTCAAGTCGCTGGCTGAGGGTCAGTCGGTTGAATTCACCGTTACCCAGGGCCCCAAAGGGCTGCAAGCTGAAAACGTGGTCAAGCTGTAAGATTCCGGGCATGGTTCCCATCCGCTGCAATCGCGATCCGAAAGTTTAATCGATCAACGGATGGGAGCTCCCGAGTTTAGCCCACCCAGATCGGAGACTCGAATGGTTATCCAATACGTTGGGTTCCAATTAAAGGCGCGCGGCCGGGAGTACTCTTACCGGGTCGTAGACATGAAAAATGAAGCGCGTGAATTTACCCTGACCATCTCTAACCAGGCGTTTGTGGACCAGCACGTGCCCTATCAGGACGCCGCCGCTATCTGCTATCAAAAGCTCCAGAGAGCCCTTGCGGACGAAAAGGCGGAAGATCCCGTCAAGAAGCACTATACGATTTCACCCGAAGAGCTCGAAGACTATCGCCTGAAATACCGGCCGGGCAAGAAACGGAGCTGACGCGCTTCCCTTCCCGCTGGGCATGCATTGGTTCAATTCCTTTTGTTAGTGCGTTGAGCCTTTTGATTTTCCGGGTTTGGCTGGAAGTTTCTTGGGTGGGATTTTTTTTGTTGTTGCCTGGGGTCGGTAGGCCGAAGTTAGGTAATCCGCAATCACTTTCACATCCTCATCACTGATTGGCGCGCCGAAAACCGTCACCATCTTTTTGACTTCCGCGTCCCATTGCTTGGCATCGCTGCCCGGCTGGCGAACTATGTAGTCCGTCGAATGGCAGATGGCGCAATGCGCCCGCGTGGTTTCAACCCCCGGCCCGGGCTTCAGGGTAGCCATGGGGTTATCATCCGGCAATTGGATTGACTTCAGCGTTTCGTCCGCCCCCCCCGCTTTCCCGGAGAGCATTACCATCAATACGGAGCATGCAGCCGCGCATTTCATCCGATTCATCCGAATCTCCGTCAGACGGCAGTGATATCCACCTTCTCGATGACATTGCGCAAATACCCGGCGGGGGTCCACAGCGGAGTGCTCGCCTGGGACTCGCCCACCGTATTCACCGCGCGCACCATCAAGCGGTAGGCGCCCGCATGCGCGGGGGTCCACTCGACAGACCACTCCCGAAATGAATAGCGGCCAAGGTCCTCTCCGAGTCGCGTTCGTCTCCAGGTCGCGCCGTTGTCGGTTGAAAATTCCACCTCTCTGATGCCATATCCGCCGTCAAACGCAATCCCCTTCAAAGTTATGGGGCGGCCCGCGGCCACCCGCGCGCCGTTTTGAGGAACCGCAAAAAACGACCGCACTTTCATGCGATTAATGGGTACGGTTCGCGTTGGAGGTGCTCCGGGTTCTGTACACTCGCAAGGCGTGTCGGGAACGCGATAGGCGGTTTTGATCCAGAAGCCTTCGAATTCGTGGTCCAGCACTTCAATTTCAAAAAGGTGCTTCACCCAATACGTCGAGAACCAACCCGGCACCACCAGCCGCGCCGGAAATCCATTCAGCATGGGCAGCGGCCGCCCGTTCATCTGGTGCGCCACCAGCAGGTCCGGATCATCCATGATCCGCGCCACGTCGAGACTCTTGACCAAATCCGGCACGGATGGGGCCGCAGGGGCGTCCAGGCCATTGAAGCTGACTTGCACCGCGCCCTTTTTTAACCCGGCCATGGCGAGAATGTCGCGTAACGCTACTCCGGCCCATTCGGCGTTGCCCATCGCGCCATCGCCCCACTGCCCGCCAAACACCCGCGGGTTCGAACGGCCACGGCTGTTGCCCGAGCATTGGTTGACCGCCACCACTTTGGCGACTGAAAATTTGGACAGCAAATCGTCCATTGACAATTCGAGCGGCCGGTCCACGTGCCCGGTCACCTTCAGCCGCCAGGTGGAAAGATCCACGCTCGTTGGAATTGGGAAGACGTGGTACCGAACGAAAAACGCTTCGTTGGGCGTAATGGCGCGGTCAAAATACTTCATCGGGGTTTCGAGTTGAGGGGGCCGCGAAGTGAGCAGGATCAAATCCGTTTTTTCGGGATAGCGAACCAGGGGCCGCCCGGCAAGAATCGGATCGCTGCTGGCCGGCGCGCCTGTTGCAACTTTCTCCCCTGAGGCCGGGTCAGCTACCGGCAGCAAACGCCGCCACCCCGCCGCCCAGGAATTGGGGGCAAGTGCACCGAGCGCCGAAGCAGCCCCCAGCGCCCGCAGAAAGCGGCGGCGGTCGGGTGCCAGACTATCGAACGGCCGGTTCAATTTGCTCATAAGCATGTACCTTGACCGCCCACTCGTTTATCACACTTCAATTTCAACCGTCAACCGCGACAGTTGATTTGGCAAAATTCAGAATTCACATCTGGCAGGAATTTCGCCGTTACGCTTTCACTCCCGGGCAATCAAGATAACGCGCACATCTGGGGTGCGGCGGCTGGCCGCCGCTTTTCAAAGGCGGAGTTTGTTCGCTAACGGAAAATACTCCAAGTCTTGACCTGATCCATCGCAGCGATCCTCCCATTTCAAGATGACCGCGCAAAACAATTTGCCGTTGCATACGTCTCTGATCTAAGCTAAATGTGAAAACATCATGCCAAAATATATTCTGGCCTTAGACCAGGGCACCACGAGTTCGCGGGCTATTCTCTTTGACCACGACGGAAACGTTCACGCCTCCGCCCATCAGGAATTCAAGCAATATTATCCGCAACCGGGATGGGTGGAACACGATGCGGAAGAAATCTGGGATTCCCAACTGGGGGTGGCTCGGGAAATCCTGGTCCAATCAAAAGCCGGGCCTGAAGAAATTGCCGCCATCGGGATCACCAACCAGCGCGAAACCGTAGTGATTTGGGACCGCAAGACTGGGGAACCCGTTCATCACGCTATTGTCTGGCAGTGCCGGCGCACCGCCGCGATGTGCGACCGGATTCGCGCCGAAGGATTTGACCGGACACTGCAAGCCAAGACCGGTCTGGTGACCGACGCCTATTTCTCCGGGACCAAGATTGCCTGGCTGCTGGAAAACGTTCCCGGAGCGCGCCTGCGCGCCGAGCGGGGCGAACTGGCTTGCGGCACCATTGACACCTGGCTGATCTGGAAGTTGACGGGGGGGCGCACGCACGCCACCGACGTCTCCAACGCTTCCCGCACCCTGCTTTTCAACATCAACTCGCTGAGGTGGGATGAGGACATCCTGCGTTATTTCCGCATTCCCGCCTCCCTACTCCCCAAGGTGCAATCCTCCAGCGAAGTGCTGGGCGAGACGAGTCTGTTCGGGGGCAACCTTCCCATTGCCGGCGCGGCGGGAGACCAGCAAGCTTCCCTCTTCGGTCATCAGTGCTGGAACCGGGGCAACGTAAAGAACACTTACGGCACCGGGTGCTTCCTTTTGATGAACACCGGACCGTCCGTGCCCCACTCGGATTCGGGACTGCTCGCAACCGTCGGTTGGAAGCGCAATAGCACCACCACGTATGCGCTGGAGGGCAGCGTCTTTATTGCCGGGGCTGCCGTCCAATGGCTACGCGATGAATTGAAGATTTTCCAGAACGCGGCGGAGAGCGATGCCCTGGCTCGCGCCGTTCCCGATACGGGCGGAATTTATTTTGTTCCCGCCTTTGTTGGGCTGGGCGCGCCGCACTGGGATGCCTACGCGCGCGGCGCCATCCTGGGCCTCACTCGCGGCTCCAACCGCAACCACATTGTGCGGGCGGCGCTCGAGTCTATCGCCTACCAAACACGGGCGGTGGTGGACTGCATGGCCAAAGATTCGGGAATTCACGCCGAAGTCCTGCGCGTGGATGGAGGCGCGGCTCGAAACGATTTCCTGTGCCAGTTCCAGGCGGATATTCTGGGCACCCCGGTCGAGCGCCCCGGCTCCACGGAATCTACCGCGCTGGGCGCCGCCTATCTGGCCGGCCTGGCAGTGGGCTTCTGGAAAAGTGAGCGTGACCTGGCCGCGCAGCTCAAGGTCGAGCGCCGCTTTGACCCCGCCATGAGCGCCGCCCGCCGGGATGAACTTTACGGCGGCTGGCAGCGCGCCGTGGAACGCTCGAAAGGCTGGGCCAAGTAGCAGTGAGCCCATCGAAATACTAGATGAACCGGCGCGACCCGCCGCCGAATCCATCCAATCCCTCCGCCAACTATTCCCCGGCGAATAAACGTGTCACAATTTCACTTCGGCGGACGTAATACCCTATGAAAGTGGGGAGGCCGCCGATGATCGGTGAAAGAACAGAAGGCTGGGGCAGGATGGCCGCATCGAATTACGCAATGGAGAAGACGACGGACGTGGCGAAGTGGGACCATTCCGCCTTCGAGCAATTTTTCCTCGAGCATTTCACACGGGTCGCTTCCGTCTTGATTCGAATGATTGGCGATCGCTCCCGTGCGGAAGAGTTGGCCAACGAGGCCTTCTGGAAAATTTATCGCCATCCCCTGCTCCCCTCTCCGGAAGGCAACGTAGCCGGTTTGTTGTATCGCACCGCGGCCAACCTGGGGATTGACGAGCTTCGCGCGCGAGCCAAGCGCAGGCACTACGAGGAAACGTCCAACCGGCTTGCTTCCGGTGCCAGCAACGCCGCTGATCCGCTCAATGAGATTCTGCGCGAAGAGACAAGGCGCAATGTCCGCGCGGTGCTGGCCGAATTGAAGCCGGCACAGGCGCAAATTCTGGTCCTGCGGCACAGCGGATTCTCCTATAACGAACTCGCGGAATGTCTGGGAGTGAGCCGCGGCTCCGTGGGAACCATGTTGATGCGGGCGGAAGCGGATTTCCAAAGACATTACCTTCGGGCAGAAGCAAGAAGCGGCAGCCAATCGCCTGGCCACCCGAAGCTACTTTGAGCAGTCCGGACGCCACCGTGCGTCAAACCGAATTTCCGGGTCTTAGCTAGGAGGAATTATGAATTGCCCTACCGATGAAATTTTGAGAGCAAAGCTGGATGGCGAGCTGAACGCCGCGGAAGCGCAAGAGGCGGATACCCATCTCGCCGCGTGCGCCGGTTGCCGCGAACGCGCGCTGAACATCGCGCGCCAGGCCGACGAAGTTCGCGGAATGATTTCCGCGCTTGTGCCTCCTCCTGGCGGGACCCTTAGCGATCCGGGAATTGCTTTTGCCCGGTTCAAAGCCCGAGAGAGATCCTCCCGGCAGGCCGCTCCCCCGCTCCTTCGCCGGCTCTTCGCCGAACGATTGCGCCCGGCGTGGGGCGCGGCCGCCCTCGCCGCCACGATTGTAATTCTGGTGAGCTTTGCACCCGCGCGCACTTGGGCGCAGAAATTTCTCGCCATGTTCCGGGTGGAGAAGATTACCGTGGTGCCGGTGGACTTGAATACGCTTCGCGGGCCCAATGGCGATACCACCGCGGGCAAGATGCTGGGCCAGATGATTGCGGACAACGTGGTGGTGACCATTCACGGCGCGTCCCAGGCGGTTGCAACCCAGGACGAAGCCAGCCAGAAGGCTGGCTACAAAGTTCGGCTGCTCAGCACCCGCACCGATCCGCCCCAGTTGACCGTGGAGGGCGAGCAGGCATTCCACATGACCATTAATCGCGAACGCGCCCAATCCGTACTGGATGAAGCCGGGCGCTCCGACCTGATCCTGCCTGCTTCGCTGGATGGCGCAACCATCGCGGTCCAGATTCCGGCTGCGGTGGTGGCGCGCTACGGCCACTGCCCGATCGAGAAACCAAAATCTTCGGGAGGTGGTCCGGCTGCGGCCAGCGCCCAGAACGCGGACATCAGTGATTGCCTGGTGGTCGCGCAAGTCCCCAGCCCTACCGTAAGCGTGCCGCCCAACCTGAACCTCGGCCAGATCGTCGAGCTGGGCCTCCAGGCCGGAGGGATGAGCGCCCAGCAGGCGCACGACTTCTGCCAGACGGTTGACTGGACATCCACCCTGGTTCTCCCCCTGCCGCGCTTTGTGAATTCCTATCAAACGGTAACTGTGGATGGGGTTGACGGCACGTTGATCGATTTGCCGCGGCTTGGATCGCGGCGCCCGGCGGGCTACACGCTGATGTGGGTGAAAGGCGGATTTATTTACACCTTGATGGGATTTGGCGATTCGTCCAACGCCGTCGCGCTGGCCGAGACTTTGAATTGATCCATTGCCTCATTGGCACATTGAATCATTGAGAATTCCGTTGCATGATCTCCGGTGTATTCTGGTCGTGATCTTTCAATGGCTCAATGATTCAATGACACAATGAACCAATCCCTCGCCATCCAAACACGAAACCTGCGCAAGGATTTCGGCGCCAAGGTGGCGGTTCGCGATTTGACTCTGGAAGTGCCGCAGGGCGAGGTTTTCGGGTTCATCGGCCCCAACGGCGCCGGCAAAAGCACCTCAATCAAAATGTTTGTGGGCCTCGTTTCGCCCACCAATGGCCAGGCCACGGTCCTGGGCACGCCCGCCGGCAACGTTGAGACTCGTCGCCGGATCGGTTTTCTTCCCGAGCACTTCCGTTTCTACGATTGGCTGACCCCCGCCGAGCTTCTGCGACTGCACGGCCGCTTGTACGGCTTGTCTCCGGAGCAACTGCGCCAGCGCGTGCCTGCTTTCCTCGATCTGGTCGGACTCACTCCTCACCGGGACAAAAAATTGCAGGATTTCTCCAAGGGCATGCTGCAACGCATCGGCCTGGCCCAGGCGCTGATCAATGAACCGGACCTGATATTTCTCGACGAGCCCACCTCCGGCCTCGATCCCATCGGTCGCCGCCTGGTGCGCGACATCATCAAATCCCAGCGCGCGCGCGGTGCCACTATTTTTCTCAATTCCCATCTGCTGAGCGAGGTGGAAATAACCTGCGACCGCGTGGCGTTTATCAAGCACGGCGAGGTGCTGCAAACCCATCACCTGAAAGATTTCGCCCAAGGAAGCACCCAGGTGATCCTGCGAGCCACCCCTCTCACTCCTAAAGTTACCCAGGGCCTGGACCATTGGGCCACCGGCATTCGGACCGAGGGCGAAAACCTCACCTTAACCGTCCCCGGCGCGGACGTAGTACCGGAAATCGTCCGCCACCTGGTGGCCGGTGGTGCGGACGTGTTTGAAGTGACGCCCCGAAAATTGTCACTGGAAGAATTGTTTCTTCAGATCGTGGGCGAAGACGGAGGCCTTTGATGGGCGCCTGGGTCATGGCAGGCGTGACATTTCGCGAGGCGGCGCGCAAGAAATTCCTTTGGATGGCCCTGCTGGCCGGCGCCGGCCTGATCGCCCTGTTCAGCACCGGCCTCTTTTTTCAATTGAAAGATCGCGCCCCCACCACCAATCCGCTTTTGCTGCGCCAGATAGTCAATGGCATGTTGATGGTCGGGCTTTACGCTGTGGACGGCCTGGCCGTGGTGATGACCGTGTTGACTTCGGTGGACACGCTTTCCGGCGAGATCGCTTCCGGCACCGTTCACGCCATCGCTACCAAACCCGTACCCCGCTGGCAAATCCTGCTGGGCAAGTGGTTGGGATTCATGGGTATGCTTTCCGTCTATCTCTTCACGATGGTGGGGGGCATCACTCTGGCCACCTATGCGCTCAGTTCACATTATGCCACCGGCGTTACGCCCCACCATTTTATACGCGGGATGGGGCTGATGTGGATCGAGTGTGTTCTCCTGCTCACCCTCACCTTCTTTTTCGGTACAAAGTTTTCAACTTTAACCAATGGAGTGCTGGCATTGGGCTTCCACGCCCTGGCATTTATCGGGGGGTGGATCGAGCAGGCCGGCGCGCTCACCCACAGCCCGCGCGCCGTGACGGTGGGGATCGTGGCCAGCCTGATCATGCCCAGTGAATCCCTGTGGCGGCGCGCCGAGTTTGAAATGCAATCTCCCGTCATCGGCTCGCTCCAGTTTTCGCCATTCAGCAACGCGTCCGTGCCCAGCCCCGCCATGGTCGCCTACGCCGTCATTTATATCGCCGTCTTCCTGGGCCTCGCCATCCACCGCTTTGGCCGGCGGGATCTGTAGCGCAGTTGTTCGAAAATCGCGGGGCGCAACCCATTCCCCGCGCGCGAACTCCGATTCCTCAATGGAGTTTCCCTGTGCAGGCTGCTCCTCGCCTTCGCGGAAAAATTTTGACGCCGGACCTTTCCAACAAACCTTTTCGCGCCAGCGTGCGTCTAACTTTCTCGAGGGAAACATTAAACATGGCCCTGCCGGATGTAGGCGCACAATTCAAGGCGTGGAACGAACCAAGCCAGAATGTGATTGCGTTTCGTGGGCGCATGGGCTTCGCCGTTGCGGTCATGTTTTTCTGCGCTGCATCGATTCTGCCCGCTCCAGCCAACGCACGATCAATCAGCCGAAGCAACGCCACATGGCATACCGTCAGGGCCAGCCAGGCCGGCGAGAACGGCGGCGATGAAGTTCTCGATTTAAGAAGGAACCTGGCGCCGCCTCACCCTCGCCGGCCAACCGCCGCAAGAGCTGCCTTCCCAATTTCACCATCAGGCTTTAGGAATCTGGCGGGCACGCTTGCAGTCCACCCCCTTCGTTCTCCTCCGCGAAACTAAATCAGGTCCAGCCCGATTTTCATCCTCATGGGCTAGGTGCGCAATCAGAGCCCGCGGGGGTGTCTAAGCTGGCGGGAAGGACCTGCGTTGCCCCAAGTACACGAAGCAATCCAAAACCAGGGACGCCAACTAAATCATCCGTCCCGATGAGTTAACCCAACATTTCTTCAAGGGGGTGTTCAATTGGTGGAAAATATTATTCCAAGTGCTTTAAGTCCCGGCCACGCGGTACCGAGAGCGCCGGAACTTCCCTCCTGCTCCGAAGCCGTCGATTTTGAGCGTCTATACCAAAGGTATAGCCGGCGCGTTTATTGGTGGTGTGCGCGCATTGTGGGGGACAACGCGGATGCCGAAGACCTCACCCAGGACTCATTCCTGCAGTTGTTTCGCACCATACATAAATTTCGCGGCGAGTCATGTTTCTCCACCTGGTTTCATCGGGTGGTGGTTAACGTGGCCTTGGGACGCTTGCGCAAGAAATCGATTCATACGTTTTCACTGGACAGCCCTGCCGAATCGGATCAGGAGAACCAGGGAAGTCCGGGGATAATCAATGATCCGGTGGCACCGCCGGCCCACCTGCTTGACCGGATGAACCTCGATCTGGCCCTGGCCCAATTGCCCTCCGTTTTCCGCAGAATCTTGGTACTTCACGACGTTCACGGTTATCGGCACGTCGAGATCGCCAAAATGCTGGGAGTTAAAGTGGGCACATCAAAATCCTACCTGCACCGGGCGCGCCGGCGAATGCGCACCCTGCTCGCGTCGGGCGGACGGCGGCCGGAGTTGCCTCCCGCCGCCATGCGGACGAGGGACACGAGGAATCGCGTTTTCGGCCGAACCGTGGCCAGGGAACCCAATGTGTTTCGGGAAATGATACGCGCTCGGAAAGAAGCGAAAATGGCAGGCGGAGTGGAAGAAAAATTCATGCGAAATAATTGAGGAGGTTTCCTATGGAGAATCGAAAAGGAGAAAGGAAGACCGAAGAAAATCAACCCGATCCCCGGCAGTGGAAAGTGCTTCTGGTGGATGAAGACTATCAATACCTGCTAAAACAGGCCCGCATTTTGAGGCGACACGGTTTGGACGTCCTGCCCTGCGACTCCTACGATGAAAGCATGATTCGCCTGGACAGCGAACATTTCGACCTCATCATCGTGAGCCAGGGAAGTCACGGGTTTGAAGGCCGCACGGTGCTGGAGCACGTCAGCGAGACCGGATCGGGCGCCCCTGTGGTTGTGGTCGCCACACACGCGGATATCCCATGCTACCTGGAAGCTATGAACTTGGGAGCCGCAGATTACTTGGAGCAACCCCTCGCCGGTTCCGACGTTGAGAAGGTAAAGGTGAGATTCCTGGAGGCTCGCATCGGGAACGCATAGGCGCCGCAATCAATCCAACCGCTCGGTCCGTCTGCGCCTGCCGGCGGCTTCACCCATTGGTGTGCGCCGGGTTGGTCCGCAGTTGGAGATTGGAGGTGGGCATCATCGCTAAAACCCTGTCGCCACGCACAACCCGAAAGAGGAGTTGAGAATCCCACTTTGAAGGAGTATGCTTCGCATGAAGACTTTTCAGGAGCAAACGGGCTGAGACGTTTCTTGCAAGTATGAAGGGATTTCCCCGGGGAGGGTAGGACTATGGTTCGCAAGCTTTCTCAATTAATTCCGGTCATCTTCGTTGCCTTGATAGTTCCAGGATTAGCACAAATCCCCGACAAGCCGGCGGCTATTCCCGCCGGAACGTCGCTCCGCGTCAAGCTCGGAACCCTCCTTTCCGACAAGACCAACAAGCCCGGCGATCCTTTCACCGGTGAGCTTGCGGACCCCATCGTCGTGAATGGCAAAGAGGTGGTTCCCGCCCACAGCACGGTGGACGGGCATGTGGCCTTCATCCGACCCTCCGGGCGATTCACCCGCAAGGCGGAAATGCGGCTGGTGGTGGACAAGCTCACCACGCCTGATGAAGTGGTCTATCCGCTTTCCAGCACGCTCCAGGACGCCCACGATGTCAATTGCGAAAACTCAACCGTGGGCTCCAAGGCCAATGGGAAACCGAGCGAAGAAGGCACCATCAGCGGCTGCGGCAAGAGCGTGAAAGCTGCGGCTAAGGACGCCGCCATCGTAGGTGCGATGGGCGCCGCCGGCGGTCTTTCCGTAGGCGTCATGAGCCAGGGCGGTTGCGATTACTACGGGAATTGCTACCCGAGCAGTGGCCCTGGTATCGGAGCTGACGTGGGCATTGGCGCCGGGCTCGGCGCGGGCACCGCGCTGGTCTACCATCTCTTCCAACACGAAAAACACATCATCCTGATCTACGGGACCCCGCTCACGTTCGTCGTCAGCCGGACGACCTCGGCGGACTCAACCCCGGTAACCGACGAGCCGACAGACAGCAAGTGATTCGAACTTAAATTTTCGTCCACCTCCAGCATTTATTCCCAAATCGTATTCTTAGATTTGAAATCGTAGGGGACGTTCCCTTGCCAAATTCATCTGGCCCGGCTGATTGCGCTCGTAACAGTTGCGAGGCTGATCCCCTGCTGGATTTACTCGGCTCCGGAAAAGACTTGTGGGTCGATGAGCACGCAGATGAATACGTGAATCGCCTCCACGAAAGTTGGGCTGGACCTGGCGTGCGACTCCCTGCTATGGCCTCATTGTGAGATCATCGCAGGCAACCGCATGTTCCGCCTCCATTAATCCATTTGACAGTCGATGAGCGTAAGGTACAGGGCGAGCGGTCGCGCCTGTTACCGTCCCTTTCGGGCACAATGTAAATCAGAGCGGTCCTAGGGCAATTCCGGACCAGTCTGAAAAGATTCCGCAGCTCGTCGATCCCCGCTGAAGGATTCGCGGACTCACGAAGCGCGCCTGCGCCTAGGATTTACACCATTATTGCGTTTCCCTGACATCGCGAACTTCAACGCACCTATAGTAGAACGCCTGCACGCATCAGTCATTGTTCAGCTTTGTCGAGGCGCTGTGATTTATGAGCACATTGCCGATCCATCCCAAGCGTTGGCACCTTAGCTGGCGAGGGCACAAGGAAATTATTGTTCTCGCCGCACTGACAATTTTCCTGACTGCCACAACAGTTATCTGGTTTGTCCTCGACCGAGAGCCTCCCTGGTGGGACGACTCCTTTTATTTGGCAAAGAGCCTGCTCATGTTCGACGCCCTGGTTGATGGCGGCGTGGCGGGCTACATCAAGAAATTCCTGTCAATCATCCCCAACAGGCCCCCCCTCATTGCCGCTCTCCCCACCCCCTTTTACATGATCTTTGGGCGCGATCCGAGATACGCCTTTGGGGTTAATCTCCTATTCGTTCCCGTTTTGCTTGGATCGGTTTATCTGCTGGGAAAGAAGTTCTGGGGCAAGAGAGCAGGGCTAATTGCGGCTTACGTAGTTGGGACGATGCCGCTGATGTATGGTTTGGCGCGCTGGTACCTGGTGGAGTTCACCTTGACCGCCTTAGTCTCGCTGGCGATCTGCATCCTTGTTGAATCAGAGGATTTGCGTCGATTTCGAATGACGCTCTGGTTTAGTTTCGTGTGCGGATTTGGGTTGCTGCTCAAGGTGACATTTCCGTTGTTTGTCTTTCCACTGTTCCTGTTTGTGTTCTTTCGATATCTGTCATCAAGCAAGCCCCTTGCTTCGCCCGACGGAACTCCAGCCACTCCTCGGATCAAGACCCTTGCCGCTCTCATATTTCCGCCGGTGCTGGTCGCGCTGCCCTGGTACTTCAGGAACTATCAGGAGACAATTCACTTGGTCTTATTTGCCGGGTTTTCCCCGGACGCGGATACTTACGGGACAGGTCCTGTTTTCTCATTCAGAGCCATTTACACATATTTATCCGAACTGGCGGGCTCAGGAACGTCGTACTACTACGTCTTGCTCGCAATAGTCCTCGCTACCCTGATCGTAGGCAGCGGAAAGGTCTGGCCTTTTTTTCAGGGCCTCGGGAAAAGGCAGCTCGCTATCCTTTTGCTTTGGGGATTGCCCTTCGTACTCTTCCTGTTTGGGCGCAACAAAAACCTGCGCTACGTGGCGCCACTTCTGCCCGTCTTCGGACTGGTTCTGGCGGTCGCTCTTGATTTTGTTTTGCGGACGCTGCCAAAGTGGCAAACCCGATTGCTTTGCCTAGTCCTCATATTCCCAGCCCTTTCACTCCTTCAGAAATCCTTCTTCATATTTGGAGATCGGATACCGGGCCTCAATCACTTCCTGTGCGTTGGGAGCCTTGGGGACGCGGCAAGGAAGTATGAGCGTGCGCAGTGGCCGTTGGAAGATATTCTCAGCACGCTTTCACGACAGACAAGATTCGAACCCGGGAAAAAGAAAATCGTGATGGTGGGCACAGACAGAGCATTTTTCAATGCTGACAATTTTCAGCTTGCGGCCGTGCGCGGGCGGCTGCCATTTGAAGTAACGACTTCTGCCCACGCCACCGATTTGGATACTTTACTTCGTTCGCTTAACTCCGCGTCTTTTTTTATTTACAAGGAGGGCGGCGAACCGGAGTCGCCTTTTTACAACGGGTATCAAGGCGCGCTCATTCGTGAAGTGCAGAGCGGGGGAAAATTCACAGAGCTTCCCCAACATTGGTCCTTGCCGGACGGCGGGAATGTGCGGGTGTTCAAAAACTTGACGCCTGGCTGGTCTATCGTGAAGCACGCATTTACCCCCACAGGGATCGAACCCATTTCCAGTTGCGAAGCTAATTTCGATAATCAGATTGAATTGACAGGTTTGTCCATCGAGCAATCCGAAAGCATTCTTCGAGTCAAATATCGGTGGCTTTGCCTTGCGCCTCCCGATCGTGAATATTGGTGTTTCACGCACCTGCTCGATGAGAGCGGCAAAGTAGTCGGCTTCCTCGATCATCCGATCGCTGGCGGCGAGCCTCCGATGATATCTTGGAAGAAGGGCGACGCTGCCATTGAAGAGCTCCAGTTCCCCATCCCGCTTTCGGCGTCGCAGATAAAGTTTCGGTTATTGCTTGGCCTATATAACGTGCCCTCCGGCCAGCGGCTCGTCGTTCGCTCCTACGCACTTTCGGGAACCAGCCACGCTTGTCTAGCTGACACTGAAACGGCACTTCTCGTAAGCCCGTCGGCCGAAAACATTCAAAACGGCGCCAAACCTTCGCAACAAAAATGCCCCAGCAAGTAGACTTTCCTTCAGTGTGCCCGCGCTAGTCATTTTCTAATTGATCCCAGGCTCCTGAAAATCTTCCCCATTCAATTTTGCTTTCCTTATCCTTTTTTTGACATGCCTTCCGGCCTGTGTGAAGATAACGGCGGAGAAAACTCATGAAATCTGAACGGCTAGCGCGCGTGTTGGTGGGCGTCTTCCTACTGCTTCTTGTAATTGGTCCGATTCTTACTAATGGCATTGATTTGCTGGTGGACTGGTTGTGGTTCAACCAGGAAGGCTTTCGCGTGATTTACGTCAACACACTGAAATTACAAATTGCCTTCAGCGGTTATGCGGGGCTGGGGTTCATGGCGGCAGTGGGCTTGAATCTTCTGATCGCGCACCGCCTGGCGCATCGCTCCGGCTTCCGCGTCCACCACGAGGTGATTGAATTCCCTTCCCTGGACAAATTCGGCACCGTGTTTCGCTGGGTGATCTGGGTGGGTGTCATGGTGATCGGTCTGTTCGTGGGCGAATGGGCCTCGGGAGACTGGCTGGAATACGCACTGGCGCAACGAGCGGTGCCCATGGGGCAGATGGACCCGCTTTTCGGCAAGGACCTGAGCTTTTATCTTTTTCGCCTGCCCTTTATCTGGGATATCTATCATCTCCTTTTCTTTACGGTCGTCATTTGCCTGCTGAGCGCCGTGTTTCTTTACCTGGTGGAAGGCGGAGTCACGGTGACCCCGCGCGGCCCCGTGGTTTCAAGTTCCGCGCGCGCTCACCTGATGGCGCTGGGCGCGCTAGTATTCCTATTGATCGCCTACCGTTGCCGCCTGGCAATGTACGGCCTGCTCTACTCTGCCCGCGGCATTATTTACGGCGCGGGTTACACGGACATTGCCGCCTCGTTGCCAGTGCTGAAACTCCTGCTCTTTCTCTGCGTCATCACCGCCGTAATGTTCCTGGCCGGGGCGCTGCGCGGCAACTTGAAGCCCGCCATCGCCTCCACCATCGCCCTGGCGGCAGTGTGGCTGGTGGGCGGGTCAGTGTATCCGGAGATCATCCAGCGCTTTGTGGTGGCGCCCAATGAAATCGAAAAAGAGCAGCCTTACATCGCGAGCGCCATCAAATATACCCGCCAGGCTTACGCCCTGGACCGCTTTGAAGAGCGCGAGTTTTCCGCCGTGGAAGACCTGAGCCTGTCGGAGATCCAGAAAAATGACGCCACCATGCGCAACGTGCGCCTGTGGGACCACGGCCCCCTGAAGACCACCTTCCGCCAGCTCCAGGAAATCCGCACTTACTATGATTTTGAAAACGTGGATAACGATCGCTATATGATCAACGGCGTGTATCGCCAGGTGTCGCTTTCAGCGCGCGAGCTCAACACCGCCAGCCTGCCCAGCCGCGGCTGGATCAACGAGCACTTGAGCTACACCCATGGCTATGGCCTGTGCATGAGCCCGGTGAACGAATCCACCAGCGAAGGTTTGCCGGAATTCTTTATCAAGAATCTCCCGCCCGCTTCCACGGTACCGCTGCGCATCACCCGCCCGGAGATCTATTACGGCGAAATGGCCAACGATTATTGCTTCGTGAAAACCCAGGCCAAGGAATTTGATTATCCCTCCGGTTCCGAAGACGTCTACACCAACTACCAGGGGGCAGGGGGTATTCCCGTGGGCGGCTTCTGGCGGAGGCTGCTCTTCGCCTTGAAGTTCGGTGAGAAGAATATCCTGTTTTCCAGCGACATCACCGACCAAAGCCGGCTGATGATCTACCGCCGCATCCTTCAGCGGGCCAACCGGCTCACACCCTTCCTGACCTATGACCCCGATCCCTACATGGTGATTTCGGACGACGGGTCGCTCTACTGGATGCTGGATGGCTACACCACCTCGGACCAGTATCCCTACTCCGAGCCCACCGAAGATTTGGGCAACTACATCCGCAATTCCGTCAAGGCCACGGTGAACGCCTACACCGGGCAGGTCCATTTTTATATCAGCGATCCCACCGATCCTTTAATCCAGGCTTATGCCAACCTCTTTCCGGGAATCTTCGAGCCGCTCGACTCAATGCCCCGGGATTTGCGTGCGCACATCCGCTATCCCGAAGCTTTATTCTCCATTCAGGCCAGCAAGTATGCGGAATATCACATGACCGACCCGCGGGTGTTCTACAACAAGGAAGATTTGTGGCGGGTGGCGCAAAGCGCGGCCCGCGGCACCAATGAGCCCATGACCCCCTACTACACCATCATGAAGCTGGCGGAGGTGGGCCAAAAGGAAGAGTTTATTCTGATGGTGCCATTCACTCCGGCTAGGAAAGACAACATGATCGCGTGGATGGCCGCCCGGTGTGACCAACCCAACTACGGCAAAGTCCTGGTCTTCACATTTCCCAAACAAAAACTGATTTACGGGCCCCAGCAAATTGAGGCCCGCATTGACCAGGAACCCGCCATCTCACAGCAGCTCACCCTGTGGGATCAGCACGGTTCGAGCGTGATCCGGGGGACTCTGCTGGTAATTCCGGTCATGAATTCGGTGCTCTACGTGGAGCCCATTTATCTCGCCGCCCAAACCGGTGGCGGCCTGCCCCAGATGCAACGGGTGATTGTTTCCTATTCCGACCACGTGGTGATGGAAACGTCTCTCGACGCCGCACTCAGCAAGATTTTCGGGGGCACGGTCGAATCAGCCGGCTCCGGGACGGCCGCCCCCAATACCCCGGGAGCCAATCCTTCCGGCGGCCTGAGCGCGACTACAACTCCCCAGGCTGACCTTGCCGCTCTGATCCGCGAGGCCAACCAGCACTACGAACACGCTCAACAACTTCTGCGCCAGGGCGATTGGAATGGCTACGGCGAAGAGATCAAAAAGCTGGGCGAGGTGTTGAAACGGATGCCGGCGCCCAAGTAGTCAGGGCGAACTACCGTATCTCGTTGTCATTTGTCATGTTTCTGTGGACATTTGCGGGTCGCCTTTTATCAGCCGCCCAAGGCCCCAAAAGCCGTGCGCTTCGATTAGCCACCAAAGCTCAGGGTGTGTGAAGTCCTTCGATTTTTCACTTTGAAGCCTTGATTGAACGGCCCGGCTTTGATACACTGATGCACATCAGCATGAGCATAAGGGAGGAACCCATGCCTGCCACGCGACGCACTCAGCTTTTGATGGATCCGGAAGAGTTTGGGCGCCTCCGCGCCCAGGCCCGGAAGAGAAAAACTTCGGTGGCGGAATTGATCCGGTCTGCCGTTCGCGAAGCCTACCTTACACCTGAGCCGGAGCGTGCGCCTATTGTGGAAGCCATCCTCGAGATGGATCTGCCGAAATTGAGCTGGAAACGAGCCAAGAAAGAAATCGAGGCCGGCCATGCGCGTCTTTCTTGACACCAATGTTTTCCTCTATGCCGCCGGCGCGCCGCATCCGCAAAAGGAGGCGTGCGCAAATCTCTTGCGCCGGGTTGCCAATGGAACGCTGGTCGCCACCGTCAATACCGAAGTCCTCCAGGAAATCCTGTATGTCCTCACCCGCCACGGCCGTCGAGAAGACGCCTTGAAATTGGCGGGACATTTGGCTTCCTTATTTCCTGACTTACTTTCGGTCACGCGCGAGGATATGCTGGTGGCGCGCGATCTTCTGCGACGGTATCCAAGGCTGTCGGTGCGTGACTCAGTGCATGTGGCCACCATGTTGCGGAATGGGTTAAAGACGGTGGTGAGCGTGGATCGCGATTTTGACCGGGTTCCTGAAGTTCGCCGACGCTCGCCGGCATCCATCTAACAACGCATTCGGCCATAGACAATGACCCTCGCGGCAGGAACAAAACTCGGTCCTTATGAGATCGTCGCCCCACTCGGCGCCGGCGGGATGGGTGAGGTGTATCGCGCCCGCGACACCAAGCTGAACCGCGAAGTGGCACTGAAGGTTCTCCCTGCCGCCATGGCCAACGATGCGGAGCGCATGGCGCGCTTCGAACGCGAAGCGCAAGTGCTCGCCTCGCTCAATCACCCCAACATCGCGACAATCCACGGGCTGGAAGAGTCCGGCAAAACGCGTGCGCTGGTGATGGAGTTAGTCGAGGGTCAGACCCTGGCCGAACGGTTGGCGCGACGGCTCGTAGGGCCGGGGCTTGCCCCGGCCTTGACCGATGATGCCACAAGGCCGCCCCAAGGGGCGGCCCTACAATTCGATGAGGCGCTCGGCGTCGCCAAACAGATCGCCGACGCATTGGAATTCGCCCATGAGCGCGGCATCATTCATCGCGACCTGAAGCCGGCGAATATCAAAATCACCCCCGACGGCGCGGTGAAGGTTTTGGATTTCGGACTGGCCAAGGCGTTTGTAGCAGAGGATTCGTCGAGCGGCATTTCAAATTCTCCCACCATCAGCATCGCCGCCACCCAGGCGGGCATGATCCTGGGCACGGCCGCCTACATGAGTCCGGAGCAGGCCAAGGGCAAGAAAGTGGATCGCCGCGCCGATATATGGGCGTTTGGTTGCGTCTGCTACGAGATGCTGACGGGCAAGAAAATATTCGAAGGTGAGACGACTTCGGATGTTTTGGCGGCGGTCATCCGCGCCGACCCCGACTGGAACGTTTTGCCCGCCGATACGCCGCCATCGATTCGGCACCTGTTGGTGCGCTGCCTGCAAAAAGATCCGAAGCAGCGCCTGCGCGACATCGGCGACGCTCGCATCACGATTGAAGAAACTTTGAGCGGCGAGGGCGTAGGGGCAGGCCGTGTGCCCGCCCTTGTGCAGGCAGGAACAGAAACCATCGGAGGAGGGCGACCACAAGGGTCGCGCCTACGCCGCGCCCTGCCCTGGGCGCTGGCCACGGTGTTCCTAATCGTGGCGCTGGCGGTGGGAAATCTGCTCAGGCAAGCGGAACGCCCAGGCGCGCGCATGCAATTCGAGATTCCGGTTCAGGCGGAAGTTGGGAATCTGGCTCTTTCGGCGGACGGACGCATGTTGGCTCTGGTGGAGCGCGATGAAGTAACTGGACAAAACATGCTTTATTTCGAGCGACTCGGCTCGCCCAACGCCACTCGATTGAATGGAACGGAAGGCGTTTCTTATCCTTGTTGGTCGCCAGATGATGCTTATTTGGCGTTCTTCGCCAACGGCAAACTAAAGAGGGTTTCGATTTCCGGCGGGGCACCGCAAATCCTGGCGACGGCTTCCTTCGGCAGAGGCGCCTCATGGGGCAGACGAGGCGTGATTATTTACGCGCCGGATGCGAGCGGGCCGTTGTGGCGGGTTAATGCCGACGGCACCGGCGCCGTACCTCTCACTAACCAGCTTTACCTTTCCAGTGAGAATTCGCACCGCTGGCCAGTTTTTCTCCCCGATGGCACCCACTTCCTGTTTTGGGCAGGCTCCTTTGGAGAGAATCGCGGCGAGGGCCACAATGGCATTTTCCTTAGTTCGCTTGATTCCAAAGAAAAGAAGCTGATCATTTCGGCCCTGTCCAATCCTGGCTATGCGAATGGGCACCTGTATTATGTGGACGAGGGGAAACGCGCGATTGCAGTTCCATTCAACCCTTCGAGCGGATCGCACTCGGGCGAGCCGATGGTGGTTTCCGACCAAGTCTCATACCAACCTTCCGTTTATTGGGGGGCCTTCACGGTGGGCGGCAAAGATGTCGTCGTTTACAATACCAGTACGGCAGCCGTCCACTCGGCTCTCACATTGTACGACCGAACCGGAAAGGAAACGGGGCGAATTGGCGAGACGGGTGTGACCGCGAATCCTTCAATTTCACCGGATGGAAGACATGCAACCGTGGATATTGCGGACCTAAAAGGCGCCAGCGTGGACGTCTGGATCGAAGATCTCGATCGCAACACCAGCTCACGCTTTACCTTCGCAAATGCCGAGGACGTGACCGGAGTGTGGTCACGTGATGGGCTGAGGATTGCGTATCGTTCAATCTCCAACGGAAATAGCGCGCTGGAAATTAAAAGCGCGGCAGGTCTGGAGTCTCAAAACCAGGTTTACCAGGCCATTGGGGGAGACGATATCCTGCCGAATTCGTGGGGGCTGGATGACAAGAGCATTCTGTGCTCGTTTCAGCCGGCAGCGGGAGGCTCTGACCTGGTCAACCTGGACGTAGCCACGGGCAAGGTGACGCCCTTTGTCGCCACCAAAGCGAGCGAAACAAACGGTATGATTTCTCCCGACGGGAAATGGGCGGCCTACGCCTCGAACGAGACCGGTGACTGGGAAATTTACGTGACTACTTACCCGGGCGCACAAGGGAAGTGGCAGGTCTCGCGCAACGGCAGCACCGAGCCGCGTTGGCAGGGAGACGGCAAGGAGCTGTTTTTCATTGACTCAAAAGGAATGCTAATCGATGTACCCGTGAGCACGGCGGGAACGTTTTCTGCGGCAGCTCCCGCAACACTCTTTCAGATTCACGGGCGGGCGCCAATTTCATCCACCGATTTGTTCACCTATGATGTCACCCGGGACGGCAAGCGCTTCCTCGTGAACCGCTACGTGAAGCCCGATCACATCCAACCCTTGACGGTGGTTTTAAACGCCACCGCCAAGGGCCAATGATTACTTGGCCGCCTCTTTCTTGTGTTCCAACACGTCGCACGCGGCCCCGGCGCCAGTCGGGTCGATGGCTTCCTTGTCTTTGTCGATGTGCCGGATGATTCCCTTCTTGTCGATCACAAAAGTGGTGCGGTTGGCGGCCGGGAACTTGGGATTCAATATCCCGTAGGTGGTGGTCACTTTTCTGGTGAAATCGCTGAGCAAAGGAAAGTTGACTCCAATCTGTTCCGCAAACGCTTTGTTGGCGGGAGAACTGTCGACGCTGACTCCTAATACTTGCGTGCCGTTCGCTTCGAATTTGGCGATATCAGCCTGATACGCCTTCAACTCCTTCGTTCAACCACCGGTGAAGGCCAGCACATAAAAAGCCAGAACCACATTCTTCTTTCCTGCGAAATTACTGAGCGTGACTTTGTTCCCGTTCTGGTCAGGCAAAGTGAAGTTCGGAGCCTTCTCCCCGACTTTCAGAGTCCTGGCCGTGGATGCCACGGGAACTGCAAACATGAGAACCAGCAGGACGGCGGCCGCCCGTAGTTTTTGGTTCACCTTGAACCTCCTGATCGATATTGTGAAACCTTATCAGCCCGCGCTTATTATAGCGCAATTTCGGCATTCGACCGGTTTTCGTCGATCTAAAAAAGTAAAATTATTGTCAAGCCGGTTTAACCGCTACTTTTTCTGATGGCCCAGAATGCTGCACGCCTGCTGCGCGTTTTCCGGATCAATCGCTTCCCCACCCTTTTGAACGTTCTGGATGGTGCCGTCTTTATCAATCACAAACGTGGTGCGACTGGCCAAGCGCACCAGCGGAATCAAGACGCCGTAAGCGCGCGACACGGATTTGGTCTCATCGCTCAGAATGGGGAATTTCGCTCCGAGATCCTGGGCGAAAGCTTTGTTCTTTTCTTTGCTGTCCACGCTGATGCCAATCACCTGGGTTCCCGTTCGTTCGAATTTGGCAATATCAGACTGATACGCCTTCAACTCCCTGGTTCAGCCGGGTGTGAATGCCTTGATGTAAAAAGCCAGTACCACATTTTTTTTGCCGCGAAAATCGCTGAGCTTCACCAGGGAGCCATTCTGGTCGCTAAGCGCGAATTCGGGAGCACGGTCACCCACCTTGAGAGACCTATTCCCAATCCAGAAAGCCATGCCGACTCCTATCGAAAGAAGTAGCCCCGCAATAACCAAAACTCTGCGCAATATCCTCATTCCCCTTCCGGATAAATGTCCGCCCTCGATTAACACTCAGATCCCGAATCGAGATTATATCCCCAATCTCCAACCGAAATGGAATATAAACTTCAGAGCTTGCGACAATAAGCCAGGCCTTGGGCCGATTCCATTCGGGTGAGGTTTTGACCCCACCCGAAGGAACCAGACTGTGGCCAAATTCATCATATTAGTTTTCTGCCTGCCTTCAAGAATATCTTGCAAGCTATTGAAAACAAACTTAAAAAAGTACTTGACAGTACTGGACTAAGCTTTTATGATTGTGGAGCGCTAAGATATAATAATCTTAGAGAGCATAAATCTAGGGATGGAGGATAAAGACAATGGCGATTGTACGATGGGAACCTTTTCGAGACCTTTTGACCACGCAGGACCGATTCAATCGGCTATTCAACCAGACCTTCTCGAATGTTTTCGGCGAGGAGGATGGCAAGCTGGGAACCTGGTCGCCTGCAGTAGATGTCTTCGAGACCGAACAGAATGTTGTGCTGAAGGCTGAATTGCCCGGCATTGACCCCAAGGATGTTGAAATCCGGGTCGAAAACAACACTCTGTTCCTGAAGGGACAGCGCAAGTTTGAGAACGAAGTGAAGGAGGAGAACTACCACCGGATCGAGCGGTCCTACGGCTCCTTTATTCGGACGTTTGCGCTGCCGGGAACCGTCAACGCGGAGAACGTCTCCGCCGAATACAAGGGTGGGATGCTGACGCTGACTCTGCCCAAGCGTGAAGAGGCGAAGCCGAAGACGATCAAGATCAACGTCAACAACAACTGAGGCAGCTTGAAATGACCAGCTCCCCAAGGTTTGGATGGCGGCTGGCCTAGAGACTAGGAACCGCGCCGGTGGCGTCCCGAAGCGATGAGGCACGGGGTGGCATTTGGCGCGGTTTATTTTTTGCAATAGACTTGGGAGGGGGGTGAAAAACCAACGTGGAACCACCCGGAAATTGTGCCGCCCTGGCCCTCATTCCCGCACGAGCGGGAATCCAGTTCTTCGGGCTTCGAATCGCTGGCGCAATGGATTCCCGCTCTTGCGGGAATGACGGCTCGCCGCGGCAAGAGATCGTCCTATCCTGCAAATGACAGTGCTGGGAGATTATTTCATCACCCCGCAAAAAAAGGTTAGGTAACAACATGGCCACACGATTTGACAAATTCACGGTCAAGGCACAGGAGGCCCTGCAAGCGACTCAGGAGGTCGCCGGGCGTTTTGGCAACCAGCAGATGGAGCCCGCCCATCTGCTCTACGCGCTCGTCGAACAGCCTGAGGGGATTGTTCCCGCCATCCTGGCACGCCTGGGTGTAACGCCTTCCAGCGTCCTTCAAGAAGTGGAGCGCGCCATTGAAGGGCTTCCAAAAGTGGGCGGGTCGGCGGACCACTTTCTGTCGCCCGCCCTCAAGGAAGTCTTCGACCAGGCGTTTAACGAGACCGGGCAATTCAAAGACGAATTCGTTTCCACCGAGCACTTGCTGTTGGCGCTGGCGCACAAACCGCGCGAGACGGCGGGGAAGATACTGGCCAAATTGGGGGTATCGCACGATGCGATCCTCAAAGCTCTTAAAGATGTCCGGGGCACGCAGCGGGTGACGGACCAAAATCCGGAGGCAAAATTCCAGGCGCTGGAAAAATACGCGCGCGACCTCACCGACTTGGCCCGCCGCGGCAAGCTCGATCCGGTAATCGGGCGTGACGAGGAAGTGCGGCGCGTGATTCAAGTTCTTTCCCGAAGGACCAAAAACAATCCTGTCCTCATCGGTGAGCCGGGGGTGGGTAAGACGGCTATTGTGGAAGGCATTGCCCAACGCATTGTGGCTGGCGACGTTCCCGAATCCTTGAAATCCAAGCGCATTGTCGCGCTGGATCTGGGCGCGATGGTGGCGGGCTCCAAGTATCGCGGGGAATTTGAAGACCGCCTGAAAGCGGTGCTGAAAGAAATCGAGGAGTCAAGCGGGCAAATTATTCTTTTCATCGACGAACTTCACACCCTGGTAGGCGCTGGGGCCGCTGAAGGCTCCATGGACGCCTCCAACATGCTCAAGCCCGCACTGTCGCGCGGCGAATTGCGTTGCATCGGCGCCACCACGCTCAACGAGTATAAGAAGCACATTGAAAAAGACGCGGCGCTGGAGCGGCGTTTTCAACCCGTCCTCGTCGGCCAGCCGACGGTGGAGGACACCATCGCGATCCTGCGCGGGCTGAAGGAAAAGTACGAAGTGCATCACGGCGTGCGCATCAAAGACTCGGCCATCGTCGCTGCCGCCGTACTCTCCAACCGCTATATCGCCGACCGCTTCTTGCCCGACAAGGCCATCGACTTGATAGACGAAGCGGCGTCCAGCCTGCGTATTGAAATCGATTCGATGCCGGCAGAAGTGGACCAGATAGAGCGGCGCATCACGCAGCTTGAGATCGAACGCCAGGCTTTAAAGAAGGAGGACGATGCAGCCTCGGTCGAGCGCCTTAAGAAGCTGGAGCGCGAACTCGCGGGTCTCAAAGAAAAATCGAGCCAGTTGAAATTGCGCTGGAACGCGGAAAAGGAAATCATCACCATAATCCGGCAACTCAAAAGTGAAATCGAGCAAGCCAAAGGCGAGGAACAGAAGGTGACCCGCGAAGGAGACCTGAACAAAGCCGCTGAAATCCGCTACGGGAAACTGGTGGAACTTGAAAAACAATTGGTAGCCGCCAACGCCAAGCTGGAACAGGCACAGCAGGCGGGCCGCATGCTGAAGGAAGAAGTCGACGAGGAAGATGTGGCCCGCGTAGTATCCAAATGGACGGGCATCCCCGTTTCCAAAATGCTGGAAGGCGAGATGGCCAAGCTGGTGAAGATGGAAGACCGTTTGCGCCTGCGCGTGGTGGGCCAGGACGACGCACTGCGCCTGGTGGCCAACGCCGTTCGCCGGAGCCGGGCAGGGCTCTCCGACCCCAACCGGCCTATCGGCTCATTTCTGTTTTTGGGTCCGACGGGCGTGGGCAAAACCGAGTTGGCGCGCGCGCTGGCTGAATTCCTCTTTGACGACGAGCACGCCATGCTGCGCATCGACATGTCGGAGTATATGGAGAAACACGCGGTCGCCCGCTTGATCGGCGCGCCTCCGGGCTATGTGGGTTATGACGAGGGCGGACAGCTCACCGAACTGGTGCGCCGCCGCCCCTACGCAGTGATCTTGTTTGACGAAATTGAAAAAGCGCATCCGGATGTTTTCAATATCCTGCTGCAAATTCTGGACGACGGACGGCTAACCGACAGCAAAGGCCGCACCATTGATTTCAAAAACTCAGTGGTGATTATGACGTCCAACATCGCCAGCCACGAGATTCACGAGGCGATGGGCGGCGCATCCTCCCGTAGCGCCGGGCTTCAGGCCGGCACTGTGACTGAAGAGTTGCGCCGAAAAATTCATTCCACCCTGCTGCAGCACTTCCGCCCCGAGTTCATCAATCGAATCGATGAAATCGTGATTTTCAACGCCTTGGGCAAAGAGCAGATCACACGGATCGTTGAATTGCAGCTCGCGAACCTAAAGAAACTCTTGGCGGAACGTAAGATCGAGATTGAATTGACGGACAAGGCACGCGAGTTGCTGTTCCGCGAAGGCTACGATCCGCAGTTCGGCGCCCGCCCGCTCAAACGCGCCATCCAGCGGCTGATCCAGGACCCGCTGGCGATGAAGCTGCTGGATGGCGACGTTCATGCAGGCGACAAGCTCGCCGTCGACGGCGATTTAAAGAAAAGCGAGATGAAATTCGAACAAGAAGCGGCGAAGACGGCCAAGAAATGAAACGGACGCCCTTAGTTGCAGAATGATGTCACGAGTGATATCATTTTGATATCGGAGGCCAATCGGGGAGGGGTTATGCCTAATCTGACGGTGCGCGAGATTCCCAAAGACATCTACAAGCGCTTGAAGGAAAGCGCCCGACGCAATCACCGAAGTCTTAATGCCGAAATTGTTGCTATCCTCAATGACGAAGACGGCTGGATCCGGCGTCGCCGGGAGATAGCGGCGGTCCTCCCCGACCTCGACCAGGCGCGCGAGGAATTCGCGCGGAAATACGGAGAATTGAGTGAAAGCGTACACTTGATTCGGGAAGACCGTGACAGCCGATGACAATAGTGGTTGATGCGAGTGTGGCGGCCAAGTGGCTCTTTCAAGAGCCGGACGCGGACAAGGCGAGGGCGCTGTTGGTAGATACTCAAACCGGGCGTCTTACGATGATTGCGCCTGAACTTCTCCCGGTCGAGATAGCCAGCTCCCTTTGGAAAAGAGTTTACCGCGAGGGCCTAGCCCCTGATGAAGTGAAGGCACATTATCACCGATTTTTGCGGCTTTGTCCCGGGCTCGTAGGACTTTCTGCTCTCACCGAAACTGCATTCGGCCTTGCTCTCGCGAACAAGCATCCGATTTACGATTGCCTCTACGTCGCGCTCGCGCTCGGGATACCTTGCCCTCTAGTTACAGCAGACGAAAGGCTGTTTCGAGCGTTCGGCTCTGCCTTCCCTCAGGTTCATCTCCTCCGCGATTGGAATTAACTCGTGTGGCGTGAGAGATACCTCCTGCATCTAATCTAAGTGCATGTAGCGGTGGCGAATTTTTGGAGCTGATAGCGATGTGGAATAACTTAAAGACGACATTCTTACTGGCCGCCATGACGGGCCTTCTGCTCGCCGTTGGCGAGCTATGGCGCGGTGAGGCGGGCCTGATCTTTGCCTTCGGCATTGCCGCGGTGATGAATCTGGGCAGTTATTTTTTCTCGGACAAGATTGCTATAGCCAGCAGCGGTGCGCAGCCCATCGCGCGCGAAGATAACGAACGAATTTACCAGATTGTGGAGCGGCTGGCGGCCAAGGCCAATGTCCCCGTGCCCAAAATTTATTTGATCCCCACCGACTCACCCAATGCTTTTGCGACGGGCCGCAATCCCAGCCACGCCTCGGTGGCGGTCACGCGCGGAATTATGGAAATATGTACGAACGATGAAATTGAGGGTGTGCTGGCGCACGAGTTAGGCCACGTCAAAAACCGGGATATTCTCACCAGCGCCGTGGTGGCCACTTTGGCGGGCGCCATCACTTTGATCGCACGAATGATTTATTGGGGAGAACTGTTCGGCGGCTTCGGCGGTGGCGGCAATGACGACAATCGCGGGGGAGTGTTTTCCGCCTTGGCCATGATGATTTTTGCGCCCATGGCCGCCATGCTGATCCAGTTGGCCATTTCCCGCTCGCGCGAGTATGAGGCCGACCACACCGGCGCGGAAATCACCGGTAACCCTCAAGGCCTGGCGCGCGCGCTCGACAAAATCGATCAATGGTCCAAGCGCGTGCCCATGCAAGTTTCGCCGTCGATGGCGCACCTCTATTGCGCCCAACCCCTCACCGGCGGCGAGTTCATGAGCAGCCTCTTTTCCACCCATCCGCCTATCCGCAAGCGGATTGAGCGGCTCATCGGGCGCGACTTCGTTTAATTAAAACCGCCTTTTACCCTTGGCCCGATTTCGGTCATGGTATAATCGCACCCTCAAGTCTATCTTCTCTGTATTAAGAACTCATTCAATGAATCTCAAGCAGAAGCACCCATGGATTCTGATCGGATTGTTAACCGTCGCTGGCCAGGTGACGCCGGCACCGCCGCAAGGGGGCCGTCCGCCGGCCAATTTGGGGGGTGCAACAGCCGGAACAACGGCCCGGCTCGTGGAGATACGGTTTGTGGGGTCGAAACGCTACTCCGAAGCCGAAATCATTCGAGCCGTGGGCCTGAAAATGGGGGCCGAAATGACGACTGACTCTTTTCAAGTCGCCGCCAACAAGCTGGCTGCCACCGGAGTGTTTGCAAGCGTTCGGTATAAGTACCATCCGACCTCCACCGGAATATCCGCGGAATTTCAAGTGTCTGACGCTCGGAAATTCATACCTTGCAAATTTGATAACTTTGTGTGGTTTTCTGCGGACGAGCTTCAGAAAGAATTGCGCGCGCGTGTCCCGCTTTATATCGGCGAAGTTCCTCCCGCCGGTAATTTGGCGGATCAGATCACCGCAAAGCTTGAGGCGCTGCTCAAAGAGCGGGGCGTTCAAGGCACGATCATCCAAAGAGCCGCCGGGCGTCTGGGCGGACCTGTGGAAGCGATTCTGTTTACGGTTCAAGGCGTATCGATCCAAATTGCCCGGGTGGAATTTCAAGGGACCGCGCAGGTGGATCTTGCGCTCCTCCAAGGGGCCGTGCAGCCTCTGCTTGGAACAGACTATTCCCGGTCTTTCGTCAGCGACTTTGCGCGCCTCAATCGTTGGTCCGGTCTACGACCAAAGAGGATTTCTGAGAGTTAGTTTCGGAGACCCCACGGCGGCACTTGAGAAAAACGGCGGTGCCCAAGATTCCGTGACGGTCAGTATTCCCATTCATGAGGGCCTGCAATATCGGCTGAAGGAAATCCAGTGGTCCGGCAATTCTGTCATGCCGACCGCCGACTTGTCGAAGAATATCCATCTCAAGGTGGGCGAGGCGGCCAACGGAGTTCAACTCCGGGAAGATTTGAATAGCATCCGAAGTCTTTATGGCAGGCGCGGGTACATTATGGCGGCGATCCGGCCGGACCCGAATTTTCAGGACGAAATGCAAACCGTGGCATACCGGCTCGAAGTTCAAGAGGGCGACCTTTACCGGATGGGCAAGTTTGAGGTCAGAGGCGTCGACCCTTCCCTTGCCGAAACCTTACAAAAACTTTTCCGGCCGCAGACGGGCGAGCCGTTTGACGCTGAATTTCAGAAACCTTACTTTCTTGAAATGGCGCGTTATTTGCCGAAAAATCTTCTGGCCGGAAACGTAAATTTCCGCATAACTCCCAACCTGGGCGCCAAAACAGTGGACGTAACCTTGAGCTTCGCCCCGAGAAGCAGTCCTTAATGTCGAGGGGTTCAAGAAAATGATATTCATGCTTCGCAAACCTTCTCTCATCGTGCTGCTTGCCATTTGCAGTCTCATACCGTCCGTTCTAAACGGCGAAGACAGGAAAGAAATCGAGCACTCACTGTGGGCAGAATATAACCGCAAGATATTGGTTCTGCGAAATTCCTGCCGCGGTGGGCACCTGGAATACAACTCAGTGGGCGCCCTGCTGAAGCATAAGGAGGCCGGTCCGTGGACACTTTACGGGAGCATCAGGGTCGATCAGGTTCACGTTAGTCAAGACAAGCTGAAAATCGAAGGCACCAGGATGTTTTTGATCTACGAAAAGAAGGAGAAAGAATTCGCCGAATTACCCGGCGGGGATGTGTACATTGTGATCGACTTGGATCCCTCCCGCGTTAATCTGAATTCCATAACTAAGTCGCTAAAGCAGATTTTCGTCACGCCGGGGGAAAATCTCGCCGATGTTGAACCTGCTTATTGGAGGCACTTTTTGTTGAGCAGCGTGCCCGGAAAAGCCGCGGTGGAGGAGCTCACGGTTTTGGATGGCCAACCGGTGTATAAAATTGAGCCCGGAAAAGTAACGGCACCAAAGGAAATTTTCCACCCTGCGCCTGATTACACCCAAGAGGCCCGCGATGCTCATTATAATGGGTCGCTCACACTCTCCTTGGTGGTCAATGCCCAGGGGCGGTCAGAAGACATATCGATTTTGGAACCATCGGGGATGGGACTCGACGATAACGCCGTTGCAAAAGTGCAGACATGGAAATTTAAGCCCGGCTTGCGCAATGGCGTCCCGGTGCCCGTTCGTGTGAAGCTCGATGTGAGCTTTAGCATTGGTCGATTCTAGCCCTCGATTCCCCTGAAGAAACAAAGCTAAAGCTACAAGCCATTTTAAGTCCCAGCCGAATGCCATGCCGGGATCTCTGACGACGGTGCAAATGCCAGGTACCCTCTTAAGCCATTCTCACTTTCTGCCGATAAACAAAATATGGTGGGACCGAGACAAGACAGGGGTGGCAGAAAACTGGCTGCGCTTGTTTTATTTCCTCCAACATTTCGGACTCGCCCTCCACCTTTGTCCGTTCCCAATCAATTACATATTCTACGGTTTACGGGAAGGATTTTCCCGAAAATAAAACAATCAAGTTCCATCTCAATCGGTGTAGAATCTCCTCATCCCTGGCGGTTGGCTTGCTTTCTTGACCCTCCGAAAAAAAGGTGAGTTCGCCGCATTCATGCCCTGCCGCGACATTGCCGATGATAGCAGGTGGGGGGATTTCAAAGGAACAAGCCAGCCAGTGAGCTGGTCTGACCCCCTTGGGAGGAGAAGGGGGGGTAAGGTTCATGCGCGCGCAGCCTTCCGGAGTCATTTCCTCCAATCACAGGGAAATTGTGGCGCGATCCAAGCATGGCGCCCCAAGCCTGGGGTTTCGCCGCATCAAAGACGAAGGGGGGATGGAATGAAAATTATGGTGGTTGACGATCAGCTCGAAGTCCTGGGCCAAATCAAGGCAATGATGGAGCCGCTTCAATGCGAAGTCCTGGCTTTGGCGGACAGCCGGAAGGCGGCGGAGTGCGTCCAGACGCAAAGCTTTGACGCCGTCTTTTTGGATGTGGTCATGCCTCATGTGGATGGATTCGAGCTCACCAAAATCGTTCGATCATCAACCCCCAACGCCAAAGTTCCCATCGTGATGCTGACTGGCTCGGACGATATTCAATCCATGCGCCAAGGCTTCAAGGCCGGCGCCACCTATTTTCTGGGAAAGCCTATTTCACAGGAACGAATCAATACGCTGTTTAACGCGGTTCTGGGCCCCATGTTGACGCAAAGAAGAAAGTACGCGCGGTTGCCCTTCCAGACCACCGTCACTTGTTCTTACGGCCTGACGGGCGAGAATTCTTTCGCCGCCCGAAGCTTGAATATCGGCGAGGGGGGAATGTCCCTGGAATCCGCCACCCCGCTGAAAATCGGGAAGTTGGTGAATCTCGATTTCTCGTTGCCCTCGATAGATCGACAACTCCGCTTGGTGGCCAAAGTTCACCGCTTCACGCCCCCGGACCGCTACGGAGTGGAATTTGTCCAGCCTCCCACCTCAGATCGAAAGGCGATTCGGGAGTATATTGCCGGCGAAGCCCGAACTCAATAAGCGCGATAAATCTGTTTCATAATCCCATCAACCTCGCATAGTTTTTTAGCTCCGCACTGGATTTGTTCTTTCTCCCCAACGGTCCGAACCTACCGCGCACAATCCGGCCTTCTCATCCGCTTGACTTCGCTACGCCCTGAATGCCAAAGTGTGGTTGGAACGGAATGGAATCGCCGAGCATCCTGATCGACCAGGCGCGCATCCCCGACCACTATGGCCGGCATGGCCTTTGAAGAATTCTTCACGGCAAATCGCCGCCAGGTTGATGAGCTTTACCAAGCCTCGGCAGCGGCGCGCTGGTGCGTTCCCATCGAGGAATTCGCTCAAGCCGCCTGGAAAGGCGTCGCCGCGGCTGCCGAGTCCGAGCCTGCCGAGATTCCGAAACTCCTGTCCGCACTTCGTTCGGAAGACCTGGCGCTGGCGCTCGGCTGCGCGCGCGGAAACGAGGAAGCCTGGAATACTTTCTGCGCGAAATTCCGCGCTATTCTCTATGAGGCCGCCCTGGCCATCGCCCACCAGGAAGTGGAAGCGCGCGAGCTGGCCGACTCCCTTCTGGCCGAGTTGTATGGCCTCGACACCTCCTCCCCCGCCCGAAGTTCCCGCTTCGCTTATTTTCACGGCCGCAGCAGTCTGAAGACCTGGCTGCGCGCCGTCTTGCACCAAAGATACGTGGACGAATACCGGCGGAGCAGCCGTCTGGTGCAATTGCCCGAAGACCCGCCTGAGACGGCCGAAGCCGAAACCCCGGTTTCAGAGGATGAAGATCGCCGCTACGCCGAATGCCTGGGTGAGGCGGTGGAGGCGACGCTAAAGGAAATTCCCGCGGATGAAAAACTCTTGCTCGGCTATTATTACGTCCAGGAATTAACCCTCAAGCAGATTGGGCGGCTCACGAGCGAACACGAAGCAACAATTTCCCGCCATCTTGAGGCCCTCAGGAAGAAACTTCGCAAGCGCATCGAAGCGCACTTGCGAAACGTAAAAAAACTAAGCGCGTTCGAGTTGGATCGTTGCCTTGATTTTGCCTCGCGCGGGGTCATCATGAATATGGAGCGGGCCTTGAAACCAAAATAATTATTTGCAATGGAGAGCAAGTTGTTCGTTCTAATCAGTGGAGAGGTTTGATGAGCGGGAGGGTCGGGACCAAGGGCGCGACCGTCGCACGGATGCGTAAACACCGGGCAGCAACATTGGGCTTGCCATGAATAACGATTCGGCACGGGACAAAGCGATGGATCAATTGGTCGAAGCGAAGCTTCGTTCCGGCCTCAATCCCGCCAGCTCGAGCTGCGTGGATGCGGAAACGCTGGCCGCATACGTTGAGCGGACGCTCACTTTGCGCGAGCGCGCCCACTGTGAGATCCACCTTGCTTCCTGCGCGCGCTGCCAGGAGCACGTGGCCATGTTGGTTCGGCAGAGCGAGGCCGACGAGCCCGCCGGCACTCAACCCCAAACAGCGGCGTCCGCGCGAGCCGCAGGAATTAGGTGGTTCCGCTGGGCCTGGGCCGGCCCCGCGTTGGCCGCATTACTTGTGATTGGAATTTATGTCAGCGGCCCCTTCCGCCATGAAATTCAACAAATGCCTGGGCCTGAACACAAGATTCAAAACCCCTCGCCGGGTAAGCCGACTGCATCACCGCCGGTAAGTGCCGGTGCGAGAAGCGAAATAGCTCCGCCCTCTGTCTCAGGGTCAGGCAACGCTCAGAAAAGTCAGCCAGCGGAGAAAAAGACGCTTGCATCGAAATTGCAAACAGGAACCAGTGGCGGGGAGCCTGAAGGCCCGCATGTTGAACCGGCCAGGGTAAATAATCCGGGCGGAATTTCAGCCCACAAAGAGTCCCCAGTTCGATCTCAAATTGAGGAAACCAGACCGATGCACGCACCCGCCACGCCGCCTCCACCTCCCGTCCGGGCTGGCGCCATCGCAACCCCTTCGGAGCGGGGTGACTTGGCCAAGAAAGATGAGGAAGGGCAAGGTGCGGGCGTGGGCGGGAGTACTGCCCCGAGGGTTGTCGGAGAGAGCATTTCCGGAACGACTTCGAACAAGCCTGCTTCCAATCCGACGGCGGGAAATTTAGAAACTACTGGCCGAAGCGTACAGGCAATTTCTCCCCAACCCGTTCCGCCGATTGCCAACCGGAAATCCGTGTTGCAAGCTGAGACCAAGACAAAGAAACAGGCGCAAACGAATGAACCGACGCCAGACAATCTCCGCCCCAACGATCGTGAAAAACGGCAGGCCGCTCAGAGCCTATCCATTCGATCATCCACAGAGCAGGTGATGGTTACGCGGGCTTCAGTTGCTCCCGTTTGGCGGGTGGGCCGGCATGGACTGATTCAAAAACTTGACGCCAGTGGGAAATGGAGGAAGCAAAAGAGTGGCGTGAAGGCTGACCTTTTTGCCATCGAATTCTCAAGCTCCGGTGTAGGCTGGGCGGCGGGCCAGTCAGGAACGGTGCTGCGAACCACCGATGGCGGAGCCACGTGGAGTCAACTGCCCGGCCCGGCCACCGAGGATCTGGTCCAAGTTACCGCCATCACCGACCAAGCCGCCAGCGTGGTAACCCGCAGCGGCCAGACGTTCACTACCACCGACGGCGGCCATACATGGAGCGCCGGCGGACATTAAAAGAATTTTTTAAGCTCCAATTTCAGGGTTTCAGCATGACCTTGCCCGCCTGAATCCCTCATCCATTCAGCTTTCCGATGTTAAACTAAACCGGGACAGGTCCTGCTCATGCCTCGTCATCCCGACCTTTACGGCAGATGGTTAACGGAGGTGCGGCAGAGCCACTTTTTCCACGCCGGCGATCGCGTGGGAGTGGCGGTGTCGGGCGGGCCGGATTCAATTCTCTTGTTCAGCCTCATGAATCAAGCCGCGCGAGAATTGGGGATCACGATTGCCGCCGTACATTTCAATCACCATCTCCGTGGCACGGAATCCGATGCGGATGAACAATTTGTGCGCGAGCAAGCCCGCAAACTTGGAGTGGTGTGGCATCGGGGAGAAGCGGACGTTGCCCGCGCGGCGCGTGAAGGCAGGCGCAACCTCGAAGCCACAGCGCGCGATCTTCGCTACCGGTTTTTCAATTCATTGATCAACCAGGGCAAGCTGGATAAGGTGGTGACCGCGCACACGGCGAGCGACCAGGCGGAAACGGTGCTCCTCCGGCTGCTGCGCGGAACGGGCACGAAGGGTCTCGGCGGAATCCATCCCGTGCTCGATGGGAAAATCTTCCGGCCCTTTCTGGGTGTAACTCGAAGCGACGTCGAACAGGAAGTTAAAAAGCGCAAGCTGGAATTCCGCCTTGATTCCTCCAACCTCGATTCGAAGCTCCGGCGGAACAAGGTGCGCATGGAACTTCTTCCTTTCCTTCAAAAAGAATTCAATCCGAAGGTCATCCATTTGCTCAAAGAGCTTGCAGACCGCGCCCGCGATGACGAAGAAGTGATGGAACGCGAGGCCCATGAGCGCGGGCGTCCCTGGCGGGTTCGGGAAGGGGCTGAAGAAAAAATTCCCGCGCGGCCCTTCACCGAATTCCCGGCCGCGGTGGGTCGGCGGGTCGTGCGCCAGATGATTCTATCGACGCGCGGCGATCTGAGAGGGATCACCTTCAGCCATATTGAAACGCTTCGCCGCTTTGCCCTGGAAGCCCAGAGCGGCAGGAAACTGCCGTTGCCGGGCGGCTGGGAGGCCCGCAAAGAATTTGATTGGTTCATTCTTGGCCCTGCGCCCAAAGGCCGGGACGATGCGGGCTTTTGCTATCCCGTGAACGTCCCGGGGGTGGTTACTGTCCCCCAACTAGGCCTGAACTTTCACTTTGAAATTATTGAACTCGGCGGCCCTTCAAAGGCGTATAATGACTCAGAGTGGGTGGGTTTGGACCCACAAAAATTATCCGGACCACTGGTGCTGCGCAACTGGCGCGCGGGTGACAGGTTTTGGGTTGCGGGGAGCCACAAGCCACGCAATCTAAAAACTTATTTCACCCGGCGCAAGGTCCCTCTGGGCCAGCGGAAGTTGTGGCCGGTGCTGGCTTGCGGCGAGGAGATTATCTGGGCCAGGGATTTCACTCCTGCCAACGGCCTCAGGGGTTCGTCGGGAGAGAAGCAAGTTCTGATCCTGATGGACAAAATTGGTTCCAAAAGGTTAGGATAGTAGGCAAGGCGAGATGAAAAAGCTCCATAAACGCACCTCAAAAAAATTCCGAACCGCAAAGCCCGTTCCCAAGGCCGCCGCACCAAAGAGCCGGAGCGTTTCTAACGGGGATCACCTGCGCGTGGTTTTCACCGAAAAGCAGATCCGGAAGCGGGTGGACCAGTTGGCCGCCGAGGTGAACCGCGACGCGCAAGGGAGAACCTTGCACGTGATTGGAATTTTGGAGAATTGCTTCCTGTTCATGGCCGACCTGGTGCGTAATCTGACAGTTCCCGTCATCTGCCATTTCCTCAAAGCTGAAACAACCGATACCTCGTCGGGCGGTGTGGCGTTGCGTGAGATTGTTTACACCCCTCACGTCGACGTGGCCGGTAAAGACGTTTTGCTGGTGGATGGCATTTTGCAATCGGGCGTAACCATTGACCACTTGGTTCGGCTGATGCAGTCCCAGCAAGCCAATTCCGTCCGCATTGCCGAATTGATTGAAAAGTCCGACGAGAAAAAAGTGGACGTGGGGACGACTTATGTCGGGTTTAAAACCCAGGAAAAGTTTCTGGTGGGGTACGGGTTGGGTTTCCAGGACAAGTACCGGAACCTCCCGCATATCGCCACCCTGACTTAACGGAAAAAATGGCGGGACGAAAGAGGGTTGGACGGCATCTAAATTAGGTAGAAGGGTGAGGAGGCCAGGCAAGAGCCTGAGCCGTGCGGCTAGGCCACGGGAGAAAACTCGGTGAACTCTGCGGTCAAAAATATCATTTTCTGGGTTTTGATGGTGGCTCTCACCGTACTGGTGTGGGCGGTGGTGAAGAGCAATACGGTCGAACACGTTGCGGACCTGACTTTTACTGGCTTCATGACTGAAGTCAACAATGGCAACGTGAAAGACGTGACCATATCAGGCACAGACGCTACCGGAACGTTCAAGAAAGACAACAGCAAGTATAAGACCACTATTCCCGCCAATTATCCCGACCTCTATAAGACCTTGCAGGAAAAGAACGTCAACACCACGCTCAAAGACAGCAGCGGAAGCAATTGGATCACCTGGGTAGTCAACGGACTTCCCATGGTCGTCCTGCTGGGCCTCTGGATTTTCTTCATGCGTCAAATGCAAAGTGGAGGTAATAAGGCGCTCTCTTTCGGAAAGAGCCGCGCCAAATTGCTCTCCAGCCAGCAGAAGAAAGTCACTTTTAAAGACGTTGCGGGCGTGGACGAAGCCAAGGAAGAACTGCACGAGATCATAGAATTTCTGCGTGAGCCCCAAAAATTTCAAAAGCTGGGCGGGCGCATTCCCAAGGGCGTTCTGCTGGTGGGCCCTCCGGGTACAGGGAAAACACTTTTGGCCAGAGCGATCGCCGGCGAAGCCAATGTGCCTTTCTTTTCCATCTCCGGGTCGGACTTTGTGGAAATGTTTGTGGGGGTGGGCGCCTCCCGGGTTCGCGATCTGTTTGAACAAGGCAAGAAGAACGCGCCCTGCATCGTTTTCATTGACGAAATTGACGCGGTGGGCCGCCACCGCGGCGCGGGACTCGGTGGCGGGCACGACGAGCGCGAACAGACTCTGAACCAGTTGTTGGTGGAAATGGACGGCTTTGAATCCAACGAGGGCGTCATCCTGATTGCCGCCAGCAACCGTCCCGACGTGCTGGATCCCGCGCTACTTCGTCCCGGGCGCTTTGACCGGCGCGTGGTGGTGCCTCTCCCCGATGTGGGCGGGCGTGAAGGTATTTTGAAAGTTCACAGCAAGAAAATTCCTCTTTCCGAAGACGTGGATCTTTCCGTCCTGGCGCGGGGCACACCCGGTTTTTCCGGCGCTGATCTCGCCAATCTCGTCAACGAGGCGGCGCTGTTGGCTGCAGGCCAGGGTCGCAAGCAGGTGGTGATGGCGGACTTTGAATCTTCCAAGGACAAGGTGATGATGGGCAAGGAACGCCGGTCGCTCATCCTTTCCGAGGACGAGAAAAAGACCACCGCTTATCACGAGGCGGGCCACGCCCTGGTGGCCGCCAAGGTCCCCTATGCCGACCCGCTGCACAAAGTCACCATCATCCCACGGGGGATGGCCCTCGGCGTCACCATGCAACTGCCGCTGGACGACAAACACAACTACTCCAAAGATTATCTCGAATCCCGCCTCGCCATTTCCATGGGCGGACGTGTGGCGGAGGAAATCTTCCTGAACCAAATCACCACCGGGGCCAGCAATGACATCGAGCGCGCCACCGAAGTCGCGCGCCGCATGGTGTGCGAATTCGGCATGTCCGATCTCGGCCCCCTGGCTTTCGGCAAGAACGAGCAGGAAATTTTCCTGGGACGCGACCTGGCGACCCACCGCGATTTCAGTGAAGACACGGCCATCAAGATCGACCAGGAAGTTAAGAAATTTATGATGACCGCCTATCAGCGCGCCAAGGATGAGATCGAATCAAACCGCGAAGCTTTGATTCGAATCGCGGAAGCGCTCCTGGTGCGTGAAGTCCTGGATGCCAGCGAGGTCAAACTGCTGCTCGAAGGGCAAGCTCTTCCCGAAAAGGTCCGCCCCGAACCGCCCGGCGAAACCACCCAGGTACTTAAACCGCAGACCGCTCCCAAAGTCCCCGGACGAGAGCGACCGCAACCGGCGTAGCCGGCAGAAGCTGGATTATGCCAATTCCCCCGGCGTGAACGTGATACCAAGTAAGATCATCAAATAAACTGAGCTACACCTTTTTGAATTGCGCGGCTGAGTGACATCCCGCCCGCGAGGAAGAATCGGGCCGCCTGGCGCCGTGGAATGGCGGGGACGAAACCGTTCAGATCTCAGATGCATCCAAGACTTCACGCACTTTTCGAGCCAACACTTCAGGCGAGAAGGGCTTTTGGAGGAATGGCGTTCCCGGCTGCAACACGCCGTGATAGAGAATGGCGCCGTCGGTATAGCCTGACATGTAGAGGACTTTGGTATTCGGCCGCAACAATTTCAGTTTTTCCGCTAAATCCGGGCCGTTCATTTGCGGCATTACAACATCGGTCAGGAGCAAGTGAATGGGCCCGTCGAATTGTTGGCAAGTCGCCCACGCCTTGAGAGGACGATTCGCATCCAACACTTTGTAACCGCCCGCCTCCAGAATCCCCCGCACCAGGGAACGCACTCCATCTTCGTCCTCAACCAACAGTACAGTTTCCGAACCGTGAGGCGTTGGGGCCTGGACCTCAACAGAATGGACTGCCCCTTTAATTTCCTCCGCTCGCGGCAGGTATACCTTAAACGAGGTCCCGTGGCCCGGCTCGCTGTAGACCCAGATATACCCTTCGCATTGTTTAACGATTCCATAAACGGTCGCCAGTCCCAAGCCCGTGCCTTTGCCTTTCTCTTTGGTGGTGAAAAAGGGCTCAAATATGTGAGCCATCGTCCGGGTGTCCATGCCCGTTCCCGTGTCACTCACGGCCAGCATCACATAGGGACCAGGTTTAACCGCCGCATGGATCTGGGCGTAGGCCTGGTCCAAATTAATGTTGGCAGTTTCGATGATGAGTTTGCCGCCCTGAGGCATCGCGTCACGTGAGTTCACGGCCAGATTGATGATCACTTGCTCGATCTGGCTCGCGTCGGCCTTGACCGCACTAAGAACCGCAGGCAGGATGGTCACCAATTCAATGTCCTCGCCAATCAGGCGGCGCATCATCTTCTCGGTGCTGGTCACAATGCTGTTCAGGTCCAGCACTTCAAGCACCAGCGCCTGGCGCCGGCTGAAAGCCAAAAGCCGCCGGGTCAACGCCGCCGCCCGCTCTCCGGCGGCCTGCATCTGGCCTACGAATTCCCGGTTTGGATCGCTGGGCGCCAATCTTTCCAGCAGTAACTGCGCATAACCCGTAATGATGGTCAACAGGTTGTTGAAGTCATGGGCCACTCCCCCCGCCAGACGCCCCACCGCTTCCATCTTTTGCGCCTGTCGAAATTCCTCTTCCAATTGTTTCTTTTCTGTGATGTCGACGATCACCCCGCGAAGCTGGCGAGCCTTTCCGCTAGGGTCGCGCACGACGCGGATGATGTCCCGAAGCCATACCAACCGATTTTCCGCTGCCAGAGCCCTGTATTCAATGTCGTAATCCTTATTCTCTGCGACTGCCGTCTGCCACTGCCCCATCACCCGGTCGCGATCTTCCGCAAATATATGGTCCTTCCAAAAATCGGCGCTACTCAGCCAATTTTCAACGGGGAACCCCAAAACGCGCTCCGCCTGCTGGCTTACGAAGGTTATTCGAAACGAGGGGACATCCATTTCCCACACGATCGCCTTCAGGTCCTGCACCAAATCGCGGAACCGCATGGCCAGTTCCTGGGCGGCATATCGGAGGTCCTCACTCCGCGACAGGTCTTTGAAAGTGCTTTCAATTCTCGCCTCCAGGTCCCCTTGGATTTCGTGAAGGTGGCTGATCTTCTGCTTGTGTCTCCGGACTTCCTGGGCCAAATACCCGCATAAAACGGCGGTCAAAAAGAAAAGTGGAATGCGCAGCAGCGATTCGACGCCCCCGAGCAATTCTTCGCCCCGGGTCAACCGGAGCCAGAAATAAAGCGCTGAGGATGCGAGGGCGATGCCCACACTCTTCGCCACGGTTTCCCCAAGCGTGGCCATCAAAACAGTGAAATATAGGATGAAAAGGGATTCCGTCTTGAAGCCGGACACAAAATAAAGAATTATGGAAAGACCACCCAGGTCGAGCAAGAAAACAGCGTAGACCAGGCGCGGATCCTCAAACCAGTAGGCGGGAACAGCAATGATAATGATATTGGAAGCGAGGTAAGCCGCGCCGAGCACCCACAACGAGGGAGAAACCAGCTCGTGGTGAAAGACCAAAAGGGACAACACGACCATGGAAAACGCGCCGCGCAATTTGAAGAAAATCGAACGCACTGGTTGAGTTTCTGCCATTGTCCTTTGGTCAAATCACGCGGGGAGGATAACTGTTTTGGTCCACCCGAGTAAAGTATCGCCATCAGCTAATTTCATAGTCAAATTATATTCCGCGTAATTATAATGCTGACTGGAATAAATGCGGAAGGAACTCTCTCTCACTCCCTCGAGTCGAGGTGGGGTGCTTTTTTTTGTTGACGATGGTCGAGGATCAGGGACGGAACACTTTGGGCGTAGGCGCACCCCCCAGCGCACACTTATCTCGGGCGGCAGGATTGATTTGACTTGCAGCGATCCGAGGCGGCTCTTCAGTGCTTAATGGTGATGGCTGCGAGATCCGCCTCGTACCCTTCATCCTGTGCGGCCGTTTGGGCCGCCAAGCGGAGCGCCTGGTCATCAGCATTCTGCGGGATGTCACGATGACGGCGAATCACTTCTTCGCCAGATTGAATCCGAACCACCCAATTGTTTTTGGTTTTGTCAAAGGAAACTTCCACACGGTCGGCGCGCATAGAGCCCTCCGCGCCTAATATACCCCTCGGCACGTCTAGAGTCTATTCGCTCATGTAAAAAAGCCGGACACTCTCCCTTTGGATGCCCTATGGCAAAAACCCGCTTGGCGGGCCCGGCACTCATCCCTCATAATCTCACCACCCCTGGTCGTGGCTCATTTGAAAGATCAAGGAGGGGACGGGCAATGAAACTGTTTGTGGCAGAGTTGGTGGGCACCATGCTTCTCATCGTGTTCGGAGACGGCGTGGTGGCGGGCGTGGTTTTAAAAAAATCGAAGGCGGAAAATTCCGGATGGATTGTAATCACCACCGGTTGGGCGCTCGGAGTGGCCATGGCCGTGTACGCTGTGGGGCGCGTCAGCGGAGCGCACATCAATCCTGCTGTGACTCTCAGCCTCGCCCTGACCGGAAAGCTTGCCTGGGCTGATGTACCCGCTTACCTCGGCGGCCAGATGGTGGGCGCGCTTATAGGAGCGGTGTTGGTGTGGCTGGCGTATTTGCCGCACTGGCGCGAGACCACGGACCCCGGCCTGAAGCTAGCCGTCTTTGCCACCGCGCCCGCCATTCGCAATCTGCCGGCCAACCTCCTCACCGAAGTGATTGGAACTTTCGTGCTGGTGTTTGGGGTGCTGGCGCTCGGCGCCAACAAACCTCCCAATGACTCCGGATTGACACCACTGCTGGTGGGCTTCCTGGTTTGGGCCATCGGACTCTCCCTCGGCGGGCCCACGGGCTACGCTATTAATCCAGCTCGCGATCTGGCGCCGCGCATCGCGCACGCGCTGTTGCCCATTCCCAACAAGGGCGGGTCCGACTGGAGCTATGCGTGGGTGCCGATTGCCGGCCCGCTCATCGGCGGAGTTATCGGCGCTGCCGCGTACGGCTGGTTGTTTCCTTCTTAAACCGCGGTGCAGACATTTTTGATGCACTCAAAGCGAGGCTTGGAGTTTTGCACTTTTGACCCGATGATTCCGCGCCGCAAATTCGAAATCACCATCGGCCGGCGCAAGATGGGCTTGGGAGAGCGAACCATCGTCATGGGCGTGCTCAACGTGACGCCCGATTCTTTTTCCGATGGTGGCCGCTATTTCTCTTTTCAGAAGGCCGTTCAACACGGAGTTGAATTGGCGAGGACAGGAGCCGATTGGATCGACGTGGGGGGAGAGTCCACACGACCCGGGTCCGAAGCTGTTCAGCTGGAAGAGGAATTGCGCCGGGTCGTTCCTGTTATTCAAGCACTGCATCGGAAGCTGCCTTCGGTTCCGATTTCCATCGACACCACCAAGGCTCGAGTGGCGGAGGAGGCGGTTCGGGCCGGGGCCACCATCGTGAACGACGTAAGCGGATTGCGGTATGATCCGAGCCTTGCCAAGGTAGCGCGCCGCCATCGCACTGCCCTGATCCTGATGCACCTCCGCGGGCGCCCCGAAACCATGCAACAAAAACCATTCGCACGATCGATCTGGCGGTCGGTGTGGGGTGGCCTGGCGTGGTCCATTCAAACGGCGCTCGATTGCGGAGTTTACCACTCCCAATTGATCATTGACCCGGGGCTGGGCTTTGGCAAGACTCGCCGCCAGAATTACGAAATCCTCGCTGAAATCGACCGCCTGTATAGTTTTGGCCTCCCGGTCATGGTTGGGACTTCGCGAAAATCTTTCGTCCAAGCCGTCGTAGCCGGTGAAGGATTGGGGGATTCGAAAGGGTCTATAGGGGCGAAGGGCGAATCGAAATCGTCCCCGGCTCACGATTGGAAGCTTATTACGAAAAAAACGAACAAGGGTTTGGCGTGGGATCGCGAAGCCCTGAGGCTGATGAACCTGGGTGATGCGGCCGCAGTGGTCGCGAGCATTCTGGCGGGCGCGCATATCGTTCGCGTACACGATGTGGAATCTGTTATCCCGGCGGTGCGAATAGCGGACGCCGTTTTAAGCGCCGGGGAGCTAGCTTGAGTAATCTTTAAAGAATCACAGAAGCTTGTAACCGAGGAAGAGGAGCGTGGTTCCGAGTACGGGCCGTAATATCTTCTCCGGGAAATGCGCACTCATTTTGCTTCCGATCCAAACGCCGGGGACAGACCCGATTAAAAGTCCCGCCAGCAAGCTAACATTAATGCTCACGATCCCCATGTGGCCCAGGGCGGAAATCCCCACCAGAAATAACGCGTGAACAATGTCCGAACCGACAATTCGCTTCAACGGAGTTCCGGGATAATTTGCAATTAGGCACGCGATGATCAGGCTGCCACTGCCCACAGAGGTGAGACTCACCAAAAAGCCAACCACGGCGCCGAGGACGGAAGTTACCCACTGAGGACCATTGCAAACGGCCAACTCGCTTCTGGTATGGGCGGATGAGCCTCGAAACGTCCGGAACAATAAAGTCAGGGCCACGGACATCAGGGCGACTCCCAACATGCGGACCACGAGCTTGTCCATCGCATCGCCGCCTTGAATTCGCAGGTAGGCCAGAAGCGCCAGTCCCACCAGGGCGCCGGGAATACTGCCAAGGACGAGGCGTCTTACAATCTTAAAGTCGACTGTTTGCTGGCGATAGTGCACGAAGGCGCCAAAGGCTTTGGTTATCGAGCTCCAAACGAGGTCAGTGCCCACCGCAATAACAGGCTTGGCCCAGCCCAGCAATATGAGCATGGGGGTCATCACGGCCCCACCGCCCATGCCCGTGAGGCCGACGAGAATGCCAACAACAAAACCCAAGAATGCGAGCTTAATATCCATTTTGCCTTTCTACTGTTGAATGGTGAAATTCGGAGAAGACGGACAAGGTTCTATCGACAACACATAAAGGTGGATGAGACGACGCGGGACAGGGAGGTAGCGCCGAATATTCGTAAGTCCAAAAACGCCTTGTTGGAAGTATACACGCTATTCACTTAGATCTATCAAGTTACTACACTAAATGAAAGCAGGTGCTGCCGTCAAGGAAATAATCCGGGCCGTGGCGGATCAGGTTGATTGTTATGCAAACCTAAGAGCTGGGAGCTTATGGTACGATTGACAGGGGTGGCGCAACTACGGAGTCATTGCTGATCATTACGGGTACGATGGGGTCGGGCAAGACAAGTGTTCTGGCCGAAGCGTCGGACATCCTTGCACTGCGCAGCATTGCCCATGCGGCCATCGACCTGGATGCACTCGGGCTCGCCCGTCTTCCCTCCGCGACAGGCAACGATGAGGTGATGTACTGCAATCTTCGGTCCGTCTGCGAAAACTATGCTTCCCTCGGCGTCAAGCGAGTCTTGTTGGCGCGTGCCGTGGAAGGTCCCGCCGAGCTTGAACTCTGTCGCGGGGCGATTTCAGCCGCAAACACAGTCGTCTGCCGCCTTATTGCCAGCATCGAAACGATGGAGCAACGCGTCAGGATGCGCGAATCAGATGTATCGCGTGGGCGCTATGTTGCTCGCGTCGCCAAATTGAATTCCATTCTTGACCGGGCGAGACTGGAGGATTTCGCGCTCACCAGCGAGAATCGCTCATTGACCGAGGTTGCACAAGAAATGTTGATCAAGGCCGGTTGGATTTCAAAATGATCCACCACCCACCAGGCCTTTCGGGAACGGCGGCCAATCGAATCGCGATCGTGCCGCCGCTGGCCCGGCTGTTTTTTGCGCGACGCCGAACTCTAACGCGGACGAATACTGTACTATGAACGCGATGGCCGACAAGCCCCAACTCTTCGGCACCGACGGTGTGCGCGGCGTGGCAGGTCAATTTCCCCTGGATCGTGAGACTATTTTTAAATTGGGCCGGGCTTTGGGAATTGTTTTGCAAAAGCACGTTGCGGCGCGCCCGCTGCGCGTGGTTTTGGGGGAAGACACTCGTGAATCCAGCGCCTGGATTTCTCAAACCATGGCGGCTGGCCTGCGATCAAGTTCAGTCGAAGTGGCCTATGCGGGCGTAATCACCACGCCGGGCGTGGCCTTTCTGACCCTGCGGCATGGATTTGCGGGTGGCGTGATGGTGTCCGCTTCTCATAATCCCTACCAGGATAATGGGATCAAACTACTTTCCGATTCTGGGATGAAGCTCTCGGAGTCGCTGGAACTGGACATCGAGGCGTCGCTGGCAGAATTCCGCGCGGCGATTCCAGATAAGGCAACTGAGGCCGAGATTGATCCGGTGCCCCAACTATTGGATGACTATCTGGAATTCCTGGTGGGCTTGTTTCCATCCGCACCGCAGTTCTCAAAGTTCCGCCTGGTGGCGGATTGCGGGAACGGGTCCGCCTCGCGTGTCGCCCCTCGTCTCTTGCGGCGGCTGGGCATTGAAGCTCGCATCCTCAACTCGGACGCCGACGGCCAAAACATTAACCTGGAATGCGGCTCGCTCCATCCCAATCATATGGCGGAGGCAACCCGCGAATCCGCCGCCGACCTCGGAGTGGCTTTTGATGGTGACGCGGACCGGGCCATTTTTTCCACGCGCGAAGGTCGAATCGTTGATGGGGACTATGTGCTGTATACGGTGGCCACGTTCTTTCAGCAACGTGGCATCCTCAAAGGTGGCGCCGTGGTGGGCACCCTGATGACCAACTTCGGCCTGGAGCTGGCGCTCGGCCGACACGGCATCAATCTCAAGCGAACTGCAGTGGGTGATAAATATGTGCTCGAGGAAATGAGGCGCTCGGGGATCAATCTGGGAGGCGAACCTTCCGGCCACGTGATATTTTCTGATATCTCCCTGGCCGGCGATGGAATCATAACCCTGCTGCAAATCCTGCGCGTGCTCGTCGAATCTGGAAAATCTTTCAGCGAGATCGTGAGTCCGCTCAGGCCATTTCCGCAGATGATTCGAAACGTCCGAGTGCGGGAAAGGCGGCCGCTCGAATCCATTCCCGAAGTGAATCATGCTGTCTCCGAGTTTCGCCGCGAAGTGGGCAGTCGCGGGCGCGTGGTGGTTCGTTATTCCGGAACGGAACCTCTGGCGCGGGTGATGGTGGAAGCGGAAGAGGCCGGACTCGTGGAACGTCACGCCGGTGTGATTGCCGGAGCAATTGAGTCTGCTCTGGGTCTGGCAGGCTCCTGAATTATTTAAGGTTGCTCGGTAACTATGTGGTGTGGGTTTCTCCGGTCAATAAAGCAACGCGTTATCCCTGTTGTCCATCATAGTTGAGGAAGATTAAAGGGATTAATCGAGGTGTCCAATGAACATTTCCAGGCTTGATCGATGGATGGTGGGGATCGTGCTGGTGGCCTCCAGCGCGCTCGCCCTCGGGCAGACCCAGGTGCTGAATCAAACCCAATCCAAAGTCGTGGTACCCGCGGACACCACCATCCCCATCGTGCTCAAGAACACCATCAGTACGCGGACTGCCTCGGTAGGTCAGGCGATCTATTGCGAAACAATTTACCCCATCACGGTGGGCAACCGCATTGTGATTCCGGTGGGAACTTACATCAAAGGCTCGGTCACCCAGGTGATCCGCCCCGGGCGCGTCAAAGGCAAAGCGCAGATTGGGCTGCGCTTCGATTACATCACTCTGGCCAGCGGTACAACGCGGACCCTGCGGGCAACCCTTTCCGGATTTGCGGGCAATGGGAAAGAAGGCTTCAAACCAAAGGAATCAAAAATCGAGGGCGAGTCCTCCAAGGGCGAAGACGCCGGCAAGGTGGCGGAAACCACCATTACCGGAACCGAAATCGGCGCCATCGCCGGCGCCGGGGCCCACAGTGTTGGAAAAGGATTGGGCATTGGCAGCGCCGCCGGCGCGGCCGGGGGATTGATCTGGGTCCTCGCCTCGCGGGGCAAGGAAATCGTGTTACCTTCCGGCACTAATCTGGAGCTTCAATTGTCCGCTCCGCTCACCTTCCGGAACGACGAAATCGATCCACCCTCGGTCTATCAAAACGGCCCTGCCCTGCCGCGGCGCGAAAACGGCCCCGATCTTTGACCGTCACCGGGCAACGGCTTTGTCTTTTTTTTGCCCGGCTGGCAGCTAACGGAATAAATTTTCCCTTTGAGATTTAAAGGGGCGACGGCGGATGGTGGACCCGTGAGCTGCGCAAATTCTCGTGGGCAAAGGAAACACGTCAGGCTTGAAGGAAGACCACCGATTGGAGTCCCGAGATCTCGAACCGTTTACGGCAGCGCGCATTCTTGCACTGCACAAAATCGTCGCGCCGCAACATGTACGATTGGGCCTTGGCGAAGCGCGCCCGATCCCGTTCATCCGCCCGGCCGGGCAGCGCATTTTTCTTGGTGCGCACCAGCCAGCGAATATCGTAGGTGTCAGTTTGATGACAATATAAGCAGGAGAGATTGGCAGGCTTTGAGCTTTCGGCTTCGTTAAAGAAATCTCTCTCTTCCATACCCCCCCATTTTATCCCGGAATCGCTGAGAACGCCAAGATCAATCCCACGGTCGTTGGAACTCGAAAGGCTCCCGGCCTTGGAGCATCGAAGATCGCACCCAAGGATTGCCCTGGTGAGGAGTATAATGAGCGTTTAAAGTGTTACGTCCGGAAATGGAGGGTATTATTTATGGCGCGCACCTTTACCGAACAGGAGTTGGCAAATTTCCTGTTTGACCGGCTGATTATTCACGGCCCATCCGGGCCCGACACGCAATGGCTGCAACCGGCTTGCCAAGTTGTAGCCTCCGATTTGCTCGATGAAGCTGATATCCTCCACAAGACTGAACCTGTCTCTGATGGCGGAGCTTGAAATATTAAGTTGCCGGAGGCCGCACGGCAAGAATGGTTTATTAGAATTATGATACATTTATGTCGGAATCAGAATCGAATAAAAAGATTGACGATCATTCGGTCCATCACCGATCTCCGCAACCACGCAAGCGAGATCATCGATCTGTGCAAACGGGAAAACCAGCCGGTGTATATTACCAAGAATGGAATGGGGGAGGTTGTGGTGATGAGCCAGGGCCACTACGATCAGCTCCAAGCCCGCCTGGAACTTTACGACAAACTGGGAGCGGCAAAAGCTCAAGTGGCCGCCGGAGCACGACGTGTCCCACACCGAAGCGTGATGGCAACCCTCACCCGGCGCATCCGTGAAAAAAAGTTTTAAGGTCGTCTATCTCCCGATCGCCGTCACTGATCTGGAAACTATCACGGACTAACTTTGCCTGCGCAGTCCCGAGCGAGCCGCAGAATTCCGGGAACGAATCGATAAGGAGATCTCCAGGCTGACAAAGTTCCCATGCCTTGGCGCCGTTCCCAAAGGGGACCGCTTGGTTAGAGACGCTTATCGCGTCCTGGATGTCTTAAGATATCTGACATTTAATGTGGTGCGCGGGCCCACGGTTGAAATCCATCGCGTTCTTCACGGAGCCCGTGACTATGCCTTCCTTCTGGAGGGAAATGAATAGGCCAAGCACCGTCATTTGGAATCGTTCCTGACCACTTCCCCGCCCTTCATCACAAATTTCACCCGCTCGAGTTCGGTGATGTCAGTCAGCGGGTCACCCGAGACCGCGATCAAGTCCGCATACTTCCCTTTTTCGACCGAACCCAGGCGGTCCTGCCAGCCCATCAATTCCGAGCCGCCGATGGTGGCAGCCTGAATGGCCTGCATGTTGGTCATGCCGAACCGGGTCATATACTCGAACTCTTTCGCCTGGGTGCCGTGCGGGAACGGCCCCACGTCCGTACCGAAGGCGATCTTCACCCCGCGCGCCAGTGCTTTCCGAAAGCTCGCCTCATGGATGCGAGCCCGACTTGTTTTTCCGCCTGTCACCGCCAAGTCTTCTTCCGGCTCGAATTCGTAAACGTAGAGAGTGGGCACGAAAAAAATGCCCTGCTTCAACATCTTGGAGATGGATTCATTGTCCAGATCCAACCCGTGTTCGATGGAATCAACTCCGGCATCAATGCAATTGTGAAGGCCCTCACCGCCATACGCATGGCACGCCACTTTCACTCTCTCGCGATGCGCTTCATTCACGATGGCTTGCAGCTCTGGCAGCGTGAAAGTAGGAATGGAGTCCAGCTTGCCGTCGGGCGTGAAACGAAAACGGTGCGTGCCGTAAACCTTGATCAAGTCGGCACCGTACTTGATCTGTTCCCGCACAGCCTGCCGCGCGGCTTCGGGCGAATCCACAATCTGCGCTCCGAACGGCACCGTCACCTCAGGCGAGTAACCCTCCAGCGGATAGCCGCCGGTGGTGGAGAGAGCGCGCGTCACCACCTGGAGCCGGGGGCCGGGAACCAGGCCACGGTTTATGGCCTTCTTAACGTCCACGTCCGAGTACATGGCGCCTTCGGTTTCCAAATCGCGCATGGTGGTGAACCCGGCTTCCAAATCTTTTTTGGCGTTCACCACCGCTTCGATGGTGCGGAATTGCCAGCTCTCCTTCAGAAGTTGTTCTTCATAGCGACCGTGTGATTCCCCGGTAAGGAAGAGGTGCGTATGGGCGTCGATCAATCCAGGGAGTACAGTGGAATCACTCAAGTCAATAACTTGCGCTCCGGCGGGAATCTTCACTTCCGCGGCGGGGCCCACTTCCTCGATCCATTCGCCTCGAATAAGGACAACTTGATGGACGGACTCGCGCCCGGTCCTGGTATCCACCAGCCGCCCTGCCTTGACCGCGACGACCCGATTGGATATCCGGGCGCCAACCACAGGCTGATCGGCCCCAAATTGGGCGTAAATTGTGCTGGTGGCTAAGACGACATAAAGAAGTAAAAGTAGCCCGTGGATTGTGATTTGGACTCTCGATGGTCGGTGCATGTTAAAGCCTCCAAAAGGAAATTTTCTGTCCGAGCCCGGCAAACAAATGGGGAGTGGTTTTGAACTTTGAACGAAATGTGGCTGTGGTTACCCGCGCGCGCCCGGTCATCCGTCCAAGGACTTTTGATAGTCTCTCCGAATCATTCTCGGTCCCAGCCAGGCGAGCGCCACAGCATCAATTAAGAAGTGCGCAGCTGTGGAGGGTAGGATAGATCCCAAGCGGACAACCGGAATAGAGAGCATCGCGCCCAGCAACGCGGCGCGAACGATTCCGCTGGCTCCCTGGCACACATGAGCCATCCCAAACGCAACTGAGGAAATGGCGGCAGCCCAGACCACGGAAGGCAGCCATTGCGAAAGCAGTGCCAAAAGAATGCCGCGGTACAGGAACTCTTCGCAAAGGCCGGCGGTGGGAGCGATCACGAACACGGCCCATAACTTTTCCTTCCGCGTCTCCGGGATTAGTGCGTGCACCAATTCGGGCTCCGGAGGAACCCATCCGCGTTGTTCGAGCAACACCACCAAACCCAGGGCCGCTAGCGAGACTCCAGTGAGCGCCCCGGTCCAGAACAGGAATGACGTGCCCGGAACTGTGCGAACACCCGCTGCGGCGAAGTTAAAAGGGGCTATCAACACCACCAGTGCACCCAGCAAGGTCAACATCCATTGTGAAAATGCAGCGGACAAATAAAGATTGAGGCGCGGGAGGGCGAGGAGTTCGAGCCTTTTGGAAGTCTTGTAAGAAAGCGCCGGAACCACAACCACCATGACGACTACAAATCCGGCTTCAACGAATTTGGAAAAAGAAAAGGATGACATGGCGGGAACATTAGAAATGGAATCAAGCCGGTCGTCGGCACAGACTTTTTCAACTCATACCATTATTGTTTCTGTTTCGTATTAATGAAGCAAATATGCCCCCAACACTGCGCGGCATCGGTCGCGGTAGACCTCAATCGGAACTGCTTCCGATGCCATCAACCACTGAAGGCAATAACCGTCCACCAGAGCTCGGATGGTGACGGCCGCGTCCTCAGACTTAACGCGGCGGAATTGCTTTTGCCGGATGCCCTCCTCCACAATGGCCCTGTCCCGCTCCCTGCACCGCACAAGAAAAGTATCGAAAAGAATTCGAAATCTTTCCTCGCGCGCTCCGAGCGCGGCTAAGTCGAATAGGACCAGGTAGAGCTTCCGATTCACTTCCGCGCTGTGGAACAGCACTTCCAATTCCGCGCCCAACTTGGCGCGCGGCGTCGCATCGCTCTCGGTCACTTCATCCAGAGTACGATTCACCTGGGCCAGCAGCCACTCGAAAACGGCGTACAAAAGGTCAGCCTTGGTTGGAAAGTAGTGAAGTGCCCCGCCTTTGCTCGTCTGGGCCCGCGCCACCACGCCGTCAATGGTGAGGCCTTGAATGCCCTTCTCCAAAATCTCCGCATATCCCGCCTTAATGATGGGTTCTCGCGCGCGGTCGCGGCGAACAGGATCAATGGGGCGTGCGCACATAGGCCGTGCCCTTTCTCCAAGAACGTCTGGAAGGATTTTGATTGTATCTGATTTTTTGTCAACATGTTTCAAAAGGGAGAGGTCCGTCGGGGGGGGCCACAAAACAAAGTGATCCTGGATCCCAAGTCCGACGTCACCACTTTGCAGATGTGATAATGTAGTGGAGCGGGAAATTCTACTCCCGGGAGTGGAAGGAGCTAATCAGGCCATGGAGAAACCCGGAGTCGTTTCACTTTTCATCGCACCAGGAGCGCGACAACCCACCACTTCCGTGGATGAGGTTCACGCCGTACCCGGCAAAGGGCTCGAGGGGGACCGCTATTTCTACCTGACAGGGACATTTTGCGACCACCCCGGCCCGTCCTACGAGGTTACCCTGATTGAAATTGAGGCTGTGGACGCCCTGAGGCGCGACTACAAAGTGGAACTGAGCGCCGGCGACATTCGCCGCAACATCGTGACCCGGGGCGTCGCCCTCAACCACTTGGTGGGCCGGGAATTCAAGGTGGGACCGGTTTCGCTTCGAGGTATCCGCCTGTGCGAACCCTGCTCGCATTTGGAAAAGCTGACCCGGCAGGGGGTCATTACCGGACTGATTCACCGCGGCGGGCTGCGCGCCCAGGTCCTCACCGAAGGAGCCATTCGAGTGGGCGATCCGGTCTGCGGCGCGTAGCCCCTGGAAAAATGCGAAACCACCAGGGACAGCATCAAAATCTTCGATCGGCCGCGCGGCTCAGATTACCGAAGTGAATGCGCATGTTCCGCCCATGAATTACCCCCACCCTTCCGCGACCACAACCTCCGGCAGCGAGCGACGACTGAGTGGCGCCATTATTCTGGGAGTTCCAATTGTACTAATCCTGGTTACTTTCCTTTTCTGGTATCAAACGTGGTTCGGCCGCAAACTATCGGACTCGGAAATGAACGAATACTTGCAAGACACTTCGATTCCCCACAAGACCCAGCACGCGCTCACCCAGGTGGCCACTGAGATAATTCAACATGACCCTGCGGCGGTCCGCCTTTATCCCCAGGTTGTGGCGATGGCTGGAAACAAGGAAGCCGGTTTGCGATCCATGGCCGCTTGGGTGATGGGGCAAGACAATTCTTGCGCGGAATTTCATCAGGCCTTACTAAAACTGGTTGGAGACGCGGACCCCGTGGTTCGCTCGAATGCCGCGCTGGCCCTGGCCAGATTCGGCGATGCGGCCGGCGACGCCCAGCTTCGCGCAATGCTGCTCCCTTACGATCTTCGTTCACCTTTCGCTGGTTCATTGACGTTCAGCGTAAAAACATCGGACACTGTCAAGAGCGGAACCGTCGTGGCACACGTTACAGGTTCCGGCCCCGATCCGGTGGAAATTCGTGCCCCCTTTTCAGGTGTGGTATTGCACCTGGCGCCGACCCATGGGGCCACGATTGCTGCCGGCGATGAAATTGCCGTCATCTCTCCCGACGACCAACAATTGTGGGAAGCGTTGCGAGCTCTCTATCTTGTCGGCGGTTCAGATGACCTCCAGACCATTGAGGCTCTAGCGCGGCCTGCAGCCGGACCTTCCGGTCGGGTGCGCGAGCAGGCGGCGCTGACTGCAGAAGCAATCCGCAAGCGGGCTTCGAGTTCACCAGAGCACGCTAATGGGGATAGTAAACAACCGAAGACTGTGAGCGCAAAGGAAAAGAGCCCTTAGCCGCTCCATTCGCGATATGATTTTTGCCGCTCGTCAGATTTGGAATTTTATGCCGAGGGTTTGCTCCACCATTTCGATGGGCACCATTTCGATGGCGTCCCAGGGACAGCCGTCAAGGAAAGCGCCATCGGGGCCCTTGCTGGTGCATTTCTTGCAGCCTATACAGAGGGCGGGATCAACTTCAATGCGGCCAAAGGGAGGGTGGTCCTCATCCTCAACCCAGTACATGCAATCCTGGACCGGACAATACGGGACGCAAGCCGGCGACCCGGCGCAGCCGGTGCAACACTCCGTGATCACCGCCAGTTCTCTGGGCTTTTTCTTGCGAGGGGTATCAATGCCTTCAGACTTGGGCTCGGACTTGACGACTTCTCCTGCAGGAATGAAATATTGTGGCAACGTTCGCTCCCTCCGTTTCGATTTTTTAATTCTCCCAGACGCGCCAGGTTAAAGTCAAGAAATTGCGCGTGGGTTTCGACGTTAAGTTGACCGGGCTTGTGTTTTGACAATGGCCCGATAAAACAAATCCTGGAGGTGCTTTCGCGTGAATAGTCCTATTGCCTGGGCATTGGTATTCCACGTATTTGGGATTGTATTTTGGGTGGGAGGTCTGTTGGTGGTCACACAAGTGCTGGCCGCCCATACGAAAGAACAATCCCCCGAGGCTCGCAACACTTTGCAGCGTTTGGAATTAAAATTATTGAATGGCCTCGCCCATCCGGGGGCAGTGATCACCGTCATTGCCGGGATCACCGTCGTGGTCATTGAACCGGCATATATTCATCAGGCCTGGCTGCACGCCAAACTATCGCTGGTGGCCATTTTAATCGGGCTGGACTTCTTGATTTATTGGCGCACCAAGGGATTCCATGCGGGTGAGGTTGATCTGAAGCGCAAGGAGTGCATGATTCTGCACGGAGCCGTATCGCTGGTTTTCCTGGCCATCCTGATCATGGTGATGATCAAGCCATTTTCAAGTTGAAGCGCAAGAATTCCGCCCCCGCAATCTTTGACGCGAATCTTGCCGCCCATTTCTTTATCCTTTATGATGAAGCCTGAATCAAATCTTGCACCAACAGGAGACTCCCTTGGCAGCAACAAAAGTAACGGTGAATAACAACGGTCCTTTGCGTCTTGAAGGCGAGTTTACGATTTGCGATATGCAGGGAGGCACGTTTGGATTGGCAGGCCGCACGGTCATCAGCTTGTGCCGGTGCGGGCACTCAGAAAATAAACCCTTCTGTGACGGCAACCACAAGAAGAGCGGGTTCCAGTCCGAAGTCCAAGCGCGTGAACTGCCGCCGCCGGCGCCCAAGCCGCCCCTGGCCTAGAGCCGGTCGCACTCCGGATCAGCCTTCGATTTTCTTCTGACTAATTAAAAAAATCAGAGCGGCGCCCACTAATCCGGCGAGGGTTACGATACTCCACGCCCAGTTGTAGCTGTGAGTCTGGTCAAAAATTCGCCCTGCCATCACCGGCCCCAGCCATTGCCCCAGCGAATCCGCCATGATGATGATGGCGAGAAGCTTGCCGAGGGCTTGCAATCCGAAGCACTCCGCGGTGACGAGCGGAATCAGCATGTAATCCGCCCCCATGGCGAATCCAAAAATGATGCTGAAGGTCCAGACCGCCGCGGGGATGTGCGCCAGAAACAGAAGCGGAATGGACGCGGCCATCAAGAGGTAAAAGAGCGCCATCACATTTTTCTTCCGGTAACGGTCGGCGAGACAGCCGACGATCACGCGCCCAGCCAATCCCGAGAAAAGCAGCCCGCTTGAAACCCAGGACGCCTGGCTGATCGAATAACCCTGGTCGCGCAGGAAAAGCACGAACTGCTGAATCACCGTGCCGATGGCGCCAATCACCAGCGTGGTGCCGGCAAGAATAAGCCAAAAATTCTTGGTGCGTAGGGCGTCGCGAAATATTTGCCGTTGGTCGCTCGATTCTCCTGAAGGGGCCGCACCGGAGGTCAAGCCGTCGGGCTGGAGTCCCACTTCAGCCGGATACGAGCGCGTTACCAATTGTGCAACAGGGAAAAGTACGGCGAAAATCATCACCCCGATAAATTCAAAGGCGCCCCGCCATCCGAAACGGTCTACCAGAAAATGAACCAGGACGGGCGAGACTGCGCCACCCACGCCAAGTCCCAAGTAGGCGTAACCCATTGCGCGGCCTCGCTTGGCGCGAAACCAATTGGCGATCAACACCTGGTTTGAAATCGGCCCGGCCAGGATGTATCCCACCACTTCAACCAGGCAAAGCGCGTAGTACTGCCACAGGGTGGACATCCAACCCATAAAGAAAAGCGCGACCGAAACCAGGAACACACCTATGCGAATCACCGAGCGAGGACCCAGGCGGTCAATCAGCGCGCCCAGAAACACCGCGAAAGGCGCCACCATCAAAAACCCGAGGAAAATTCCTTCCGTTACCTGACCGCGCGCCAGGCCCAAAGAATCAACGAGCGAGGGATAAAAAACCGGGAAGCCGTAAAAGACAATGCCCACGGCGAAGAAAAGGTTCAGGAAACCGGAGAAAACAATCCACCAGCCGTAAAAGAGTGATGGCCCGGTCTGCTGGGTCGTGTCGGTGTTTTCCATGGAAGGATTCACATTGCTTCAGATCGCAGCTTCCCGGCCAGTCTCAGCCCTTTAAGGCAGCAACCACCACGTCCCAATGCTCCCGGCACCACTGCGCGATGTCACTGATATTGTGTTCAATCTTCCATTGAAACCGGCTGCGCAGGTCCAACACCCATACCAGGAAACCCTCTTGGGGATCGAAAATCAGGCGATGTAAAGCCTTTTCCGTTTTGCCTCCGAAATTCATGGCAAATTCGGAATCGGGCAACTGGAAGATCGTGTGCATTTGAAATGTGGATGCGCCTCGCAAGAGATATTCGGCAGCCACGCGGCCGCAACTGATGTCACCTGTCGCGCTTATCGGCGACAAACGATTGCGAACGGGTGAGATCGAGGCTGAGCCGAGAAAATGCTCGAGTACGGCGAGGTTGCGGTCGCTCAAGTCCGTTCCCCCATAAGCAATTCCAGCCTTGCCGTCAAAGATTTTGGCGGGATCGAAAAGCCGATTGGCGTAAACCATGAAATCGGCACACTCAGCCGGCGGGCGCCCGGCGTGGATTTCCTCCAGCATTTTGAGCTGAAATTCATCTTCAAACAGGGCATTGAAAATCTTCAAACCCACCCGAACCCTGCCCGGATTGGCCCCATGCACCAAGGCTGGAACTCGGCGCAGCCACTCCAGTATTTTCGCTTGTTGCGCCGCGCGCGCCGACCCGGCCAGGGTGGGACTGAAATCCTTCTCCAGCGGCATCGACGTTTCGCCGCGATGCTTATCCCAGGTTGTGAGCAGAGCGCGCGTAGTAAAAGTGTATTCGTCTTCCTTCCACAAACTTTCTTCGGGCGTGGGTAAGTGGTATTTGACCGAAGGCGCCACCAACATTTCCCAAGTTTTGCCCACCCTCAACGCATCGTCGAAAAGCCCGAGGTACGCCTCGAAGGCATCAAACCATCCCCGCCCTTTCCAGGTCACCGTCCATCCTTGTTCCCCGCTCCGTCCTTGGATTCGCTCCACCAGCATGCGGGTCTCGGGGATGGCCCATTCCCGCATGGATTGTTCCCCGGCGCCATTCTGGGCGATCACCGTCTTCAGCACGACGAAACCGAGGCCGGCCTCCGCGTCTTTTTCCACCTGGTGCCCCGCCAGCGAAAGTTGCCCAGAGGCCTTGCCAAAAGGGTTCTTCACTTTCACCCCGCCATAGGAGCTGGTGAGGTCGAGGCCGTAGGTGGAAAGTAAGTATGCCTCAAGCGGGCGGGGCAAGCCGGCGCGAAATCTTTCGAAATCCGCGCGTATCTGTCGAGCGTCGCGGTCACAGGGCCGGGGTGACCCGCGCAGACGAACCCGCGCCGGGAAATATTCCCACATTGAGGATGGCTACCTTGATTCCGGAGTATCAACGCCGGCGCGCGGGCCTATACTTCTAAAAGTTCACCCAACCCGCGAAGCGTTTCCCTTAATTGGATAAATTCACTTTCACGCAGTTCAGGTCCCCACGGATCGTGCCCGGACTCGCGTTCGAGCAAGCCTTGATGGACCAGAACTGCCAGCAACCGACCAATGTAACCTTCCATAGGCGGGACAAAGAGAGCCTGGCCCAATCGGTCCACCTTGCGCGAAAGGTTCACGAACTTTTTGGCATTTCCCCCAAACCACGCCTCCATCATGTTGTGCTGCAAAGTGGTGCACACAGCGCCCATCCCCACCAGCGCGGCCTGCGCCCCGCACATCAAGCTATAACCAAAGAATCGATCTTCGCCGGTAATCAAAAGCTTTTCAGGAAATTCCCTGGCGATAAGGTTCTCAATGTTTTGAAAGCTCATCACGTTGTCAAGGGTCGCAACCTTAATGCCCACAACTTCGGGGAGGGCCAAAAGCTGGCGCAAAAGGTCAGGTGAGTAATCCATTCCTCCCGCGGCTGGGTAAAGATAAAACAGGATCAAAGGAACGCCCAACCCCGCCAGTTGTGCATGGTATTCGACGGCCAGCCGCTCTCTGTCGGCGTCATCTCCAAAATTTCCGGGCGGATAAACCAGGAAGGCGTCTGCGCCATGCTCGGCAGCGTCTTGAGCCATGACCAGAGCGGAAGCCGTCCAAGAAGAGGCGTCAAGGGCCTCGGCCACACCCCCCACGCCGGCGATGACCATCTTTTTCACTCGCAAACTCCGGGCCCAGCTTTCCAGGATCGGCAGGCGCTGTTCGCGGCTCAGGTGCAATCCCCGGCCTGTGTGCGCCCACACGGCCACACCGGCGATGGGCAGATTCGACATATATTTAACGTAACGCTCTTGCGCCACCCAGTCGATTGGGCCACTGGCTTTAAACATTACCGGCACGGCAGGGACTAATCCTCGTCGCAAGCGCGAGCGGCAGTCTTCCGCTGGAATTCGCCTCACGCGCGGAACTCCTCCATGCGAATTCGGTAACGCGCCACCTTGGCGGCATCAACCTGATAGCCCATCCCGGGACCGTCAGGCAGGTAAATGTATCCGTTGGGAGAGATTTCAATCAAGGGCGTGATAATATCATCCGCATACCACCTTAGAGAAGCTTCCACATCAGAGGGAAAAACGAAATTAGGCAAAGTCCCAAGGTGCAGGCTTTGCGCCGATGCGATGCCAAGTTCGGGCATGGCCCCGAGCCAGCACGGAATCCCCACGACCTTGGCCGCATCGTGGGCCTGGCCGGCGAGCCAAAGCCCTCCCATGCGTTGCACCTTGATGTTCAGAATGCGCGCGCTGCCCAATTGAATGATTTCCGATATTGATTTGAGGCTGTCGGCGGATTCATCGAGGCATAGGGACGTTCGCAAACGCGCCTGGAGCTCCGCGTGCTCGGCGATGGCCTCGCGGGCCAGCGGCTGCTCGATCATCATCAACCCCAGGGGGTCGAGTTCCTCGAACACCGAAGCGTCTTTCAGGTGATAGGCGGCGTTGGCGTCCACCATTAAAGGAATGTCGCCGAAGTGCTGGCGAACGCCCCGGACTAATTCAACATCGTTTCCGGGGGCAATTTTGATTTTGATGCGGCGATAACCCGCGCGCAAAAACTTCTCCACCCGATCGAGCAAATCATTGAGGGTGGGCATTAATCCAATGGCGGCGCCGGAAGGAATGGGGCGACTCTTGCTGCCCAAGAGATCGCAAAGGGGTTTGGAAATCTCCCGGCAGTGCAGATCCCACAGCGCGCCTTCCACGCCGGCTTTGGCAAAAGGCTCACCGGTAATCTCGGTCAGCCACGCGGCAAAATCTTCAGGGCTGCGTTCCGGCATAGTCAGCATGAGCGGGACAAGACGTTGGCAAAGGAAATCCCAGGTGCTCTGCGGAGTTTCCGATGAATAAAAAGCGCCCGCCATGGGTGAGGCTTCGCCCCAGCCCGTCACTCTCGCTGCCGCGTGCTGGCTTTGACCTTCAAGCTCGATCAAAATCGCATCTTTGAGAGACACCTCTCCGCTTGAAATTCGGAATGGTTCGTGAAACGGAATTCGTACCCAATGTAGTCGAAGTGTGGAAAGTCTCATCGCTTTACGAGTCCCGCCGACTCTTGTCCATTTCTAAAAACCCGTTTTGCGCCGAAAGCATTATAATCTTTTGCGAGCCAGGATAAGCTCTTGAACGCGGGAGAGTGCGATCAGAAGCGCCGTATATTTTAAATGATAAAGGAATCCAAACCATGAGTTCATCTTCCGGAAATGGCGGTCCAAGACTACGCAGCCGGGATTGGTTCGGCAAGAACGACCGATGGGGAATGGCCCATCGGGCGTGGCTGCGCGCCGAAGGATTCAGCCAGCGCGTGTTTGACGGCAAGCCCGTGATCGGGGTCTGCAATTCCTGGAGCGAGCTCAATAACTGCAACGCACACCTGCGCCAGGTGGCGGAAGCCGTGAAACGGGGCGTTTGGGAAGCGGGAGGTTTTCCGCTGGAATTTCCCACCATTTCGCTGGGTGAGATGCTGATGAAACCCACCACCATGCTCTACCGCAACCTGATGGCAATGGACGTGGAAGAATCCATTCGCGCCCATCCCCTGGACGGAGTGGTGTTGCTCTGCGGTTGCGACAAAACCACGCCTGCCCAATTGATGGGCGCGGCCAGCGCCGACATTCCCGCGCTGATGGTTCCGGGTGGTCCCATGCTGCGCGGCATGTGGCGGGGCGGCGAGCTTGGCTCGGGCACGGACACACGGCGCCTTTGGGAGGAAGTTCGCGCCGGGCGATTGAGCGAAGAAGCCTGGTGCGAAGTGGAAAGTTGCATCTCGCGCAGCGCCGGCCATTGTACGGTAATGGGCACCGCCTCCACCATGGCCAGTGTGGCCGAAGCCCTGGGTATGACGTTGAGCGGCTCCGCGCACATCCCGGCCGCGGATTCCCGCCGCCTGGCCATCGCCGAAGAAAGCGGAAGGCGCATCGTTGGGGTGGTGAATGAAGACTTGCGCCCCAGCCGCGTGCTCACTGGGGAGGCCTTTGAAAATGCCATTAAGGTGCTGATGGCCATCGGCGGCTCCACCAATGCGGTGATCCATCTCGTGGCTATCGCGGGGCGGCTGGGCATCGATCTTCCCCTGAAGAAATTTGACGCGCTTTCGCGCGACACCCCCGTCATCGCCAACGTGAAACCCTCGGGAAAATACCTGATGGAAGACCTTTTCTTTGCCGGAGGGCTGCCGGCGGTGATGAAAGAAATTGGCCCATTGCTTCACCTCAACGCACAGACGGTGACCGGGAAAACGCTCGGCGAGGATATCGCGAAAGCCGTGTGCTATAACCGCGAGGTCATCAAGACGCAGCAGCAACCGCTCCAGGCGGAGGGTGGCACAGCGATTCTCCACGGAAATCTGGCGCCCAATGGCGCGGTGATCAAACAATCGGCAACCTCCCCCGAATTAACCAAACACAAAGGCCGCGCCGTGGTGTTTGAGAATAACGAAGACCTGCTTGCGCGCCTGGACGATCCCGATCTGAACGTGGACGAGTCGAGCGTCATGGTGCTGAAAAACGCCGGACCCAAAGGCGCCCCGGGGATGCCGGAGTGGGGACACCTGCCCATCCCGGCCAAACTGCTGAAGGCCGGCGTCAAGGATATGGTGCGCTTGAGTGACGCCAGAATCAGCGGGACAAGTTTCGGAACCATCGTGGTTCACGTCTCTCCGGAATCGGCAGTAGGCGGCCCCCTGGCCATCGTCAGGGGCGGCGATGAAATCGAGCTGGACATTTCAGGCCGCCGTCTGGAGCTTCACGTCGCCGATGCCGAAATCAAGAAGCGCCAAAACGACTGGCGGCCATCTGCTCCTCACTACCAGCGCGGGTACGGAAGGATGTTCCTGGAACACATCCTTCAGGCGGACGAGGGTTGTGACTTCGACTTCCTTCGCGGCCGCGAAAGCGGGAGTACCATGGACCCGCTCAAGCGATTTCGGAATCCGGGCTTGTAGTCATCATAGGAATATGTTCTGCTATAGACTGCCCAAAGGGCTATAGCCCGATTCTCAAGTATATTGGAGTGTGGAAACCATGCGATCTCCCAAGTGCCCATTTTGCGGCTCGACAGAATCGAAGCCGTCGCCCAGCGGCCATCATTTTCTCTGCGCAAAATGCAATCGGTTGTTGATGCAACCTCGCCCCCATAAGCGTGAATGGGCAGGCTCGGGCAAAAAGCGTTCCCGCACTAGAAAGGGATCCCACCCACCAGCCAACACATAATGGGGCGAGTGCGACCGCGCGCGTGGACGGATTCGGAGACGGGGGGCGGGGTATCTCCAACCTAATGAGCCTTGTTCCCTTTGAAGGACCGCCGTCCAGGAAATGGTTTTGCCGGGGCAGTGCGCTCCTCGCTTTTGCATTGATCGGTGTTTTTGCCCCGGCTATTACCGCGCGCCAAAATCTCCAGCCGCTGGTAAGCACATTGATGCATGGGCGTCATGGAGCCGTGATCGCCTCCAATCCGGCTACGGGAGAAATCCTGGCGGTTTGGAACCCCGTCGAAGCATTTGACAGAATTTACCCACCAGGGTCCACGGCCAAGGTGGTGACCAGTACCGCCGCGCTGGAAGAGGGCGTTATTTCCCCCGACGAACGGGATTTCTGCCATCGCGTTCCGGAATTGTTGGGCGAAGCCTACCATTGCTCGCATCCTCCGCCCGACGGACCGTTTAATTTGGCGTCTGCACTTTCCAATTCCTGCAATTATTTTTTTTCGGCCCTGAGCCTGCGCCTCACCTCCACCCAGCTTGAGCACTGGTATGCCGTTTTCGGTTTTGGCAGTCCGGTGGATGGAATGGGCCATGGTGTGGCAGGCCAGGTCCGGGTAGGCGGTACGGCGCGCGAAAAAGCTCTGGCCGCTTTGGGCGAGCAAACCGTTCTGGTTACGCCCGCCCAATTGTTATTGGCCTATTCGGCTATTGCCACTCGCGGCCCAGTCTTCCACCTGTGGCGATCAAGTTCAAGCGCGAAAGGTCCTGGCCAAGTCGCTCGCGAGATTAAATTGAGGCCGGGGACTTATGAACTTCTGAACACTGGGCTACTCGATTGCGTGCAATCAGGCATGGGGCAGGGAGCCGCGGTTCCCGGAATTTCCGTGGCCGGCAAAACCGGCACAGCAACAGCGTTGGACGGAACCCGAACCACCCACGCCTGGTTTGTTGGGTACGCTCCCGCTGATAAGCCCAAAATCGCGGTGGTGATTTTTCTCGAGCGCGGGACCGGAGCCCGCGATGCAGCCCCGCTGGCGGGGAAAATTTTGCGGCATTACTTCTCCGTAAGGGACCAAGAGAAGTGAAAAAAGTTTTCATTTTTACTGGCCTGTTGCTGGTGGCAGGCGGCTTGTCACCGCTTCGCGCGGAGGACTTTCGCGTGGAATGGCCTTCAGGAAAATCCATCAGAACACTTCGGTTTCAAGGTGCCACGGATCCAATTCGGCTCTGTCCGGTGGGCAAGCCCAATCGCTGCCTTGTAGTCCCGCCAGGGAAACCCGCCGACTGCATCCGGAGGACGGGTGGGTTTCAATGCACCGCCACCCTCGCCAATGCCCGGTTCACCCATTTCTCCGCCGTCTCAAATTCTCCTTTCAGCTTGGACGTCTCGTTCACAGATTCCGTCCAGGCTGAACTCAGGAAGTCGGCCCAGATTCGTGCGGCGGAAATACAAGTTGCTCAGAAAGGCGCGCGGATCGTGCTCCCCATCGATCTCGAAACCTATGTGACCGGGGTGCTCCGGGGCGAGGCGGGAATTCTGAAGAGTCCGCCTGCGCTCCAGGCCATGGCCATCATCGCCCGCACCTGGGCATGGCGATGGCGCGGCCGGCACCGGAGCGAAGGATTTGATTTCTGTTCGTTGACTCATTGTCAAGTTTTTGATCCTCGTTCCACGGCCACTCCGACGACTCAGGGCGCGATAGCGCGCGCCGTTCAGGAAACCCAGGGCAAGGTCTTGGAATTCCACGGGCAAATGATTGATGTGTACTTCAGCGCCCACTGCGGCGGCATGACGGAGGCCGCCCAAAACCTTTGGCCCGACCGCGCTGCGCCCTATCTCGCCGCCGTCAAGGATCCTTATTGCGCCGGCAGCGAACATGCGTCCTGGCAACGCATCCTTTCGCTCGACGCCGCTGCCAGGATTCTGCGCGAGGACATGGGCATCCCCATTCGAGGTGCTTTGATCGATATGAATATCGAAACCCGAGACAGCTCAGGGCGGGCACGCACGCTGCGCGTGGCAGGCGCTTCGTCCCAGCGGGTGGACGCCAACGAATTCCGCTACGCTGTGAACAGAAAACTCGGATGGAATACTTTGGAGAGCAATCTCTACACGCTCGAGCGCCGTGGGAATGCGCTGGTCTTCTCCGGCCGCGGGCTGGGCCACGGAGTGGGCCTGTGCCAGGCCGGGGCAGAGCGTATGGGAGGGCTGGGAATCAGCGCGGGGAAAATCCTCGCCACCTATTTTCCCGGCACTGACCTGGCGGAAATATCGTCCATTGCGGAGAGCGACCCTATCCTTTCAAGCGAGCACTTCACACTAGTTTTCCCCGGGAGCCAGCAGCCTTGGGCAGATCAGACGCTCCATGCGCTCGAATCCGCGCGCCGGGAACTCAACCGCCTTGCGGGGGAGCTGCCTGCCAAAGTGAAGGTTGAGACTTTTGCCACGACAGCAGATTTCATCCGCGCTTCAGGACAGCCGGGCTGGGCGGCGGCATCCACCGACGGGAAGGTTATTTTGGTTCAGCCCTTGAGCACGCTGCAGCGGAAGAACATCCTCACTTCCACGCTCCGTCACGAACTGGCACACTTGGCCATCCACCGCCGACGCTCCCCCCAAGTCCCACGCTGGTTTGAGGAAGGTATGGTTTTGTATTTGACGGGAGAACATATTGCATCAGGCTCGATTCCCGATTTCGGCGCCCGAAGCCTGGAGGAATGCGTTTCGCACCCTCGCAGTGAGGCTGAGATGAAGGCGGGCTACACGCTCTCTCTCCAGCGAGTGACGCAGCTCGCGCGCGAGCGGGGCCAGGCAGCTCTGTGGAAGACTCTTGAAAGCCCTTCGGAGAAGGATCTTCAATGGCTCAGAAACCAAAAATAATCAGCAGTAAATTTCAAGGTTGAGTCCCGCCCTCTTGCCTCGGATTCTGCCGGGCCAGGGCGAGCAGCGTGAAGAGCCAACCCGCTACGAGCAGCAGCAACCCGAATCCCAAACGGGCGGCGGCTTGAGCGTAATCCCAGAATCCTGACGAAGCATGAGGATGCCATTGAACCAAAAAGTAGGCCAGGCCGCCAAATACCGTGCCACCGGCGAGCACTGTGAAGAAGGAAGCCCGCCCGAAGCTCCCGCGAAGAATCCGTTTGCTTTGCCGCAACGCTTCCGTCCAACCGGAGCGCAACAAGACGATGAGAAATGTGAGCAAAAACGCGCAAACCACAATCCACAAAGCGAACTCGATCCACCAGAAAATTGTCTCGATCAGGATGTGGCTGGTGGGTTTCTCGGAATGGAAGGTGAGAAAAGAAGCTACTTCCAATGATTGCCCACTCACCCAGGTGAAAAGTTGACTTATTATAAAAACAATCAGTGCCGCCCACAAGGCAAACAAGACGGTGCGCGCCAGGAGACTGCGATTGAAAGTCGCAAACGTCAGTCCGATTCGCGGCGGCCCTCCAAAGGCGGCGGACTCCGCGGCGCTGGCGGCTGAGCCGGCCAACACGCTGACGGCAATCAGAATTTGCGCCAGTGCCCAAAGGAAGCTGAACAGGAGCATCAGCCCGGATGATTCCTGCAAGCCCAGCCACTGGTCCGCCGCCAGCACCCAGAGCGCGGAAAGCACACCGAGCGCCAGGATCGACGCTGGACTGCGCGCGAGCACTCCCAAACTCCACAACCATGCTTCAAAGTTCTTCTTCATTTTTCTATAGCGCGTCGCCTCCACGCCCTCATCGCGGTGTCACGGTGACGGTGGCGCTCCGGGTTGAACCCTGCCGCGCCGGCTCGTACATGGGCAGCACTCTCGCCGGATTGGCCTGAAAGGTTCCAGGTGTCACAGCTTTCAAAAGGTAATGGAACTGGGCCTGACCTCGCTCGAAGGTGGTGGAAAACATCGCGGCGCGGTCATCGTGGAACTCGCGCCGGGTATAATAATAATCCCACCAGGCAGGCTTTGCTTTGAGTTCGTACAGATTCTCCTGTTCGATAAAATCGAACCCGGCGGGAATGGGGTCTTCGATCAACAGGTATTGTTCATCCGAAGTTGCGCTCACCGTCAGCCGGACTACCACAATATCCCCGCTCTGGACAGCGCCCGTCAGAGGTTGCTCGGCATAAACGATCCTGTCGTTCAGGCGCTCCGGAATCAATTTGAAGTACTCCCGGACGATATTCAGCGCCGTGCTTCCGGTGGGCGCTGGTTTGGGCTCCTTCGTAAAGTACGTGGCGGAGGCTGACCAGTAGAGAACCCCCGGCCCGCTTTTCACCACGCGAATCTCATTGGGACCGGCGTGAATGTCCGGCGATGTTACGTTCAACACCAGCGGCAAAGGATTGCTGAGGTCCTTCTGCGTCATCTGATGCTCGGCCACTTTTTTCCCGTTCACAAAAACAGTGAGGGAATAATTGGGTTTCAGTTCACCTGAAACTTTCAAATAATCGATCAAACCGTAGACCGCCGTCGCCGTCTGCTCGGTGGAATCCCAATAGAAACCCTCGGAGCGATGGTCGATCAACCAACGGGCTGCCTTGGGCAGCAAATCGCTCCTGGGATCGAGGTCAGCGAGAGCCTTCACAGCGTAGGCTGTGGTCTCGAATGAATTGTCGGATGAAAAGTCGAGCATCGCATCGCGCTCCGACTTCCACCAGGCATAGGGGTCCTTCACCGTCGCCAACTTCTCGAGCTTCTTTACGAACTCCTGGGCGCGCCCGTCTTTTAAGTGCGCAAGCAGCAAGGCCATCAGCGCGTCCCCGTGCGCCGAAAATTTATCGCGCGTTTCATACAAGCCGCTCACCAGTTGGGAGTCAACGCCACCGCTCATACCGAGCGCGTAAACCATATAGGCGCGAATGTCCGCGATGGCGCGCGGATTCTCTTCTATCTGCTTCAGGAGCGATTCCCGCCCGCGCTTGAGCCTCTGCTCGTCCACCGGATAACCCGCTGCCTTGGCCTGCGCCAGCCCCGCCACCACGTAGGCGGTCATGAAGGGATGCGTTTCATCCGTTTCCCACCAGCCCCAACCGCCGTCTTCGTGCTGGAAGTTGTAGAGCCGGGCCAGCCCGGCGGCGATTTTCTGATCCAGCTCCACCGAGGGCGAAGGCGGGGCCAGGCCCAGTTCTTTCGTCGCCTTGGTCACGATAACATTGGGCAGGAAGCTCGACATCGTTTGCTCCACGCACCCGTAGGGATAATCGGAAAGGAACTCGAGGGCGGAGAAAATAGTTCCCGCCACCGAGGGCGCCAGGTCAATTCGCAGCGACGAGGCGTCCGGATTGATGTCCGGCGGCAGGACGATTTGAGTTTTTGATTCCGCCAAGTCAGTCAGCAACGTTGCGGAGTAGGCGCCGTTCGATTGCAAACCCCATGGGCGGACGGGCGCCGTCAATTCGAGCGCATCGGATTCCTCGTCGGTCAGGGCCTTGGCCAGGAACTTGGCCTGGCCGATTTGGGTGGTGTGAATGGTCCACGTGACCACCGCCTCGCCACCCTTTGGCACCATGACCGAACTCTCCGCCGGGCCGGCTAATTCCGCGCCCGTGGCGGCAAGCGAAACGCGCGCGGTCTTGTCGTCGGCAAGGTAATTGTGCACAATGCCGGTCACTGTCACCGTATCGCCCTGGGTAAAGAAGCGCGGAATCTCCAGCCGCAGAATCAGATCTTTGCGCGTGATCACTTTCTGCGTCACCTGGCCCACCAGCGTGTCGCGGCTGATGGCGCGGACGGTGGCCCGCCAGGTGGTCAGCGAATCGGGGAAATTGAAAGTCGCCCGTGCGTTGCCCGAAGAGTCGGTGACCACCGCGGGCATCCAATAGATCGTGTCCGGGAAAAACTTCCTTACTTTGGGCTGGACGGGCTGGCCTGCGTTCTTGAAGTCGGCAAGCTGGGTGAGCGGGCGCAGTCGCGTCAACTCCATTTTGTGATTGCCTGAGTACCCATTAAACCAGTAGGTGGTGGAAAATTCCGTGTAGACCTGGTTGTAATTCTTGGCGTAAAAAACTTTTTCCGGCGGCTGGACCTGGTCGGGCTGGATGGCATAGATGGCTTCGTCCACCACGCCGAGACTGACCTCCGCGCTCACCGGCTTGCCCTTGGAGTCCACGGTCTTCACGGTGTAAGTCACTTTGTCATTAGGGCGGTATTTATCTTTGTCAGTCTCCACCGTCACCTTCAGGGTTTTATCCGTGGCGGGCACCGGAACGTTTTTGGTGGTTTCAGAAAGTTGCTCCTTCTTTACGTACGCGACACCTACAAAGAAATTGGGCTGGTAGCGCTCCTCGATCGGAATGTCCACGGTCAATGAGGTGCCCTGGACCGCGTGCAGCGACCAGGTGTAAACTTGCTGGCCTTCGGTGGTCACCAGCACCTGCGCCTCTGGTTCGTTGGTCACAATCAACACATGCGCCGTGTCTCCGGGTTGGTAGGTGTGCTTGTCCAGGTAAACTTCCGGCTGATTGTTCCGCTCCGACTCCCAACCATACAAAACTCCGGAGATCCACAAACCGGTTTGAGCGTGCGCTTCCCGGCCGTTTGAATCGACCGTACTGGCACGCACGGTGAGTGCGGAAATGGAGGGAACTTTGTAGGAAAAATGAGCCACGCCGTTTTGATCGGTTTTGATGTTTTCCTGGGCCAGGACACTGACGGGCTTTTGCTGGTTCCAATAGCTGCCTTGCTCGAAGGCGAGTTGGACGTTCGCCGAGACGGGCTGCGAATCATAATCACAGGTTCGGATGGTGACGTTCGCCTCGTCCCCGGGCTTGTACACATAGCGATCCGTATCCACCATCACCACAATCGTCGAGTAAGTCGCCACCGCCGCGCGGCCGCCTATAATTTCATGATTGCTGGCATCGGTCACGTGCGCTTCCACGTGGTAAGAGTAATCCCGGTGGTGTTCGTCGGGCTCGGTGGGCACGGTGATGGTCAATAATCCGTTCGCATCCAACTGGCCCGTCCCCTGGCTGATTTCTTCACCAATATGTCCGCCGGCCTCATCATCGCCCCCGCCACCCTCGCCCATTCCTTCCCCTTCGTAATCCGAGTCACCCCACAGAATCTGCCAATAAGGAAAATAGTAACCCGACCGGTAAACGGAATACTTCACCTGGCCGTTGGCCACCGGAGAGCCAAAATAATATTGACCGCTGATGGTGGCCTGAATCCTCTCCCCCTCGAGATAACGCTTCTTATCCATGGAAACGGTCACCTCGAACTCCGGCTTCTGGTATTCCTTGACTTCAAACGCGCCGTAGACACTCTTGCTTCCGATGTGGGCTAGAATCGAATACGTCCCCAGTGACGCCAGCGGCCCCAGCGTCAGTTTGCCGTCAAATGAACCAAACGGGGAAAGCGCCAGCTTTTGTTGATAAATGGTTTTCTGGTTGGCGTCCGTGATCTCCACGGTGACGGGACCGGGAACGTCCATGCTGTATTGGCCGGCGCGCCGCGCTCTCAGAATCCCTTTGAAGTTCACCTCGTGGGTGGGACGATAGACGGGCCGGTCCGTGTAGATGTACCCCACATATTCGGTGGCTGAAGTATCGTAAAAGAAAAAAGGCTCGACGCTGCCAGCGGCAAAGTCTTCCTCTGTTTTCGCCACCATGATGGCGTTTTCAACTTTCACATCTTTCAGTTCGGCCACCGTAATCCCCTGCCCGTCCGTGACCCCGCGGGCAACTTCTTCATGATTATTGAAGACGGCGGTTTGCGCGCCTTGCACCGGCGCGCCGGTATCGCGGTGAACCACAAAGAGCAATATCTGGCCCGGCGCGCTTTTTGATACCAGGGCCAGGTCCGTAATCATCAGCAGGGTGTAAGCGCGAAGGCCGGCATTGGTGACCTCGACCAGGTAAAGGCCCTTGGCGTGAAGATCGACGGAAATATCCTGCCATTCCGTGTCGCGGGTGCGGGGCAGGAGTTCGCGCCAGGAAATCACCAGTTGCTGCCGGTTCAAGAGCGGGACCTGGGCGTAGGAGGTGAGGTCGAGTGGGATGCGGCTGATTTTTTTTGCCACTTGCGCCGAATGACGCCGCACGCGGGTTTCCCAACTAATCTGGCGGCGCAGAAATTCGCGGATGGTTTCCTGCCAGCCCCGCTTCCAATCGTGCAGGCGCTCCAGCCACGTTTTCTCCCGCGCCAATTCCTCCTTCACGCTTCCGAAGGAGTGCGCGTCCTTGAGCTTGGCAAAAAACTGAACGGGATCGTTTACGCGGTAAATGCGAAAATCCAGATGATCCACTTGCCGGAATTCGATGGAGACGCTGGGCTTCTGGGTGGGCGCGTAAGTTTGGCGCGTGGAGACGGAAAAAAAAGGCTCTGAAGATTGGGAATTTCCTCCTTCTTCCTGCCCCCATGCCACGCCGGGTACGCCCAGCCATCCCAGGAGGAAGAGTAAACCGAGCGCCGCCGGAAGTTTCCGGGTGAGCGAAGGTTCAGGCTTGGCTGGAACCTGCTGGATGTTCATAGCAAGCTATCGCAATAAATCAAATCGATACACGCCTAAAAATCGCGGATTCGCCGCCGCCGGATGCCAGTGCGAATCGGGATGGCGCATCAATAAGGCGGCATCCACCTCACGGATTTCGCCACGGTGTCCGTTCAAGTCTCCGGTGTGATAGACAATCCATTGGTGGCCGCGCGACTGAAAACTAGAGGGACCCACGAAGATCATGGCGTGGTAAGGCTGCCGTTGGCCGGGCTGATAAAAAAACAGCAAATCTCCGCGCCGAGCCGCGCCCACCTGTCTGGAAATGAAAAACGAATTGTAGCGGAGGAGGGTGGCGCTATCGGCAAACTCGGCGAAGTCCTTGCCAACCCGATCCGGGGATTGGAGCAATCCGGGTTGGACGCGAAACAGGCCCCGCCCCAGCGGCCATTCCGGATACACGAATTTCGCCACGTCCCCAATGCCAGGGTCAAAGGGCAAACCCAGCGCGCGGCGCCAGGCTGCGGTGTGCGCCACCAGGGCATTGCGGAAGGCAAAGCGGACCAGTGCCGCGCAGTCGTCAATCTCCTCATGCGCCCCCGGCCCCGGTTGGTAGAATTGCGCCTCAGCCAGAAAGGTAACCCAGCGCACAAAATTCTCGCGGTCCTGCTTTTGGTCGAGGCGCGCTGCGTCGGGAAAACCGTCGCCCCAGCGGTCAGTCCAGGTTTCGCGGGGAACGCTTGACGCCGATCTGGATTTCGCCGGCATGACCGGAGCTTGGACGCTTCGCCCCCCTCGACTCAAGTCCATGCCGCCCGCGACCAAAGTAAAAAGGATTGCGACGCTGAGTAAGACCGGAGAGCGTGAATTCAAATCGTGTCGCACTTTGAATACTCGATTGAAAAATAAATCTCAGCCTGGGGGAGGGATTCTAAGGCCAACCCGGTTGGCGCGCAAGCGCATTTTCGATTGGGTCGGTGCTGCACTACGGTTGGATTTTCCCCGCCCCGGCCACATTTCCCCTTTCACGCCTTGAGTGGCAGCGTGGGCAAAAACTGGGGCGCCCGGCGCAGCTGGGTGGCCTGCTCGAAGGCGTAAGCCAGTTTGATCAACGTCGGCTCGCTCCAAGCCCGGCCGAAAAAGGAAATCCCAACCGGAAGTCCAAAAACAAATCCACCCGGAACACAGATGTTCGGATAGCCGGCGACCGCGGCGGGGCTCGAGCTTCCTCCGGTATCGTGGTCGCCGTTCACCAGGTCGATGGTCCAGGCAGGCCCGCCGGCCGGGGCCACGATGGCGTCCAGGTGATATTTATCCATAACCGCGTCAATCCCTTCCGTGCGCGACAAGCGGTGGTTTCTTGCCAACGCATCCAAGTAAGCTTTCTCGGTGAGCGGACCCTTGGCCTCCGCCCGGATAAATACATCCTGGCCGAAGTAGAGCATCTCGCGATCCTTGTTTTTTTCGTTGAAATCGATAATCTGCTTCAATGATTGAACCGGCGCGGCGGCTCCAAGCTTCGCCAGGTACGCATTCATGTCCGCCTTCAATTCATAGAGAAGAACCTCGAACTCCGAGTCTCCAAACTTCTCCTTGGTTTCAAAGTCCGCCGGATCAATGATATCAGCGCCCTCGCCTTTCATCGCATCCAGCGCGGCCTCCATCAACCTCAGCACGCCGGCATTGGACCCGAAAAATTTGCGCGCCACTCCGAGGCGCGCGCCTTTCAGTCCTGCCCGGTCCAGAAACCGGGTGTAGTCCGCCTGCCCCTTTCCCCCGCTGCCGGAGGTGGCGCTGTCTTCCGGATCAAGGCCCGCCAGCGCGCCCAGCAAAATTGCGGCGTCAGTGACGGTTCGCGCCATGGGTCCGGCGGTATCCTGGCTGTGTGCAATGGGGATGATTCCGGTGCGGCTCACCAAACCAAGGGTGGGTTTGATGCCCACGATGCCGTTCACCGATGACGGGCAAACAATCGATCCATCCGTTTCCGTGCCGATGGCGACGGCAACCAGGTTGGCCGACGTGGCAGCGCCCGAACCGGAACTCGATCCGCACGGATTGCGGTCCAGCGCATAAGGATTTCGGGTGAGGCCGCCGCGCCCGCTCCAACCGCTGGTGGAATGGTTGGAGCGGATATTGGCCCACTCGCTGAGGTTGGTTTTGCCGAGTATGACCGCCCCAGCCCCGCGCAGCCGTTGCGCCACAAAAGAATCGCGAGGCGGAACGGATCCCAGAAGTGCGAGCGAGCCCGCCGTGGTCATCATCCGGTCGTGCGTTCCAATATTGTCCTTGATCAGGACAGGAATGCCGTGCATGGGCCCGCGTGACCCTTTGGCTTTGCGCTCGCGGTCCATCTCTTCAGCAATGGCCATCGCGTCCAGATTTAATTCAATCACCGAGTTGAGGGCAGGCCCGCCTTTGTCGATCTCCCTGATCCGCGCCAGATATTTTTCCGTAATGGAGCGCGCCGTGAATTGGCCCGACCTCATTCCGTCCTGAAGCGCGTCGATGGTGATTTCATCCAGGTCAAAAGGCCTCACAGAAAGTTTTGTAGAGGTCAGCGCGACGCCAGCGGGCGAGGGCGTCGTCGCAGTCCCTGAACTTCCCACCACACCGGCCATCACCCCGGCGCGCAGGAATTTCCTCCGAGTCAGACGAGCAGTCATAGGATCGCGATCCTGGTGTTTCAAGGGCTCACCTCATCCATCCGGTCCCGGGTCTTTCGGGCACCGGCTCTCAGAACTCAACCATTCCAGTTCAGCCGCCCATTCTAGTCCAGTTTCGAGGGAGCCGTCGAAATTAAGGTTGAACTCCGGCGTGCAACCCAGAATAATGGAGGGCATCCCGGCAGGCCATGGAGACAAAATGATCCGACACAAATACTTTCAATTGGCAGTGCTCAGCATTCCCTTTTTCGCCATGCGGGTTGGCAATGCGAAACCCATTTTAATTGAAGGCGCTCCCGCCGACACAGGCTACAACGTGGGCACGGTGGCCATTATTCGCGCCACGCTGAAAGATATTGAAGGGGATCCGCACCGTTACGCCGTATTCGCCAACATTCAATACGTCGGCACGACGGCGGAGACCAGCGTGGAGATGGACCGCAAATCCCAAGGCGCCAGCGGAGAGTGGCGCTACGAAGCTCAATGGCCGATCCCTTCCGATGCGCCCACGGGTCTCTACTCCGTCAACGTGAAGGTGGAAGACCGCAGGGCGCGCAGCGTGGTGGCAATGAAAAAGCTGCCGGGCTTTGCCGCTTACAAGAAATTGGTGCGTATTTCGCGCGTGACCCTGGACAAAACTTTTTACGCGCCCGGCGAAACCATCGAGTGTGAAGTGGCGCTCCAGAATTTAACCAACGCGGACATGAAAAATCTGCGCGTCGAATTCTCCAATGCCAATTACCCGTGGATATCCACCTTCTCAGGCGCGGCCAAACTTTCCGGACAAAAAGTGGAGAATCCGGAGTTGGGCCTGAAGGTCATGCGCGACCATCTGAATATCGCGGCGAGCAGCGAAGCGACCATCCCTATGATGCCCGCCGGAATTGCCGCATTCCTGCAGGGGACGCAGGTAGCCGTGCTGGGAGCGGGCGGGCCGGCGAGGAACTTCAAGCTTCCGCCGCCCGAAGTCGATACTTACACCATCGCGGTGTGGAACGCGGAGCGGACCGTGCTCTATGACATGCAATTTTCGCCCCAAGTCGTGGTACGCGATCCCGCCCGCACTGAGCCCAAGCCTTACAGCAGCCATAACTACACGCACGCGTATAACGATGAGATTGACTACAAGAAGTATCGGGAGTTTTATGCCCCCGGGGAGATCTCGCCCGTTATCCGGATCGATTCCAGTCACACCCTCTACCGGCCGGGAGACGTAGTCGAGATCAACGGAGTCATTAAAATGCCAGACTGGAATTCCAAGTACCCCAATGTGCTCCCCGATGCCACTCTTCAGACAAAGGTGATCTCAGACAAGGGCAAGGTCGTGGGCGGGTCAACCATGTTCCATGCCGGGGTATCGGTAAATGAAGAACAAAAGGACCCGCTGGATTACCGCGATCATGCTCCGGGCGAACCCGGACACTACTCGGTCCAAATTGCCGCCACGCCCACTCCAGGCGGGCCCACCGCCAAGGCAACAACGGAGATTGCCGTCAATAATCTTCCGACTTCGGTCCTCGTATTCTGCCCACACGAAGATGACGAGCACCCCTACGCCGGCCTGATCCGCGCCGCGGTGGAAGCCGGCGTTCCGGTGCGAGTGGTGTTCTTCACCGGAGGGGATGTGGGCGAGTGCGAGCGCTATTTCAACAAACCTTGCGGCCCCAACGAAGCCCGCGAATTCGGGACGGTGCGCATGGAGGAGTCCATGGAAGCGCTCGAACACATCGGGCTTGCCCGCAGCAACGTCATGTTCCTCGGGCTGCCTGACGGCGGCTCCGGCGACATCTGGAGCGAGAACATAAAAGTGTCGAACCCTTTTCTGGACATTTACCTGGCTACCGATCACGCACCCTATGAAAATCTGGTGAAACCGAACCTGCCTTACGCGCGAGACGCAGTGATCGCCGAGGTCAAGCAGATCATCACCGACTTTCATCCCGCCCTGATCGCCACGCCGCACCCCGATGAGCGCCACGTGGACCATCGCACTGCCAATTGGTTTGTGCTGAAAGCGTGCCAGGAGCTCTTACGGGCCAAGGCCATCGATCCTCAGACCGTCATCCTGGCGGATCAATCCTACGGCGCCGGAGGTTTCAAGCCGGCGCCCTACCACTACGAAAAGTACACCGTGTATCTGAGCGGAGAGGCTGCCGCCCTCAAGCAGGAGATGAGCTGGATCTATCAATCGCAGGACGGCAACCTGGCCGAAGGCGCGCGCCAAACGTTTGCCGATTTGCCGCGCGAGGAGATTCACTACCGCATTGTCGATTGGCAACAACACGCCGGGTGGAATGAATGAGGGAATCCATCCTGTCGAGCCGGTTTTTATGCCCGCGCTGACCGCAGCACCATTTCCCGTGCGGCGTGAAGTTGTGACACCGCATCCCCGGTGGGGAGGAATTCCATGGCCGCATAGTGACCGTAGTTGAGCTGGATCAGCTTTTTGTAGATGTTGGAGTAATTTATTTCGCCCGTCCCGGGCTGGTGCCGGCCGGGGACGTCGGCGATGTGCACCAGACCCACGTGATCGATATTTTTTTCAAGTTTTTCGATCAGGTTTCCTTCGGCAATTTGTTCGTGGAAGAAATCGTAGAGGAATTGCACCTGAGGATGATTGACACTCTTGATCACCTCAAATCCCTCCGCTACCGATTGAAGATAATATTTTGGATTCTCTTCCGGGTCGATATTCTCCAAGAGCAGGCGGACGGGTTGCCCGGCAATTTTACTGCCTTCCACCAGAGTGGCGGCCCGCTTTAAGCCCTCAATGCAACTCTGGTGCTGCTGGGCGCGGGGCATCCCGGGGACCACGTTGCCCGACATGATGATGACGGCCGGACACTCGAGCCTCTCCATGATGGGCAATTCATTGCGCACGTCCGCCAAAAGACCTTCGCGGGCGTCCGGGTCGCCGACCCCGTGGGCCAAGCCGGCCGTCACGTCAAAGGTCAAGCCCAGCTCGTTCTTTTTCGCCAGCGCCTTCTTGAAATCGTCATCCGACCAGTGCCTGTACTCCCCTACCAGTTCCACATTCTTATATCCGGCCTCCGCCACCCTCGCCAAACGCTCTTCAAAGGGGAGCTTCGTGAACACCGTCCAAAGCATCACCGAGAGCTTGAACGGCACGCCGGGTCCCTCGCCCTCCGCCGGCAGACTTCCGGCGTTCAAGGGAAAGGATGTGCGCAGCGCCGCCGCGCCAAGGGCGGCGCCGGCAAGGTTTCTGGAGAATTCGCGTCGGTTCATGGAAGTGACCTCAAAGTGAGATTTGGAGTGCATTGATGTTGACGCCGCCGATGTTCGCACCATCCGAAGTCAGGTGCAAGATATTTTGCGACCTCGCCGCGATCGAGAAACGAAAAGGACAAAAATCCCCCCGCCCCACCCGAAATACATTAATATTTGGCGGAACCATTGGGGCCATGCGCACGGCCGGAAAGTGAGCGCAGTTGCGGGTGACCTTATGCCGAAAACAAAGATGAAAGCAATTGTACATTATGCCTTGCAAGAAGGCGCGGTGGAATTGCGCGAGGCCAACTCCCCGCCTGAGCCTGGGGACGATGAAGTCCTGCTCCACACCCGCGCCGTGGGCGTTTGCGGGAGCGAGGTTCACCAATATCATAACTCGCAGAGCTGGCCGGTGCGCGTGCCGGTCATCCTGGGTCACGAATTCTGCGGTGTAGTCGAGCGAGCCGGCAAGGCGGTGCGCGGTTTCAAGGCCGGAGACCGCGTGGCCTCGGAAACGGCCGCGCGCATTTGCGGGGAGTGCGCCTATTGCCGCGGCGGTGAATACAACCTGTGCCCTTTGCGCCGTGGGTTCGGCGCCGGAATCGACGGCGCCATGGCGGATTTTGTGAACGTTCCTGCGCGCTGCCTGCACCACTTGCCGGATGGCGTCAGCTGGGAACGCGCCGCGCTCGCCGAACCGTGCTGCGTGGCCTACAATGCCACCTGCATTAAGACCCAAATCCGGGCGGGGGATTCAGTTCTGGTTTTGGGCCCCGGACCAGTGGGTCTGTTGTGCCTCACCCTGGCGAAACTCTCCGGCGCAGGGTGGCTGGGGGTGGTGGGCCTGGAAAAGGATCAAAAACGATTGGCCATCGCCGCGTCGCTGGGCGCGGACTCGATTCTGGTGGCGGGAAAAAAGAATGAGGGCGAAAAGGGAAAGAGTGAGGGCGCGGAAGAACCGCTCGCCGCCATTCACTCACTCGGGGACGGATTGGGTGTTGACGTTGTCATTGATGGTTCGGGAGCTTCGCAACCACTTGAATTCGCCTTGGCCGCAATCCGGCCGGGTGGGCAGATCACCAAGGTGGGTTGGGGGCCCCAGCCGCTTGGATTTTCTCTGGACCCCATGGTGCAGAAGGCAGTGCGCATTCAAGGAAGCTTCAGCCACAATTATCGAATCTGGGAAAGAGTGATTGCTTTGCTGGCTTCCGGCCGGCTCGATCCTTTGCCGCTGGTGGGCCGAGTGGCGCCACTGGAAGATTGGAAAACCTGCTTCGATGAAATGGCAAGCGGACAAATCGTGAAAGGCGTGTTGATGCCGACCGGCGCCTGACAGCGTAACGCGCAGAGCATCCAAGTTGTCATCCCGATTCCGCACACGCGGGAGAGGGATCTCGCTCTGAACGTTACGTACTCTGGCAGTGGCACACTGCGGCTAGACGTATGGCGGGTAATACATCGATGAAGAGGCGAGGCCATCGGAAAAACGAATTGGCAGGCCAGGTGGCTCTGGTGACGGGCTCCGCCCAGGGGATTGGCGCGGGTATCGCCAGAAAATTTGCTGAGCATGGCGCCCGCGTGATGATCCACGGCCTGGAAAGGAAGCAGGGAGAAAAGACGACCACCGCCTTGCAAGCCTCCGGGTTCAAGGTGGACCTCGAGATCGGCGACTTGAAAGACGAAACCACTTGCAGAAGGCTGGTCCGGCAAACGGTTGAACGCCTGGGCCGCATTGATATTCTGGTGAACAATGCCGCGGTGACCCATCGAGGCAATATTGAGAACACCTCCGTGGCACTCTGGGATGAAATCCTGTGCACAAACATTCGCGCGCCTTTCATCCTTTGCCAGGAGACGGTGAAATTCATGAAACGCCGCAGCGTGCGCCCCGCCAGTTGCAAGTGCATTATCAACATTGGATCGGTGAATGCGTATGTCGGACAGGCGAAGCTCCTAGCTTACTCCGCTTCCAAGGGCGCGCTCATGACCTTCACCAAAAACCTGGCCGGATATCTGGCTCCATATCGGATCCGCGTGAACCAGATTAATCCGGGCTGGGTGCTCACCGAAGGCGAGCGTCACGTTGAATCGGTGGCGGAAGGCAAAGGGCCGGCCTGGCTCAAAGCCGCTTTGAAGACGCGTCCTTTTGGACGCATGCTTTATCCCGAGGATATTGCGCGCGCCGCGCTTTTCCTGGCCAGCAACGAATTGCTCACTGGCGCCGTGCTCGATTATGAGCAGCTCCCCATCGGAACTTTGCCGGAAATAATTTGATGCCGGGTGAGTATTAAAGGCGGGAGGCAAGCCGGAAGCTACCCAAACGCAGCTTCATCGGCGGACCGAAGCTTCGGACCCGAGATAGTCGCTGACCATCTTGGTGAAACCCCTGACTTTGGTGGGAAGTTCGTGGACGGCGACTTGGGAACATTGTTTAATCTCATCAACTGCCGCCAACAACTCGGTGATCGCATCCAATGCTGCGGCGAGCGGGAAATTGACCCCGACCAGCTTAGTGGGATTAAACTTCACCAGGCCTTTAAGCTCCCGCTCGATTTTATCCGCCGTCGTCAAAACGCCGCGTTGCTTTTCGAGAAAGGCATCCCACGTCGGGCCAGATTGGGGAAAGCCTGCTTGCGCGTGCTTCTTTCCATAAAATTCGAGTTCACAGCCCAGCCACTCGAGGTCTTGTGCGAGATGAAGAAGGGTCGTTTCGGCCACGGCATTCACTAGTATCCCGTCCTAACCAAGATTTTGCAATTCCCGGTTTGCGCCCTCCTCCGTCCGCTCATGAAGAAATCCACGTGCGCGACAGGCCTGGCCTTGCGCTACAATATACCTGCAAATTCAAATTGAGGTCGAAATGGAATATCGCCAACTCACCCACACTGAACTGAAGGTCTCCAGGCTGTCATTCGGCACCATGCCCTTCGGCTCGCAGGCCGACGAAGCCACTTCAAAGCGGATGGTGGACCAGTGCCTCGACGCCGGGATCAATTTTTTTGACACCGCCAACATGTACAACATGGGCAAAGCGGAAACCGTGCTCGGCAATGTCCTGAAGGGTCGCCGCGACCGCGTGATTCTGGCCACCAAGGTTCGAAACAAGATGGGTGACGGTCCCGACGATGCCGGCCTTTCGCGCAATGCGATTCACAAAGCTCTCCACGCGAGTCTGGAACGCTTACAAACCGACTACATCGACGTTTATTACGCGCACTGGCCTGACAATGATATTCCCATTGAGGAAACGCTGGGCACGATGGACGACCTGATCCGCGCCGGCAAGGTGCGTCAATTCGCGATCTCAAACTACGCCGCCTGGCAGATTGTTGAAATTCACTGGGCCTGCGAGAGGAATGGGTATAAGGCGCCCCATATTTCGCAGCCCATGTATAACCTGGTGGCCCGCGGCATTGAGGAAGAGTACCTTCCTTTTTGCAAACGCTTTGGGGTGGCAGTGCTTCCTTACAATCCCCTGGCGGGAGGATTGTTGACGGGCAAACATGCTCACCACAAGGGCCCCATCTCAGGCTCACGCTTCGACAAGAATGATTTGTATTTACGCCGTTACTGGCACACGGACTACTTTGACGCCGTGGAAGAGCTCAAGGGCATTGCCCGCGAACAAGGCATGACATTGATTGAACTTTCATTGCGCTGGCTGCTGAGCCAGCCGATTGTGGACTCCGTGATTTTGGGCGCGTCCCGGCCGGAGCAGTTGGCGGAGAACCTCAAAGCCTGCGAGGGCGGCGCCCTCGATCAGGGCACGCTCGACCAGTGTGATGCCGTCTGGAAAAAATTGCGCGGCATCACACCAAAATATAATCGTTGACTGTTTTTTCCGGTCTTGCCTCTCTCAGGAAAGATTCACGTCCACCGGCCCGTGATCGCCCGTCAGCTTCGCATTCTGCGCGTCCCAGAAGACGCGTTGTTTTTCCCGGTAGGAAATGTTGGCCATGTGGCACGCAACCGCCGTCCCGCAGCCAAACTCCACATTCTCGATGGGTTGTTGGCGCGACTTCATGCATTCAAAGAAATTGCGGAAATGGTCTTCCGTGCCCTCGGCGTTTTGCTGGAAGTCCTGTTTCTTCCGATGAGGCTGATGGTTGTACGTCCCAACGTCCGCCAGCGGGTCGTTCTTGTGCGCCGCGATAAAAGGGCCCTTGGTGTCTTTAGGCCAGCTTTCCAGCGGGTATTCGTAACTCCACTCTTCATCGTAGGGAAGCAGTTGCGCGGATTCCTCGGTGAGCACGATGGTTCCTTTATCGCCCATAAAGCGGACAATCTCGCCGCCATCGAAGTTGGAAACGAGATTGGCAAGCACCACCACCTGGAATTTTCCATAGTCATATAGCGTGTTGTGAATGTCGGGAACGTCGCGATCGCCGGTCCACTTATAGATTCCTCCATTGGCCACGGCGCTCACCGGATATTGGATGCCCATCAGGTAGTGAACCCGCGAGAGCAGATGGACGTATTCATCGCCGGCAATGCCGGTTCCATAGTCCCACCAATTCCGGAATTGAAAAAAGCGTGCGGCGTCAAACGGACGCTTGGGCGCGTTGCCAAGGAATTGATCCCAGTCGATGGTCGTGGGTGAAGCGTCGGGCGGCACCGGATATTTCCACGCGCCCACGGGATCGGGACGGTAGATTTCGCACTGCACGTTAAAGACAGTCCCAATCTCCCCCGCATCCAGCCACTCCTTTCCCTTATGGGTGGATTGCATGCTCAAACTCTGGCTGCCCACTTGAACCAGTCGCCCCGTCTCCTTGGACACCTTGCACATCTCCAGAGCCTCGGGGATGGTGTGCGTCATGGGCTTCTCGCAATAAACGTCTTTGCCCGCGCGCATGGCGGCGATGGCGATGGGCGCGTGCCAATGGTCGCCGGCGCCGATGGAAACCGCGTCAACATCTTTGCGGTCGAGCACCTCGCGATAGTCGCGAGTGATCGGCACGTTGGGCTGCATTTCCTGGGCGCGGCGCAAATGGCCGTCGTACAGGTCGCAGACCATCACCACATTGGCGCCCTCCACGTTGTGCAGGTATCCCAGGTGTTCGAGGCCGCGAATGCCCGCACCGATGATGGCAATATTTACTTTGTCGTTCGGTGAAACTTTGGCCTTTGCCGGTCTTGGATTGATCGCCATGCCCGTGGCGGCTGCGCCAACAACCGTCGTTTCCATAAATTGACGCCTTGAAATGCGTTTGTGCGACATAAATACTTCCCCCCTTTAATTCGAGATCAAGTCTCATGAGATTATACGCAACGCCTGATTAAATGGCTGTGATATTTATTCGAGATGGCTGTTAATGCTTCCGGTGAGGGCAAAAACTTCCATTACCGGCGAGACCATTTCACCGGCCGGGTATCATTGACACGTCGAACTTTCCCCTGCTCTTCCAGCCGGTCCATGTGGCCTTTGACGGGATACATGGCCAAGCCCCAGGCCGTCTGCGGCCAATCGCCCACGGCGTTGGCCACAGCGTCGATGAGTTCCTTCAAGGTGAGTCCCGCGGAATTCTTCTCGAGCGCCGAGAGAATCACCCGGTCAAGAAGCTCCACCGTCTGCCGCGACTCCGCAATAAAATCCCGGATCGCCTCCCCCCGCATCACGGGCCAATGGCCGGAATAAAGAACGTCAATTTCCAGCGTCTCAAAATAGCGAAGCGTGGAGAGATAAACGTCCACGTAATAATAGGTGACTGGAATGCCCATGCCTCCCGCAGCCTTCGGACAGCCGCGCCCGTGAATGGCGTCACTCACAAACGCGGCCTTGTGCCTACGGTCGTAAAGCGCCAGATGCCCGCGGGAATGTCCGGGCACGTGGAGAACTTCCAGCGACCAATCATCATCCAGACCAATCGATTCGCCGCCGCCAAAAGTCACATCCACCTTGCGCGGCTGGCCCGCCTCCGGCCAGGGGTTGGGATCGAGCCCAACGGCATAATCCTCCATCAAGTGGTTATAGCGCCTGTCGAAAAGCGTTCGCGGATCTTCGACCATCGCGCGGTCAGCCGTGCCACAGGCCAGCCAGGCGTTCGGCGCCGCGCCCATCACAGCGGCGTTGCCTCCCTGATGATCGAGGTCGGGATGAGTGGTCACCACCAGGTTGATGCTGTCGGGCCTGAGTTTTAACTTGTCGAGGTAGGGGAAAATCACTTTCTCCGGAGTTTCCGCAATGCCGCTATCCACCAGAACCGTTTTGCGGCCGAGGAAAAGATATTGAAAAAGATTTCGTTCCCCGAAAAGCGATTGTATCTGAAATACGTTTTTATTGAGTTCCATCACATACCCTTTGGGCGGCGGCAGACGCAGCCCAACCCGTTGAACTTTTACATTACTCCGGCGGTCCCGGTCAATTGAAATTGAAGGCGCTCCCGCCATCGGGCCAGAATTGTGCGCCAGAAATGTGTTGACTTTTGTAGAAACATATGTTAACGTAAATTCGGTCGAGCTTAAGGCGGGGCGGGCGTTACCTGACGGCCTTAACAGGCCCGCTGCCCACCTGCACAGACGTTGGCGCCGGCTGATAATTACTTGGATGAAGAGAGCCAGAGGAAATCAGAAAAACGCGTATTAGAGGGAACGAAATCGAGAACTAACCTGGAATCAATAAGATAACTTTGGAACGAACCCGAACGAACCCAAATTAAAGCCGCTAAGTTGTTGAAAATCGACCCGCCTGAAGGAACGAACCCAGGCTTTTGGAAGGTAATGCAAAGGGCTTCGGCCCCGGCATTTCCACTCATGTTGCAATACTAAGTTTAATAAATATTTAACTTCATAGTTACCGGAGAAAAGAAGCTCGTCTTCCCATCGGGGAGGTCAAATTGACGTAATGCCGTCTTTTCGAGTCGGATCACCTCCCAATCACCGGTCATTCCCGCGCAGGCGGGAATCCAGTTCTTTGTCGGCGCATCTCAAATGGTGGATGCCCACTTTCACGGGAATGACTGCACCTTGAGGGGCTCTCAGCTCGCCATTGACACGACTACCCAAGTCTAATGAGCTTTGACCATCGCTTCAGCATTCGCTTGACACGCATGGGCAGTTCCATTAAGGTAATCGCTTTCAGGCGGGGGCAACACCTTCTTCCCTATCCTCATGCCCAGAAAAAATCGGCGACTGGAAAAGAAAGGCGGCCTTTCGCCCACTCGTGAATAAGGACAACCCATGACCCACGCCCTCGCATTTTCCGCCAGCTTTCTGGCCATGCTTTTTAGCGCGACGCCGGACCCCTCCCGCTTGATGTCGCTGCATTCGGTGGATTACGCCATCATTGTCATCTACTTCGTGATGGTGATCGGCATCGGCTTTTATCTGAAGAAGTACACCCAAAGCGGCGAGGATTTCTTTCTCGCCGGACGCGAGATGACGGCGTGGGTGGCCGGCCTGAGCTTCGTATCGGCCAACCTGGGCACGCTCGAGCTGATGGGCTGGGCGGGCAACGCCTACCAGTACGGCATCATGGCCGCGCACTGGTACTGGGTGGGGGCGATTCCCGCCATGATTTTCCTCGGCATCGTCATGATGCCGTTTTACTACATTTCGAAAACGCACTCTGTTCCCGGTTATCTTGAAATGCGGTACGGCCGCGCCGCCAGCGGGCTGAGCGCCATTTCCTTCGCCGTGATGACCATCCTGATGTCCGGCGTCAATATGTTTGCCATGGCCCTGGTGATGAAAGTGATGCTGGGATGGAACCTCCACTTCAGCATCTGGATGTCGTCACTGACCGTGGGTGTCTACGTGGCCATGGGAGGACTTTTCTCCGCCATCTTCAATGAGGTGGTGCAATTCTTCCTGATCTGGTTCGGCGCTCTGCTCATTCCCATCCTGGGACTGATCGAAACCGGCGGCTGGTCCGGCATGGTGGACCGCATCCACCAGAATTTTCCCGGCCAGAATTTCACCCACATGTGGGGCCCCATGGCGCACTTCAGCGACAACCCCATGGGCGTGCAATGGGTGGGCATTGTCTTCGGACTGGGCGCCGTTCTCTCCATGGGATATTGGACCACGGACTTCCTGGTGGTGCAGCGCGTGCTGGCGGCCAAAGACGTTCGCGCCGCAAAACTCGCTCCCATCATCGGATCGTTCTTTAAAATGGCCGTACCCTTTATCGTGATCCTGCCCGGATTGCTCGCCCTGGCCCTCCTTCCTTACAAGCTTGTTCCGGCCAGCGCGATGGCTGCCGGTCAGCATAGTTTCGATGAGGTCCTGCCGCTGATGCTGGCGCGCTATTGCGGTCCTGGTCTGCTCGGGCTCGGCATCACGGCCCTGCTGGCCGGATTCATGTCCGGCATGGCGGGCAATGTGAGCGCCTTTGCCACCGTATGGACATACGATATTTACCGGCCTTTTATTCGCAAGACCGCGCCCGACGCCCACTACGTTTCCATGGGCCGTTGGTGCACCATGATCGGCCTCCTGGTGAGCATCGGCGCCGCCTATATCGTCACCCACTTCGGCAGCCTGATGGATTATGTTCAGGCGCTCTTCAGCTTCTTCATCGCGCCCCTGTTCGGTACCGTCCTCATCGGCATGATGTGGAAGCGAGCCACGGGAGCGGGCGGCTTCTGGGGGCTTCTGGCCGGGACCGGCTCTTCCATCGCCATGTTCACCATGGTGGAGCTTGATCCGAGCAAGGTGGCGCTGATCGCGCTCTCGCCCCTTGCCAAGCCCCTGGCGGTGGACATGTGGCGCGCCTTGTGGTCTGGAATTATTTGTGTGGTTGTCACCGTGGCAGTAAGCCTCGTGACCAAACCCAAGACTGACCTCCAGTTGGAAGGTTTGGTTTACGGCGCCACCCTGATTCCGAGTGAGGGGCACCTGCCCTTGATCAAGCGCCCCATATTCTGGGCGGGTGTTTCCTTCGCCGTGTTCCTGGTTTTGCAGTACATCTTCTGGTAAGAAGAAACGATGGATGCCAAAACTCAACCTTTTCGTCAAGGAGGCGATGGCGGTTCCGACCGTCGAATTGCCGTCGATTTAATGGACCGACCCGAAAAAACTCACATGCTTCCCGTCTGGTTTTTTATTGGCGCAATCCTTCTTATTTATGGGGTGTTGATCGTGAGCCAGGGCATTCTGGAATATTCCGATCCTCCCGTCGCCAATTATCATGCCCCGGTTTGGTGGGGCGTCGTCATGGTCATCGTGGGCGGAATTTTCTTCCAAAGATTCTACCCGCGCAAGAAATAACCCGGCAATCGTAATACCACTCACCAGTTTTGCAGGATTGAAGGAACCCGCCGTGCAAAAAATCACTCCCTTCCTGTGGTTCAATGGTCAAGCCGAAGAAGCAATGAATTTTTATGCCTCGGTTTTTAAAAATTCAAAGATTGTGCGGCTCACCCGCTATGGCGAGGGAGGGCCTTTTCCCAACGGAACGGTCATGACCGGAACTTTCCAGATCGAGGGGCAGGATTTCCACGTGCTCAACGGGGGTCCGCAATTTACCTTTTCGCAAGCCATATCATTCTTCGTGAATTGCGAAACTCAGCAGGAAGTCGATGAGCTGTGGGAAAAGCTCTCGGCAGGGGGCGAAAAAGGAAGGTGCGGCTGGCTGAAAGATAAGTTTGGATTGTCCTGGCAAATCATACCCACGGCTTTGGGCAAGTTGATGAATGACCCCGATCCTGAAAAATCGAAGAGGGTGATGCAGGCTATGCTTCAAATGGATAAAATTGTCATCGATCGATTGAAGCAGGCCCATGAAGACAAATAATAATCCCCCGACATAGGCTTTAATCTTCGTTCGTAGTGAGCAACCCTAACCGGTGCTGGTTGCATTCCGCCCGCATTCCATTACAATGCCCTATTACCTCTGGCGATAACCCACAAAAAAAGGGAGCGAGCCGGCAATGGAATTGCGCCCGTTAAGTATCGGAGAGCTTCTGGACCGCACCTTCAGCTATTACCGCAGAAATTTCTGGCTGTTTGTGGGGATTGTGGCGGCACCGCAAGTGGCGATGGTGGCCGTGTCGCTATTCAGCATCCGTCCGGTGAACTCATCTTCCGCGATTGAAGTCCTGGCCTGATACTCCAGCTGAAGCATGAATGGCAAGAATCTTGCCAATTATAGGCACGGATTTGCGGGTTTGCGCCGCCTTCTTGGCTTGGTAGAGAAGCCGCTCCATGTTTCAAGCCCAGGGCCTAAAGGACTTAGTCCGTATTTCGACACCCACCTCCAAATTGAATTGACGCCTGTTCTGGGCAGGCGTACACTTTTCGAAAGGTTTGATATGCCAGGGTAGGTTCCTGGCCGGGCGTTATCGTACTAGGGGCGACACAATCTTAACGAATGGAGACAAGCACCATGCGGTCTGCCATTTCTCGTCGAAAGTTTCTCTCCCAAATCGGGATCGGGACCGGAGCGGCGGCTCTCTCCCCCACTCTACTCCACGCGGCCAACAAGTCCGGGAGCAAGGTGGTGCTGGGCAGCGGCGCCCACACCTATGAATTGGTTCCCCATTGGGGCCGGTTGCCTGCCGGAGTCGTATACGGCTACACCCACGGCGTGCAAATTGACGCCCACAATCGGGTGATCATTCACAATCAGAGCAAAGACTCCGTGATCATCTTCGACCACAAAGGTAAATACGTGAAGTCCTGGGGGCCGGAGTTCCAGAAGGGCGCGCACGGCTGCCTGCTGCGGAAGGAGGGCGGCACGGAATATCTCCTTCTTTCCGACTACGAGCGCCATGTGGTGGTGAAGACCACGCTCGACGGCGAAGTCATCTGGACTTTGAACTGGCCGCAGGATTCCGGAGTCTACAAGAGCGAAGCCGAGTTCAAGCCCACCAACACCGTGGTGGCGCCGACCGGCGATATTTACGTGGCCGATGGCTACGGGTTGAGCTACATCCATCAATACAATTCCAAGCTGGAGCGCATTCGCACTTGGGGCGGCAAAGGCAGCGAGGCCGGCAAGCTTGATTGCCCGCACGGCATCTGGGTGGACACGCGCCCCGCAGATCCCATCCTGGTGGTGGCGGACCGCTCCAATGCACGCTTGCAGACCTTTACGCTTGACGGCAAGCACATCGGATTTTATTCGGAGGACATGCGGCGCCCGTGCCACTTCGATCAGGCTACGAACGGCGACCTGCTGATTCCGGATTTGTGGGGCGTGGTTACCATCTACGATAAAAACAATAAAGCGGTGACGCAACTTGGTGACAATCAGGGCGTTTGGGAAAAGAAGGGCTGGCCCAATCTCCCCCACGACACCTGGCAGCCGGGCAAGTTTATTTCTCCGCACGCCGCCTGTTGGGACAAGCACGGCGACATGTACGTGGTGGAGTGGATTGCCGAGGGCCGGGTGACGAAGCTAAGGAAAGTTTAGGGGGGCGTTCTCTGTAATCTCTTGGGTGGAGAGCTTTAACACGGAGAGCATAGAAGCTCTCAGTGATCTCTGTGTTAAATCTTGGTTGGCACAGAGTACACAGAGAAATTTGCGGTGCAAAGAAGCAAGATCACAGAAGTAATCCAAAAATCCCGAACGAGTTGCCGCGCCAAGCCCACCCCACTCCGCAACCTGCCCTTTCGATGGAGGTTTCAAGGCGATGTTCAGACTTGACGCGGACAAGAAAGTCCACTTCTGCGACGGCGTAACCCGCCGCGATTTCCTTCACGCCGGTTCGCTTGGCCTGGTGGGGCTGACGATGCCGGAGTTTTTCGCCCTCCAAGCCGCGGGCGGGGTTGATCCGAAGAAAGACGTGAATTGCATCCAGTTGATGCTGGTCGGCGCGCCCAGCCAGCTCGACACTTGGGACATGAAGCCGGATGCGCCAGCCTCCATTCGAGGGCCCTACAAACCCATCAAGACCAATGTACCCGGCATCGAAATTTCCGAAATCTTTCCGCGCATGGCCAAGCACGCGGACAAGTTCGCACTGGTGCGGTCCATGTACCACACCGCGGCCGCCGTACACGACACGGGCTGCCAGATGATGCAGACGGGAAGGTTGTTCCAGGGTGGCCTTGAATCACCGAATTTCGGCTCTGTGCTGAGATATGAAAAGGGGCCTCGCGGCGACATGCCGCCCAATGTCTTGATCCCTTACATGATCGGCCAGCTGGGTGGCAATCTGCCTCACGGCGATACGGCCGGGTTTCTAGGCAAGGCTTACGACCCCTTCGTGCTCAACGCCAACCCCGCCGAACCGAACTTCAAAGTGCCGGACATGCTGCCTCCTGAATATATCTCCGCGGTTCGGGTGGACCGCCGGCGAAGCTGGCGCCAAGTGATCGACAATTCGGTTAAGTATTTTGAAGAGGCAAATCAGGACGCCAGGCTGATGGATTCTACTTTCGACCAGGCGTATACCCTGATGACCTCGACCAAAGCGCGAGAGGCATTCGAGTTGACCCAGGAGACCGAAGACACGCGCCAACGTTACGGCATGAATCGCTTTGGACAAGGGTGCCTCCTGGCACGGCGGCTGGTGGAGCGTGGCGTTCGTTTTGCAACTGTCAATATGTTTGAGACTGTTTTTAACGATATTACCTGGGATATTCACGGCTCCGCGCCCTTCAGCCCCATCAGTTGCTACGGCGAATTGGTGGGGCCGATGTTCGACAACGCTTACAGCTCGCTGCTGGAGGATCTGAGCCGGACGGGCTTGCTTGAAAATACCCTCGTCGTGGCGTCGGGCGAATTCGGACGCACTCCGCGGATCAATCCGGCCGGCGGCCGCGACCACTGGCCTCAATGCTGGACTATGATGATGGCGGGCGGAGGCGTCAAAGGCGGGCAGGTGGTGGGCGCATCGGATGCCATCGCCAGCGCGCCCAAGGATCGCCCGTTGATGCCGGCCCACGTGGCGGCGACCGTGTACAAGTGCCTGGGTATCGCCATCGAAACTGAACTGAAGACTCCCCAGGGGCGGGTGGTCCGCCTGGTGGATCACGGCTTCGACCCGATTGATGAGTTGTTGGTATAGATCTTTCATGTGGGTGGGGTGGGTGGTGATGCCACCCCCGCGCCCGTCCCCGTCGGCTGACGGGGCCACCCTCTCCCCCAAGGGGGCGAGGGTTAGAAATCTTTATCAGTATTTACCTTCTCATTTACCTTCTCCCCTCGCCCCCTTGGGGGAGAGGGGCCGGGGCTGAGGGGGTCGCTAGGAAGAACAAAATGAAATTCCGGTTTCATTGGCTCGTTCCAATCTTATCGACCGCGTTCATGGTCCCTTGCCTCATTCAGGGGTTTCAAACTCCGGCGGCACGCCGCAGAGATGCGCCCTATCATCAGTCGGGCACATCCAAGCCGTGGAACTCTTCAGCGACCAAGGCTAAGAAAAGTCTCGAGCCGGTGGCCGCTCATGACAGTTTTCCCAAAGTTCCGTTGACTAAAATCGAAATTCTGCCCGTGTCAATTTCGATCGAAGGCCCGCGCTACAAGCAGGAGTTGGTGGTGGAAGGAACGTTTGCGGATGGGCATCAGGAAGATTTGACTTCGCGGGCTGCGATATCTTCGTCCAACTCGAAAGTCGTCCTGGTGGATAGAGATCATTTCGCCCTCCCCCAAAGCGACGGCCAGGCGACGATCTCGGCCGTTGTTGCGGGCTACAAGGCAAGCACCCCCGTGGCTGTCCACGATTTTGCCGCCGCCACTACCTGGAGCTTTCGTAATGATGTGCTGCCCGTGATGACTAAAGTGGGGTGCAACTCAGGCCCCTGTCACGGCGCGGCGGCGGGCAAGAACGGCTTCAAGCTCACTCTGCGCGGCTACGATCCGCAAACCGATTACCTCACGCTCACCCACCAGGCCCTGGCGCGCCGCACTGAGCGAATGAACCCGGGCCAAAGCCTGATCCTGCTGAAGCCGACGCTCACCATCCCCCACGGCGGCGGACGCCGCTTCCCCGTCGGGTCGCCCGAGTACCAGGTGATCTCGGGATGGATTGCCCAGGGCATGCCGGCGCCGCAGGATTCGGACGCGCGCGTGACGGCCATTCAAGTGCTTCCGCGCGAAGCATCTCTCCGCCCCGGCGCCGAACAGCAATTGATTGTGACCGCGGTCTTTTCCGATGGACACACCGAGGACGTCACCCGCTGGGCGAAGTTTGATAGTGGAGACGAAGGCGTGGCCACCGTGGACGACAACGGCCACGTGACCATGCACGGTTACGGCGAGGCTCCGGTGACCGTGTGGTACCAGAGCCATGTCACTTTTTCGCGAGTGCGCATTCCCTTCCCTTACAAAGTGGATGAAGCGGTGTTCAAAAAAGCGCCGCGTCACAACTACATCGACGATGCCGTGTTGCGGCATCTCCAGGTGCTGCACATTCCTCCTTCGCGCCAGGCCAGCGATAGCGAATTTATTCGCCGAGCTTATTTGGACGCCGCTGGGATTCTCCCCACTCCCGCCGAAGTGGAAAAATTCCTCAAGGATCCCTCGCCCGACAAAAGGAACGAGCTGATCGATGCCCTAATGAAGCGGTCGGAATTCGTGGATTATTGGGCCTACAAGTTGTCGGACCTTTTGCTGGTTTCCAGCAACCGGCTCTCCAACGAAGAAATGTGGAGCTATTACAAGTGGATCCGCCAGAGCGTGGCGGAAGACAAGCCGTGGAACAAAATGGTTACTGAAATTGTGACGGCCACGGGCAGAACGGCGGAAAACGGCGCGGCCAATTACTGGGTGATTCACCGCGACCCCCTGGACACTTCGGAAAATATGGCGCAGGCGTTCCTGGGCATCACCATTACTTGCGCGCATTGCCACAACCATCCGCTGGCCAAGTGGACGCAGAAAGATTACTACGGCATGGCCAACCTGTTCGCGCGGGTGCGCCTGAAAACCTTCGCCCCGGGTGGTTTCCGCGCCGGAGTGGGCTCGCTTTTTAATGACGTGACGGTGTACTCCGCCCCCACCGGTGAATTCACCGACGACCGTTTTATGATGGTCCTTCCGCCCAAGCCCTTGGACGCCAAAGCGCTCCCGGAAGACGTGCGCGGCGACACGCGCGCGTATTTTGCCCAGTGGCTTACCGCGCCGAAAAATCCTTTTTTTGCCCGCAACATGGTGAACCGCATCTGGCGCAACTTTATGGGGCGCGGCCTGGTGGAGCCGGTGGACGACCTGCGCGACACCAATCCCGCCACTAACGACGAACTCCTGGACGGGTTGGTGAAGGATTTCATCGCCCACCATTTTGATATCGACCACATGATCCGCACCATCATGCAGTCAGCCACTTATCAGACTTCCTCAGAGCCGCTCAAGGAAAACGCGGACGATGACAAATATGGCTCGCACTATGCCATCAAACGTCTGCCCGCTGAAGTTTTGCTGGACGCTTATTCGCAGGTCACCCAGGTGCCGGAAAAATTTGCCGGCTATCCCGTGGGGATGCGCGCGCTGCAATTGCCGGATACGGCCGTGCAGTCGTATTTCCTCGATGCCTTCGGGCGCCCCGCCCGCATGCAAACGCGGGAGAGCGAACGCACTTCCGTGCCCACCATCACCCAGGCGCTCCACATCATCAACGGGGACACGCTTAACAACAAGCTGCGCGCGCCCGCCAGCGCCATGGCGATGCTGCTCAAGCTCGGTTTCTCCGACGAGCAGATTGTGGACTATCTCTATCTGGCTTCCTTCAGCCGCCATCCCACCCAGGCGGAGCGCTCCGCCCTGGTCAATGCTCTCACCGCCGCCGAGCAACAAAAAACGCAAAGCGCCGACCCGCGCCACGCTGCCCTGGTGGATTTGGGCTGGGCCATGTTGACCAGTGAAGAGTTTATGTTTAATCACTAAGGAAGAAATGATGGCAGTTGTCATTCGTCCTTTGTCGTCTGCAAAAACGGTACGCTCCATGCCAGGCGAGACCCGCCAATCCCGGCAATCCCTCAAAGCCTTGACCAGCGGGATATTTTGTTTGATTTTGGGGGCAAGTTGGATTGAGCTCAGTTCTGGCGTGGCCGTTGGGCATCCAGCGAAGATCGCACCAAATTTCAATTCACAAGTCGCCCCCATCCTGCAAAAGAATTGCCTGGCGTGCCATTCCAGCGCCGCCAAGATGGGTGGCCTGATCATGGACAACTACGACCTCCTGATGAAAGGAGGAAAAGACGGCAAGGTGATCGTTCCGGGCCAGGCCGATGCAAGCCGAATGATCCAGATGCTGGAGGGCAAGATCCAGCCGCGCATGCCCTTTAGCGCGGACCCGCTTCCTGCTACGGACATTGCCACCCTCAAAGCCTGGATTGATTCCGGCGCGGCCGGCCCGGCGCCGGGAGAAGCGGCGACCACCCTGACCGCTCCGGCGATTCCGGATATCAAGCCCCAAGTGGCCGTGGTGTCGCCGGTATCGTCAGTCCAATTCTCGCCCGATGGGAAATTGCTTGCCGTGGGCGGCTACAAGGAAATCCGGCTGGTGGAGCCGGGCACAGGCAAGACACTTGCCACTCTCTCCGGACACGCGGATTACGTTCGCTCCATCGCTTTCAGCCCCGACGGGAAATATCTCGCCGCCGCTGGCGGACTCCCCCAGCGTTCGGGCGAGATTAAAATCTGGGACGTCGCCTCGCATCAGCTTCTCCGAACGTTGCGCGGCCACAAGGATTGCATTTATTCGGTGGCCTGGAGCCACGACGGAAAGCTTATTGCCTCCGGCAGCTACGACCGGATGGTGAAATTGTGGGATGCCTCCACCGGCCAGGAATTGCGCAATCTTCAGGATCACATTGACGCCGTGTTCGCCGTGGCTTTTAGTCCCGACGGAAAACATCTGGCCTCCGGCTCGCAGGATCGCACCGTAAAAATCTGGGACATTGCCACCGGGCAGCGTTTGTTCACGCTCAGCGATGCCTCGGACGGATTGAACAGCGTCGCCTACTCGCCTTCCGGGAACGATTTGGCCGCGGCCGGCTACGACAAAACCATTTACGTCTGGCACTTGTCAAATGACGGGGGCAGCCTCACCCAATCGCTGATTGCCGATGAGGATAGCATTCTGGCTCTCGTCTGGTCGCCCGACGGCAAGACGATCATCACCAGCTCTTCCGACGGCTCCATTCGCTTCCGCGATGCCGCCACTCTGAATCCTGTGGGGGTGATCGATCACCAGCCCGATTGGGTGGAAGCGCTCGGCATCAGTCCGGATGGAAATGAGCTGGCGGCGGGCCGCTACGACGGCAGCCTGAGCCTTTATGATGCCAAAACTTTCCGGCAGATCGAGGGCCCGTCCATGGCCTACGTGCCGCACGAGCCCGCGGGCAAAGATGATTTGAAGCAGTCAGCGAGGCGGTGAAGGACAGTGGCAAGTGATATGTGGCGAGTGGCAAGCAAAAAGAAAATCAGAAACCTTGCTCTCGCCTTACGAGGTGAGCCTGTGAAAACCAAAGTTATTCTCATTGCCGCACTCTTCATTTTGTCCGCGGCAGTCGCTATGCCCCTCCTCGCTGAAGAACCCATGATTCCACCCAGCCTTTCCAAAATCTGGCCGGTCGGAATGCAGCGCGGCACCAGCGCCACGTTCACTCTGGACGGCCGCAATATTGCCGACGCGCATGACGTCATTTTTGACGCGCCCGGGATCACCGGAAAAGTAACGGAAATATCCGACGTTCCGGAAAAGATCACCGGGCCCCGCGCCGGCGTAGACTTGGGCGCTCAGGTGCCGCTGGGTAAAAAGCAGACGGCCCAGCTTGCAATTACGGTGGCGAAGGATGTTGAGCCCGGCCTGCACTGGTTTCGTATTCAGACGCCGCTGGGAACCTCGAACATGTCCGTGATCGCCATCGGAGCGTTGCCCGAAGTAAACAAGGTGGCCAAAGCGTCGGGGGACTCCGCGCCTCAGCCGCAAGCGGTGAAACTTCCCGCCACGCTCGTGGGTACGCTGGCCGCCCTGGGAGAGACTGACCGCTATCAATTCGAAGGCAAGGCGGGCGAGGAACTTGTTTTTCAAGTGATGGCCTCGGATTTGGGGTCCAAGCTTGAGTCGGTGCTCGCCTTGCGCGACGCCGCCGGACAAGTGGTGTCCCGTGCGGGTGAGAACGATGATAAGCCTGACGCTGTGCTCACCTGCAACCTGCCCCAGGACGGATCCTATACACTGTCCCTCTCCGACCGCGAGCATGGGGGCGGCATGGATCATTACTATCGAGTGAATGCCGGCCCTCTGCCCTACGTCACGGGCGTATTCCCGCTCGGTGTGCAAGCCGGCAAAGCGGATACAGTGTCCGTGATGGGCGTCAATCTGGGCGGAGTGAAGGAAGCCCGAGTGGAGCCGCGCCAAACGGCTGACGGTTGGACAACGATGCCGCTTGAGATCAAAACCGCCGGAGGCATGGCGCTGGACAAAGTGAAATTGGCCGTCGGCAATGAGCCGGAGATTCTCGAGCAGGAACCGAACAGCACTCCCGACCAGGCGCAGCCGATCGCCCTCCCCGTCACCATCAACGGACATATTGATGGCGGCGTCAGGGCCGGCGGCGCTCCCGACCAGGACTTTTTCCGTTTTCACGCCCGACAAGGTGAACAGATCACCATGGAGGTGGCGGCCGCCCGCCTCGGCTCGCACCTTGATTCTTTGATTGAGGTTCTGGATGCGAAGGGCAATCCCATTCCGCGCGCTACCGTGCGCTGCCTGAATCAAACCACCACCACGCTTGCCGATCGCGACTCGCGCTCGGAAGGCGTGCGCCTGACTTCCACTTCCGGCCTGCACGAAGGTGATTATCTCATGATTGGAGATGAGCTCGATCAGGTAGCCTACATTCCCGACCAGCCCGATGCCGATACGATCTTGAAAGGGATGGATGGCTTGCGCCTGGCGTTTTTGGGGACTTCACCCGATGTTCACGCCGTCAACACCACCGTCTACAAAGCCCAGGTCCTGCCCGCGGGCGCGCAATTTCCTCCCAACGGGCTGCCAGTCTTTCATCTCACCTGGCGCAATGACGATGGCGGGCCGGGCTTCGGCGCGGACTCGCGCTTGGATTTCGTCGCGCCCAAGGATGGCGATTACCTTCTGCGCCTGAAGGACGTGCGCGGCCAGGAAGGTCCGAATTTTGCTTATCGACTCACCTTGCGTGACGCGATTCCCGACTTTCAACTTCGGGCCAACCCCGAGAATCCCAACATCCCCAAGGGTGGCGCCATCCCGGTAACAGTTTCCGCCAACCGACTTAGGGGCTACCAAGGTCCCATTGATGTGGAAGTGAAGGGCCTGCCCCACGGCGTCACCGCCAGCTCCGCCACCATTCCCGGTGGGCAGGATTCCACCATCGTCATCCTCACCGCGGCCGCGGGCGCATCCGAGGAATCGCGCCCTGCCCCCATCAAGATTGTGGGCCACGCGCTGGTGAATGGCCACGCAATTGAAAGAGACGCGAACCCGGGCGCGCCGCTTCAATTGGCGTCAGTCATCCCTCCTCCCGACGTGGTGGTGACCACGGATTCAAAGGAAATTTCTATTGAACCCGGGAAGGAAGTCAAAGTCACACTGACTGTAAATCGCCAAAATGGCTTCAAGGGCCGCGTGCCTTGCGACGTTGAAAACCTTCCGCCCGGCGTGCGCATTGTGAATGTGGGATTGAACGGCGTGTTGGTGACCGAAGCCCAAACCAGCCGCACCTTCACCATCCGCGCCGAGGATTGGGCCCAGCCCATCTCCCAACCGATTTACGTGGTGGCCGAAGTTGAGTCCAACTCGAGTACGCGCCATTCGTCCCCTCCCTTGCTTTTGAAAGTTTCGGATTTAAAGCCAACGGCCAATGCGAGCGGCGGCCATGCCGCCGCCAACCAACAAACCGGGGATAACGGACGGCCTCCCAACCATTAGAAATATCCCCGTTGTGCATTGCCCGGCATGGCATCGAGGCCCATTCTCGTGAATTCAAGTTTGGGATTTTGCGATCCGGCGCTGCCAACGCTGTATATGAACCGCAGCGTGGCCTTGGAGAAGGAAATGATCAGAAACCGGGCAAAAGAGAATATCTGGATAGGGCTCGCTCTTTTCTTTCCCATCCTTTCGCCGCCTCTGTGTGCCCAGGTAAGTCTGCCCGTTTTTAACGTAAGACACTACGGCGCGACCGGGAAGAAGCAGGACAATGCCCAAGCGGCCATCCAGCAGGCGGTTGACGCCTGCGCCCAAGCGGGCGGGGGCATCGTCAATCTGCCGCCGGGTGAGTACAGTTCCGGAACGATTCATCTGCGCAGCCATGTGAGGTTTCGCGTGGAGGCCGGCGCCACGTTGTTCGCTTCGCCGGATACCACCGGGTATGACAAGGCTTCCCTGCTTTACGGCAAAGACCTACAGGATATTTCCATTGAAGGGCGCGGCACTATTGATGGTCAAGGCGCATACGACTGGCGGTTGAACGATCTCGATGACGCCTACATCCGCGACAATCAACTGGCGGCTCAGGCGGCGGGTGCGTCGATGATGCGATCCTTTCCACGCGGGTATCCCACGCGCAAGCTCTATCCGCACATGATTCTGTTGCTGCGTTGCAAGGACGTTTTCATCACCGGCCTCTCGTTCCTCCGTTCGCCCAGTTGGACCATCAATCCTTACGCCTGCGAGCGGCTTACCATTGACGGCATTTACATCCACACCAGCCTGAAGGACGGGGTGTGGGCGGACGGCATTGATCCCGATGGCTGCAAGGACGTTCGCATTTCAAATTCCACCATCGAGACCGGCGATGATGCCATCGTGTTTTATTCTTCCACCATCTGGGGGGCGGCGCTGCCCTGCGAGAACATCACCATCACCAACTGCCGGCTCTCTTCCGCCTCCAGCGCGCTGAAATTCTGCGATGGCAACTCGAACGCCGTCCGCAACGTGACCGTGGATAATTGCGTGATCACCGGCTCCAATCGCGGCATCGCGTTCATGGTTTATGACGGGGGCATCGTGGAAAACGTGGTGCTCTCCAACCTGATTGTGAATTGCCATCGCTTTGATTGGTTCTGGTGGGGCAACGGCGATCCCATTTATTTCACCATCCAGCGGCGCAGCGAAAGCCTGGGCAAGTTGCTGAAACCGGACGAGCCGCCCGCAGGTTCAATCCGAAATGTGATTATCCGCAACGTCATCGCCCACGGCGAAGGCAGTTGCCTGATCAGCGGACATCGGGATAGTTGGCTGGACCACGTTAACATCGAGAACATCAAATTCTATCTTTCCACTGATCCTGCTGCTGCTTATGATCGGTCGGTGAACGCGATGCAATTTCGTTACGCGAAAAACCTGACCGTGAAGGACGTTGAGGTGATTTGGGAAAAGCCCGAGTTGGCGAAGTGGCAAAGCGCTCTTTATTTCGAAGACATCACCGGGCTGCGCGTGGACGGATTTTCCGGCGGACCCGCAAAGCCGGAAACCGATACTCCCGCCATTGTCCTGAATCAGGTGCGGGACGCGACCATCAGCAACTCAAGGGCATTGCCGGGAACCAAAGTTTATCTGGCCGTCCGGGGCCTGAAAAGCGGTAGGATCAATCTGGTGGGCAATGACTTGCACGGAACCGGAATTCCTTTTCGGCTGGAAGGTGATGCGAAAGAAGGTGCCGTGAAAGCGCTATATAATTATTAGCGAATTGTTGGCTCAAGTTTCGCGAGGGCACTTCCGGTCCCGCAAAATAAAAACAATGGAAGGAGATTGGAATGGAGCGCGTTTGTTTTTTGCTGAAGGTCAAGAAGGCCCGATTGAAGGAATACAAGAGGCGGCATAAAAAGGTTTGGCCGGAGATGCTCGACGCACTCCGTGAAACCGGCTGGCATAATTACTCGCTCTTTTTGAGGACAGACGGGCTCTTGGTGGGTTATTTCGAAACGCCGAGCTTGAAGCGCGCGCTTAAAGGCATGGCGAAGCGCGAAGTGAACGAGCGTTGGCAGGCCGAGATGTCCAGTTTCTTTGAGTCGCTCGACGGCCGGCGTCCCGATGAATCCTTCCAGCGCCTGGAAGAAGTTTTTTATCTGGCTTGATTGGAGTTGCCTCCGAGGGGCAAATTCAAAATCCGGCCGACGAGTCGGCAGTTGCGCATACAAATGAGAGGGAGTATTTTAGACGGCAGTGGGGTCATGATGCCAATGGCCGGCCCAAGGAGGCGTTCACTTTGAAGTCAACGATAGTGGGAACATGTGCCCTCGCGGCGTGCCTGGTGGCAATCCGACTGGGCTCCGGCGCTCCGCCCAAAACCAATCCCGCCCCATCATGGAATCAGAAAGCCGCCGCCGCTTACCTCGATTACCGGGAAGGCTGGTGGAATACGTGGCCCACCGCGGCCCGCGATCACCAGACGTTTTGCGTTTCATGCCACACGGCCGTCCCCTACGCCCTCTCGCGCTCGGCGCTTCGGGCGGGGCTTGCCGAAAAAACTTCTGCCCCGCAAGAACGCGCTCTTATTGAGAATGTCACCAAGCGCGTTCGCCTTTGGAATGAGGTTGAGCCGTTCTACAACGACGCGAAACGCGGCGTCTACAAGTCATCCGAATCCCGCGGCACCGAGAGTGTTCTGAATGCCCTGATCCTCGCCAGCCATGACGCGTCCGGCGGAAAACTCAGCGCGGACGCGCGCGCCGCTTTGCACAACATGTGGGCACTTCAATTGACGGTGGGCGACGCCAAGGGCGCCTGGTCCTGGCTCAGGTTTGATAACGAGCCGTGGGAAGCCAATGACTCGCAGTTCTATGGAGCGTGTCTCGCCGCAGTGGCCGCCGGCACGGCGCCGGAGAATTATATCGCCGGCCTTGACGTCCGTGACAACCTCGAACTCCTTCGCCAATACCTCAACCGGGTAGCTACGCAACAAACCCCTATCAACCGCGTTGTCCTTCTTTGGGCATCGGCGAAATGGCCGGGGCTTCTCACTTCTGAAAGACGGAAATCCATCATTAACGAAATGATGGAAAAGCAGCAGGCCGATGGAGGCTGGAGTCTCTCCACCCTGGTCGGGACGTGGAAGCGAAAAGACGGCACACCCCTCGAAGTGAACAGCGATGGTTACGCCACCGGCTTGGTGGCGTATGCGCTCGAACAGGCGGGCCTCGCGCGCGACAACGTTACCCTGGCGCGTGGCCTCGATTGGCTGGTGAAGAATCAGAACAAGACCGAAGGCATGTGGCCGGGTTACTCTCTGAATAAACACCGCGACCCTGCCACTGACACGGGGCGGTTTATGAGCGATGCAGCCACCGCTTATGCCGTGCTGGCTCTCTCCCGGAAATAATTTCGCCCTGGGCCGCAAGCTTCCATTTAATTTAATTTCCCGGCCTATTCATATCGCAAGGCGACCATCGGATCCAGGCGGCTGGCGCGCAGAGCGGGAAGGTATCCCGCCGCGCAGGCCACCATCGTCAATCCAATCGTGGCCAGGACCAGCGTAAATGGGTCGTGCGCCGTCAGGCCGTAAAGCTGGCTTTGCACCATGCGGGTCAGCGCCAGCGCGGCGGGCACGCCCACTCCCACCCCAATCGCCACCAGCCACAGGACATCGCGCATCACCAGCCAGATCACATTCTTTCGCTCCGCGCCCAGCGCCATGCGGATGCCAATCTCGCGCCGCCGCTGCGCCACGGTGTAAGTCATCACGCCGTACAGGCCGATGGTGGCCAGCAGCGTGGCCAGAAAGCCGAAGACGGTAGAGAGGCTCGCGATCATCCGTTCCGTGGTAAGTGAATTATCAATTTGAGTTTCGGTGGAGCGCATTCCGTATACCGGCAAAGTCGCATCGAGTTCCCGTACCTTGGCCCGCAGAGCCGTCATCAGTAAGTTCGGATCGGCGGCGGTCCGCACGTAGACCGTCATGCTGCCCATGCTATGGCTTCCGAGATAGGGGATGTAAGCCTGCACGGGAATATCGTCGCGCAGGTTCGTATACTTGATGTCCTTCACGACTCCGATAACTTCCATGGGGGTCTTTGTTCCCGGGTCTTCCCCGAAGCCGATATGGCGGCCGACCGGGTTCTGGCCTTTGAAATAGCGCTTGGCGAACGATTCATTGATCATCACGGTGGTTGGTTCATAGTCGTCCGGCTTGGGCCCGTTCTTGACTTCCGCGTTGTCCTTGGGTGTGAAATCGCGTCCAGCGATGATGGGCACGCCGAGCGTGGCGAAATAATTGGGACTGATCAGGTTCATGTAAGGTTCTGCGTGGTCTCCCGGACGGGCGGGAGTGTAGCCCTCGACCGTCATGCTGCTGACCCATTCGTTGTCCTCAAGAATCCGAACCGCCGCCAAGCCCACCGTTTGCACGCCGGGAATCGAACTGATGCTATCCGTCAATTGCTGCAAGAAGATCTTTTCGCGGTCGGGCTTATAACCATCAAGAGATGGATCGATGTTGAAGCCGATCAGTCGCTGCACGGGAAATCCCGGGCCGAGGTTGCTCAAATTTCTCAGACTGCGAAGGAACAGGCCAGCTCCAACCAGGAGCAAAAGGGAGAGCGATACCTGGGCGACGACCAATGACTTTCGCAGGCCCGCGTGTCCGCTGCCCACCACGGCGCCCGCCTGATCCTTCAGCGTGCGCCCGACATCCGGCTTGGTCGCTTTAAGCGCGGGCACAAGGCCAAAGATGATTCCTGTCATCAAGGTTATGGTCAGGGTGAAGAGAAGAATGCGTAAGTCAGGGGACGTGGAAATGTTGAGGCCGCCGGAATCCGAGGGCAGGTAGAGTGCCATCAGGGCGCGGTCCGCCCAGAAGGCGAAGGCAAGGCCGGCCAGCCCTCCCAGGGCAAACAAGCAAAGGGTTTCCACCAGCAACTGGCAGACTATCCGCATCCTGCTCGCACCCACGGCCAGCCGCACCGCGATTTCCTTCTGTCTGCCCGCAGCCTTGGCCAGCAATAGGTTGGCAAGATTTGAGCAAGCGATGATCAGGACGACGCCCGTGATCGCCATCAGCACCCAGAGAGGTGTGGAAAGTTCGCGGCGCACATACGACCGGCCTTGCGAGCCCGGCAAAACATCAATCGTCATTTTGAGGAATTCATCCCGGTCGTACTTTGAGGCGTGAGCGAAGGCCGCTTCCTGCACTTCCATCTCGATCATCGAATGCATGTAGGGCTGCAACGAAGCCTTGGCCTGCGCCTGGGTAATGCCGGGCTTCAGGCGCCCAAACGCATTCACCCAACGCGTGCGGCGGTCGGTAAGCATATCGGGATTGCCCACGCCCAAGTCGGGCTGCTCCACGATGGGGATGAACATTTTGGGCAAAGAGCCCAGCTCGACGCCGTCGAAGCCCGGCTGCGCCACCCCAATCACGGTCATAACGTGATTGTTGATGGTCAGATTTTTGCCCAGGATTCCCGGATTGGCGGCAAACCGCTGCTTCCAGTAGGCGTAGCTCAAAACTATCTGCGGAGCGCCGTTGGCCACGCGATCGACTTCCGGCGTGAAAGTGCGCCCGATCGCTGTGCCAACTCCGAGGACGCTGAAGTAAGTCCCTGAGACAAGCTCCGCATCGACGCGTTCAGCCTGACCGCCATCGATCATGCTGACACTGGTAGGGAAACGGCAGAACATCCCGGTGAAAACTTCGTTGTGATCCTTGAAATCTTTGTACATCGGATAGGAAATGGCATTGCCACCCCAGTTGCTGCCATAGTGCTGGCCGCGTTCGGTGAGGAGCGCCAATTGTTGGGGGTCCTTCACGGGCAGGAGCCGGAGCAAAATCTGGTCGAGTAGGGTAAAAATGGCGGTATTGGCGCCAATGCCGAGCGCCAAAGTAAGCACGGCGATGGCGGTGAAGAGCGGATTCTTGGCCAGCACGCGCACGGCGTAGCGAATGTCTCCAGCAAAGTTTCCCATCGATGTCATCCCTCCCTATGGCTCTCTGTCTTTAGACGGAGAATGGGCGCAAAGGTTTGGAGCATATTTAATAAAGATTCGCAACCCGGCAAGTGGCCCGCTCAATAGAGCGTCGCCAGGCTAGGTCAGGAAAATGATGATCGCGGGAGTCCCCACTGGCGTGTATTGGCCGGTAAAAGTGAGCGCGCCTGTTTTGCGATTAATTCTGAAAGTCGTGATGGCGTCCGCTCTCTGATTACAAGAATAAAGATAATTCCCCGTGGGATCGATATTAAAGCTGCGCGGATAGTCGCCGCGAGTCCATTCCTCTCCGGTCAAGGTCAGTGTGCCATCGGTGCTGATGGAAAACCAGGCGATGCTGTCGTGCAACCGATTGGCGATGTAAATAAATCTCGCGTCCGGTGAAACCATAATTTCGGAAGTGAAATTGGTGCCCGCAAATCCTTTGGGCAGGCTGGAAACAGTCTGCTTCTCCCGCAGCGTACCCTGGAGAGCATCATAGTCATAAGTCACCACCGTGGAACCTTCCTCCTGCAACGCGTAAAACCAACGGCCATTCGGATGGAACGTGAAGTGTCGCGGCCCGTCGCCCGCAGGCAGAGGAACCGAGGCAGGATTGCCGGGAATCAACTTGCCGTTTTCAGCGTCAAATCCATAAACGAAAATTCTGTCCAGTCCCAGATCAGTCGCCACCACGAACTTGCCCGCCGCATCGGCTTGGATCATGTGCGCGTGGGGCGAATCGTGCCCGCTGATGGCAAAACTTCCCGCCGGCGCGCTGGCCGCGTGCGGCGGTCCAATCGTGCCGCTATCGTGGATCACATCAGTCGGAGCGCCCAGCTCCCCCTTGGGCAGGATGGGAAGGACGGCCACGGTCCCTCCACGGTAGTTCGCCGCCAGCACAAATTTTCCGGAGGGATGAACGCTCAAGTGAGCGGGGCCCGCGCCTTCCGAGCTGACCGTGCCCAACAACGTCAGGTGCCCGCTGGCTCGGTCAATGGAGTAGGCGCTCACTGAGCCGCTGTCGGCGCCTTGAAAATCCGAAATCTCGTTCGCCGAATACAAGTGGGTGCGCGTGGGATCGAACGCCAGCCAGGCCGGGTTTGAACCATTGGGAAAAAGCTCGCGCTGCTTTAGGGTGCCAGTGGCAGGGTCCATCTCAAAAAGGTAAATGCCCTGCCCGCGCCCCGGGGCGCCCTCTGGACCTTGGGGGTTGCTGTACGTGCCCACATAAACGAACACAGGTTTCTTCACCCCCGTTTCCTGGTCCTTCCGGGAGGCCGCCCATAGAGGCCCGGCCATGGCGAATGATGTGCCGGCCTTCAGGAATCCGCGGCGGGAGGTCCAGCCGAAATTTGCCAACTTCCTTTTTGACTTTTTGGCCGACACTGGGTATCCCATTTTATTTTGGATAGTCGGTTGGGAAGTTGAATTATCCGCCCAATTCTGCAACCCTCGGTCGATTTCCGCAGGCCCCGACGTGTGCGGACGGAGATAAGGGCTGGGTGTGTGCGCCATGCACTCGAAATCGAAGTGGAAAGCGGCCTGCTGGGACGCAGATGGACATCGGCGAACCCCTATGTCGGCAGATCACGCCTTGTGATGGTAAACATCCCAGCCCTTGTAATTTCCCAGCGCCTCGGCGATGGCGGCGCCGTAATGGCTGCGATTCACGGCCACGTGATGTTCGTAGCCATTCTTGCAGACGAACTGAAGTAAATCCTGAAGCCCTTTGATCTTCAACACCCCGTAGCCCCCGAAACTTTTGGGGCGGTCGTCGGTGGTTTCGCCTTCGCCCACATAGGCGCGCATGCGGCCGTGCAAATCGTCGGTGGAAGCGCGGCAATAGGTGATGGGCCCGCTCTTCAACTGGCCCACCACGGTGCCAAAGGTATTCTCCTTGCCCACCGAGCCGGCGATGATCTCCTGGAAATCCATCTTGAGATTTTCAAAAAACTCTTTGGGCAGATTGGAGCAGTGAAAGATCACGCATTTGTCGGGGTCGTCGCCATAATTATTGTTCCAATCGACGATGGCACTGGGCGTGCCCGAAGCCAGTTGGAGGATGTACATGCCGATCATGCCGATCATGTCCGTCTCGCAGGCGCTGGGCATCAGGCTGTTGGACATCATGCTCATCAGCGTGCAGGGCACCACGCCGAAGAATTCCTCCATGGCCGTCCAGCACTGAATGGAGGTGCCCGCCAGTTCGTTGGCCTTCATCCACTCGTCCACCACCACGCCGAACTTGGCCATCTTGATCAGCGACGGCGAGGGAATGCCGCCGGTCGAGACATAGTTCTGGATCCCGCCCAGCTTCGCCTTCACTTGCGCGTCATCGTCCTTCAACCGGTTGATTCGCCCGAAGACTTCAGAAAGGTCCAACGTCTCCACGGTGATTCCGGCGTGCTCCATTAACTTCTCGCTGAAGCGAACGGTGTTAAACGCCGCCGGGCGCGCGCCCAGCACGCCCACGCGAACGTTGTGCATACCCTTGACGATGCGGCAGGTGGCCGCGAAGGCGCTCAAGTCGCTTTTGAACGACTCGGAGCCCGGGGCCACGGTATGTAACCTGGTAAGGGTATACTTGATGCCATATTGCCAAAGATTGTTACAGGCGGATATTTTGCCGCAAAAGCTGTCGCGACGCCCGCCCATCAGCATCTTGTCGGTGGCGTCGGGGAACGCCTGGAGGAGCACGGGCACATTCAGCCCGCTCATGCGAATGCTGTTGGCCACACCGCGCTCGTCCCCGAAATTGGGCAGGCTCACCAGGATACCGTCAATCTCACCAGCGTGGCGCTTGAATAAATCCGCGCACTGGCGCGCGTCCTGCAAGGACTCCACCGCGCCAAATTTGGTCTCTTCCGGCGTGAGACATACGGTCTTGTAGCCTTGTTCCGCCAGCACGCGCAGGATTTCCTCGCGCCCATCGCGCGCCAGAATGTCGGGGAAGAAACCCCGGTTGCCGATGATCACGCCCAATGTTGTTTTTTCCATGTTGGAACACCCTTTCAAATTCGAATTATAACCTGTACCAAGTGGCTCTCTGCCCCGCTAACTTTCAATGCTTCTTATCCTGACCATAAGTCGAGTGATAGCGCCCGTACCACTTCATCACTTCCTTCGGCGGCAAGGACCTGGGTTTGCCCAGCAGCAAAGCCAGGTGGCACGTCCTGGCCACATCCTCCAGCATCACTGCTGTTTTAAATGCGGCCGCGGGCGTCGGGCCGAAAGCAAACGCACCGTGCTGTGCCAGCAAAACCGCCGGCGCGCGGCCCAAACATTTCAGCACCGCCTCGCCAATGTGGTCGCCCACGTTGTCCACGTAAGGCACACAGGGAATTTCCCCGCCAAACTCATCCGCAATCGCCGTAAGGTACGCCGGAATCGGCCGTCCCAGCAAAGCAAAACTGGTGGCGTAATTCGAATGGGTGTGGACGATGCCGCCAAGATCGGGCCGGTGTTTGTATAAATACAGATGATGAGGCAGATCCACCGAAGGCTTCCATCGTCCCTGAACCTTTCGGCCTTCCAGGTCGGTGACGGTGAGGTCCGACGGGCGAAGCTTTTCATAATCCATGCCACTCGGTTTGATCACCACCCATCCTCGCCGCCGGTCGATGCCGCTGGCGTTGCCGCTGTGCATGGTCACCAGACCGGCGCGGTAGATTCCCTGGTTCGCTTCCCAAACTTCGCGCCGCAATTTTTCCAAGGATGGCATCCGCAAGGTTCACCGGGCGGGCGTGAAGGCCCCATCATCCCTTCGCCGCTATTTTCCCGCGCAACGCCTTCAGTCGTTTCATCACGTCGTTGGCGCCGCGTCCAAAATAGTCGTGCAACGTCTGGTATTCCTTAAAGAGCCGGGTATAAACCTCGTGATGTTCCCGGCGAGGGTGATAGACTAGTTTCTGTGTGTGCGCCATGTGATGGGCGGCCTTAAAGATGGAATCGTATCCACCCGCCGCGCTACCCGCAGCCACGGCGCCGTGCATGGCCGCGCCCAGCGCCGGGCAAGTTTGCAATTGTCGGGCAAGTTTTATTTCCCGCCCCGTGACATCAGCATAAATCTGCATCAGCAGATGATTGCGCTCCGGCAGGCCGCCGCAGGCAAAAAGGTTTTCCACCTTCACCCCTCTGGACTCGAAGGCCTCAATAATCTGCCGCGTGCCAAAAGCAGTTGCCTCCAGGAGGGTGCGGTAAATCTCCTCTGCACGGGTCGCCAGTCCCATCCCCAACAAAACGCCGGTGAGGTCAACATCCACCAAAATCGACCGGTTGCCGTTCCACCAATCGAGCGCCAATAAGCCCGATTGCCCCGGCTGCAGCGCCGCAGCATTGCGCTCCAGCCACGCGATCGTGTTCACCTTGCCCTGGCGCGCCGCGCGCGCCACAAGTTCGGGGACGCCGTTCTCAAAAAACCAGGCAAAAATATCGCCCACCGCGGATTGGCCCGCTTCAAATCCCCACCATCCGGGCACCACGCCGTCCTCCACCGTCCCGCACATGCCCTCCACCATCTGGCGTTCGCTACCGAGCAGCAAGTGGCAGATGGAAGTGCCCATGATCATCACCATCGAACCGGGCGTGGTTACGGTGCAGGCGGGCACCGCCACGTGGGCGTCCACGTTGCCGATGGAGACGGGTGTTCCCGCACGCAGCCCGGTTTTCCCCGCCCAATACGGAGTGAGACCGCCGGCGCGCTGGCCCAAGGGGTGATACGTTTCCGGGACCTTGGTGCCCACTACGTTTTTCATGCGCGGATTCAGGGCGGTAAAAAAATCCGGCGATGGAAATCCCTTCCCTTTCACCCACATCGCCTTGTAACCCGCCGTACACGCATTGCGTTTCTCCTCTCCCGTCAGTTGCCAAACAATCCAGTCCGCCGCTTCGATAAAACCGTCGGCGGCGTCATAAAGGGCGGGATCCTCATTGGCGATTTGCAGGAGCTTGGAAAAAAACCACTCGGAGGAATATTTGCCGCCGTAAAGCCGGATGAATTCCTCGTCGCGCTCGCGGCCTATTTCATTGATGCGGTTGGCCTCGGGTTGCGCGGCGTGATGCTTCCAGAGTTTTACCCAGGCGTGCGGATTTTTCCTGTAATGGGGAAGAAAGCTCAGCGGAGTACCGTCACGCTTGACCGGAAGAGGGGAGGAAGCGGTGAAGTCCGTGCCGATGCCGACGACGTCTTCAGGTTTGACGCCTGCGTTCTTTAATGCCTTAGGCACGCCGCGCTCGATCACCGCCAGATAATCACGCGGGTTTTGCAGCGCCCAATCGGGCTCCAGGCGCGGGCCGCCGGGGAGTTTCTCGTCAATGACTCCATCCGTATAAGGCACAATGGCGCTGGCGCGTTCGTCCCCGTTGCGGGTGGCCACTACCACCACGCGGCCCGATTCCGTGCCGTAATCAATGCCCAGCGCAAATTTTTCCTTACCCATTTGTGACCGGTGCCGGAGCGCAATTTGCCAACCGACCGCGAAGCTTCAGCGCGCACTCTGGGGCAGCCCGAAAGACTAAGGTTTTAGCATGGTTAAGCGATTTCCGCCAGTGGTTTCAAGACCTCATAAAAGAATCTGTGCTTTCAAGATATGTGCGATCCAAACGCGGTGGGCACACATCCACTTGGGTCCCTCAAAATGAGGGACGCTTGCAGGCAGAAGAACAGCGAGCCCCGTCAAGAACTCCTACTGTCCACCCCCGCTGGTACAGGTGATATTGAAATCGGAGTTGTTTGAGCCTTGAGTTGGGATCCCGTGATTGCCCGCGGCATCTTCCCCAATAGCTTCCAGGATGGCTGAGCCTCCCACCTGATTGCCGTATTTAGGCTGGAAGGTCATCACGTGGGTGACGGTCTTGGTTCCCGCGGCGCTAAAGGCTATGGTTTCTCCCGGCTCCATATTTCCGGCGCCGAATTGGTAAAAAACCGTTCCGGGACCATCCACGGCGATCGTACCCACCATCTTGATATGCGCCGGGCAAGCGCCGGTATAATTGCCGATCTTCTCGAGCGTCAGAGCGGTGACGTTGGGGCCGGGCTTGGCGGGGGGTTGGGGGATTTGGGCCGATGCGCAACTCGCTGGAAGGGCGAAAGTGGAAGCGGGGGGCTTGGCAAAGCTGAGGTTTTTGACCTCGAGCCACGTTACCGCTTTGCCGTCTTTCCCGATCATGACGACTTTGACGGGGTACCCGCCTCTTTGCGTTAACCAGACCTTGCCGTTGGCCTGGTCGGAAGTAAATTCCATGACCTTGGTGGGCATTCCGTTCAGCGTTTCTGTTCCAGCCTGTCGGGCATGGTTAGCGGGGCCGTTCAATTCCTTCATCATATTGGCAGCGCCGCTGATGACGTCAAACTCCATCGGCGCGGCAGGGTCATTGTAGTTCTGGACCCCACACGGTTGGCCGGGGTCACTCAGAACTATCGTGTAGAGCGTATGAGCGGTGAAGTCATAGATGAGATGCCCATGATATTCTTTGTCGCGCCCCGGAATAACGGGCATGGTCTGGTCCACTACTTCTTTGGAACCATCCCGGCTGATCTTCACCACCTCGGGGCCCATGATCGGGATTCCCGGATCCTCGGTGAGTGAGTAAGCCTGGGGCGTCGGTTCCTGGGCCGGCAAGCGGGAAAGCCCGCACCCCGAAATTACCGTCATCAAGGCAAGCCGCACGACAAGCGATCGTTGCATCGCACCCTCCCGTCTAAAGTTTCCTTTATCGATTTTCAGCCGACTGGGAATGTACACCAGCGCACCCGTGACTTCAAGCTCCGGCGGAGATCTTTAAATGCTGAACGCTTTCAGTCTCCGTGAAAGATGTAAGTGTTCATCGCCGAACTTAGTTACGCCCGGCTTGATGAGGCCGGAAGAGTGACCATGCCTTCGAGCCGCCCCAAACGTTTTTGAAGGGCGATTATAAATTGTTTCGGTAGACTATTTTCCCGCCCACGATGGTCATTAAGACCGTGGTTTTTCTGATCTCGAGCGGTTTGACGGCGAAAAGGTCCTGCGAGAGCACAATCACGTCAGCCAGTTTTCCGGGTGAGAGCGATCCTTTGATGTTCTCTGCAAACTCCGCGTAGGCGGCGTCGCGCGTGTAAGCCGCAAGAGCCTGCTCCAGGGTGACTTTTTGGCGGCCCACCCAACCTTGGGGCGGCTGCCCGTCATTATTCTGGCGGGTAACAGCGTTTTGAATTCCGATGAAGGGATCGAGTGATACCACCGGCCAGTCGCTGCCAAATGCCAGCACCGCGCCGGCCGCGGCCAGATCGTGCCAGGCAAAAGAATAAGGCAGGCGCGCCGCACCGACATTGCGCGCCCAAACATTGATCAGGTTCGGTTCGGGATAACAATGATAGGGCTGCATGCTGGCCATCACGTGCAGGCTGCCAAAGCGCGGAATATCGGCCGGGTTGATATTCTCAATGTGCTCGATTCGAAAGCGCCGGTCGCGCGGCCCGTTGGCGTCCTGCGCCGCCTGATAGGCGTCCAGTGCGGTACGGATGGCCCGGCTGCCAATGGCGTGGGTGAGCACCTGGAAGTGGCGCCGGTCGAGTTCTACCACGTTGCGGTTGAACTGTTGCGGGGTGTAATTCAACCCACCGCTCAGCTTGGGATCGTCGCTATAAGGTTCCAGCATCGCCGCCGTGTGCGATTCAATCACTCCGTCCATAAATGCCTTGATCACTCCGCCGCGCAGCCATTCATCATTAAACCGCCGCCGGCCTTCTTCAAACATCGCCAACGTTTTTTCGCTGAGCTCGGGCTCCATCATCAGAGAAGTCGTCATGCGCACGGTCAATTCGCCCTGGCGGCGAAGCGTGTCATAAAGCTCCATTTCGTCAATGCTGCCGGAGGCATTCAAGACGCTAGTCAACCCGTGGCTGTTTGCCTCCTTCAGTCCGGCGCGGATGGCTTTCAATTTCTCTTCCCGCGTCGGTTGGGGAATCACGCGCCGCACCAGATCCGTGGCCTGCTCTTTGAGCACGCCGGTGGGCTCACCCGTAGCCGGATCATGGACAACGGTGCCCACCACCACGTCACCCTGCTTGACGTCCGGCGTGTTGCGATCGATGCCCGCCAGGGCGAGGGCGCGGGAATTCAGCCACACGCTGTGCCCGTCGTAGCAATCCACCACCACCGGACGGTCCGAAACAATTTCATCCAGAATTTGGCGCGTGGGCAGGCCCGTCGGCTTGAAAGCGTCATAGAGCCATCCGTGCCCGAGCAGCCATTGGCGGTTGGGATGGGCGGCGGCGAAGGCGCGCACCCGTCGTTGAATCTCCGCAACGGTATAAGCGTCATCCAGGGCAAATTGATCGAGGGACAGGCTTCCCTCAAGAAAATGAATATGGCTGTCGATGATTCCCGGCATCACCATGCGACCGGCCAGGTCGATCACTTTTGTTTCCTGGCCGCGGAGTTTTTCGATCCGCGCGTCATCGCCGACGGCCAGGATTTTCGAACCCTGGATAGCCATCGCTTTCACCCAGGGCTGGGCAGGATTGGAAGTATAAATGCGGCCATTCAGCAGCAGGAGATCGGCGGCCGGTGGTTTGGGAGACCTCGGCCACGCACGGCTCGCGGGCAGAGCGATGAGGAAAATGAGCACAAGAGTTCTTCGTAGGTTAGTCATCATGCTTGTGGAAAATCGTCTCGAAACTTTGTCTCACGCCATGTTCATGACCAGAAGTTTTCTTTCGGTCATCTCTTCGATGGCGTAGCGTAATCCCTCGCGTCCCAGTCCCGAATCCTTCACCCCGCCGTAAGGCATGTGATCGATGCGAAATGTGGGGACGTCGCCGGCGACCACACCGCCCACTTCCAGCTCCTCGTAGGCGCTGAAAAGAAGTTTGACGTCGCGCGTGAAAAGCCCGGCCTGCAACCCGTAGCGCGAATCATTCACCAGCTTCACCGCCGCGCCAAAATCATCATAGGGTTGGACGGTGACCACGGGCGCAAAAACCTCCAGGCAATTCACGCGCATCTCAGGGCGTGTTTCGGCGAGCACGGTGGGCTCGAATAAAGATGAATGAGGAGCACCGCGCCGTTTGCCTCCGCAAAGCGCCTTGGCGCCGCCGGCCAGCGCTTCATCCACCCACTCGGCCACGCGTCTCGCGTCATCCTCACTGATCATCGGGCCCACGTCGGTGGATTCATCCAGCGGATCGCCCACCCTCAGTTTTTCAACCCGCGGGACGAAGACGGCCAGAAATTTGTCGTAGACGCTGCGCTGCACCAGAATTCGTTGTACCGAAATGCAGCTTTGGCCGGCGTAGGAGAACCCCCCGGCCACGCAGCGTTCGGCGGCGAACTCAAGGTCCGCGTCGCTATGGATGATCACGCCCGCATTGCCACCCAGTTCCAGGGTCACGCGCTTCTTCCCCGCCTTTTTTTTCAACGCCCAGCCCACTTCCGGACTGCCGGTAAAAGTGAGTTTCTTCAATCTGTCGTCGGTCACCAGGATTTCCGCGTCGCGCCCGGAAAGCGGCAGCACGTTCAAGCCACCCGCCGGCCAGCCCGCTTCCTGAACCAGCCTGGCCAAATTCAAAGACCCGAGTGGCGTCTGCGAGGCCGGCTTGTGAACGACGGTGCATCCCGCCGCCAGGGCGGGAGCCCACTTATGCGCCACCAGGTTCACGGGAAAATTAAACGGGCTGATGCAAGCAATCGGCCCCACCGGAAAGCGCCGAATGATGGCCCAGCGCCCTCGGGTGGATGATTGCAGGTCGAGCGGCAACCATTCACCGTAGATTCTCGTGCTCTCTTCCGCCGCGACCGAAAATGTGAAGATAGCGCGCTCCACTTCAGCTCGCGCCGTCTTGATGGGCTTGCCGGCCTCCAGGGCAATGGTACGGGCGAAATCCTCGCGCTGGGCGGTGATCGCTTGCGCCACGGCGCCCAGAATTTTCTGGCGTTCATAAACGGGAAGTTTGCGGGTGATTTCAAACGCGCGTGCGGCAGCCTGAATGGCAGATTCAATGTGGCTCGCGTTCGGACGGAAAGTTTGGGCCACTAAGCTGTGGTCGTAAGGCGAGCGAACCTCGAGCGGGGCGCCTTCCGAAATCCATTGGTCATCCAGCAGAAACCCAATCGTTTTTGCCGCCCCGCCTGCCATTTGATCCATCCGGGTCCCCTTCATTCATCAAGTTTCGTCGGACGAGCGGACGCTCGCTGCCCGATTTCCCTAAGCGTGCCGGGAAATCGAGTGGGCTTTGGCGTGGCTCACCGATTTGATGGCGGCTTCGAGCACCGCCATGCCCTCTTCAAATTGTTCGTCGGTGATCACGAAGGGAACGAGCAGGCGCACCACATTTCCGTACGATCCCGCCGAAAGGATGATCACGCCATGTTCAAAGCAATAGCTCACGATTTTCTTGGTTTCTTCCTCCGCCGGCTCCAGCGAGTCCCGCGACCGCACGAACTCGATGGCGCGCATGGCGCCCATCCCGCGCACTTCGCCCACCAGGGGGAACTGCCGCTGCCAGGCCTGCGCGCGGACAGCAAACTTTTTTCCCAGAATGTTGGCGCGCGCGGCCAGGTGTTCGCGCTCAAACATTTCCATCACCGCCAGCGCCGCTTCGCATGAAAGCGGATTGCCGCCAAACGTTCCCCCCAGCGCCCCCACTCCAGGCGCGTCCATAATTTCCGCCCGCCCCGTCACCGAGGCGAGGGGCAAGCCTCCTCCCAATGATTTTGCCGTTACCATCATGTCGGGTGTGATGCCGAATTGCTCGCACGCAAACAGAGTCCCGGTGCGGCCGAGACCCGTCTGAACCTCGTCGGCGATGAACAGGATTTTGTGCCGGGCACAAGTCGCCTGAAGGATCTGAAAGAATTCCCGCGGAGGCGCCACAAAGCCGCCCTCGCCCAGCACCGGCTCCACTACCACAGCGGCCACCGACTCCGCCGCCACCACGCGCTTGAAGGCGTCCTCCAGGTGGTGGGCGCAGAATATTTTGCAATCGGGATACTTCAAAGAATATGAGCAGCGATAACAGTAGGCATACGGAATGCGGTAGACGTCGCCCGGAAAAGGCTCAAACCCGCTTTTGTAGGGATGCGTCTTGCTGGTCAGCGCGAGCGTCATCATCGTGCGGCCGTGGAACGCATCCTCAAAGCAAATGATGGCGGGCCGGCGGGTGTAGGCGCGCGCAATCTTCACCGCATTTTCCACCGCCTCCGCGCCGCTATTCAGCAGCAATGTCTTTTTGGGGAAATCACCGGGCACAAAAGCGTTCAGCCGCTCCGCCAGTCGCACGTAACTGTCGTAGGGAGTGACGTGGAAGCAGGTGTGCAAATAGCGGTCGAGCTGCGCGCGCAATCCGGCCATCACCTTGGGCGCCCGATGCCCGACGTTGAGGCAGCCCAGGCCGCCGGCAAAGTCGATAAAACGGTTGCCATCCACATCTTCCAGCACCGCGCCCTCGGCGCGCGCCACAAAAACCGGAGTCATGTGGTAGGCGGCCCGCGGCACCGCAGCGGTGCGCCGCTTCATCCACTCTTTGGACCGCGGTCCGGGAATGGCCGTGCGAAGATAAATCGTTGCCATAAAAGTTTTTCGGGTCGGGCGCCGGAACCTGAAAACCGTTCAGTCTTCGCGCCTGCCCCCAAGCCCCCGACATTTGGTTTTAATCCCACCGTACCTACAGAAGGGAACGAACCCGCCCACTCCCCGTCCCCTCGGCCGCCCCGGCGACCGTGGGGTAAATAAACTTACTAACTATAGCCCTCTCCCCTTTAGGGGAGAGGGCGTCCCGCAGCGGCGGGACGGGTGAGGGGTTCTTGACAATATTACCGCGTTGTGACTTTCACCCTTGAGTTTGTATCAGTACCAACCGATCGGCTGTTCGTTCAGGTTGATGTGAACTTGTTTGGTCTCCAGGTACTCCTCGATCCCCCACGGCCCCAGCTCGCGCCCGAATCCGGACTGCTTGTAGCCGCCCCAGGGCGCTTCCACGTAAGTGGGCTGCATATGATTCACCCAGACAATGCCGGCTCGTATCGCTTTCACCATGCGGAATGCCTTAAAGATGTCGCGCGACCAAACCGCCGCGGCCAGCCCGTAAGGTGTATCGTTGGCAATCCGGACCGCGTCTTTTTCATCGGTAAAAGGAATCACCGTGGCCACCGGGCCAAAAATTTCCTCCTGCGCGATTCGCGAGCTGTTCTCGGCGTCGTAAAAAATGGTGGGCTCCACGTAAAAGCCGCGCTCGAATCCCCCGGGCCGACCGCCGCCAATGGATACCTTGGCCTCGCTCTTCCCCACTTCCTGATACGACCGCACGCGGTCGTATTGCGCTTTGCTCACCAGCGGCCCCATTTTTGTTTCGCGCTCCATTGGAGGCCCCAGCTTGATGCGTCTGGCCTTTTCCGTCATGGCCTCCACAAAGCGGGAATAAATCGGCCGCTGTACCAGTATCCTGCTGCCCGCCGAGCAAACTTCGCCCTGATTGATGAAGACGCCGAAGAGCGCGCCGTCAATCGCCGCCTCAAAATCCGCGTCGGCAAAAAAAATGTTGGGAGACTTTCCGCCCAGCTCCAGCGTCACGCGCTTGACCGTGTCCGCGGCCATCTTCACAATTTGTTTCCCCACCGAGGCGCTTCCCGTAAAGGCAATCTTGTTCACGCCCGCATGTTGCACCAGGGGCGCTCCCGCCGCCTCGCCCAAACCGGTAATCACGTTCACCACGCCGGGCGGCAGTCCCACCTCACCCAACCCTTGCGCCATCTCCAGCGCCGTCAAGGGAGTTTGTTCGGCGGGCTTCAGCACGCAAGTGCATCCGGCGGCGAGGGCGGGCGCGAGTTTCCACGCCGCCATCAGCAAAGGGTAATTCCAGGGAATAATCTGGCCCGCCACCCCCACCGGCTCCTTGAGCGACAGGCTGAGCGCGTTGTCCGGCACCGGATTCACATACCCGGTAACTTTGGTGGCAAGGCCGCCATAATATTCAAAACAGGTGGCCACGTCGGCGATGTCGTATTCCGCTTCCACAATGGGTTTGCCCGTATTGCGGCATTCAAGCTCCGCCAGCATCGGAGTTTCCTTGCGAATGCGCTCGGCAAGACGCAGCAGAATCCGGCCCCGCTCCTGCGCCGTGGTCTGCAGCCACGGCCCGGAATCAAAGGCGGCGCGCGCCGCAGCCACGGCGCGGTTCACATCACCCTCTGCCGCCTCCGGGACCTCGGCGATTATCTCTTCCGTCGAGGGATCGATCACAGGCAAATAGCCCCCGCGCTCGCTCTCCACCCACTCACCATTGATCAACATTCGATAGCGCTTCATAGTTTCCCCCATGACATTTTGGGCGGGCAAAACTCCCTTCTCCATGTTTGCCCCGCCTCAGGCGTGCCCGCCCCTTTAATTAACCGCCGGGGCCACGGCCTGGGGCGCCTTGCGCCGTCCATACACAAAGAAAAAAAATGCGGCAAGTCCCAAGAAAAACACGCTGCCCCCAACCATCTTCAGTTCATATAGCCATAGGGATGTGATCTGCTGCGCCGGGAAAAAGACCAGTACAATTCCCAGGATGGTGGTGATCAACCCGCTGGCGCCGGAAATCAACAACACCTTCCTGCTATAGTGGCCCCGTGGCGTCGCTTCGCCCCAACTCAGTTTCAGCACGGCCCCGAACATGTATAGGAATGGCACCAACTGGAGAACTACCGCCAGCGACAACATGGTTTGAAACGCTTCCTGCACGCCGGCCCCGGCAAGATTCATCAGGCAAAGCAGCATGGAAACGATGGCTTGAACTATCAGCGCCATGTACGGCGTGGCAAAGCGAGGGTGGACGTTGCCCAGCCAACCCGGCATGTAAGAGTCAAGGCCGGCCACAAAGGGAATGCGTGCCGAGCCCGCCAGCCAGGCCGAGCCAATTCCGGCAATGGAGATGCTCAGCATCAGCGCAAAGGGAGCCACAATCCATGCCGCTCCCAATTTGCCCGCCATGTGGTTCACCGCCTGCACAATGCCCTGAAGCACGCTGATGTCGTTCTTCCCCACCGCCACCAGCAGGGTGAGGGTGGCCCCGATATACAGCAGCCCGGAAATCACACCGCCCCAGGCCACCGCCCCGGGCAGGGTGCGGCCGGGATCGCGGATTTCATCCCCCATCACGGACGCGAGTTCGAGTCCCACCAGGCCAAAACAAATCACGCCGAAAGAATTGAGCACAAAGCGCGGATTGGCGGGAATGCGAAAATCCGCCGCGGTGAGTGAAGTTCCGAAGCGGAACCAGATAACTACTCCCAAACCCATCAAGGTCGCGGCGGCGATTCCAGTCCCGATGCCGCCCAAGTTGTTCAGCCACTTCCCCACTCCCAGGCCCACAATATTCAGGATGGTGAGCAGCCCAAGAAGCGCCACTGAAGTTCCCAGTGCAAAAAACTTATTGTCCGCCCAGCCTTCGTGCCCCGCGCCCAGAACGTAAACCGAGACACCCACGAAATAGAGCATCACGGTGGGCACGTAAAGCATATTATTCGTCCAATAGCACCAGCCGGAAAGGAAGCCGTGGAAGTCGCCAAAAACTTCCTTGGCCCATAAATAAACGCCACCTTCTCCCGGATACCGATGGGCCAATTCGATCACCGCAATGCCTTGAGGAAGGAAAAACATCGCCAAAGCGATCAACCACAGCCAAACGGTTACCCCGCCATTCGCGGCGATGGAGGGCAGCACGTTGAGGTTGAAAATCGCCACCACAAACAGGAGCACAAGGTCCCATCGGCCCAAAACGCGCCGCAGATGGGGGGCGGGCTCACCCTGAATTGTGGACGTCGTGGACATGGAAAAGAAAGGTTAAAGGGTAAAAGTTAAAAGTTAAAGGTTAAAGGGTAAAGGGTAAAGGTTAAAAGTATGATTCGGGGCAAATGCCTTTCATCCTTTAACCTTTTACCTTTTACCTTTTCCTTTAACCTTTTCATCGCGCTCTTGTTGCGCCAGGGCGAGGGCCGGCGCCACTTCCGCGAAAGCAGCGAGGTGGCGGTCAATGTCCGCTTCGGTGTGCGCTACGGAGATGGTCCACTGTTCGTCCCACCAATGGGCCTGGCAGAGCACGCCGCGGTTGACCATGGCAAACCAATAATGCTTCCACAGATCCACATCAATTTTGAGCCAGTCGCGGTAATCGTGAATGGGCTTGGGATAGAGCATCAGCGCCCCGTTGCCCCCCGCGCCAATACAATAGGCCGCAAGGCCCGTCTTCTCGATGATTCGCCCGTGGCCCGCGACAAGCCGTCGATTCAAAAAATTTATGTGCTCATAGGCGGCAGGCGTCAGCACTTCGCGGAACGTGGCGATGCCCGCAGCCATCACCAGCGGATTGGTGTTGTAGGTTCCGGCGTGGAAAACTTTGTATTGAGCGATCGGATCCATGATTTCCTTGCGCGCACCGTAGGCCGCCAGGGGAAATCCACCGCCAATGGATTTCGCCAGACAAACGATGTCGGGCGTGACTTTGAAGTATTCGCACGCGCCGCCGCGCGCCAGCTTCGCTCCGGTCTTGACCTCATCGAAAATCAGCAGGGCGCCGTGGCGCGTACAAAGTTCGCGCAGGCCCTGAAGGTATCCTTCATCGGGCATGCAGATACCCACGTTCATCATGATGGGTTCCACAATGACGGCCGCAACCAGATGGGTGTGCGCGGCAAACAATTTTTCCATTGCGCCCAGATTATTGAAAGGCGCCACCAGGGTGTTTTGAACCGTGCCCGCCGGAATACCGGCGCTGGCAGGCACCTGGGTGGGTGCCTCGGGGTCGCCAAACTGATCCGCCTTCGGCTTCACGCTCACCATCACGGAATCGTGTACCCCGTGATAAGCCCCTTCGGTCTTGATAATGCGGTCGCGTCCCGTAAAGCCGCGCGCCAGCCGGATGGCGTGCATGGTCACTTCCGTCCCGCTGTTGCCAAACCGGACCTGATCGATGGGAAAGCGCGAGCAGATCTCTTCCGCCAGCTCGGCTTCGAGCTCGTGGGGCATGCCGTACATGGTCCCGGTTTTGAAGCGTGCCTCCACCGCGCGCACCACGGCAGGATGGCAATGCCCGGCCATTAGCGCGCCAAAGCAGAGGTTGAAGTCCAAATACTCGTTGCCGTCCAGGTCGTGCATCCGCGCGCCCAGGGCGTCGCGAACGAAAATAGGATAAGGCTCATAAATACGGAAATTGCTGCCCACGCCGAGGGGCAGGCGGCCCAACGCCTTTTGGTGCGCGGCCAGCGATTTGGACGTACGTTTCTCGAACACTTCAATCTCGTGTTGCAGTGCTCCGTACATATTTTCTCCTCAGTCCCGGCCGCAAAGGTAAGGCGCAGGCCGGCGGCAACACTCCCTCGCCACCGGCGTTCAAGCTTCGACCGACCTAAAATTTAAGTTTCAAAGCAAACTGAATAAGCCGCGGATCACGCGCTCGAACCACCTGTCCAAATGTCGATGAGGCAAAATCGCCCGAAGCGCCGGGAAACGCGGCTGGATTCACGAATTGGGCGTGGTTAAAGATGTTGAAGAACTCGGCCCGGAATTCCAATTGGGTTTTTTCGGTGATGGTCGTGTCCTTGAGCAGGGCGAAATCAAAATTGCCGATGGCCGGCCCGCAGCACAGCGTGCGCGGCGAATTTCCAATGGTGCCCAGGGCGGGCGTGGCAAAAACCGTTGGATCGAAGGCCAGGTGGCCGGGGCCGCGCGGATCCAGGGCTTTGAACTTGCCCACCAGATCGGGCTCCCCCGGCAGCAGGAAGTCGTAGCTGTTTTGGAGTTCGTTGTCGGCGGAGGAGAAAATGCGAATAGGAAATCCGGACTGGTAGGTGGCAATGCCTGTCATGGCCCAGCCGTCAGCTATCTTCCCCGCAAAGCCTTGATACTTCGGAACCGGAATTTGCCAGTCGTAACTGAACACCAGGCGGTTGCGCGCGTCAAATTGCGACAAGGAATACGCTCTGCTGAAGTCGCTTGGATTAATGATGTCTTCGAAGCTCGAACCATAGTCAAACGACTTGCTCCAGGTGTAGGCCAGTTGGAATTGCAAACCTTTCGACATCCGCCTTTCAGCACTGATCTGCAGCGAATTGTAGTTCGAGTTGCCAATCGTATCCTGGGCAAAAATACTGCTGAAAACGGGCACGCCGTCCGGTGGGCAGCCCATGCCTGTGGTCGGTTGGCAAAGCGGGGATGAGTACGGCCGCAGGCCAACCAAAGTAATGGCCGGATTATTGGGGCCGGTAACCGTCGGCACTGACCCGTATGGAAGATGAAGCGTCACGCCGGCCGGGATGGAACCAGCAGGAACAAAGAAGGGCGCGTCCTCGCCAAAAGGCGAACACGTCCCGGCGCCCAAAATAGTGTTCAGGTCCAGGCAGGTCTGGGAATTGCTGGGGTTCAGATCGTGAGTGACGAGCAATCGGTGTCCCTCCGATCCCACGTAGGCCACTTGGACCACCGTATCCTGGCCCAATTCCCGCTGGAAAGTAAGATTGTATTGTTCGGAATATTGTGAGCGCTGGTTGGGCAGGAACTGGCCGTAAAGCAGGATGGGCCGGTAGAGTGACCAATCCACCGGCTGGCCCGGAGTGGGATTGAGGATTCCATGGAATGGGTTGGGAGACGGCAATCCGTTCTGGCCCAAAAAGGGCGTGTTAAAAAGTGGTGCGCTAAGATAGGTGCTTCCGCCGAAAGGAGGCTCAGCGCTGAATTGTTCGAGGACCAGTTGCTCGACCGGGTTATAGAAGAGCCCGAATCCGGCGCGGATACTCGTCTTTTCCGACCCGCCGGGGCTCCAAGCCAATCCGATGCGCGGCGCAAGTGACTTGTAGTAAGTCTGCGTCAAACCGGGAGGAATACCGAGATCTCCGGGCACTACGAGTCCGAGAGGAAAAACCGATTCGCCCGGGCTGCCCGGGTTGCAGCTGGTCGCATCACTCCCCACCCCCAGGCTCTGCGCCGAGGCGGCGGAAAGCTGGCAGGGATAGATGGAGGTTGGCTGGCCGGGACGAAAAGTCTGAATGCGGTTGAAGCGGTCGTGCAAGGGCGTGTTGAGCTCCCAGCGCAGGCCGTAGTTCAGGGTGACGCTCGGCCGCACCTTCCAACTGTCCTGCGCATAGAGATAAATCGAACTGCTGCGCACGGCTTCCAGTTGTGCCGACCCTTGACTGTAAGAATCAGGAAGCCCCAGAAGATAATTGGGAAGCAAATTCTCATTGCCATTGGCGTCCGACAGGGCGGGATCATTGGTCCCACCGCCGAAAAACGAATAGTCCCCATTCACGTTGAAATACAGCAACTGGTTAAACTGCTGGCGGCGTGCATCGGCGCCGAACTTCAGCGTGTGTTTGCCCACCACCCGGCTCAGGTTGTCCGAGACCTGGTAAGTGTTGCCGAATTGCGGCAACTGCCCTTCAAAGTTGTTGCCGATCACAAACCCGCCCGAGAGGGTGATAAATGGGACCCCTTCGAAGTTTTTCCCCAGGCCAGGGGTAATACCATAGGAGGGATTATTCGGATCAGAGAAGCATTGGCTGGCCGGAACCGTCTTGCACGAATTCTGCACCAGATTGGTGTTGACGGGCGCATTCACTTTCCCCTGACCTTCGCGGGTGTAGGAGGCCCGCAGCTCATTCACCGTCGTCGGACTGACAATCCAGGTATGGGTCAGATTGAACTGCTGATCGCGTTCGGCAAAATTGGCGCCGAAGCCGGGAACGTTGGCGCCCGCCGCCTGGAACACGGAGAAAGGTTCGAAGTTGGACCGGTTGGTCAGGTAGTAGTAGGCGGACAAGGTTTGGTGGTCGCTGAGGTTGTGATCGATCTTGTAAGTCGTCTGGTCCTGGCGCAGATTCGACGTGGGAGCTATTTGGAATTGATTGCTCCCGATATTGGGCGCGGGGACGAACTGAGTCATCAAGTCCAAGGCCGTCTGATCAAAGCATGCTTGGGGAATAACATTATTGGGAAAGAGCGTCGAGTAAGGGATGCTCCCGCCGTTCGCGGACGGCAAGGGGACAGGCCCGCCCAGCGCCGCCGCGCAGCCCGGGCGAGCGTTCAGAATATTGGCTACATTATCGTCTTGCAACACGCCGTTGAAACTGAATCCCGCATCGCCGGAAAAATCGCCAGCGCGCTCCGCCGCGGTGGGCACGGTCACCACGTCTGACGACGTTCCTTGAACGATGCGCCGCCCCTCGTAAGAGGCAAAGAAAAAGGTCTTGTCTTTACGGATCGGCCCTCCAATGGTGCCGCCGAATTGGTTCTGCTTGAAGTCAGGCTTGGTGACGTCAAAAAAGCCGCGCGCGTTCAGCACGTTGTTCCGGAAGAACTCAAAGAGGTCGCCGTGGAATTCGTTGGTGCCGGACTTGGTGACCACATTAATGACGGAGCCGGAATTACGGCCAAATTCCGCGTCAAACGTATTGGTTAGGACTCGAAACTCCTGGATGGTGTCGGGCGAAGGCTGGATGACCGGCAAATTGGCGAACTGATCGTTGGCATCACCGCCGTTCACCATGAAATTGTTGGCGCGGCCGCGCCCGCCATTGACCGACACCGACCCGGTGTTGTCGCTGCCGTAGAAAAGCCCCGCGCCGGTCTGCGACTGCACCCCCGGCTGAAGCTGAAGAAGCTGGTAAGTGTCGCGGGAATTGAGCGGCAAATCCGTGACCGCCCGGGAACCCATCACCGCTCCCAGCTGGGTGCTGGTGGTCTCGATGAGCGGCGCGGCGGCCGTGGTGGTCACTTCTTCCGTCACCGCGCCCAATGCCATCACCGGATCGACCACCACCACGTGGCCCAGAGTGATGTCAATGTCCTTCTGCACAAACTTCTTGAATCCGGGGGCCTCGACCTCAAGGCTATAACGGCCCACGGGCAGGACGGCGAATTCATAATCTCCGCTGGAGTCAGATTTCGCCGCGCGCGGCAAATTGTTTCCTTCCAGCGTAGCCGTGGCGCGCGCGCCCGGAATGGATGCGCCCGAGGGATCTTTGACCGTCCCGCGAAGAGTGCCGGTGGTTTGTGCGGAAGCCGCGCCGGCAAGAACCAATGCAACGATAGAAGACCAAACTGCAACCTTCAGCCTCATAGGTTTGATTTCCTCCACGGGCGGTCCCCAAGAAATGCCCGACGCCAATTTTCAGGGCAGATTTCGCTTGCAGCGAAAGTGCAAACCTTACTATAATTCCGTAAGCCTAGAGTAACCTCGAATGGTTGTCAAGTGAAAAGCGCCTCAAAGCGGAAGCCTCGCCCCCTGGCCAACCCCGGCCCCTTGTGGTTTTCAACGCGCCCGAAGAACATTTTGAAAATCGGCGACGTGGCCCGCTTTGTGGGAGTGTCGCCCTCGGTCCTCCGCTCCTGGGAGAACCTGGGCTTGGTCCGGCCACGTCGCGCCCGCAATGGCTACCGCGGTTATACCCCTGACCAGGTTAAGCTCTTAAAGCGCGCGCGGTTTCTTCGTCGCGCCCGCGGCCTCAATGCCCCCGCCATTGTGCACTTGCTCAGGGGCCAGGGCTTGTTGCGATCTGCCCGCGCAAGTTCTTCCGCAGGGCCCATTGGCCCCCGCTTGCGCAGCCTGCGCACGAAGAGGGGCTGCTCGCTGGCCCGGGTGGCAGCGAGCATCGGAACCTCCATCGGTTTTCTGAGCGCGGTTGAGCGCGGACAAATGACCGCGTCCATCGCCACCCTGCGGAAGATTGCCCGCTTTTATGGAATTCAAATTCTGGCCTTGTTTGATCCCTCTGAAGATAATCCCCGCCTGGTTCGGCCCGCCCAACGAAAGCGCTTGGAAGCGGGCCCGGGCGTGCGCATGGAACTTCTCGCTTGGGGCAATACGATCTTGGAACCCCACCTGTTCCGGGTAGCTTCCGGCGCGGGCAGTGGCGATGCCTATGCCCATGAGGGCGAGGAATTCCTGCACGTGCTTCGGGGACGTTTGGAAATTGCTCTTGACGATGAGGGGCAATACCTCCTGCGCTCCGGAGACAGCTTTTGTTTTGAAAGCAGCACGCCCCATCGATGGCGCAACCCGGGAAAGCGCGAGGCATGGATACTTTGGGTGAACAGTCCTCCCACGTTCTGACCGGGCGCGCCGATTGGAACGCGGACATGCATTTTCCGGAAAGGGTGGGTGATGAAAAGATTGTCGGATTTAGCTGGGAACAACCGGCACCATCGCGCCCGGGACCGTGAGCTCGGGATGAATCGGCCCATCACACGGCGCGATTTCATGAACGGTATTGCGGTCGGCGTGGGCGGCGCTCTGGCAAGTCCACTCTCGGCGGCGCCGCCTGGGCCCGGCGGCAAGCATCGCTTTGCCCAGGACGCACCCGGATACAATCCACCCGCGCTCACTGGCATGCGTGGCAGCCATGAAGGATCTTATGAGGTTGCCCACGCGCTGCGCGACGGGAAGTTCTGGAAGACCGCAGGGCAACCCATCAACACGGAAGAGAATTACGATCTCATCGTGGTGGGCGGAGGCATCAGCGGACTGGCGGCAGCTTACTTCTTCCGTGCCCGCGTCCGCAAATCCGCGCGCATTCTCATTCTGGATAATCATGACGACTTCGGCGGCCATGCCAAACGAAACGAATTTCGCCGGTCGGGGCGGCTCTTGCTCGCCAACGGCGGAACCGTCGCCATTGATTCGCCGTTCAATTACAGCCCCGAAGCGCGCGGGTTGATTGCTGAACTGGGGATCAGGCCCGCTGAACTGAATGCGAAGTGTGTTGACCACAATGTGTATCGCCATCTGCAATCAGCGGCCTTCTTTGACAAAGAGACATTTGGCTCCGACCGTTTGATAGTTGGGCTGCCTGGAGATCGCGCTCGGCAAGGCGCCACCGATCCCACGAAGTGGGCGACGTTCCTGGCACAGGCTCCACTCTCCGCGGGCGCGCAACGCGACATCATTCGAATTCAAACTTCGAAGATTGACCCCATGCCGGGCCTCACTCAAGCAGAGAAAAAAGAACGGCTCTCACGCATGAGTTACAAAGATTATCTTCTGAATGTTGTCAAAGCCAGTCCTGAAGTCATCCCGTTTTATCAAACCCGCACTCACGATCTTTACGGGGTGGGCATTGACGCGGTGCCCGCGCTGGACTGTTGGGCCATTCACTGCCCGGGATTTCAAGGGTTGGGGCTCGATCGCGTTCCTTCGCCGCGCATGAGTTTCACCGCGCTCGGCGAAGTCACGCCGGGAAAGGCACCCTACTTTTTTCATTTTCCGGATGGCAACGCATCCATTGCCCGATTGCTGGTGCGGGCTTTGATTCCCCGCGCCGTGCCGGGCAACTCCGTGGAAGACGTCGTTACGGCGAAGGTGGATTACCGCCGCTTGGATACAAGCGATTCTCCCATTCGGCTTCGCCTCAGCAGCACCGTGACCCGCGCCCGCCACCTGGGCGATCCTGGAAAAGCAAGCGAGGTGGAGATTTCCTACGCGCGGGAGGCGCGGGTTTACACCGCGCGCAGCAAGGCCGTGGTGATGGCGTGCTGGAATATGATCATCCCCTACATCTGCGGGGAGCTTCCCGAGAAACAGAAGGAGGCTTTGCACTACGGAGTCAAGGTGCCGCTGGTTTACACCACCGTGGCGTTGCGAGATTGGAAGGCCTTTGAGTCGCTGGGCATTCATCATGTATCAGCGCCCGGCATGTACCACTCGCTGGTCCAACTCGAACCACCGGTGAGCATCGGCGATTACCGGTTTCCGAAATCGCCGGACCAGCCCATCCTGCTTTGGATGATGCGCACGCCGTGCCAGCCCGGTTTGCCGGCGCGCGATCAGCAGCGCGCGGGACACATCGAATTGTTCATGACCTCCTTCGAAACCTTCGAGCGAAATATCCGCGACCAACTGGCGCGCATTCTCGAGCCGGGCGGCTTTGATTCCGCGCGCGACATCACCGGCATCACCGTTAATCGATGGCCTCATGGTTATGCCTACGAATACAACCCGCTATGGGATCCTGATTGGAAGGAAGGTGAACGGCCGTGTGACGTGGCGCGAAAGCGCTTGGGGCGAATCACCATCGCCAACTCCGATGCCGCGGCCGCGGCTTACACCGACCAAGCCATCAACGAGGCTTATCGGGCCGTGGAGGAATTGATGAGCTAAACCGCGACCGGATGGGATGAAAATGGGAAGCGGTGGATCAAAATTTCGAGGGGGCAAAAAGGGGCAAAAAATGCCCGCTAAAATATTTCCGCACAAAAAAGATGCTCACAAGTGATGTGCTTTCATGATGATCCAAACCGGTGTGACTGGTGTGACTCCTGTGACCCTAGTTACGTTTTTGGGGCCGGGCGGCCAATGTTAACTAATGTAGTAATACTGTAATAGTTTATCAGCGGCGCCTCCCGCAATGCGCCGGGACCCTCGCTGGCCGGGCATACCTTCCCCTGCCCCGAGCGAAGCGGGGGTGTTGGGGCGGGCAACGGCGCACCCCGACCGGCATTTTTTTCGAAGCCTGCTTCCGCATCATGGGCAGGAAGCAAATGGAAATGAGCTTCGCCTGGCGGCGGTAAGTAACGAGGGTCTGTCGGGAGCGCGGGCTTCCCCCCCGCTCTTTCTTTACCACCCCCCAGCAAGATGCCGCGCTCCCCGAATAAAAGTGTTAATCTGAAGCGGCAATGCAAACCTGGAACATGCGGCCAATTGGTTTTGTTCGCAGCCCATTTTCGGAACCGGGACAAGTCCCGCGTGGGTTGGGAGCGAAGCATGAGGAAGAGGGGGCGCTCGAAATCCTGCCGGAATTCGAGCCGGGGCTGAAGGATATTGAAGGGTTTTCCCACCTCTACGTGCTGTGGGTTTTCGATCGCAGCCACGGCGTGGAACTGGTGGGCACGCCGCCATGTGACAACCAACCTCATGGAGTGTTCGCTTCGCGGTCCCCCCGGCGTCCCAATCCCATTGCCCTGACGGTGGTCCGCCTGCTCGCTCGTGAAGGCAACCGGCTCCGCGTGCGGGGCGTGGATATGTTGGACGGCACGCCCATCCTCGACATCAAGCCCTACCTCTCCCACCCTCCTGAATCAGAACTCAAGCGCGGCTGGCTGGCCGCGGCGGAGAAAAAAAGCAGGCCGTAGAATTGGAGGACGGGGACTCGCAGGAGACCGAAGAAGGACGAAAGATGTCATCCCGATTCGGCAGACGCGGGAGAGGGATCCCTGCATTTGAATCAAATACATAGATTCTTCGCTCCCTCCGGTCGCTCAGAATGACAGGCTTTGAATTATTGAACGAATGAATGGGACACAACACCAGGACGAAACGCCTTCACCCGGCCGGAATTCGTCCAATTCGGTCTTCGCGTTGCCCGAATGATTCCCTTTGGCGTAGCGGTGCCATTTGCAGGACTCGGGCCTTCCGAGGCGCCGTCATTCCCGCTCCATGGTCATTCCCGTGAAAAACTTGTCCTGAGCTTGCCGAAGGACGGGAATCCATGGCGCTCGATTCCCGCACGTTCCAGTTGGCGTTAAAAATCAACTGGTGAATTGGGAAGAAGCATGTTCATCCAAACTTGAAAAGCATCTTGAAGGATCCGCCCGAAGAAATCCTCCAGCGAGTTGCGGCCTGTTATATAATCGTCAACGGCAGGGTAGGCCCGCAGTGGGAATCCCGGCAGAATACTCTCTTCCAAACATTTCAACCAAGAACGGAAGGTAATCATGGTGGCGAATGACAATTTTCCCGGCATTGAAGCAAAACTCTGGGCAGCCCGGCCGACCGCGCCAAGGATATTCTAGGGCGCGTGTATGAGTATTTCCTCGCACAATTCGCCAGCGCCGAGGGCAAGAAAGGCGGCCAGTTCTACACGCCGTCCCGTGTGGTCCGCGCTCTGGTGGAAGTGCTTGCGCCCTACAAGGGCCGCGTCTACGACCCATGCTGTGGCTCGGGCGGAATGTTCGTGAGCAGCGAGAAGTTCATCGAAGCCCACAGCGGCAGGGTTGGCGGCATCTCCATTTACGGCCAGGAGTCCAACTACACCACGTGGCGCCTGGCCAAGATGAACCTCGCCATCCGGGGCATCGACGCGCAAATTGCCCACGGCCACACCTTCCACATTGACCGGCATCCCGATCTCACGTCCGTGGTGCGGAGCTGTATTAATCAGGTCAACGGCCCTGGACCGCGTTAAGGAAGGATTACGGAGCGATACCAACAAGGATTAGGGGGACGGCGGGAACTCCTCGACCTTGGCGGACCACATCGTACAATGCGCCTTCATAGTATCCTGGCCCGGATGACATTTGCTCTTGCATCGATTTCATGGGCAGTATCTCAACCCCTACGTCTATCGCGTCGCCCACATAGAAGGCCATATGTTTCACGAATAGATCATAGGCAATGAAACTGTACTTACCGAACTGAATCTCTACGGCGACGCGCTTCTTAACAAAATCGGTTTGGTTGTAGGAGAAAATCGGACGGCGACCCGCTGCCTCGATTTCGCGTCTTTGCTCTTCGGGCGGGAGGTGAAGGGTTTTTCGAATTAGGTTGTAATCGTCCGTTACCCAGTAACTCGTACGACTTTCTTCCCATTCTGCCTTTTTGAAATCTTCGTTGAATCTCGCGTTGAGCGCTCCAGGCGAGTGCAAGAGCCTTCCCTTCATTGTCTTTTCTTTACTTACCTTCGTTTTGTACTTACCCGCATCAATCGGTTTGATGATTGCCTCAATTTCCTTCCAGATGTTGGAGTGGTGTACCAATAGCCACTCGTGGCCATTTAAGTGCGAATAAACTTGGAGTATCTGCATGCGCTCCTACGGATAGGTTGAGGGACCACCCCTCAAATGCGTTCTGTTTAGTGGCTTACTCAGCGCTGATGTGTATTTGCCGCATACCCTGCCTGGAGCGCACTAACTCCATGGGCATCTGGGCGATCCGATCGGTTGGCCAAGGGATGTAGACAGGGCGACCCACGGGCCGTCGTGGGAGTTTACCCTCCCACGCCAGCCTTGCTCGGTCGGCGGCAATCCTGAGGTATTCCTCGACTCCAGGTGAACAACGCCGATTCAGGTTGAAACGAACTAGCCACCGCGGAATAAATTCTGGTATACAATCCTCAAACAAATGCCAAATCTGTACAAAGCCAAAGTCCTGGATACGCTTCGAGAACGCTTCGGTGAAGTGCGGAAGGTCAAGGGGAGTGAATCGCTCTTTACGGTTGGCGATGAAGCGGCCCGCATTTACTTTTGATATTCTAAAGTGCATCCTCGTGGTCGAACCTTTTTCGGACTGCGTGAGGTCGACCTGCGACAGCTCGCCGGGCACAATGCGTTCTTATGTTTCCTTCTCGACGATGACTCCCCGCCCCTCTTTGTCCCCTATGCGGATTTCGAAGAGGTCTTTCACAATGCCCAAGTGGCAAAAGATGGGCAGTATAAGGTGCAACTCATCGCGGGGACCAATACGCGCGAGCTGTATGTAGCCCGTCAGGGGCGGTTCAACGTAGAAGGTTATGTGGGATTCGACATCATTGAACACAGCATGGACGCGCGGCGGCTCCGCGAGGCAAGGGACCTGACGCACGCACAGGTCCAATCCTTACTCGCTGGAATCGGACACATTAAGGGCTACGACGTTTGTATTCCTGACAACGACATTGGAAGCCTCGATTGGGCACTGACCAACCGGTTTTCGTTACGACCCGACCTGCCCTCTGGTTTTGAACAAGTACGCGCGATCCTCCGCGAAATTGATGTTGTGTGGGTGGCACGTGGCGGGAACACTATCGAAGGGCTGTACGAAGTCGAGCATTCAACCCCAGTCTATTCAGGATTGCTACGGTTCAACGACGTCCTGCTGACAGACCCGACCGTCTCGCGGTTTTCAATTGTCTCGAACGACGCACGCCGCAACCTATACTCCCGCCAGCTATTTCGGCCAACCTTCAAAAAGAGTGGCCTCGCGGAACTATGCAGCTTTCTCGAATACACTAATGTCTTCGATTGGCACAACCGTCTGTTAAAGGAGTAGAAAAATGATTCTTAGCAAGACCAAGTTGCAAGTTTACACCGTAGTAGACGTGTGGCGTGGTATCGCCGTCGGGGCAACAAATTTTAGGCGCCTGCGGAATGCGCAGAAGCATGTGCAACGGCTCCGACGGCACCGCAATTTGATGGAGGATGACGTGAATCTGTTTGAGACCACAATCTACGCGTCCTCGCCGAGGTTGCAAACTGTCCGGGCTGGTAAGTAGCGCTGACCGTTGGGTCAGCGCGTGGAAAACAATAAAACTGCCGACTTGAAGGTCGGCACGACAAAACCCCGAGGACGATATGGGGCGAGCGCAGCTCGGCACTACACCGACCGTCAACCCTGCGTGGCGGCGGCCACCACACTTCCGATAAAGTTACCGCCAAATATTAACAATTGCTGGTAATATTATCGGGCATGTCCTCACGACGACCAAACCGAGACCGCCTCTCCCGCGCGCGGAGCATATTCCGGCAACATGGAGGTGTGCTTAGAACCAGAGATGCACTCCGCCTCGGCATTCACCCCGAAACTCTCTACGGGATGCGCGACTGCGGGAGCCTTGCGAGCCTTGACCGTGGCCTTTACCGCCTCTCCGATCTGCCTCCGCTGGGGAACCCCGATCTGGTCACGGTGGGAATGAAGGTTCCGAGCGGGGTCATCTGCCTTATCTCCGCGCTTGCCTTCCACGAACTGACGACACAGGTTCCGCACGAAGTGTATCTTGCCCTGCCACGCGGAACGCAACCCCCGCGCCTCGATCACCCTCCCCTCCGAATATTCTGGTTCTCCAGGAGGGTCTTCGAATTCGGCCTGGAAGCGCACAAACTCGACGGGATGCAAGTGCGGATTTACAGTCCCGAGAAGACCATTGCCGACTGCTTCAAATACAGGAACAAAATAGGTCTGGACACCGCGCGCGAGGCCCTCAAACTCTATCTAGAGAGAAGAAATAAGAACCTCGACGAAATGCTCAAAGCCGCGGAAGCCTGCCGTGTTTCAAAGGTGATGCGTCCCTACCTGGAGGCGCTAGTGTGACGCAACGAGCCCCTACAAACCTTTCTGCGTCGGTCCACCAACTGCTTTTGAACAAGGCTCGCCAGACCCGCCGACCTTTCAATGAACTCCTCCAATATTATGCAATGGAGCGCTTCCTCTATCGCCTTTCGAAGTCGCCTCATGCCACCCGATTCATTCTAAAGGGTGCGCTCATGTTCACAGCCTGGAAACTGGAGTCTTACCGCCCCACGAAGGATATTGATCTCCTGGGTAAGACGGCCAACCAAGTCGAAAGCGTTGTGGCCATTGTCAGGCGGGTTTGCGCCCAGTCGGTTGCGCCCGACGGCCTTGCGTTCGATCCGGCCACGGTCAAGGGCGCAAGAATTACCGAGAACGCCAACTACGAGGGCGTGCGCATCCGGTTCCAATCCAACTTGGGTGCAGCCCGCGTCACTCTTCAGCTCGATATCGGGTTTGGGGATGTGATCGTTCCCGCTCCCCAGCTGATCGAATATCCAACTCTTCTTGATTTCGAGGCGCCGCGACTCTGCGGCTACAGCAAAGAGAGCATCGTGGCCGAGAAATTCGAGTCGCTGGTGATCCTCGGCGTCCTCAATAGTCGAATGAAAGACTATTTTGACATTTGGACCCTATCCCGGCAGTTCGACTTTGACGGACAGACCCTCGGTAAAGCTATCGCCAAAACATTTTCTAATCGGGGAACGAAAATTGTTCCGGAACCCATCGGCCTGACCGCCAAATTTGCGGATGATTCCACGAAGAAGAGCCAGTGGCGCGGATTCATCCGTAAAAGCCGGCTTGACGCTTCTCCGGACCTGGCAGTGGTGATCGTCGCCATCGCGAGTTTTCTTGGGCCGTTGGTAACCGCTTTGAGCGCGGGAAAGGGCTTTCGGGAAAAATGGACGTCCCCTGGACCATGGAAGCATAAATAGTGAGGGCAGACCTTTTATGGCGGTCGACGGTTTTTGGGGGATTCCTCGACGAGCCAGTGCCCCCCGGGTCACGTTACTTGCTGCTGAGGTTTGGACAGCGGACGGGCTTGGTCGGGTCGGTTGTAAACCCAATGCATTGCCGAGGGCGTCGCGAAGCTTCAATCAATCGGCGGATGGCCCGATGGCAGTCAGTGCAGCTACTGCCTCGGTCTGGCCTTTGTCCGTCAAGTGGACGCCCTCGCGCGAATCAGATGTCGCGAAGCCCCGATACTTTGGCCTCATCTGAAGGAGGCTCCGGTTCGTCCGAAAGGCGTCGGGTAGTTCTGGGAATCCTTGCATTGAAAAGTCTACGGGGAAAAGCCGCCCGTTGAGAACACTCACATTCTCGTGAGTGGTCGGAATCCCCCACTGAGTTGGCCAATAGACCGAGTAAGCGGTCAGATGAACTAGGGAGAAACCCCGGTAATTCTTCTTTTCCTTTGCATCGGCCTCAAGCAAATCGCGTGCGCTTGCTGGTAGCAATGTCCCCTTCCCCCTAGCGTGATAGAAGATTAGCCCAAAGGGTCTGTACCGACTTTTCAAGCTCAATCCCTTTTGGCAATGAGTAGCCTTGTCTTCCGTGCTGAGTCACAAGTCCGCCAGACCTTAGCCAAGCAAGGCAAAGGTAAGATTGATAATCCGGAAAGGCAGATCCGGTCAAGGAGTCCTTAAGCGGCAACAATTTGTCCATCATGATTCGCTTCCCATTTGCGCTCGTA
>DASYZE010000063.1:0-6102 GCA_035946625.1 Terriglobia bacterium | reverse complement strand
CTCCGGATAGACGGTGGAGAGCGCCGCCACCGTGCTGATGAACATGCCCATGGGGTGGGCGTCATAATGAAAGCCTTCAAGAAACTTCTTGGTGGTCTCGTGGATCATCGTGTGGTGGGTGATGTTGTTTACCCAATTCTTTAATTCGGCGGCGGTGGGCAGCTCGCCAAAAAGAATCAGGTAGGCGACTTCCAGGAATGTGCATTTTTCCGCCAGTTGCTCGATGGGATAGCCGCGATAACGCAAAATGCCTTTGTCCCCGTCGATGAATGTGATCGCGCTCTGGCACGACGCAGTGTTCATGAACGCGGGATCGTAAGTCATCACACCGAAATCATCGGCGCCTGTTTTGATCTTTCGCAAATCCATAGCTCGAATGGTTCCCTTATAAAAGGGAAGGTCGTAAGTGGCCTTCGTTCGGTTGTCCACAACATGCATGGTCTCGTTTTCCATAATTGTTCCTCCATTTTCGGATAGGTTCCCGACTTCTGCCCTTTGATGCGGGCGCCTCAGCGCTCGGCGACAGGGCATTCAACAACCCGGCACAACCCTCAAAACAGGCAGCTCTTTCCACAGGATTTCAAGAATCCCTCCAGCAACCACGGCTCCAAATGCCGGCCCGTCAGGTCCGTTGCGTTCGGTGCAGGCTCAAGACCAAAGTCCCGTGTTGTACGCCACTGTTCAACCGCGCGACTGAGGACCTCCTTGACAATGAGGCGCTCCCGATCCGTCTGGTAAGAAATCTGCGCCGAGAACCGCGAGGTCAGGAGAGCCAGGGGAACTTTAGGAAAATACCGGAGGAGCTTTTCTTCGACGATGCGTTGGCGCGGGAGTTCTTCCCTGGCGAGCAGTTTGGTTTGCCTCTGGAGAAACAGATTGGAAACTCCATTGGCAGGCTCTGCATAAACCCTGGATGCGTCCATCTCGGCTCGGATGCCTGCGCCGAGGGTCTTGGAAACGAGGAGGCCCTGGGCGGCCATGGTCCTTTTCCCTGTCAGCGGCCCAGGAGTGAAAAGTGCTCGCTGCGAGGACCTTCCGACAGCCCGAAACTATATGACTACAACTCTTCTATGCGCAGTGACACAGGTCACATAGGAATGCGATTGGGATCCGAGGGTTACGTGATGGGCGTACACGGCCAGCGCAAGCAGATTCCATCCAAACCTGTGTCTCGTGTCTGCTCGGCCGCGAGGGCATCGAAACTCCAGCGGAAAGGTGGAATGAGTCACGACCAGCCAAGCAAGGCACCTTCGCTAACGTCTGATTGGGGATGGGACTACGTTCTAGTGCAGAGATCTCCAGCGCCACTTTGACATGCCGAATCGGAAGCGTTTGGCCTCGTGGCCTTCACGGAGGATGAACTCTCCGGCGTTGAAGCGGACCGTGGACGCACTTCCGACCAACCCCTCCAGATGATTTTCTTTCATCCCAAGGGTAAAAAGGGGCTCGGCCAGAATCCGGTCAAGGTTTTGTATTGGCATCTCTTTTTTCGGTAGCTCTCAATGCCTCCGGTTCATTTGGAAGCATGAGCAGCCTTGCAAGTCAACTTTAGTGTCCGTGGCGATGCGTAGATCTATGATAATAAAGGTCTTGGTGCGGAAGGGGGGACTCGAACCCCCACGGTCTTGCGACCGTCAGCCCCTCAAGCTGGTGCGTCTGCCAATTCCGCCACTTCCGCAGAGGCTGGAAAGCTATTCGCTTCGCCCTTGAAGGGGCGCGCGCGAACACTAAATCTTACTTCTTCGTCGGAGCCGGAGTTGCTGGCGCCGGCGTGAACGGAGCAGGGACCACTGGAGCCGGAGTCGCCGGAGCACCCTTGGCCGGAGCTGTCTTGCCGGGCGTTTGCAAAATCGATCCGCCGGTGCTCTTGGTGGCCCACACGGCCAGAGTGATCGATGTGGCCGCGAAGATAAATGCCAGCACCCAGGTGATTTTTGCCAATGTGGAGACTGCTCCACGCGGCCCAAAAGCCGCCTGGCTGGTCCCGCCGAATGCCGCGGTGATGTCCACGTTCTCGCCACCCTGAATCATTACCGCCAGGATGAGCAAAAGACAAACTAGAATATGAAGAACGACGATCGCTGCTAACATGATGCCCCTTTAAATTCGCGTAAGCATTCTAGGCCCGAGGATAATTGACAATGGCCGCAAAAGAATCGGCCTGCAAACTTGCGCCGCCCACCAACGCCCCGTCTATTTCCGGTTGCGCCATCAAACCACCGATATTGTCCGGCTTCACGCTGCCGCCGTAAAGAATTCTCAGATTAATTGCGGGTTCGTCCCCAAACTGGTTTTTGGCCCGTTCCCGCAAAAGTCGGTGACTTTCGGCGGCCATCTCGGGGGTCGCGGTGCGCCCCGTGCCAATCGCCCAGACAGGTTCGTAGGCTAATATAATACGTGAAATCTCGCGGGGGGTCAATCCCCGGAAGCCGCCCGTAAACTGCCGATCAAGAATCTGTTGGGTTTCCCCAGCCTCTCGTTCTTGCAAGGTCTCGCCCACACACACAATGGGAAGCAGTTGGGACGCCAGTGCGGCTTTTATTTTCCTGTTCACTTCCTCATCTTTTTCGCCATGGTCGCGACGGCGTTCGGAATGGCCGATGATAACGTGAGTGCAGCCGGCGTCCCAAAGCATGGCGGTGGAAATGTCACCGGTGTGCGCGCCTTCTTTATTCCAATGGCAGTCCTGCGCGGCCACGGCGATGTTGCTGCCCTTCAAAGCGTCCGCCACCGGCCGCAATGCGGTGAAGGGCGGAGCCACCACTACATCGCAATGATCGACCTGGGCGAATCGTGAGCGAAGGTCCTTCACAAATTCCACCGACTCGCCGATGGTCTTGTACATTTTCCAGTTGCCCGCAATTACCGGTCTTCGCAGAATGGCCATCCTTTGAGCAAAGTAGGCAGTAAGCAGAGAGCAGTGAGCGACTCAAAAGCTCTGCCCCGAAGTTCGGAAGGCTTCATTGGTGCGGGTGCGCACCACACCGAAGAATTGCCCGCCGCCATCGAGCCGGTTGGCTTCCGCTCGCCACCACCGATAATCCACTTGCTGGTTGGGAATGCGGACTGCCTGCTGCCGACTGCATACTGCCTACTTTTTCTCCGTGAGCGCTTCCACCCCCGGGAGTTTCATTCCCGAAAGAAATTCCAAGGTCGCTCCGCCCCCGGTTGAAATATGGCTGATTTGGGATTCGACTCCGGCCTTGGCCACCGCCGCCACGGAATCGCCTCCGCCGACGATGCTGGTCGCGGAGGAAGCGGCCACCGCTCGCGCGATGGCCAGCGTGCCGGCGGCGAACTGATCGATTTCAAATACTCCCATAGGCCCGTTCCAAACAATCGTTCTCGCTGACGCGATGTCGCGGGAATAATCGGCAACCGTCGCCGGACCGATATCCACACCAATCTTGTCGGCGGGGATGGCGCGCGTGTTCACCACTTCCGGGGTGACCGCTGCATCCACCTGGTCCGCGACCACATGATCCCTGGGTAATAGCAACTTGATGGTGCGACGCTCCGCGAAAAGCAATAATCCCTGGGCCAATTCTACCTTGTCCTCTTCCACCATGGATCGCCCCACTTGCACGCCTTGCGCCTTCAGAAATGTATAGGCCATCGCTCCGCCAATGAGAACGCTGTCCGCGTACCTCATCAGGGCCTCAATCAAATCAATTTTGCCGGAGACCTTGGCGCCGCCCACGATGGCAGTGTAAGGCCGCTCCGGGTTCCCCACCGCCTTGCCCAGATATTCGAGCTCGCGTTCCATCAGGAGTCCGGCCGCCGCCGGCTTCAAGAACTGAGTGATGCCGGCGGTTGATGCGTGGGCGCGATGGGCAGAGCCAAACGCGTCATTCACATAAACCTGGGCCAGGGCGGCCAGACCGCGGGAGAAATCAGGATCGTTCTTTTCCTCCTCGGGGTGAAACCGCAGGTTCTCAAGCTGGAGGACATCGCCATCTTGCAGCGCATTCACCAGCTTCGCAACTTCCGGGCCGATGCAATCGGGCGCGAAGCTTACCGGCTTCGAAATCAGTTGAGAGAGCCGGACGGCGACAGGCCTGAGGCTCATTTTGGGATTGGGCTTGCCCTTGGGCCGCCCGAAATGAGAAGCCAGTATCAAGCGCGCACCGCGCGCGAGCGCCCACTGAATCGTCGGCACGCTGGCGCGAATGCGGGTATCGTCGGTGATCTCTCCCGCATCGTTCATGGGGACGTTGAAGTCCACGCGCACGAAAACACGTTTTCCTTTCAACTCGAGATCACGAATTGAGAGTTTAGCCATTCAGGTAGAAGCCCTTTGTCCGTCGTCCGTCAGCAGGTTTGGTCCTCCGCCGCCTGTCGTCAATGCATTTGCGAGCCGCAAGGATCATCGGCAGAGGTTTCAACTCGCGGCGTAATGGGTCGAGTGAGAGGGCTAAAGCTTCCAGGGTGAAAGCTCCCAAAAGCGTACTGTCTCCCTCCTCGCCGAAGATCACATCGGCTCCGCCTACCCGCTCGCCATGCTTAAAGACTGCCACTCCCTTCTTCCGAACGATTTTTGAACCATCCGCCAGTCGGAACTCCTGCTCCATCAGCGGTCGGATGCCATGCCTTTCGAGAACCGGCGTGGGGACCACGGAATAGATTGCGCCAGAGTCAATCAAGAACTCCACCTTCTCGGTTGTCTCTGGCCTGGCGGGGTTCGCCACTTCGACTTCCAGAATTGTTAAGCCCATTTAGGCTCCTTGGTTCATTGTCCGTGGTCAGTTGTCCGCCGTCGTCCAGGCTCTCAGTGTGTCAGTTAATCAGTATTTCAGTTTTCTGATTGACTGACTGAACTGACCAAGCGACGAACTTCACTTCTGACGACGGACCAAGGACGATCTTGTCAAAGACTCTTGGCCAGGAATTTAACCAGGTCCACGACGCGGCAGGAATAGCCCCACTCGTTGTCATACCACGCCGTCACCTTGATGCAAGTGCCGTCTATCACCTTGGTGTATCCGGCATCGACGATGGAGGAGTGCGGGTTGCCGCGAAAATCGACGGAGACCAGTTCTTCCTCGGTGTAATCCAGAATACCCTTCAGCGGCCCTGAAGCCGCTTCTTTGAACGCGCCATGCACCTCTTCGGTGGTGGTGGCTTTCTCGACAAACGCCACCAAATCCACCAGCGAGACGTTGGGCGTAGGCACGCGCATGGAATATCCGTCGAGTTTTCCTTTCAATTCCGGCAGGACCAATCCCAGAGCTTTGGCGGCGCCCGTGGTGCTGGGAATGATGGAGAGAGCGGCGGCGCGCGCCCGGCGCAAATCCTTGTGAGGGAAATCCAGAATGCGCTGGTCATTGGTGTAGGAGTGAATGGTCGTCATCGATCCGTTCTTGATCTTGAAATTCTCATGCACCACTTTCGCCACCGGCGCCAGGCAGTTGGTGGTGCAGGAGGCGTTCGAAATGATGTGGTGTTTGGCCGGATCGTATTTTCTTTCGTTGACACCCAGCACCACGGTAATGTCCTCGTTTTTGGCCGGGGCGGAGATGATCACTTTCTTCACCGTGCCTTTCATGTGCTTCTTGGCGTCATCGGCGTTGGTAAACAGCCCGGTGGATTCCACCACGATGGGCGCTCCAAGCGATGACCAGTCAATGGCGGCCGGGTCTTTGGACTTGAAAACTTTCACCGTGCGTCCGTTCACCGTAATGCTGTCTTCACCGTGACTCACGGTGGCGCTGAGATTGCCCAGCACCGAATCGTACTTCAACAAATGGGCCAGCGTTTTGGGGTCGGTAATGTCATTCACCGCCACAATTTCGATCCCGGGGTCCTGCATGGAAGCCCGATAGATATTGCGTCCAATCCTCCCAAAACCGTTAATTCCCACCTTAACCGGCATAGCAACGTCCTCCAGTATGTGCTCCTATAGATTTGTGAACCCATTATGTTAAGTGGGGCGCAGAATGATGTCAAACGTAAAGTCACGTTGGTGTCAAAGCTCTTTTAAAATGTCCCCTCTTTTACCTCGTTTAAAATGTCCCCTTTTTTGATTTTGTCTTTTGGTTTTGTTCTTGGTTTCTGTTTTTGTTTTTGCTCTTGGTTTTGTTTCTGTTCTTTCGCTGGCCTTGC
>DASYZE010000062.1:0-34886 GCA_035946625.1 Terriglobia bacterium | reverse complement strand
GGTCGAGCTCGAGGATGTCGCCCATGCGTTCGAAAAGATCGACGAGGCCAGGCAAAAGGCCATGCTGCCCGGGCAGGAAGGCCAGCAGTTCATGGGCGCATTCAAGGAGCTTGGCATTGGCTCGGAGCAGCTCCACGGCATGACAGCCTCGCAACTCTTCATGGGGCCGATGCGCAACGCGGTCCAGAACCGCAATCCGGAGGAGCTGGGCGCGCTGTTCCGCGAGCTGGGCATCAAAGGTTTTGGCCCAATGATCACCGTGCTCAAAACCAATTTTGATGAGCTGGGCAAGCATATGAAAGATATGGGGGCCATCATGAGCAGCGAGACGGCCGTAAAGCTGAAGGCAGTCTCGGACGAATTTGAGCTCCTCAGCCGGATCGTCATCAGCCAGCTCGGACCGGCCCTGATCAAGCTTGCCGAATTCATTTATTCCTCGGTGCTCAAAGCCGGCAAGGCCACCGCAGGCGCTGCCGCGTTCTATGGCGCCGGCACAGCGGGGCAGGGCCCCCTGCACGCTCTTGGGACCATGCTAAAAACGGCCGGGCTGGGAGCCGAACACTTTGTTGGGGCTATCAGCACCGAGGAACTCAAAAAGCGCATGACCGGGATGGGCTTCAATCTTCCCGGGGCCCAAACTGCCGCGGCTGCAGCTCAGGCCCCGTGGAAAGCGCGCCAGGCCGAATTCGAGGCGATGCTCGCAGATTTCAAAAGGCAGGCAAACGATCTGAAAAATCCAAAGCCCGCGGATTTCAGCGGCTCCTCGCTGCCGACGAAGATGTCGATGAAAGCGCTGGGCGGCCCTTCGGATTCGCTCGTGAACGTCGGCAATTTCCTTGGCGGCATGGGCATCACCGCGCGCATCGAGGAGCGCAAGCTGCAGCTCCTTGGCGAGATAGCCCGCAACACCCGCGAGAAACGCAACCCGGACACCATTGCCCGGATGCAATCGAGCATCGACCATTACCGCAGTTTCATTGGCCTGCAAACCATCTTCCCGCACCACTAATGATCGCCACCGGAATCCAAAACGCTTTTATCCAGCCCAAAAAATGGGGCCGGAACGAGTCTGGCAACTATGAGGGCTACCATTTCGAGGGCCCGGCTTTACAGATCAAGAACCTGGCCGCTTCGTTCGCGAACCTGCCGGGCTTGCTCTACGAGGTCACTGAGGGCTATGGCAAATGGTCCCTCGACGTGCATTTCCCCTGGAACGCGGACGGCCTGGTCAACCCCGCGACCGACACCATCGAGACATGGGAATTCTTCGCTCAGACCACGGAAAAGGACCTGCTTAACGTGCAGGATAATATGGGTATCATCGCGACGCTGAGCCAGCAGGAAAAAGAAGTCATTCGCAATTCGATCGACAATCCGCCCGCGCTCTCCAATGGCCAGCCCGATATCACGCTTGCCACGTTTCAGAATCTTCCGGACGATACCGGCAATCCGGAGAACGCCTACCTCGTGTATCAGCTTATGCTCGCCGGCGAGAAGAGTTACCCGATGCCGGCGCCGATCCTTCGCCGGAACATTGTTACCAGCTCACAATACGCTCTAGGCTACGTGCTCACCAATGTGCGCCGGCTCCTATCGACCAATTATGTCGCGCTCAACGAATATTTGCCGGGCAATCTGCTCTTCAACGTATCGTCCTACACGGCCAATGACGTCTCGACTGACCCCCGCCTGGAGTATGGCTGGTATAAAAATTTCCCCACCATCCAGCAGGCAGCAATGTTCAAATGGCGCATTAGCCAGGAGTATCAATATGGCTGGTGGCCCTGGCAGCTCTTCGGTCATCCGCTATGATTGAGCCCGGCCCAATCCTCAGCGCTGGTCCGCAAGGAAGCTGGCTCGAGCGCCTGCGTCAATGGGTCCGCGCGAACAGGCTGCTGCCGGGGAACGGTTACCGCATCAAACGTTACCCGGAAGGGATCGCGCTGGAAATTCTCGGCCCGACCGGCGGCGGAGCGACCGGCGCCGGCATGTACCATCTTAAGTCCGTCCAAGGCGATTACCTAACATGCAGGACCTGGGATGGCACGAACGAAGGAGAGGTCGATATCTACGTGGCGAAGCCCTATAAGCTCAGGAACAGCCTGGTAAGCGTGACTGAGCTGGGAGTGGTTTACAATTTGACCTACGCCGCGCTCGACGCCAACAACGTAGCCCGGACGAAGGCCGGCGGGGGAAACTCCGAAACCGAATGGGTGATCCCGATGTGGGTTCCCAATGACATAATCTATTCCATCGCCGCCCTGACCGGAGTCGCGGACGCGACCGGAAAGGCGATTAATCTGCTCATGATCGGCGAGGCCAGGGAATGGGCGGCCCAATGAGCGGCGCCGTCCAACGAACAAAAAGCAATTCGCTCATTAAGAGCCCTCTTAATGAGCTCAACAAACCCGCTAAGTGCGCGCTCGGCGGAGCTACTATTCTGGAGAGCTACCTCTTCGACGCGTTCACCCATCCGGACCCTTACTGGTACCTGTTCGGGTTCCCGGAATTTTCGCAAGCGCTGTTTTTATTGCGCGATACGCCATTGACGGGCCATTTCGTGATCGCTTACTCAGGCAACGGCGCCTACCAGGCCATAGACCAGAATGGCAACCAAATCTGGCTTTCGGTTTGGGACTTTTATATTTGCTTCGACAGCGCGCCAGGCAAAACGCCGGGCTTCCACGGAATCTTCTATAATCGCGGCGCGCCGCCAGGCGGTCACGCTCAATTGCAGCCAGGTCAATTGCAGCAGGTGGACGGGCGTCCGATCGCCGGGACATGGGGGGCGTACAACATCGATCCGATCGGCAATGGTCCCACAGGCGCCGCCGCGTGGCCGCCCCCTTCGTGGCCTAGCTACAACCCCCCGGATGCCTCCAGAACGGAGCTGGGTGCCCAAATGCTCTGTCTCGCGGCTCAGTTTATTGTCGATGGTGCCATGGCTCTCATTGCTTATATCCGGTCCGGCGCATACAGCCCTACGGTGGTCAAAGGGCAGGGCCCTTCGTTCCGGCTCTACAAAATCATGCCGACAATCAACTTGCTCTTTTATTGGATCGATTTCGATGACAACAGCGGGCTGATGGTTCTTTTAATTCAATTAAAGAACGTAAGCGCTCTTTGGCAATTTGTAACCGGGATTTTCGTTAAGGAATCGATCGTCCAAACGTTGCAAGGCGGCGTGATTTTCCACCCAAACAATGAAATGGAGTTCAAGCTTCCTTGGCCGAATTCAGCGCCTCCTTTGCCGGCCATTAATGGCACCCTGCAGATCAGTGATTGGATGACTGATGAAATCGCATCCACGTTTCCCCTCGCCATGGCTCCTAACCTGGTCGCCGATATCGGTCATTGGATGATCGCGCTTAACGCTGGAGGCGGAGTCCTGACCATCGATGTCTGGGTGAAAAACCTGGGCAACGCCGCCGTGACGGGCGCAAAAGTGGCCATAAGCGGTGATGGAATTTCGGAGGTCACGGTGAACACCAGCATCTATGCCGGATTTCTATATGTGCCGGCTCAACCATCCGGACCCAATGCGCCGGCCGTCGATACGCGCTCCATAATTGAGTTCACGGCGACTTTCGCTAAGGCAGCTACCACGGTACAGGCATCGATCACATATGGAGGGTTCATTTGGCAATTGCAGTGGCAACTCACCGGGCTGCCTGTTCCCCCTTAGTTGACGCCTGACCATTTACGATGCAGCAGTTCGATATCTTCATCGACATCAATTCCGGCCAGGTCGTCACGAGCCTGACCAATCCCGCCGCGGGCCTGCTGCCGGCGTTCATCCAAAACGACACGTTGTCGCTGCGCATCTGGCTCCTGGTGCGCAACGCGGGCTTTGGCACCGGCGCCGCAAATCCTTATTCGCTGCTCAACACCGCGGGCCTGAGCCTGCAGGTCACCATCGGCGACAAAAACTCGAACGCAAATAACTGGTACACACAGCAGTTCGTTTGGGCCACGGACGCCAACAATCAGTATTTCTACGCGCAACTCCCGCTCAATACGGCTGCCATCACCACGCTGATCAACGCTGCCGGAAACGTCTCGGCCCAGAGCTGGCTCGAGGTCAAGATCCAGCAGGCCGATGGCACGTTCCTGACCGTGCTCCAGCAACAGATCACCATTCAGGCATCGATCGATAAACCAGGCGGCTTGGTCGTGCCGGCGGGGCAGACGCCCATCTCGATGGAGTTCGCGAAGGCGACGTTCTTGCCGCGCGCGATTGTCGGGGCCATCACTTGGGAAGATCCGAATACCGGCAAAACGTTTTCGGTCTATCCCGGCGATGATGGCGCTCTACACTGCGACGCACTGAACTGACCTATGACCAAATTCAAGAATCACCAGAACAATGCCAAATGTTTGGCATTGTTATTCGCGGCCTTCATTTGCCTGGCGCCAGGCGCGCGAGGCGCCGGCAGCCTGGTCACGGCCACCGTCACCATCACCAACACGGCCGGTACCACCAATGGCCAGACCATCACGGTGAATGGCGACGTGCGTACCTGGACCAATAACGTAGTGCTTCCGTCCATCCAGGTCTTGACCAACGCCAACAGCAATGGCGCGGCGACCAACCTATTTCTCCAGATCGCGAACAATCCTTTCTCGAGCATCAACCTGACGATGACCGCGACCAACGCCATCGCGCTGCGCGGCTTCCCGAATCAAACGATCACCGTATCGCTGTCCGCCGGCTGGGCGACCGTGACCTATCTTACCAACAGCCTGATCGCCTCGATGATCGTGCGCGTGCCGATTTCCATCGAGGCCTCCGGTCAGGATACGAATATCGCGAGCCTGCTTGCCACGGCGCTGGACCTATCGACTAACGCTCTGAGTTACGTCGATATTTTGCTTTCGAATTACATGAGCCTGCAGGCCACGCAGCAGGTGGGAGGATTGAAGACCTTCACGAACACCTCCAATCTCTATCTGGGAGGGACTTTCCATGATCCAATAATTCAGAATGGCACTAACAACGGCAATGCTTTTACCTCTCCTGGAACGGGAACCGGCTCGGAACAATTTGGCCAGGGAGCGCAGTCAACAAATACCGACTCGCTGGCGGTGGGCAATGGAGCATTGGCGGCCGGCATCAAGAGCACCGCCGTCGGTTTTGGGGCCTATGCTCTTTCGACGCAAAGCACGGCGCTGGGTTATTTGTCCGAAGCGGAGAATGCAAGCGACACTGCATTAGGTTATGGGAGCTTTGCCGCTGGGACCAATTCGACGGCGATCGGTCAGGGTGCTCTGGTTCCTAATGCCGATTTTAATTCGACGGCGGTAGGCTACAATTCAGCCTGCACCGCTCCCAACCAGATCATGCTGGGCTCCGCAGGAGTGTCCGCTGTGGTCAATAATTATCTCTCGGTCCAGGGCGGAGCCACCTTTGGCGCCGGCGTTACGAACCTACAGACGACGGGCACCAATACTTTCCTTGGCGGCGCCGATGTGGCCTTCAGCCGTTATGCGCTCAGCACCCTGGCCAACGGCAACAACGCCGGCGTGGCCGTCGGCACCAATGTCTTTGTTGAGGTCTCAGGGCCGACCGGCGCTTTCACGATCAACGGCATCAACGGGCAGCCGAACCGCGACGGGAAATTCTTGATCCTCCTCAACCGGACCGGGCAGAACATGACCATCGCGAACGATTCCGGGGTCGAACCCACGGCGGCCAATCGGATTTATTGCCTCACAGGCGCGGATAAGGTCCTCACCGGGAACAGCGCCGCGATGCTGATCTACAACGGCAACGCCACACATTGGATTTGCCTCTCCCTGACTCAATGAGCGGCGTCACCAAAACGCACCGGATATCACCAAAGGCCCGGCTTGCAAATATGCAAATTCTTTTTTGCATATTTGCATACCTCGCTATCGCCGCGCTCGCTCGCGGCCAGGGCGCGGTCGAGTTCTTCTACTCGGACTTCAGGAGCTCGCCCAGCGCCATCCGGCAATTCAAACTTTACCCGACGCAGGTCTCCTATACCAACGGCGCAGGCGACATCGTGACAGTGGACCGCTACGTGACAAACACCGGCCTGGCCGGCTCGTTCATCATCAGCAATGTGCTGGCGGGCGGGTACCGGGGCGAGATCGCCGGTGGTTGGTCCCCGACGACAAACTACTTCAATTTCCCGGCCACAAATGCCGGCGCGCTTCTCAACGCCAAGGATTGGCTCACGGTCCTAACCAACCAGGTCCCCGCCGGCTCCGCCGTCGCCTACAGCCAGGCCCAGAGCGATGGAAGATATCTGCAATCCGTTAGTAACGCTGATGGCACCATTGGCATCGCGGCCTCTGGCCAGGGAATAGTCGTAATAACCGCAGCCTCTGGCATGTTGGCCACCAATAACCAATCGCTGGTAGCGCCGCGATTTTCATCGGTGGGGAGCCCCGACCTGGGCTGGAGCACTTACCCGGATTACGTTGATCAGATCAACCAGACGATAGTCACAAACTGGGTCCAGGAGGTTTTGACCAACGGAATGTTTCTGGCTGGATGGACCAATATCTACATCGACGATGGGTGGGCGAGCACCAATGATCCCACGACTTATCCAGTCTATTGGAACACCAACCGTTTCCCGCTCGGTATGCCCTGGCTTGTGCAATACTGCCACACCAACGGTTTTTCTGTTTGGCTGTACGACTCCCAATGTGGTACCGGCGGCAACGGCAAAACCACAATGGGTTACGATGCATCGGGCGACTTCGGCCCGCATCTTTACCAGGACGTGCGGTTGTGGGCATCTTGGGGCGTGGATGGCGTGCGCTACGATGATTCGTGCCTTCCCTCGGGCGTCAATAGCGCTGAGACACGTGAACTCGTACGGGTGTTTAACGAGGCAAGCCAAGACGCAGGGGAATACGCAGGGAACGGAGTCAGCAACCGGGTAATGAAACTCACTATTGGCGTCTCGGCGGGCAGCTCCGGCGCACCGCCCCCATGGGGAAGCGAGACGATCCCGTATGAAGTCGCAAATTCGGCGAGCCACATCACAATTGGAAATGCCGCCGACCCATCGAGCATGACCAATATGGTTGGCCAGTTCCGGCCCGGATTACAGTTCCTGCAATGGTTCACCGGTCCATTTCATCACGTCGATTCTCTCGCAAGCTTGACCTCCTACGAGATGGGCGGCGCGAGCCCGCACAACTATCAAACCAACATCGCGCAAAGCACCGTGAACTGCGCCTTGATGGGACCGCAGACGGCTATGTGGGATAATCCTTTCGGCAATCCGCTGTGGCTGGCCTACGCAACCAATTTGCAGGTGCAGTCACTGTGGCTAGACGCTGCTCAAATTCCGGGGAGCGTCTTATGGTCTAATAACTTCACCGAAATCTGGAAGCGCCCAATCGGCGGGTTGCAAAGTGGCACTAATGCTATCCTTTTCATCAACCTGCAAACCACAACCCAGGCCGTCGGTTTCAGCGCCGGGATGCTTGGCCTGTCCAGCAATGTAACTTACACCCTTTATGACCCGTGGTCTCAAGCCACAGTCGGCAGCTTCAACAATTCCGGATCTGTGAGCGTTGCTCCGACCAATACGTTGCTTCTCGTAGCCGCGCCGCAAACCATTTATCTCCCCGAGAATTTGGCGCTGAACGGGGTGTTGCAAATCTCCAACTCCTTTGGCGAGGTTGTTCTCGCCGACCCGGCTATTCCGAGCGGGTATGACGCCATCATCCACAACAACGGTTATGAAAACCACGTGATTTCGAGTTATTCAGCATCGAGCAACGCCACTACGCTGCAAACCGCCGGGGGCGTCGTTAAACAGGACTGGTCTGGCGCGAATGCGCCAGCCTGGCTTGGGTCCAAAGCACCCGTTGCTTTGACCGCGGCGACAGAAACAAATAACGGCGTGACTTACTTTACCGGCAAAGGGTTCAGTCCCGAATATCTCAAAGCAAACAACGTGGTGCTGACATCCGCCAGCCAGCTAAGCGTAACGGCTCAAAGTGATGCGCCTTGGGTTTTTGATCAAGGTTGGGCTGTTGCTTACAACGTGAACGCGAGCTGGAGCATCCCGGTGCCGCCATGGGTCACGCAGGTTACGTTCACCTACAGTGTGGAGACTTCCGCAGCGTCCAGTTGGACGAATACCTATTACCCTTTCAGCTTTCCGGCGACCGGCAGGGTGCTTGGGTCGCCGATAAATCAATTTGTGGGCTCGACCAACAATCTTCAGACCTATTCGGTCGCCGTGCCGTTCCCCGCCGCCGCCACCGCCAAGAGTCTTTACATGTTCGTGGCCGCCACGACCAATACGGCCACGCGCTACATCGTGCCGCCGTTCCGACTCGATTATCAATGAGCTTCCTTGCAAGGCCATGGCCAATAGAAAGGTTGACGTACCGGCTTTGGTGATGCTTTCAAAGCCGCTATTTCAACCGGGCGCCGCGCTCCGCGATTGCGCCTACACGGTGGGTCCGAGCGGCCTGACCATTGCAATGCTTCATTCCTTGTCTCTCACGGACTGGGCTCAGCTTCTTTTCATCACGCTCAACGGGCTCTATGTGATCTGGCGGTGGCGCAGGGATGGCAAAAAATGAAACCGCAAACCAGGCTATGGCTGCATGGGCTTTTTGCCGCGTTCATCGGCGGAGCCTCGACAACGCTCTCTTCCGGCCTGGTGCTGGTTGTGGCGGACCCGGCCAAATTCAATTTCGACGAGGGACTTTTGAGGCTTTTGCTCTCCGTGACCTGCATGGCCCTCATCGAGGGCGCCAAGTTGACATTCGCGTATCTGAAACAGAGTCCATTGCCTCCGGAGCCGGAGGAAATCGCAATCAACAAAAAATGAAATCGAAACTTTTGTCAGTTCTTTTGGGCGCCTCGCTCCTTGCCGGCCTGTCCGGCTGCATGACGCGCAAGGTCACCAGCACCAATGTCACCGGCGATGCCGTGACCGGCTTCACGACCAACACAGTCACGATCACGCAGGTCAATACGAATAACCTTATCCTGGATAGCGCTGTCTTCCAGGGGGCGGTCGCCATTGGGGTCACCGCCGCGATCTCCGCGACGCACCAGGACCCAGGCGTCATTTCCGCGCTCAAGAACGCGCAGACGGCGCTCGACGGCGTGTTGAATGGCTCGAACCCGGAGACCACGGCCCAGGTGCTGACAATGCTCAAGGCCAATGGCAACCCGGCCCTGGTGCAGGAAATCAATTCATTGATCGCGTCGGCCTCGGCGCTCGAGCAGGACCTCCTGGTCAAGTACGGCGCCGGCGTGGCCGGCCAGATTACCACCGCGCTGGCGCGAGCCGCAGATGCGGGCCTGGTCGTGGCTCTGGAAGGCCACTGACCTTTAGCATAGCTCCAAAGGCTTCCTACCGGCCAATTGCTGAGCACGTCGAGACCGACGGGCGCGGCAATTATCGGTGCGAGTACTCCTGGCTCGAACATTCCTTGGAATTCGTGAAGGGACTGGGACTGCGCTGGCGCGCGGTTGAAGTGCAGGCCCGGCATTACATCATCCGGACCTTCCCGGCCAGGCCTGCGCGGCAAGGAGAATTTGTCCTATGAGCCGACTACTATCCGTTTGGCTAGTATTGGTCCTTTGCGCCGGCTGCGCGGAGACGCGACGCAAGGCGACCACGACGCGCGAGATTCATTTCTATCAGGGCCGCCCTGATGGCCTGGTCGCCATCGAGACCTGGCGCGACATCGAGAAGGGCGGGGGATGGTTCCTCATGACGGACCCGACCGTTCAATCGATCTCGGCTACGCACACCAATCAGGCGGCCCTAGGCGGCGGCTCGCTCTTTCAAGCCGGGCCGATGGATGTGAAAGTCGATCCGCAGACCGGCGCAATCATTTCGGCCGGGGGAACGGCCGTCGGCAACGTCATCGGCGCGGCCATGAAATCAGCAGTCAAATGAGACTCGGGCTTTTAACCGCTTGAATGCGCTCTTCGTTGGCGGATCTGAGCTGCATGTGCGGAGCTCCGATGGGCGGAATTTCTCCCTGGTCGATCCGAAAGAAATCGCGACCGACGCCGGCGACCGATACCGGATGCCGACGGGCGCCTGCTCCGACGGGGCGAGCACGCCACGCGAAATTTGGGGTCCGCCATTCAACCTGCCTCCCTTTGGGGTTTATTGGCCGGCTGCATTCGCCCATGATTGCGCCTACCGCAACACGCTCGAGCGCTGGGATGGCAGGGCCTGGGTGCTGGCGAACCTGACCAAGGATCAATCTGATGAACTTCTGGATGCCCTCATGTTCGCGCTGGGAACGCCCGCCATGCAGCGCTCTTTGATTTTCAAGGGGGTGGGGCTGGGGGGCTGGGCGGCCTTCCAGGGAGACCGCGCGGCGGCAAAGTGACCAATTGGTCACTAGCCCGAAGCCTTGATAGGAGGCCTCCGTTTGGATAGGGTTGCTGGCCAAATGACTCGGCGGAATTTCTTCAAATCAACGGCTTTGATGGCCGCAGCTTTCGCGGCATTTAAGGGCCCTTTTCCGGTCGGGTCAGATGCCCGGGCTATCATTCCGCGCTCCGAACCAAATCTCCATGCCCAGTACATTCAATGGTGTTTTTTCGAGAGAGAGCGACACGAACTGATCAGAGACGTTGGGGAGAACATAGTAGGTTGCGCCGTCTCTTTGCCAGAATGGGAAATCAGGAAGATTATTTATACGTCCATTTCGCCCATGGCCTTGCAAGGAAGCTCATTGATTTCGTGGGCCGAAATCAGCAGCACAATGCCCGCGAAGCTGGCCGAGAAACTTGGATTTTGCGCCGATGCGATGTGGCGTCGAGGATGGCCTCAAATCGAATGGCCTCAAATCGAGAAAGGAGACCGGTTTTACAAAATTGCGACATCTTTTATCGCTTATCCTGACGAGATGGACGGCCAAGGCCAATGACAGAAAATGACAGGATTTGTGCCTTTCAGTGCCTCTCCATGCACTTTGCCAGTTTTTTCCCGGGATGCATCGCGGAGGCAAAGCGGCACTGCGGGCCGCGTTCAGGAGCTCGCTGAAGAGCGCTTGAAATTCTAGCCGAGCATGTTCAAGTCCTGCTATGCGCACCATTCTAAGATGCTCATTTGTGGCGAGTTGCGTTGAGAGCTTCGCCGCAGCTTCCGGTTGGAATGACAGGGAATGACGGTTTTGGGCCGGCCCGGGTCTGGTCGGGATCGCCGGGGCTGATTCCGTCCGGAAAACTGAGCAGGTATCCAACCTGCAAAGGTGACTACCGCCCGAAGGCGAAATCCATTTGGATGATGCGGTCCTGGGCCGGGGGGAAGATGGCGAAGTACTCGCGGGATGCTTGTTCGGTTACGAGCTCGAGGTAATTGCTTTCGATAACTTTTTGCGAATTGCCGGCTTCACGGGCGACGAGGCCCATGTCGTTGGTCTGGGCCAGGCGATAACTAATGAAGGCTTTGCGGGCGCCATTGCGTATCCAGGGAATTCCAGCCCGCTTGCCCAGGCGATAGAGAGCGTCGCCAGTGCAGCGAATGGAGCAGATGCGGCCTGATTTGCGGGCGTAGGGCTGCAACCAGGCCACCAGATTAGGCTGCATTTTGATGAGGCGGAGCTTCTTGGTCTTCGCCGTAATTTTACGGATGCGGATTAGGGACTTCTCCCAAAGCACGTCGCTCCAATCGACGAGGGCTTTCTCGCCGGCAGACATTTCCTCGTGGCGGACGCCGGCAAAAAACTGGATGGCAAGGAACGGGAGCAGACCCGGCGTGCAGCAGGCAAGGAGCCCTGCCACCTGCTCCGGCGTGTAGAGCTTGACCTCGACCGGCGGCGGCTCCGGATTGGCGATGTGCTTCAGTCCGTCCCAATTTTTGTCGAGGCAATTCTCGGCCTGGGCAAAGCGGATGAGCTCGCGCATCGCGTCATGATAATGCCGGCGGGTGACCAGGCCGACGTCGAGCTTGCCAAGCCAGGCGTTTATTTCATGGGGCTGAATCATCCTGATTGGGCCCGGGAAAGCTTCCGCGAAACGTTCGAGCTGGAATTTAAGCGTGCGGAGCCATTTGGCCCCGACCTGGTGCTTGGCTTTTTGCTCGAGCAAAAGCTTTACGATATCTGGCACGTTCAGGCTGAGCAGACCGGGGGCGCGATGGGAGAGATAGGAGCGGATGGCCTCATCGACGGTCGCCGGCGGGTCCAGGGCGAGGAGCTTTTGCACATACTCTGTATATTTATCGATGATGCCGGGGACGGACTCCCCGATGGATTGCGCCTTGCGCCTGGCGGAGACATAAGTGATGCACTCGGCGGCGGCCAGGTCCCGCTTGATGATTTCGCCGCTGGCCAGCATGTCGCTGAGTTCGCCGGCAAATTGCCGCGCCGCCTTGTAGCTCTTGCGCGTAGTGCGGCATCGAGGACCTCGCGCGGACTGTTTCCAGGTGATGGTGAATGGGCCCGGCGCTTTGCCATAGAGCCGGACGCCGCCGACGAGTTCCGGAGGCCGGCGGTCCACCGCGCGGACATGCGGCTGGGAATTGGGGCCGGAGACTTCAAAGTGCAAGCTCATGCCGAAGGGGCTCAGAAACCATATTTGCGGAAATCGTATGAACCCCCTCCGATCCAAAGCTCCGTCACTTTATAGTTCGAAGGGTCAAATCTGAGGCCGTCGTCTTTGGCAAAGGAACGCAAAGAGACATTGATCTTCTGCCCCGCAGCCAAGCTCGGGATAGTTGCGTGAAAAGCCCAGGGCGGCGACCCGTTGAGATAGATTATGAGTGGCGGCCAATCATTTGTGTCGGCGTTGGCTATTTCGAGCTCATATGAGCCGACCTGGATATCGGCATCCGCCAATTTGTGCTGGGGAACCGGGACTTGTTCCGGAGGAGAATTACCTTTCTCAGAATTGACCTCGTAGATTATAAGGCCAATGAAGCCAAGCAGGAAAATCCAGACGAAGCTTTTCATTGCGACTTTGCTCCACAATCCCAGACCTGGAGGCCTTCGTACTTCTGTCCAGTGAACATGGCGAGGAGTTTGATCCTTTGGGCGGCCCTGCCCCTCGCGCTTCGCCTGGCAGCCAAGGCATTCCTTGTCGCCGGGCCTGATGATTCGGCCTGCAATTCCTTTCGCTGCTCATCGACCTGCCCCAGCCTGGCGTCAATATTGGATAGGTTCAGAATTGGAGTCCTGACGATGGAGTCACAATGATTGAGGAGGACGTCCGCCTGGGCGCCATCCTCGAAAGTTACCGCGCATTCATCCCAAGTCCCGACCTGTTTCCTTATCTCCACCACCTGCAAAATTTTCCAATGCTTCATTGGCCTCTCGCCGGCGGGCTTGGCGAGCCAGGCCCGGACCGGGCCCAGGTCCACCCGGCGACCATTCACCAAACGGATATCGGAAAACTGCTGGCCGAAAGCCAGCCCGGCCCAAAAGGAGAGAAGAAGAATGGTTCTCATAAATGGAATTGGTAAGGGGATTGCTTTTATCAAATATTGGAAGAGAAAGACGGCGCCGTGTGGACCGAAAAATTGGTTTTGCTGTACCAGTCGCTGCCGGAGCGAGAGCGGGCGGCGTTCCTTGATGATCTGCTGCAAGCAGTGGACCTCATGGTGCAGGAGGGCCTTTCCTGCCCGGATAGCGCTGCTTCATCTCCTCAAGCAACGAATCCCCCAATTTGGCCGACCCTGAACTAGGCCGCTCTATCCTCTGGGACTCCGGCTTGCTCTGGAGCCGTTCTTTGTCCCGCCTGATCAGATCGGCGACATATGACGAGAAATTGTCATTGAAGCCTTTGAGCCTCATCATCTCCTGGGCCATTTCCCAGACGATCTTAGCCAAGCTGACCGTGGTGCGTTTGTCTTCGCGGCGCTGCTTCATGGGAGCAAACATTTATTCAATCACACCCATTATGCAAGGGCGATAGCGGCCTTTGAGCATACAAAAAAGGTATGCTCAGTATGCAAACAAAGTATGGTCGAATGTGTTGACTAGATATGACTAGATATGCTTAACTCTAGGCATGAAGCAGAGAGCAGAAAAGCAAACATCCGAGAGAAACCAACAATTCGTGCGCGCTACCGTGACGATCCCGGCCGAGCTGGCCGCGTTTGTCGAGACGAGGAAAAATGATCTGGCGCATGCGGGCAGCCTGAGCTCGTACGTCCGGTCGCTCATCCTCCAGGACCGGCAATCCCGCGAGAAGGCGTTGGCCGCATAAACCGGTTCCCCCGGGCCAATTCCCCCCATGACGACGCAAGCCTTAGCCAGGCGGATGCCTTTTGCGGCTCTTCAGATCGGGGCGCGGTTCCGATTTCCGCGCGAGGTCGCGACTTTCCTGCCGATGCACAAGGGGTTTTGGTTCAAGACCAGCGCGCAATTTTACGGTCAGCGCCCGGGCCAGGCGCTGTATCCGTGGCTCAACGAGGCCCTCGAAGTGGAGGCGATAGAATTATGAATGAAAGCAAATTGCAGACTGCCGCGCACAGAGGCGCGCGGCTCGTGAAAGGGGATCGAATCTGGCCGCGCTACCTCAAGTCACTCGTCAAAATCCGCGACGGGTTGAAGCAGGACGCGGAAGCAGGCGATGCGGATATGGCGGCCGCGTTGAAGCTGCTTGAGCCTCTCGAAAAACATCTCTGGGCCGTGGCCGACAAACGCAAACTGGCCGAGGCGCAGGCCAAAGACAAAGGCGTTGTGCTCTGGGAGGTCTTTCATCCCCGGACCAGGACGCCGCTGCGCTGCTCCGCGTTTGACCTGAGGCGGCACGTGGTCCGCAGACCCAATACGGTCTTTGTCGAGAATGAGTATTGGACAATCAAGGACAGCCCTCGCGTCGCGGCCCGGGACCGCGCCTATGACGATTTGCGCCACGAACTGGATGCGCTGGGACAGTTCGATGAGGCCGCGTTCGATCAATACGCGCGAGAAATCGACGAGGTCCTCTGGCGGCGCCGGGCGAAGGGGTTATTTGGATTTGGCGAGGAGGCGGCATGAGCGACATCACTTTGGGGGGAATTTCTCACCGCGCGGTCATGCCTAAAACTAGGGGGCAACCTCGGTTGGAACCGACGGATGTAACGAGCCGCGCGGTGATTTCCCTTTACCCGCAGTTCGGCGCGGAGCTGCAGGGGCGGCCGTTCTTGACGCGCCTGGAGGCGGCAGCGGCTTTGACGCTGTCTATTGGCGAGCTCTCGAAGATGATCCGCAATCGCAAGTTCCCGGTGACTCGCCTAGGGCGACGCGTGTTGATTCCCACGGGCCCGTTCATCGAGTTTCTGGCGTCGAGGACCAGCGTGGGGGAATCGCCAAAGGAGGCGGCATGAACCTCAAAGCCCAAATCCAGAATCATCGGAGCCCTGGCTATTCCGAGGCCAAGCAGCTCGATGAGGCAAAGGGGAAAATTAGGAGCAAAATCGCGCGCGTGTTTCGGCGCGACGCGATGCGTCAGGCAGGCAAGGAGACATTTCTCCTGGGCGGGAATTTCCAGACCGGCGAGAAATGGATTTTGTGCCTGGTCTGCCACTCGAAGAGCTGGAATCCGCAGGACATCGAAAACAAGTACTGCGGGCTCTGCAAAGTTTTTCACGAGCCATGAGCAGGCAGGCCCATTCAGCCATTCGATGGTTTTCCGATTCTCCGGACGCCGGCGATCCGCACTGCGTATGCTCCTATTGTGGCGAGCGCATCGAGGAGAGCCCAGAAGGTGAGGAAGATCGCGAGCTCAATGCCGATGAAGGGGAGCCGGTCCGGATGTGGACCAATGGCGGAAAGGCGCCGTGCCTTGAGGCGAGGTTTCACGCGAAATGTTTGGAGGCCTGCCTGGAGCTGGGCCTGCTGACGATGGAGAAAGGAGGCAGTCATGGCGCGCCGTTGTAGGGAATGCGGCTGCACGAATGAAGTCGCTTGCGGGCCCGGCGATTACTGGGTCGAGTGGGACCTATGCAGCTATTGCGCCCAACTGCATGAAAGTCTCTCACGCGGATTGCGTGACGACGATCCGGCGGTGCTGCCGCCGGGCCATGTGGAAACGGAAAGCGGTTTAATTGTCCCCAATAGTTATGAGACCCTATAAATCAATCCCGGTGGAAGTCGCGCGGCAAATTGCGCGGGAATTCGACAAGCAGATCGTCGTCATCAGTGCTTGGAATCACGAGTATGCAAAGCTACATAGCGTCACATACGGAACTGAACCGTCCGATAAGATAGCTGCCGCTAGAGCGGGCGACATTTGCGCCAAGGCCCTGGGCATGGATTTGCTAAAGGCGGAAGTAACGGAGGACTTTCGAACCATAGATGCGGCGGTCAACGCCCAGCTCCGGGACTTGGCGCCAGGGCTGATTCACATCCTCAGATCTTACCAATTTGGTAATGTCTCGGCTGAACCGGCAAAGGAGTGGGCGGACAGGCTGGAGGCTTTGATTACCGCAAAATGAAACCCCCCGAATTATGAGCGTTCATCACCAACAGCAACCAATTGCCGAAGAGCAGGGACCTTGGATCATTCGCAGGATGGGGATTCACGGCCAGGCCGAGTACTATAAGACGCGCCTGGGCGGGTGGAGTCCGCACCTGGAACGGGCCTGGAAGATCGAGACCGAGAAACAGGCGAAATTCATTTTGCGCGGTAATGACGGCGAGGTCGTGAAGCTGTCCGACGCCGAGGAAGCCGTCGAGCAATTGACCGGGCCGCCAGCCAGGCCTGGCCGCGGGGATGAGATTGATGTGCAGGCGAATCAATTGACGGCCGCGGAACTGGAATTGCGCGCCGGCTATGAAGAGAAGGTCGAGCGCGGTTTGCAGCATTTCTACGAGGCCGGCGAGGCGCTGCGCGCGATACGGGACAAGCGGCTCTACCGGGACAAGCACCGGACGTTCGAGGAGTACGTGCGCCAACGGTGGGGGCAGAGCGTCCGGCATGCGCATAGACTTTGCGACGCTGCCGAGGTCATGCAGGACCTGGCGGCGGCGCAAAAGGGGACAGGGGGCGGCCAATTGCCCGAACATGCGCAAATGCTTCCGGCTACGGAGAGCCAAGCGCGGGAGCTGGTGCCGGTTCCACGGGAACAGCGCGGGCCCCTATGGCAGCAGGTGATGGATGCGGCGCCGAAGGCCGAGGATGGGAGGCCGATTGTCACGGCTAAGGCGATTAAGGAGGCCGTCGCCGAGAAGCAGACGGAGATTGAAGTCGAATTTTCGCGCGTGGATGCCGGCGGGGATATCGATCTATCGCATAATGCGTCCTACAAGCATTTCCGGACCGATGGGGTCGCGATGGAGTTCAGCAAGGGTTTCGAATTCAACCATAACATTTACGTGGCGCGTGAGGGCCACCATTACACGCGGGACGGGGACCAGGTTATCAGTTTCAAATGCTATCGGCTGGATGAACCGTTCGCCTGTTCGGACCTTAATCCTTCCGCGGTTGATCCGTTCTACGGCGAAGAGGCGCACTACAAAGGAGGCAAGTATATATTAAATGGTCCCGTGGAGTTTTTCGGACGTCGCCGCTGGCCGAAGCCGGCAGAACTGGCACTGGAGGGCGAGCAGCCGGCGCCGGAGAAGCCTGGCATTGGTTTCGAGCGGGACGTAAGGAGCGCGACTGCGTCGTTGCATTCGCTCAGCATCAGGCTCGATCTCTCTGGCTCCCTGGATGACGAATTGAGGCAGCTTATGGTGCCGCTGATAGAGGCCTGCAATCATTTGCGTCGTGTTTGGGGCACGATGTTGGCTCAGCAATCGCACCGCAAGAAACTGACGTCGGCATCTTCGCGGAACATAGAATCGAAGGCTCGACACAAGCCGGAGAGAAAAAGCGTTCGCCGGCGGCTGGCTGAGCTCGCAAGAGCGCGTTGGAAAAAGGCGGCGGCCAAAGCCGGGGGCAAAAGGCGATGAGCGCGAAGTTTGGCAGGCCTGCGCTGGCCAGGATTATCCAAATCCGCGTTGGCGGAGAGACGTTTTTTGAGGTCAGAATCTCAATCGACGGGATGCGCCGGCCCGTCATGAGGCGCCGTGAGCTGCCGACCCTCCAATGCGCCCAGCTCGAGGCCCTTGAATGGGGAGACCGGTTCGGCAAAGAGCTGCAATGGCGATACGACCTACTTGCGCCAGATATGAAACGTCAAAAAAGGGGCTGACCTGGTGAGGCCAGCCCCGTGAAATCAACCACCCATGACATTAGAACCTTTAACTCACGCCGGGCCAATTGGCAAGTCTGATCCCAAAGAACTCGTCCAACGCGCCATTGAACGAGGCTGGGCGCCGGCCTCCGGAGCCAAAACGGATGGGGCGGCCGAGGCTGAGCTCATCGGTGGGAGCGATGCGTCGGCTGAGGCAGGCGCAAAAGCTGAAAACTCCATGAGCCGGTCTGAACGCAAGAAACGTCAGCGCGAGGCCATGCAAGCGTTGCGCGACCGCCGCCGAGCCGAGGGGCTGACGGCCCATGGTGAATTGCGCAGCGGCAGCCGCCCAATCACCGAGCTGAATGCCCGGGCAGCACACAGAGCGCTGCGGCAAGCCATTCTCGCCAGCATTGAGCTCAAGGCCAGGGCCATCGAGGCGGTCACGAATTTGCAGATCAGAACCTAAACGAAAATGAGCGACCACTTTGCTTTCGCCGAACAGAAGATTCGCGTTGAGATTTCCCAATGCGATTTCGACAAGCCGGAGCGCTATTTTTTTGATTACCTGCTCAGGACTTCACTGCGGCTTGGGCGGACCTGGTCGCACATCCCCAGGCTGAATGCGATTTGTCCTGTGATTGGCGTAAGCAGGGGAAATATCCACGCGGTGGTCAAGCGACTGCGCAAGCAGCGGGTAGTCGAGAGGTTCGAGTGCGTATATTATGCGTTCCTGCCGCCGCCATGGGACCAAGTGCCGCGCTTGGTGCAATTCGCCGACGAAAGCTTTTTGGAGGTGAGGAATTCACCGCCACCGCGGAGTCATCCCGAATTCTGGGATTGGCCGCATTTGGATGAGGAGTTACGCAAGCTTTTTATTTCCTCGCAAGTGACTAATTTAGATTTGCCGACGCGCGCTCGTGACTCTTCACTGAGTCAAAGCGTTCGCCCCGGAAGAGGTCATCCGCAGGACGCTGCGGAAAAGGGCGACAGAAGTATCAGCGAGTCGGCGGCCTCGAGCACAACGCTGCTCCCTCCATCGGACAGGTCTGCAAGCGCAGCAGGGCCTGCCGATGGAGGCCAGGCGGCGAAACGGCCAGCACCGGAATCGGGTGCTGAGCCTGGCCGGGAACGGGAGCAGCAGGCGTTGGGTGCAGCACCAAAATCAGGTGCAGCACCAAAATCAGGTGCAGCACATCAGCCCGTGAAATCCGGCGTTTTTGACGCAGAATCGGGCGTTGGCACGGGACCTGCGTTTCAGTGTTTCAGTGTTCCAATGGTACAAAAGGACGTACGTACCATTAAAACACTGAAACATTTAACCAAGGGGGGTGTGGGGGGAAACGCCACTGCACCAAAATTTGGTGCAGCGTATTTTCGCAAGGAAGACGAGCTCTGCGAGCGCTGCAAGGAGCTCATGGGCGCAGTTGCCTGGGTGAATTGGGGTGGCTGTTGGCGTAACAGGATGCGCAAGTACTTCGACCTGGTTCAGGCTTCGTGGGAAGACACGAGAATTGCCTTGGCGAACCCAAAACCCATCGTCGATCCGGGGGCTTACATGAATGGATGCTTCGAAAGGCGGCTTCAACTGGTCACTTAGCCGGGTCCATTTTAAGCTGGCCGTTCAAACCGTGAGCGAGATCGTTATGTGGGGCCCAGCTCGGGATGGAGGAACAGAAGCCCACCGTGGGCGCCCAAAAGAACCCACCGTGGGCACGGAAAGAGCGCCCACAAGGTGGTCTTTCTAGCATGAGTCATGATAGACAGGTCATGATCTCGATCATGAGTATAGGGGACCCCTTCGGCTTTGCTTTTAGCAAATTCTGCTTTGCTCCTTGCAAACTCACCTGTCGGAGAGAGCAAAGCCGCTCGGCTCTGCGTATCCGCAATCTTTGAGCCCTCTCTACGTGGTTCGGCGAGAAACAAGAGGCAAGAATGCGATGGCCATTTCGATCTTCGAGCGCACGCCGGCCTTGAGATAGACCCGCCGGAGATGACTGCCGACGGTGTGCTGCGATATGCCCAGTTCTGCGCCGATCTCTTTATTTCGCCGCCCCTTAAGGGTGGATCGAACGATTTGCATTTCACGCGGAGACAAGGCTTTCAGGGCGCACATAACAGCTCGAATTAGCGGGATTTCTACCACATTTAATTGACCATCTGCCAGTAGCAAAATCGTTAGCGCGTTTTGCGACCTATCCGGAGAACAAGAAATGGTCATGATCGCGACCTCGTGACGGCCGACCCACTAACAATTTCCACGCGCGACGAAGCCGAGGCGGCAATGGCTCAATTCACCGCGCTCTCGTTGCAAATCAATCAGGAAATCAACGCGCAGAACGCCAAGCTCATCCTCGCGCGCAAGCACGACAGCGCTATCCGCGATTTTACGGAACGCCGGTCCCGCTACGGGAGCGCACTCGAAAAATGGGCGATTGAAAACCGCGAGCGCGAGTTCGCATTATCGAGCACACTGGAATTGAGGCAGGGGACGTTGCGGTTCCGCATGGGCCAGCGCGCGGTGAAATTTCTGGAAGGCTGGACGGAGCTCTTGGTCTTGGATCGGCTGCGAAAGCTCAAGAAGTTCCGGCCCTATTTGCGAATCACCCACGAGGTAAATCGGCAGTTGCTGCTGAGCGATACCAAACCGGAAGCTGAAAAGCTCAAGGAAAAAGATTTGGCCGAGATAGGTCTCAGAGTCGCCCGCGAAGAAAAATTCTATATCGAGCCGAAGCTGGAAGCCGCGCCGGCATGAAGGATGAAATAGGGCATGATGAGTCGGGCCCAGTCGAGGTCGAAAATTTCGATTACGATAGGGTTGACCAGGTCGTCTTCGGATTCGAGCAGCCGGCTGATCTTTCGAAGCTGAGCCGAGAGGATATGGAACGAGGCATTGCCTGCTTTCGCGCGCTGATGCAATGGATTTGGCAAAGCGGGTCCAAGAACCCGGATGGCTTAAAGATTCGCGCAATAATTTGCTGCTGGATTTTTTTGAGCGAGCTCCAGTCGCTGACAGAAAGCCAAATGGCGCGCGGCTTTGGCTTGAAGAAGCAAAGTCTGGGCAGGTGGGTCGAGCACTTCAAACGGGCGTTCCCGTCCATCAAAACGCCGCACATGCGCGGCTCACGTCCATGAAGATTGATCTGACCGAAATCACGCGGCGAATAAAGCAACGCGAGGAGGCGATAGCGCTGCTCAAAGAAAGGACGCTCACGAGCGCGAACGAGGCGATGGCTGAATATTTGTTGCAAGGTCAGGACCTGGCGCGAGTCAAAACCAGCCTACCGCATGGCCAATGGTCTCACTGGCTTGAGCAGAGTGGCATTAACGAGCGCAGTGCGCGCGACTACATGCGGTTGGCTGCGCATCCCGAACTGATTAAGGCCGGCAGTATCCGCAAGGCCATAGCACTGCTCGATGACACACAAGATAAGGAGCATGGCGAACCGCGCCGTTGGCCGCCATTCATTGAGGCCTTGGGTCGGCTTAGCAAGCTCGCCGGATACATCGAGCGGTTCCCGATCGATCGCTGGCCGGCGGAGAGTGCGGAGAAGTTTCGCTCAGAACTGCTGCCGATTGCTCAGCGCCTTTGGCCGGATAAGTTTTTGTGATAACTTGGACAGACCGCCATAATAGGCGTCCAGGGCGCGCCCCTACGGGTCCTTCCTGGAGGGTTGGCGAAAGCAGGTGACCAAACTTGCTTTGGTTTTCTAGCGACAGAAATTTTGCGAAAAATATGCAGGCTGGGGCCAAAAAAGCCAAAGCAAGATCGGGCGCTCGCGCAGTGAAGCGGCGCGAGCGCGCGAGGAAATCAAAGAAGGGCATATTTGAGGCGCTGCGATGGACGCTGTCTTTGGCGGCTTCGGAATTTGGGATTAATCCGAGGACTGTGGTTAAGCGCGTGAAGGCCGCGGGCCTCGTTGCCGGTAAAGATGGGAAATTTTCCACGGCGCAAATTCACGCGGCAATTTGCGGCGATTATGAGCGCCAGCGCACCAGGAAAACGAAAGAGGAGGCCGACGCTAAGGCGCTCGAAAACGCGGCATCGAGGGGTGAGCTGGTGGACAAGCTGGATCTGTTGAAGCGACTCGAACCCATTTATGCGGGCATGAAGGAGAAGGTCCTCAGCTCGCAAATGAGCGAGGCGCAAAAAGATGCCCTCCTCCAGGAACTCACCAAGCTGCACCAGGTGTGAGCTCGAGCTCGAGCCCGCGCTAATCTCGGAGGCAGACAGGCTGGCAACGTTCCGGGAGATCGCCGCGGGCCTGGCCGAGCTGCTCAAGCCAAAGGAACGGCTCAACATCTGGCAATGGGCGGAGCGCCGCCGGTTTCTGGCGCGCGGAGTCAGCGCCAAGAGCCTCGAGGGCAAAAAACTCTATTGCTGCTCGGATGCGCCACACCAACGAGCCCCACAAGAGGCGGCGACCGACCCGTCCGTCCAGCTCACAGTCCTCGTCATGGCCAGCCAGGTGGGGGGCAAGACCGAGATTTTCAACAATGTGCTCGGTTATCACATGGATTGGGCGCCGAGAAGCTGCGTGGTCATGTATCCGACGCTCGATGCGGCCGAGAAGTACTCCAAAAAAAAGTTCACCCCCATGGTCGAGGCCTCGCCGGCGCTCTCGTCCATACTGCGGCCGGCGCGCGCCCGCGATTCCGGCAATACGATTTTCTCCAAGGACTTCCCCGCCGGCAGCATCTATTTTGTGGGCGCAAACAGCCCTACCTCTTTGCGCGGTACCTCCGGCGCCGTGCTGCTGGGCGATGAGGTCGATTCCTACCTGCCTTCCGCGGGCGAAGAAGGCGATCCCATTGAGCTGCTCTTCAAGCGCGCTGAGAGCTTCCCCAACGCGGTGAAGCTGCTGGCCTCGACCCCAACGGTCAAAGGCAGCAGCCGGATTTGGGACTTCTTCGAGCTGTCCGATCAGCAGTACTGGTTTGTGCCGTGCCCGCTATGCGGCAAGCACCAGGTCCTCACCTGGAAACAAATTCAATGGCCAAAGGACAAACCGGAATCAGCGGTCTTGAAATGCGCACACTGCGCCGCTGCGCTCGATGATTCGCAGCGGCTCCAAATGTATTATGCCGGCGAATGGCGAGCTACGGCGCCGTTCAAAGGTATCCGGGGATTTCACCTTAATGGCATTTACGCGCCCTGGCCGGCGCAAAAGGGATATCAGGACCGCTTGCACCAGATGGCCGAGGAGCACATCCGCGCCAGCAAAAAGGAGAAGTCCGAACAGGTTTGGGTCAACACCTTCCTATGCGAGCTTTGGGAACCCAAGGTTCTCGTCACCAGTTGCGAGGACCTGCTCAAGCGCGGAGAAGATTACGGGCCCGAAAAGATTCCCGAAGGCGTCATAGTAGTAATCTGCTCGGTCGATGTTCAGGATCGGTACTTGCAGGCGGAGACAATTGGTTTGGGGCTGGATGATGAGACGTGGGGGATGGAATCGCGCAAGTTCGAGGGCGACACGGAGCAGGATGACGTATGGCAGGACCTGGCCGGCCATTTAGGCCGGACCTATACGCGCGCGGATGGAGCAATACTCCCGATTACGGCCACGGCCGTCGATATGCGCCATCGCGGCCACATGGTCAGGAAGCTCGTTCAAAAGGGCGGCATTGCCCGCGTTTTCCCGGTCTATGGCAGCCGCAATTCTCAAAGCCCGCTGCTGGTCACGACCCGGATGAACAAGCTCTATCGGCTACGGACATTCGCCATCAACACGCGAATTGCCAAGGACGCTATCTTCGCCAGGCTAAACGTCGAGGAGCAGGGCCCACGTTACATGCACTTCCCCAAAGGACACGGCTATGCGCGCGACTATTTTGACGAGCTTACTGCCGAGGTCCTGCAGACAAAGAAGGTCCGGGGCGTCACTATCCAGAGTTACGAGAAGGTGCGGGAACGCAACGAGGCCCTCGATATCCGGGTCTATTTTCTCGCGGTCATCGATATCCTGAAGCCGGCGTTGGGCGTCATCGATAAGCACCTCCGCGCGGGGCTCAAAACTCAGAGCGAGCTAAAGGATTACCAGCTCAAACCGCCGCCCGAACCGAAGGGGGGCGGGGACGTGCGCGGGCCAGGCGGCAAGCCGGTCCCTGCGCGCGGGCAGGCCGAGCCGCGCCGGAAAATCAAGGTGGGGGGCTTTTGAGCAAGCATAGGTTTTAGCTATGGTGAGTATGCGAAAAAAGTATAGTCGAATAGATCGATTGCCGTTGCAAACCCAATGGCTTGGGTTATTGTGTGGGTAACGAAAGAAAAAGATATGACAACAGAAAAGACTATGAGCCTTGCAAACGACAACGAAAGCACCAACGAAGTCGAAGACTTTACCTATGGCGAGTTGACCATGGTCAAGCTGGAAGAGTTCTTTGGCTGCGCTGACAAGCCTTATGCCGAACGGAAAGACCTTCCCGTTCCGACCAAGTTTTGGGATTGGAGAAATGAGAATAAGAGCCGCTCGCGTGTCCTCCGCCAGGCTGGCGTCTCGCTCTATAAAGCCGAGGGCGGCTGGCAGGTTGACCTCACCACAGTCAGCGCTGACACGCTCGACAACGCCCTCGATGCTTCCCGCCAGTGGAAGCGCACAGAGAAAGAACTGAAGGAACGCGCCCGCATCTATCTGCGTCAGTGCGACCGCATGAAGCGTCAGCCCGGTGGCCAGTTCGGCGGGCCAGCCTAAACCGGAGCTTCGAGAAAGACAATTATGAGAATTAAAGAAATTCCGGCTGACGGCGTGAGATCATCATTGGCACTTGGCGATCACTTGGTGCCAGGGCTCCTTGGAGCGCGGTACGGGCACGTAAACTTTGACTGGGTCACGGCGCTTGCCTGTGTCGAGGGCTATTTTGCGCTGGTGGATGTGAACGGGCGGCGCATTGTGTGGTTTTCGGTCAATCCCGTCGATGACCCAGCTATCTGCGGCGGGAAGGTCAAGGAGGCGCAAAAGGCTTACGCCCGCCGATATGGAGCCGAGCACAGAATGGTTTGGCTGTATATCGAGGGCGGCCGCGTAACGAGCCACCAGTGGCGCACGCAAAAATTTACCTATCGCTGGGACTGGGCACTGATGCGGCAGGTACAGCTTCGCGGCGGACGCAAGTACGCAGCAGATGGCAACCGCACCTAAAGGCCGCCGTATGGATACCAAAATCGCAGGCCGCATCGGCGGCCAATCAAAATCGAAACGCAAACAATCCGCCGCCCGGCGCAATGGCCGTCTTGGCGGCAGACCGAAAAGCAAAGTGGAGACCAGAAAAATAGAAACATGATATTTGACATATTTCTATTCATGCTCCGTTGAACGGGCAAATCGGCAGCGCGCTGCCGATTTGGGGGGTTGACGCCGGGCCATTGCTGACATGCCAGAGTGGCCCTATATCGTCGAGGCGACCGATCTACCGGAGTACCCGCCAAACCAATGGATGGAGCCGATTTGCGTCACTGCCGGCGACACTCTGCTCTGGTACCGCAGCGTTCCTCCATATCTGGCTTCCGCCGGCTGGACCCTGCATTACTCCCTCCGCGGCGTCCCCGGCTCTGCGATTGATTTCGACTCGACGCCCTACAACGTCGACGACCACCAGGTCAACGTAACGGCAGCGACGACGTCGGCCTGGCTGCCGGGCGAATACACGGTCCAGGGCTATGCCGTGAACGCGGGCACCGGCGAACGCCACCTTATTTTCGAGGGGTTCATCAAGGTCAAAGCCAACCTGCAGAGTGCCGACGCCTCCTATGATGGGCGCAGCCACGCGCGCAAATGCCTGGATGCCATCGAGGCGACCCTCGAAGGCCGGGCCGCGGATGACATCCTGGATTCGACCATCGAGGGCACAATCATCCGGCGCATGAATCCGCAGGACCTGCTTCTCTATCGCGATCGCTATCGCGCAGAGGTGCGGACCGAGGAAGCCAAGGCCAAGATCAGCGAGGGGCGGGCGACCGGGCGCAACATCTACGCTCGCTTCACAACGCCGATATGAAGCTCGCCCTGCAAATCGGAAAATTTAATATCTCCCTGGGGCAGAGCAGTTCGCGTTCCGTTCCGGAAGCAAAGACGCTTTCTCCTACGGGCGCGCAGCGGCTCGAGCGTTCGATGAGGGTCACGGTCGGGCCTGGCCGTCACACGCGCATGTACCAGGCTGCCCAGGTAAGCCGGCTCACGAGCGACTGGCCCATCACCATCACCAGCGCCAATGCGGAGATTCTGGTCTCGGCCATCGCGATGCGCTCCCGGCTGAGGCAGCTCGAGCGCGACGACGACTATTTCCGGCAAATGCTTTGGCTGCTGGAAAACAACGTCATCGGCGAGCACGGCCTGATGCTCCGGATGAAAATGAAGACAGCCGGCGGCGCCTACGACGTCGATGCGAACCGAAAAGTGCGCCAGGCCTGGCACCGGTTCATGAAGAAGGAGAATTTCACGGTGACGCGCAGCATGACCGGCGTTGAGGCGGAGCGCCTGGCAACTCGCGCGATGGCCCGCGATGGCGCGATTCTGTTCCGCAAACGCCGTTCCTTTCCCAATTCATTTTTCTATTCTCTCGAGCCGATCGAGATTGATCGGCTGGATCATTTTTGGTCCAGGCCCGCGGTGCGAGATGGCGACAACGAAATCCAGTTTGGCATCGAGTATGACCAATACCGGGCGCCGGTCGCATACTGGATTCTCACGCGGCATCCGGGCGACGTGTTCGCCTGGCGCGCGGGGCCAAAGTACCGCGAGCGGGTGCCGGCCGATGAGATCATCGCGCTCTGGACCATCGAGCGCGCCGGCCAGCTCGTCGGCATGCCGCTCTGGCCGAGCGTGGCCAGCCGGCTGAACCATCTGCACAAGTACGAGGAGAGCGAAGCTATCGCCTCGCGCGTGGCGGCCGCGAAGGGCGGCTGGTTCGAGCGCAGCAACGAGAACGCGGATTACGTGGGACCCACCGATGCGGAAGGGAACAAGCTGGTCAACACCGAACCGGGGCAATGGGAGGAATTGCCGCTGGGATTCAAGGCCGTCCCAAACGACCCGACGCATCCGACGGATGCTTACCCATATTTCGTTAAGGGCCAGCTCCGCGGCGCGGCAGCCGGCGCAAATCTCCCTTACAACTCGGTGGCCAATGACCTTGAGGGAGTGAACTTCTCGAGCATCCGCGCCGGCCTCCTGGAGGCGCGCGACGGATTCCGGTACCTCCAAAGGATGATTCGCGAGAAGCTTGTCGATGAGATTTTCCAGGACTGGCTGCCGTACGCGATGTTGAGCGGTCAAATCGATCTGCCGATCACCCGCATGAAGGAGATTCTGGCCGGAGCCAACTGGCAAGGCCGGCGCTGGCCATGGGTCGATCCGTTGAAAGACGTGCAGGCCGACATGCTGGCCATCCAGGGCGGCCTGGATTCCAGGCGGAACGTGATCGCCGAAGGCGGCCGCGACATCGAGGATGTGTTCGAGGAGCAGGAAGAAGACCGCAAGTTGGCGCAGAGCCACGGACTAAATTTCGACTCGGCAAAGTCGGCCGCACAACCGGCTCCTCCGGACGACGATGAGGGAAATGGGAATGGGAACGGCAAGGCAAAGACCAATGGGGACCGCTACCATTTTGTCCGGTGACCAATTGGTCACTTCGGGAATCAGAAATTCTGACGGACGATTTTGAGCCGAAAGAAGGCCGGGGGCGGATTGCTGAGAAGCACGGCCGGGTAATTTGTCAGCGTTGACCAGGTGGCGAGGTCCGGCGAGGCCTCGGCGGTGATGACGAGCAGGATATTGGTCGCCGGCAGCGGCGAGACATAGGCGACCTCGGAGCTGAAATCGCTCTCGAGACCGGCAGCCGTATAGGCCGTGGCGGCGAAATAATTTGTCAACCCAGGAACAAGGCCGGCAACGGTCAGATTCGTTGAGGCGCCGGCGTCCAGCATGTTGCTATAGTTACGGCTGGCCAGGCCTTGGTAAATCCTGTAGCCGGCTACGGAGGGATCGGTCGAAGCATCCCAGGCCAGTCTGACCGACGGCACGGCGGCCAGGCTTTTTTTGGCCACTGTCTTTGCGCTGCTTTTGGGCACGCTTGGCGCAGACATGGCGGCCGCGGGCTTGGACGGCCCGGTCGCTATTGGCGCGCTGCAGGCCGCGCAAAGGGCCAAAGGGAGGCAAATGAAAGTCCGCATTTACTGGGCACAAGAATACGGCCTGGCCCGTTGACTTTCGAGCATTGCTTGATGGGACAACGTTACACCCGGCATTTCGAGCTCCAGCGCGCCAAGCTGGATGCTGAGAAACGCACCGTTCCGCTGGCTTTCTCGAGCGAGCACCCGGTCCATCGCTCCGATGATGACCTGGGCGATTTCGACGAGGTCCTCGATCATGACCCCGAAAACGTCGATCTGAGCCGGCTAAAGGACGGAGGCCCGTTCCTGGATATGCACAATCTCGACCGGCAAATCGGCGTGGTCGAGAGCGCCAGCGTGGATCCGGACAAAATGGGCCGGGCGGTGGTCCGGTTCAGCAAGTCATCGCCCCTGGCGGAGCAAATCTTCCAGGACGTTAAGGACGGAATCCGCAAGCATGTGAGCGTCGGTTATGAGCTCACCAAAGTACTTTCCCGCGCCAAAGGAGAGAATGGCCGCGATACAATCCGCTTTGCCTGGGCTCCTTACGAGATTTCCAGCGTTTCCGCCCCTGAGGACCCCAATGTGGGTATCGGGCGCGGGCGGCGCGCCATGCAGCACCAGGCCGCCGCCATCCAGGGGGCCATCTCTGCCCTCGACACGGCTTTGGGCGCCGCGCAGGCCATGCCGGACCGCTGCCGCGCTGCCTGCCAGGTGGCATTGACCGCTTGTGAGAATTGCGCCGCCAACCTGACGCCCGGCGCGGCCGAAGTGTGCTTCGATGAGTGCTGCGAAGCTGTCTCGGCGCTTCGGGCTCTTTCCGACGAATACAGCCTGGCGGCCGCTGCCGCATGCTCCGCCGCGGCGGAGGTCTGCTACCAGGTCTTCGCCGGGTCCAACCGTTCCGTTGACGAGTCCAAACTGGTGAAACGAGCGAAGCTCAAAAATTTTATGCCTGAACCCAAGGAAGCCGATAAACCCAACATTATCGAACTGCAGAACAAGTCGCGCGATGACGAACGCAAGCGCGTGAAGCTCATCACCGCCTCGGCGGACGCCATCATCAAGAATTTCCCCGAGGCGGCCGAGAAGCTCCGTGCCATGGGCGTCAAAGCGGTCGAGGAAGGCAAAAGCTCGGAAGATTTCAACGCGGAGCTGCTCGCCGCGATCCCCGGCGTGCGGCCCGTGCGGAAAATAACCGCCGAGGGCCTCGGGATGAGCCGGCGCGATATCGACACGTACAGCCTGGGCCGCGCGATTCAAAGCGTTCTGACGAACAATGGCAGGCTGGACGGTCTTGAGGGCGAGATTCACGCGGAGATGTGCAAGCGAAGCATCGGCGTGACGCCGGCCGGCTTTTGGGTGCCGCCGGACATCATGCTGCCCGATCGGCCCCGCAACTCGCGCGGTCGCAGGATGCAGCGCGATCTGAATGTGACCACGTTCGGCCAGGGCGGCGCGATGGTGCAGACGACCATCATGACGCCGATAATCGAGCTGCTCCGCAACCGCATGGTATGCAATCGGCTTGGGACGCAGTCGCTTGCCGGGCTGGAAGGCAACGTCGCCATCCCCCGCCAGAGCGGCGCAGCCACGGCCTTTGCGCTGCCTGAATCCGCGACCCTGACTAAGAGCACGCAGGCCATCGAGCAGATTCTTTTGACCCCGCGCCGCGTCGGCGCGTGGAACGATTACACGAAACAGCTCCTTTTGCAGAGTTCGGTCGATGTCGAAAATTTCATTCGCGACGACCTCCTGAAGGGCCTGGCCATCAAGTGGGATTATATGATCCTGCAAGGCCAGGGCGCCAACAGCGAACCGACGGGCATCATGAACACCGCCGGGATCGGCTCGGTCGTGTTCGGCGCCACGGCGACCTGGGCAAAAGTCATATCCTTCGAGACCGCGCTTGCCCTGGCCAACGCCGACGCCGGCAACATGGCCTATGTGACCACGCCAGCCGTCCGGGGCGCGTGGAAGGCGATTGCCAAGATCGGCAGTACCTTCCCCATCTTCATTTGGGAGGCCGGCGATTGGGCCGACGATTCCAATGACGGCGAGGTCAACGGCTACCGCGCCGCGGCCACAAACCAAATCCTTAATAATGCGGTCGCGTTTGGGAATTGGGAAGACTGCATCGGGCCTGCCCTCTGGGGCGGCTACGACGTGGTCGTGAACCCCTACAGCCGCGACACCGACGGCGTGGTCCGCGTGACGGTGAACACCTTCGGCGATGTGGCGGTCCGCCACGCGCCCAGCTTCTGCTGGAGCATGGATGCCGGCAACCAATAACAGGTGAATAACTCGGCCAAACTTTGAAATTAGTTATGACCAAATTCAAACTCAATCCGGCCCGGGCGATGCTCGGGATTCTTGTCGGGTGCGCGGCGGTCCTTTTCGGCGGCCAGCTCCAGGCCCAGCCATTCGATCTGTTCGGCATGCCGCGGTTCATTGTCCTTGCGCCCAGCGCGATCATCACCAACACGCCCAACACCAGCACCGCGGTGTTTTCCAATGCTCCGGTGGATATCCACGGTTATGATGGGGTCGCGGATATTATTTTCTTTGCGACCAACTCCCCTTACGCCTCGGGCAAGACCATCTACGCCTACCTGCTGGGCTCGAACGATGACACCAATTGGTTCAATCTCACTAACTGCGCAGTCACTACGAGCTACACCTACAACATCACCAATTTGTATCTCGGGAACATAAACAACGTCGCGACCAACACGTATCTTATCCCTGGCACCATCACCACGCCGACCGCCGGCACGGCAGGGTTTGCCAGTACCTACCTCGCGCCCGCCACGTTCAATAGCGGAGGCACTCTGCTGACCAACGTCGCCGGCGGGATAGCCATACTGGGCTATCCGGTCTCGGACGGGCCGCGCTACATCCAGGTCGCCTATACCATCACCGGGACCGCGCCATGCGCCTTCAACGTCGGCTGCGTGATGATTGCGCGCAAAAACGCCGGAAACTTCTTTTACTAAAATTATGCCCGAAAAAAGCAAACTCATCGTTATCAGCGATCACCGCTTCGAAGGCGAGCACATCGAACGCGGAACGATGCTCGAAATCGATCTGGAGAACCCAATTGAAGCGCGAAAGCTTGCCCCGCTCTTGGCAGCCAACCGATTGGCACTGGCGACCCCGGACGTCGTCCGCCAAATCATGGCGGAAAAGAAACGCGACGCAGAACGCGAGAAGGCCGCCGCGGCCAAAGACTGATTTTTTTCCGGAAACCTCGAATCGTTCTCCCCGGGACCGGCGCCGCGAATAGGAAAGCGGCGCCGGCTCTTTTATGGATGTCTATTCAAAACATGCCGCGAGCCTCAAGGCGCTCCAGGCCTATCACGGCGCCGCCTGCCCACTCTTCGTGTGGAATGGGATCAATATTCCCATCCTGCCCGGGAGCGCCGTGCGCGGGAAAGACCTGGGCATGGGCGGATTCAAGCTGCGGTCGGACCTCAAATTCACGGTGAACGTCTCGGACTTGCAGTCCCTGGCCGGCGGTGGACCGCAGCTCAAGCAAATCATCACATATCTCGGCGATCCCTACCGGATTGATTCCATAGAGAAGTTCGAGGGCGGCCTCTTGCAGCGGTTCGAATGCAACGACCCGAGCCAGGGGATCTAAGGTGCAAATCACCGTCAGGGTCAATAAGAGCGAGTTCACCAGGACTTTGCGGCTGTATGCCAGCCTGTCAAGGAGGACTCCCGCCCAGGTCTGCGACAAGAAGGCTTATTACATCACCCGCCGGGCCATCTGGTACACGCCCAGAGTTGCGCCGGAAAAGATTGCGCATGAGCTGGAGGCCAACGAGGCCTTCGAGCTGCACGTGAATAAATCGGGCAAGAACAAGGGCAAGTACTCGCGCGCGAAGGCCCACCGCTATTTCGAGTTCGGCAGCGCGCAGAATCCGGAGAATGCCCGCATCATAAAAATCATCGTGGCGAGACTTCGCAAAACCGGCGCCGCCATTCCGCCCATGGTCGAGCTAAAACGCATGGCCCAAAAACTCTTCAAAGCCAGGCTGCGCTCTTCGGGGTTTCTCAAGTCGGGCTGGATACCGGCTCGGGACCTTTTCAGGTCTCATGCAGGCGGCTCTGCCGGCGCGGGCCTGCCGCCTGCGGAGAAAAGCACGCTCGGCGGCCCGAAACAGATCGGGCAGCCAAAGGGTGGAGGGAAATTGGCCGAGACCGGCTGGAAGACCGTGGCCAAAATTTGGAACAGCGCCTCGGAGAATCGCGACAACAAAAACGCGCTGCAAAAGTATGGCGAACCGGCCCTCGAGCAGGCCATCGAGGAGGAAGAAAAATCGATGCGCGAAGAAATCGAGCGCCGGCTCCGAGAGGCGGCTAACAAGGCCGGCGTGCGCACCAGATAAGCCTTTGACGCGGGCGCATTTGTGACATGGGCAGCTTTTTCCTGAACGACAAGATCGAGGAGGCCCTGGTCGCGATCATCACCCAGACCGTTCCCGCGGCGGCGCTGGCCGGGGTCGAGGTGCTCCCTGGCAAGAATCCGGGCATCAAGAGCGCGCCCTGCGTGATTTGCTTCTGCGACGGCGACGGCGAAGAGGACCCGCGCGGCAGCGGCAACTTCTGGGTCGATGCCGGCGTGGGGATCAAATTCTATGCGGTGGCCAACCCGGACGGCAGCGGCGACGAGCCGGACCCGAAGGGCGCCAACCAGGCGCTGATCAGCGCGGTGTTTGGCGCCATTTGGCTCAGCAACCTGGATGCCCTCCTATCCGCGGCCGTCGCAGACCTGACGGTCTTTCCCACCAGCGTCATTTTCCAGGCCCATTCAAGCGGTCGCGACCAGGATGGCGCATGGATCGACGAGCTGCGGTTCAAGTGCTACTGCTGCGCCTCGGCATTGCCGGCCTGACGTTGACGCCCGGCACTGGTATGAGTTTGCACGTTGATGAGCACGGCACGCGCGAAGGCATCCTGGCGCATATCAAAGAATTGGGCGCCGACGGCAAGCTAGCTCCCGGCACCGACAAAGCCCAGACCGAGGCCGTGAAATCCCTGTTGCTCACCGAGATCGCCGCGCTTCCCGCGGAATTCAACGGGCTGCGCATCCACGCCGACGCAACCGTCCACGCCGGCGGCCGCAACATTACCATCGTTCTGGTACCGCAAAAACTGCGCGTTTAACCGATGCTCACCACGCTGCTTTTATTGGGTCTGATTGGGGCGGCCCTGGCCCTGCTCATGGCCCTTCCTCTTGGTTTCGCGGCGCCAAACGGCACGGCCGTCAATTTTGGTTTCACTGGCACAGCGAATGGAATCACCATCTCGGGCATCTCCGGTTTTTTGCAATCCGCCGAATACTCAAATGAGGCGGACCACGACGACGTGCGCAATAACATCGGCGATATCGTAGCGCGCGGTTGGTACGATTTCCACCAGAAGGGAACTTTCGAGTGGGTTATTTCCGGTACCGGCCTGGCGGACGCCATCACCAAGACCACCATCGCTTCGCTGACTCCCGGGACCATCATCACCATAACCGCCTGCGCGTCGCTCCCTGACCTGGTCGGGACAAAATGGGAAGTTGTCGCCGGCGTCTCTATCAAAGGCAGCAACACCAACGCGAAAAGAATCTCCGTCCCGGTCGAGTTCCGCTCCGGCATACAGTCCGCGGCGCCGGCCTAGTCTTCCGTATGATAGCCGCGATCGCCAAAGCGGCCATCCCGGAGCCGTATCGCATTTTCGGACTTCAATTGCTTCCGTTCTCTCTGGGACGTTACCGGCGGATGCAGCGTTTCGGCTGCGCGTTTGTGGCCGAAGAAGAATCGACCGCCACATTCCAGGACCTGGTCCTGGGCCTGGCCGTCTGTTCGCAGCGCTGCCAGGAGTTCGACGAATGGCTCCAGAGCAAATCCTGCGCAAAGGACCTCGCGCGCTGGGGACGGCGCATTCGACGCGAGATAGCCGCGGAGGAACATTTCAACCTTTACGGCAAATATGAACTGTTCAAGCGCTACCTGGACGAGGCTTCCGACATGCCCAAGTACTGGGATGAGAGCGAAACCCAACCCATCTCCGGAGCGCATTGGTCGCACTCGGTCGAGGTCGCGCTGCGCGGCGAGCTGGGCTACACCGCCGAAGAGATAAACGAAAACCCGCTGCAAAAATCTCTCGCGGATTATTTCAAGTGGGCAGAGAGCCAGGGCCTGGTCCGGCTTATGACGCCCGAGGAAATCGCTTACGTGGAATCCGGCCAGGCGCAAATGACCGTCACGCCGGCGCCCAAGGCCTCCGCGACGCAAGAGGAGGTATTCAATGGCTCTTAGGCTGATGAGCGAAGTCGGGCTCGATGGCAGCGGTTTCAGCACCGGGCTCAACAAGCTCGAGAGCAGCGCGCATTCGGCTCTTTCCGGGCTCAAAGGTTTTTTCATCGGGGCGATTGGCGTGGGGACGGTCGAGCAAGCGATCAGCCGGACCGTCGAGACCGCCAAGGAGCTGGTCGATACCAGCAAACGTCTCGCCATCGCCCCGGAGCAGCTCCAGGTCCTGCGCCAGGCGGCAAAGCAAAGCGGGGTCGAGCTCGAGGATGTCGCCCATGCGTTCGAAAAGATCGACGAGGCCAGGCAAAAGGCCATGCTGCCCGGGCAGGAAGGCCAGCAGTTCATGGGCGCATTCAAGGAGCTTGGCATTGGCTCGGAGCAGCTCCACGGCAT
>DASYZE010000061.1:0-15736 GCA_035946625.1 Terriglobia bacterium | reverse complement strand
AGAGTGACATTCCCGCCCTGGTGCATGACTTCCTGGCAAGGCACGCCGGAGACGGGACGCCCACCACGGTCATCTCCTCTGACGCCATGGCTTGTTTGAAGAATTACAACTGGCCGGGGAACGTCCGGGAACTGGAAAACTGCATCCAAAGGGCATTGGTGCTCGGGAGCGGGCCGGCCATCCAGACGGAGGACCTACCTTTACCTTTGGTTTACTACACGGGGAAAACCGAAAGCGCGGGCGGGGGGTTTTTGCTGAAAGAAATTGAACGCCAGGCCATTATGAAGGCTTTGCAAGCAGCGGAGGGCAACCCGGTGCGTGCAGCGAAATTGCTGGGCATTGGCAAGACAACGATCTACCGCAAACTAAAGGAATATGGAATCGAGAAACACAAGTCATTGCCCAAAGCGGCATAAGGCCGGCCCTACGGACCACATGATTTGCCTGCCGCTCCAAATCCGACCATTGCAATAAGCGGCACAACTTCCAAGTCAGAAGCTGAACTTCACACTGCCGTAAACAGTGAAAGGGGCTCCAGGGTAAGCGAAGATGTAACCGCCGGTGGCCGTGCCGTAGTATCCGCCGGCGGAAACGTATTCGAAGATGTTGTATTGCTTGCCCAGCAAATTGAGCATGTCAAGGTTGAAGCTCAAGTGTTTGTAAGGGACCCGGAACGAAAGGTTGACCGTCTGGTAGGAGGGCTCTGACTGCTTGCTGGGTACGGCGGTGGTGCAGGCTCCCTTGACGAAGCCGCAATTGTCGAAGATGTGTTGCGAGCCGACAAACTGGAACCAGATTCGAGGCTCAATAGCGATGCTTTCATGGAGGGTGTAGCTGTAATAGGCGCCCGTATTCCAAGTTTCGGCGGGCACATAGGATACCGGCAAGCCTTGAAACGATTGGCTTCCGCTATAGAACTGGTCGTAGGTGGCGGATTCCCCGTTCAGGTTGGTATACAAATGGAGTTTGGAGAGCGGATCGACGTCGAAGTAGGCATTGACGCCATCATAGTGCGAGCTGCCGCTGGTGTTGATGAAATTACCGTTTCCGAGCTCGACGCCCAACTGCTCGTTGGCGTAAGTCAGGTGATAATAAGCGGCGCCGAACAACACGTTGCTTACCGGCCCCATCTGCGATTTGTGAACCTTAAAGCCGGCCTGGTAGTAATCCGCGCTGGCCAGAATGTAGTTGGTGTCCGGATTCAAACTCTGAAACAGGCCTCCGCCGCCACCGAGCGAGGGCGAGCGGAAAGTCCGCGTGAAGCCGCCATAGAGGGTGAGCCATGGGCGCGGCTCAACGGCTGCGTTGATGGAGGGCTCGATTGCCGTGCGGCTCTCATTGGCCCCGCAGTCCGCCGCCTGATTGGTGGTATTGATGGCCGGATTGGTGTCCACGAAGCCGGTCAGGGGGCAATGGGAACTCAGGACGACGCCGGGCGCAAAGGAAAAGTCCTGGAGGGTTCCTGAGGTATAACCGGTGTGAAACCTGTCAAACCGGATGCCTGGGGTAATATGGAGCCAAGCCAAGGGCGTGATGTCGTCTTGTAAAAAAGCGACGTAATTGTCCTGGTCGAAGTAGGAGGAGCGGACCTTGCCGCCAATATTCACGATGTGACCGGGACCGCTGCCCCCATCCGCCACGTTATAGAAGTTGTTGCGGGTGTCATACAGGTCGTGGAGGAAGTAGCCGCCCAGTGAAACCTTGTTGAAGGGGAAGGTCTTGGTCAGCACGAAGCGGTCGCCGACGGTGTTGTGGCGGGGGTCATTCCATTCCTGAAGCTGGGTGCCGGACACGTAGACATCGTTATTGCGCTCGTGAAAGCGAAATTCGTGGGTGTACCAGGTGGTGTTCTGAACCACGATGGTTGGATCGAGCAGAAAAGTTTCGCGCCCGTAAATCACACCCAGTTCGTTGATGTCATACTTATTATAACTGCTGTAGGGCAAAGTGCTATAGAAGCCCGAGGTGGGCTGGCTGTAATCGGTGGCGCCAGCGACTCCCAGTCCGGCCACGGTCAGGCTGGGCACATCGGTTATGGGAATAATTTGCGGGCGGTAGCCGCCGCTGCGGGCGTAATAGCCGCCCAGAGAGAAGGAGCCTTCCGCGAAAGACTTGGTGGTTTTGGCGAAGAGGGCGCCGTCCTTGTCCGGATTGCTGAAACCGTCGGCCGCCTGGCGAAAGCTGTCGCCCTTGCCCAAACCGCCGGATACGGAAGTGGACCAGCCGCGAAATTCGCCGGTGGACATGTTTAGCTCAAGGTTCTTCTGATTGTAACTGCCGAAGCTCAAAGTGCCGTCCATGTGCATCTTGGAGGAGGGTTCCATGGGCACGAAGTCAAAGGAGCCGCCCACATTGGTGTAATAGCGGTCCACCGGATCTCCGGGCCCGTAAGTGACATTTACATTTTGAAACATGTCGGTTTGAGGAAGCGATGCAGACGCCCACAATCCGGTGGCCGCATCGGTGAGCGGGATGCTGTCCAAAGTGATGCCGAGCGAGCCGGGGTAGTTGTAACCGCCGTAACCTCCCCAGCCCTGGTTGATCCCGTTCAGCACCAAGGTGGCCTTGGTGCCGCCGGTGTTGCCGTAGCTCACTACATTGGCGCCGGGCGCCTGGGCCACAATTTCCTGGGCGCCGGCGAGCGGGCCGGCGGCATCCATCTGCTCGCGGCTCAACACTCGCAGCGTTTGGTTTGACTTGAGGATCTCCTGCTGTGATGGCTGGAGGGTGGCTCCGGCGGCGGTGGCATGGACTTCCACGGTCTGCACTTTGGTCTGGAGAGATAGTCGGGCGTGCACCTCGGTCGGCGGGCCGGGTTTTAACGTGATCTCCTGGACGAATGTTTGGAAGCCGGTCTTCTCAATGGTGACCTGATACGAAAGGGCGGCCAGCCCATCGACCTGAAACCCACCGTCGGCGCCGGTGGTTGTCCGGACGCTTCCGCCAGAGGTGATACTGGTCACGGTAACGTCCGCGTCGATAATCGCAGATCCTGTAGGATCGAGCACGCTGCCGTGGATGCTGGCGAGGGACTGACAATCAGCCGGGGCGGCCAGAGCCAGGACAATTCCGCACAACAGGAAAAATTTCAACCTCATACTGTTCCTCCATCCGGTCGGATTTGGATGATTACGCGCCTGCGCCCCCGGGGTAGCCGGGCGGTGGTGCTGCTTCCTGTGAAACGTCGATGCGGAAGCGATTGTTATTGACCCAGGTTAAATTGATATGACTTCTTTGTGAATTTTCTGTAACAGCGATGGAGAATTGCCCGCCCGCAGGTAAAGACGGGCGCGGGATTTACCTTATCCGATGCGAGGAGGCGCAGCGATTTCAAAAGTCGTTTGCCTCCCGCCGGAAACAATTATTTATTAAAGTATGCCGCCGCTCCCGCCGATAAACCTAATCGGGGCGCAGGTTCCAAATTGCGGCTGGGGAAAAGGAGGGTGAAGGATGAAGGTGTTGATGGCAGAGGATGACTTGGTCTCACGACGACGCCTCGAAGCCAATTTATTGAGCTGGAACTACGAGGTGGAGGTTGCGAGGGATGGAAATGAAGCTTGGCGGATGCTGCAGGGAGAGAATGCGCCCCGGCTGGCCATTCTGGATTGGATGATGCCGGGAATGGATGGGCTGCGCGTCTGCGAAAAAGTGAGGAAGGTGAAGGCTGAACCCTACGTTTACATTCTCCTGCTGACGGCCAAGGACCGAAAAGAAAATGTGGTGGAGGGGTTGGAGGCGGGCGCGGATGATTACCTCACCAAGCCTTATGACGCCCAGGAACTGAAAGCGCGGCTGCGCACGGGAAGGCGGATTTTAGCGTTGCAGGAAGCGTTGCTCTCGGCGCGCGATGCCCTTCGCTTTCAGGCTTCACTCGACCCTTTAACCGGGGTTTGGAACCGTACCGCCATTCTCGGCATTTTGCGGCGCGAGCTGGCGCGGACTGAAAGCCAGGGCCATTCACTCACCGTATTCAAAGCTGATCTCGACAGGTTCAGCCAAGTCAACGAAAGGCACGGGGACATGGCCGGGGACGCGGCGTTGCGAGAAATTGCGCGAAGGATCCAGAACGTGAACCGGCTTTACGACGCGGTGGGCAGGTTGGGAGGGGAGGAGTTTTTGATCGTCGCGCCCGGCCACCAGGACTCGAAGGCTCGAGGCCAGGCGGAGCGCGTGCGAGCGTCCATCAGCGAGGAGGCGGTGGACCTTTCGGAGGGCGAGGTTCGCATCACCGCCAGCGTGGGTGCCGTGACCGTTTCCGCCGCCAAAGGAGTGGAACCTAACGCCATCCTGCATGCCGCCGACGCGGCCCTTTCCAGGGCCAAGTCGCGGGGAGGGAATCGAGTGGAAGTAGCTGACCCGCAGGAGATCCCTCTGCTGCGGGCGAGCGCCCAGGCGCCTCGAGGGGCGCCGCAAATTGAGCGGCGTTGTGCGGCCTAAGAGGTTCGAACTCACTGCGGGCGCCGGCTGCCTTGGGTGGATTCCAGAACTTTTTCCGCTACAAATTGCCGCAGGAGTTCGCGCGCCTCCGGGCTGACGGAAATGAATTCCAAGCCGGTCCCTGCTTCCGGATTCACGTGAACCACGTGGGCGCGCAAATGGACCTCCGAGTTTTCCGGGCCCAGACGGAAGTGCAGGAACACTTCCTGCCCGTGCGGGTCCAGACCGATGGCGCGCACAATGCAGCCGCCCGCGCTGAGCTGAATAATCTCGGAGCTCCCCTTGGCTCCGCCGGTTTGCACATATTCAACCAGAACGTTTGCAACCACGCGACGATTTGTCCGCCGGCCAGCTTCTGAGGTCATCGATGGACACCTTGTCTTAGGCGGTTGGCCGGCGGCGAAATCACAATTAGTTTGCTCTTTCGCGTATCGCCGGCCGGCACTGTAACTTTTGTCACGCACTTTCCACGGCAGCCATTTTCCCAATCTACGCCGCATCAAGGACCTTATTCTATCATTGACCCGCGCTCAAGGCCAATTGAGGGAAGTTACTTTGAGCGCGCAGGGCAGAGATTATGGTCCGCTCCGTGCGCGGTCGGTCCATGCTGGCGTCAATTGGCCCTCCAAATTCCGCCAATTTTATTTATGCAAAGCATAATCCGATTTGATAACCGCTCTGCCCTGCGGCCCACTATAATCTTTTTGAAGTCCACCCGATCCAGTGCCGGACCTGATGGCGCAGGGAATGGTTCGCCTACATCGGGGATTTATTTCCAAGGGCTTTCTGACCGGACTCCGGAGGGGCTGGGGGCTTACGCGCTCCCGGCCTGCTTAGGAAGACACAAGGAACATGTCCACCACTTCAACCGCTACTTCCCTGGCCAATCACTACGCGGCCGAGTCGGCCAGGATCAGGGAGAGATTTGAAATCACAGGCGACGGGCGGGCGGTCGCCCTGGACCGAACGGCCTTGATCGATGCCGCGCTGATTCAGCTTTACGATGACCATGGGGCGCCCGGCTCCGCCGGCGGCGGAGAGGATTGCCTGGTGGCCCTGGGCGGGTATGGGCGGCGGGAACTCTTTCCTCACTCAGACATCGATCTGTTATTTCTTGCCCCTGATGAAGCCGCGGGGGATGCCCGGCGCGAATCGGTAGCCGCCCTGACGCGATCGCTCTGGGACCTCGGCCTGCGCGTGGGGTCATCCGCGCGCGCCCTGGCCGAGTGCGGCGAACTCCACCGGGATAATCTGGAATTCAGCGTCTCGCTGCTCGACTGCCGGTGGGTGGCCGGCGACCAGAAACTTTTTGCGCGGCTGCGCCATGAGGTGATTCCCCGCCTGGTGGCGCGCGAGCATCAGAACCTGGTGCGCGACTTGGTGGAAATGACGCGCCGCCGCCATGAGAAATATGGCCACACGATTTTCCATCTGGAGCCCAACATCAAGGAAGCGCCGGGCGGACTGCGCGATTACCAGGTCTCGCGGTGGCTGGAAACCATCCGCCATCTGAAGCAGCAGGCACGCTGGGAAGATCCGGAAGAACTGTGGCCGCCCTCTTCACGCGCGGACGGTCGGGCCGCGTTCGATTACCTGGCCGCCACGCGCACGTTTCTTCACTTCCATCAGGGGCGCGACGACAATCATTTGACCTACGAGCTCCAGGACGAGGCGGCGGCGCTCGGCATTGGTGGCCGGCCGGGAGGAAGTTTGCCGGCGGCGGAATGGATGCGCCTCTATTTTCGCCACGCGCGCTCGATTGACCGGCGCTGCGATCAGCTTCTGGATGACGCCATCCCGGTGCGGACTTCGCTTTCCGCCCTGTTCAGGGATTGGAGATCGCGCCAATCCACGCCCGACTTCCGGGTTGAGAGGGGCCGGATTTTTCCTCGCCGCCTCGCCACGGGCGCGGTGGATCCGGTAGCGCTCCTCGAAATTTTTGAACTGATGGCGTGCCACGCCGTCGATCTGAGCCGTGAGGCCGAGCGCTGGGTGGAGGAGGCGCTGCCCCGCGTGGCCGGAAGCCTGGCCGAATGGCCCGGCCTCTGGCAGGAATTCCGTCCCGTGCTGGTGGGACCTCATTCGGCCTTCGCCCTCCGCGCCATGCACCGCCTGGGCGTGCTGGACGTGTTGTTCCCGGAATTCCGCGCCATCGATTCCCTGGTGGTCCGCGACTTTTATCACCGCTACACTGTGGACGAACATTCGCTGATGACCATCCAGAACCTGAACCGGCTCATGGACGGAAATCCCGGCGAGGGGCGCCCCCCCGCGCCCGGGTCGGGTGCGGTGTGGGACGTGAAATTTTCCGAGATACTCTCCGAACTCGAGCAGCCCGAATTGCTTTTTCTGTCTCTTCTCTTTCACGACGTGGGCAAGGGGACGCTGCCTGGCGACCATGTGAAAGGCAGCCTGGATGCGATCGCGCGGGTTTTTGAGCGGCTCTCGCTCGAACTTGAAGACCGCGAGACCGTGGCCTTCCTGATCTCGTCCCACCTCGAGATGTCCGCCACCATGCAGCGGCGCGATATTTTTGATCCGGACACGGTTCGGACCCTGGCGGACAAAGTGGGCGCGCCGGAACGCTTGAAAATGCTCTGCCTGCTCACCTACGCCGATATCAAGTCGGTTAATCCCGAGGCCCTGACCCCCTGGAAAGCGGAAAAGCTCTGGCAGCTTTATGCCGGCACCTCCAACTACCTGGCCCGCAGCCTGGATGAGGAGCGCGTTCACGCCGCCGGTCAGTTGGCGCAGGCCGAGCGCGTGCTTCAGCTTCTGCCCCAGTCCACCTCGCCGCAGTTACTCAGCGCGTTTCTGGAGGGCTTTCCCACCCGTTACCTTCGCACCCACACGGCGGAGGAAATTGCCGCTCACTTCCAGATGTCGCGCCGGCTGGCGGAAAATCCAGTCCAATTAAGCCTGCGCAACCGCGGCCATTCTTTTGAGCTTACGGTACTGATCCACGATCGCCCCTTCCTCTTTGCCTCCCTCACCGGGACGCTGGCGGCCTGGGGAATGAATATCATCAAGGCCGACGCCTTTGCCAACGCTCTGGGGACCGTGCTGGATACCTTCCGATTTGTGGACCTGCACCGGACTTTGGAGCTGAACCCTTCCGAGTCCAGGCGCTTCGAGCAGAGTGTGGTGGACGTCCTGACGGGCCGCGAGAGCCTGCAGACGCTAATGAGCGGCCGCATCAATCCTCAAAAACTGCCCCAGGCCAAGGTGGAGATTCGCACCCAGGTCCGCTTTGAAGATTCGCCTCCGGGTTCACCCGGCTCGGCCCGCACGTCGCTCCTCGAGCTCATCACCCAGGACCGCCCCGGACTGCTCTACCAGGTGAGCTCCACGATCGCCGAATTGGGTTTTAATATTGAAGTCGCCCTTATCGACACCGAAGGCCAAAAGGTGATTGACGTCTTTTATCTGACATCACTCGGCGCTAAACTTGATTCCGCCGAACAGCAGAGAGTTCGCGAAGGTTTGCTCAACCAGCTCTGAGGTTTGCCCTACTTAATCCCGACGACCATCGAGTCTGGGCCCAACAAGTGTTCCTTGCGTGTCTCCCGAAACCCGGCTTCTTTCATCCATCTCATGCAATCTTTACCGGTATAGTCAAACCCTCCGGGGGTTTCAATCAACATGTTCAGGCTCATGAGCAGGCCGAACGCATTTTTGCATCGGTCGTCATCGATGATGCTCTCATAAACAATCAGAGCGCCCCCCTCGGGGATCGCTTCAAACGCCTTCCCAATCAAGAGTTTCTTTTCTTCCAGATTCCAGTCGTGAAGTACATGCCCCATCATCACGACATCAGCTTTGGGAAGTGGATCCTCGAAGAAACTGCCCGGATGGAATGCCACTCGTGACGCGAGTCCATGGGCGGCTGTGTAATCCTCGAAGATGGCGCCCACTTCAGGCAAATCGAACCCAATGCCCAAAATATGGGGATGGGCAAGCGCGACTTGCACCACAAGATCCCCTTGGGCAGTACCGACATCAGCAGCGGTTCGGTATTTCTTCCAGGGAAAATTACTCGCGATGGCGCGGTTCGCGCCATTGCTGATTCCCGTCATGGCCCTCAGGAATCCCTTGAGCCGCTCGGGGTTCGCGTAAAGTGCTTCAAAGAAATTGCCCCCACCAAGCTTCGCTTCGTTTTGCATTTCACCCGTTCGCAGGGCGGCCGTCAGATTCGCCCAAAAGGGATAGAGACGAAGGTTGGCCATTTCGAGCATTCCGCCGATGTAAGAATGTTTTCGCTTATCCAGGAAGAAATCAGTTGAAGGAGTGTTGAAATACGTTCCGTCTGTGCGCTCCAGAAAGCCCAGGGCCACCAGAGCATCCAGAAAATCACGAGCGGAGCGCTCATGCAATCCGAGCCTTCCCGTCAGGGTCTTCAGGTCTTCTGGATGTTTCGAGAGTTCCGTAAATAACTCCATCTCTATGGCGCTCAGCAGCGTCTTCGAGGCCCAGAACCCCAAGCCGACTTCCATGATCTGTTCCATATTCGGTTCGCCCATCGCAGTGAACTCCCTTCGTCCGATAACCGGACGCCGATGAAGAAGTCTACGGGCCAGCATCTTACTCCATTTGAGAAGTGAATCAACTGCGACGCAGCATCGGACTTTCAGTCGCCCTGGAGCCTGCCGATCATCGCCCACGAGTCAAGAACGCTTGCTGTCACGCATCAACTCCTTGCGCCGGCTTCGAGCCAGATCCCCCAGGAGACTGGAACCTTTGAATCGTCCTTCCCACTCCCTCCAGTCCCCCGTCATCGCTTTGCGCAAGATCACCTCATCGCCTTCAACTCTCACCGTCAGGCAGGTTCCCTCGCCCAGACGTAACTCATCTCGGACTTCTTTGGGAAGTGCAAGCTGTCCCCTCGAGGATAAACGGGCTTTCAGCATGGCCTCCACCTCCACTCTTAGTTTTATAGTAAGACAGAATTTGAATCAAGATTCACTCCGAGGGATCGATGAGGAATCCGGATGGCGCAGCGAGTAGCCAGGTCAGGGACGCGACCACAACTGATGAGATGCACTACAATAGTAGTAATAATAATCATGGAGTTCGAATTTATTTAACCATCGGGGCAAGCGCAGTGTTATATGGTCATCGACGTGCCCTTTGATTGTAAACCGACTTACTTTTCATCAAGTTAGGTCATTGTCGACGCGGCGACATTAATAAGTTGTTTTTGGAATTGGGTGAAAGCCATGAACGTGCAGCTAAAATGGCGGCGCAAGTCTATCTCTCAACATATTGATTATAAGCGTGTTGCATATAATTACGCCGGGTTAATTTTGAAAAGAATTAAGGGCGCGTTAATGACAATCCACAGCGTTACGCACCAGATCTGCCAGAGCCTCGATGAATTTTGGAGAATGGTTTAAGGCCGGCATTACTTCAAATTGGCGGATGCCGAGGCGCGCGGCCAGTTTGCGCGCCTCGATATTGATTTCGCTCAAAGTTTCAACATGGTCCGACACAAAAGCAATAGGAATCACCAGCACCCTCACCTCCCTCTGCGCCGCCAGGCAGTGAAGCTCCTCATCCAGCATCGGCTTTAACCAGCGGCCGGGGCCTACGCGGCTCTGGTAACAGAGGCGGTGCGGATTCTTCCAACCGCCTCGTTCCATAACCAGTTTGACCGTGGCCTCGATCTGGATTTGGTAAGGGTCGCCTGCCTCAATGACGCTCATGGGGACGCCGTGGGCGCTGAAGACCAAATGAGCCCTTTCCGGCATGGGAAACCTTTGCAAACCTTCGTTGATTTTATCCACCACAGAATCCACATAAATCCTGTGCTGGTAGAATTCCTTGACGATCGTTGTTGAGAGGCCATCCTTGCCCGTGGCGGCGTATTTCCGGTGCCATTCATTCAAGCTGCTGCCCGTGGTGGTTTTCGAATACTGCGGGTAAAGGGGGAGAAGAACCAGTTGACAGAAATTGTTGGATGTGATCTGTGCGACGGCCTCCTCCGTCAGGGGGTGCCAATAGCGCATGGCGACAAAGACGCGGGCGTCGATGGTCTGGCGCAATTCAGTTTCCAGAGCGGCTGCCTGCAGTTCGGTAAGTTCGCGTATGGGCGACTTCCCCCCAATGCTCGCATAATGGTCCTGAACTTTTTTGGCGCGCCGGGACGAGATTAAGCGGGCCAGCGTGGGGCGCGCCAGGCGGGCAAAAGGGAAATCGAAGATTTCGGGGTCGAGGAACAGATTATAAAGGAAGGGCTCGACGGCGGCTAGGGAGTCGGGCCCCCCCAATTGAAATAAAACGACGGCTACGGGACCGCCGCTCCTACCGCTCTCTTGACGCATTGCCAGACCCTTTTTGTTCACTTCCATATGGTCAGGTGGCCGGAATTCAACCATCCTACACGGATTCGCCCGCCTTATTCAAGTCCGATTCGCGGGGTGCGCGCCATTATGAAAGAAAGGGTGTTCCACGTGAAACACCGGTTCGGGCTTGGCCGACAAATTAGTCCCTGCTGGTTTCCAATGGATTGATCGTGACTTGGAATGGCTCCCCACCTTGACTCCTGCCATACAATCATAAGCAATATGCTGCATGAACTCAGAGTCAATGCTTTGCTTGAATATTTTGGGCTGGACCTGAATTCTGGGCAGATCAGCCAGATGCTTGTCTACCTGGATTTGCTCATGCGGTGGAACTCCAAGATTAATCTTACTTCTGTCCGCAACGCTGAAGAAATTGTCACCCGCCATTTTGGGGAGAGTCTGTACGTCGCCCAGTGGGCGCAGCTCGAGGGAACTCTGCTCGATGTTGGGAGTGGCGCCGGATTTCCAGGGCTGGCATTGAAAATTCAATTTCCGGATCTATCCGCGGCCCTGCTCGAGCCAGTCGCCAAAAAGAGGGCATTCTTGAAGGAGGTGGTCCGAGCATGCGACTTCAAATCCGTGGAAGTCAGGCCCGAGCGGCTGGAGGAATTTGTACGGGGAAGCCAGAACATAAATTTCAACACCATTACGGCAAGGGCCGTCGGCCAGTTCGAGCATTTCGTGCCGGAGGCCGTGAAAATCTTGAATCCGGACGGTCAGTTATGCCTTTGGATTGGTCAGCAGCAGGGCAATCAACTTAAACAAAGCACGGATAGCATAGAGTGGGATCAGCCCATCGCCATTCCACTGGGCCGCGAGCGCGAGATTTGGATAGGCCGACTCAAACAGGGCGCCAAGTAGGATTGGCGTGCGCATATTTGAGTTCTAAAATATTCCTTGAGCCGGGTATGTTTCACGTGAAACATTCCCCTGACCGGCCCCATATCCAAGGCACTGCCGAATTGTGCTTGCCAGTGGGTTTAGCCTCTGTTAGATTCAGCTTAACTTTCAAGGGATTGGGTGCAAGTGGGCCGAGTTATCGCGATTGCGAATCAAAAGGGCGGCGTGGGTAAGAGCACCACAGCCATTAATCTGAGCGCGTCCCTGGCCGGGAATGACATGTGGACCCTGGTGATCGATTGCGATCCCCAATCGAATACAACCAGCGGCCTGGGATTTTCCAAGGATCATACCCGGAGGTCCCTTTACAATGGGCTTATCCAGGATGTACCACTCAAGGACCTGATACTCAAATGTGCGGTTGAGGGTCTGCACTTATTGCCGGCGGACAGGAATTTGGTGGGGGCAACCATCGAAATGGTGGACATGCCCGAGCGCGAACAAGTCCTTCGGCGCAAAATCGAACCACTGCGAGATCAGTTCAATTACATTATTCTCGATTGCCCGCCCACGCTTGACTTGCTGACCCTCAACGCACTAGTGGCTGCGGACTCGGTCTTGGTGCCCATCCAGTGCGAGTATTTTGCACTGGAAGGGGTTTCAGAACTTCTGGACACGCTAATCCGAATCAGAAGGACTCACAATCCGAAATTAGCCGTCGAGGGAATTCTATTGACCATGTTTGACGAGCGGACCAACCTTTCTCATCAAGTGCGCGACGACCTGAAAGATTTCTTTGGAGAACAGGTCTTTTCTACATACATTCCACGCAACGTCCGGCTCGCCGAGGCGCCCAGCCATGGCAAGCCCATCATTCTCTATGACCCGAAGTGTCTGGGCGCCGAGAGCTACGTCGAACTAGCCAAGGAGGTTATCAATCATGGCCAGAAAGGCGTTGGGGCGAGGTCTTAGTTCGCTCCTTCGGGAAGTTGAAGAAAAGCCTGCTGCCGGGCTTGAACAGATCGCGCTGGATTCGATTGACCCAAACCCTTTCCAGCCACGGCGCGCCTTTCGCGAGGAAAGTCTGAAGGAACTTTCCGAATCCATTCGGGCCAGCGGAGTGGTGCAGCCGGTGTTGCTTCGCCACGCTTCCGGAAGCGCGGGCCGCTACCACTTGATTGCAGGCGAACGCCGGTGGCGCGCAGCCCGCTTGGCTGGCCTGGAGGCGGTGCCCGCGATTATCCGCGATATTAACGATCAGGACGCGTTGGAGCTCGCTCTGACGGAGAACCTGTTGCGCGAAGACCTGAACACGCTGGAAGTGGCGCACGCCTACGAAGCGCTGCAACAAAAGTTCGGCCTGAACCACGGTGAAATTGCGGACCGGTTGGGAATAAATCGGTCCACTGTCACCAACACACTGCGTCTCTTGCGGCTGTCGCCGTCGGTCCAGGAAATGATTGGGAATGGGGAAATCAGCCCGGGGCATGCCCGGGCGCTTCTCGGCTTTGATTCTTTTGCCGCTCAGGAAAAGCTGGCGCGGCTCATCGTCCACAAAGGGCTCTCCGTCCGCCAAATCGAGAACATGGGGGCATCGACCGGAGCCAAGCCCGATGCGGGCAAGGCTAAGGCGCCGCCTGCTCCCGACCCCAACACGCGGGCGGCCGTCTTGGAGCTGGAAAGGGCGCTGGGAACCCGGGTGAAGATCGTGGGCTATCCGAAGCGCGGCAAAATCGAGATCAGTTATTTTTCGGCCGAAGACCTGAACCGGATTTACGATTGGATCGTCCGGCGTTAAGCGCCCGCCGGGCGACCCGCGACTTTCGATGGATGGCGATTAAGCGGACCAATACATATAACGTAAGTCATACCATAATATCAAACAACGCCGGGAGGCTCGTATGTCCTTTGGATCGGACAAAAACCGCCGGAATCGCGAACTGGAAGACAGTCTCGACAAAGATCCCATCGGCTGGCTGGGGCCGGGGATCGATATCGAAGCCCAGATGAAATTTGGGGCCGGCTTGGTCCGGCTGAACACGCATTACAAGGGCGACATCCAGTGCCAAGGGACCATTGTAGTGGACGAACAAGGAGAGATCGAGGCGGAGATGCACGCCCGCATCATCAGCATCGCCGGGAAAATCAAGGGCACGGTTCACGCCTCGGAGCGGATCGAAATCAAGGAACACGGTCTGGTGCAGGGGGACATCTATACGCCCAGCCTGGTCATCGAGCCCGGCGGTTTCTTTGACGGCCAGTGCCACATGCCTGTACCCGAACCTCAGCGGCCGGCCGCGGACTCTCCGGGCAAATCTCTGTAGGCCTGGGGACGAACCCAGCCTCCTCCCCGGCGGGAGATGTGGATATCGCCGGGTGGGCAGCGGGCCGCCGCCACGCCGGTCCGCCCGCGCCTCAGAGCTCTTTAACTTTTACGAGTTGGGAGGCTGTTGGACCAGTTTCCGGGTTTCCTGCCAGGTGTGGACCACGCGGTGGATGACGGTGAGATTGGAGAGGACGGCGATAACCCACAGCACCGGTTCCATGCGATTGAAAAGGGCCCCGATGATAATGAGAACCACCCGCTCCGGCCGCTCGAGGAAGCCCACTTTGCAGGACGCGATAAGATTTTCGGCGCGCGCCCGCGCGTAGCTGACCATCACCGATCCGATCATGGCCACCGCTACCATGGTGACATAACCAAATCGGTTAGCTCTACCATAGAATACTAATAACCCTATTAATAACACAAGGTCGGAGTAGCGGTCCATCACCGAATCGAAGAAACCGCCAAAGGGCGTGACCCGGCCGGTGACGCGCGCCACGCTGCCGTCGGTGAGATCAAAGATTCCGGCCACAATCACCGTGCCTCCCGCCCAACGAAAGAAGTGATCGGGCCGGGCGGTGGAGGCGATGGCAAACAGATAGGCGGCCAGGGCGTTGATGGCCATTCCGATGAAGGTGAGGAGATTGGGATTGATGCGGCTGGCGGCGAAAAGGCGGACAATGCCGTCCACGACCCGTCCGAGAGTTCTGCCAATCTGGTTGGTCACCATAAGCGGTTGGTTCCTGCCGCCGGCGCCTGCTCAATGAATCCGCGCCGCGAGCCAGGCGGCGCTTGGAGATGGTTCGAGCCCAATTCCGGAGATCACGCCTTTCCTTATCCATCGTAGATGGTTCGAAGGGAGCGCACCTCGAATTCACGAGAGCCGTTGGGCGTGGAAACTTTGACCGAATCGCCCACTTTCTTGCCCATCAGACCCCGGCCGATGGGGGAAGTTGTGGAAATGAGACCTTTGGCGACATCCGCTTCCTCGCTGGTCACCAGCCTGTACTCGATCTCCACCTCCCGGTCGACGTCGTACAGCACAACGTTTGATCCAAAAGCGATCCGGTCTTTCGGAATGTTGCTCATGTTAATCAGAGACAGGTCGCCCAGCCGCCGCTTGAGCTGAGCGAGGCGCGCCCCCACAAAATCCTGCCGTTGCTTGGCCATGTGGAATTCGGCGTTTTCGCTCAGGTCCCCCAAAGCCCGAGCCCGCTTTAATTCCTGCGGAAGCTCGTGGTTCAGCTCGTGCTCCAGAGCTTGAATTTCTTCCTGAAGCTTCTTGATGATGGATGTGGACATAATCTTTTGGCCGGGAGTCAAGTCCCGCGAAGATTATAGGAAAAAGAGGGAGAAGGCGCAACTCATCCTTGCATTACATTCCTGGCTCACCCTGGTCTAGACTAGAATTTCCCAGGGTCCATAACTCATCAGTTGCAGCCTATTTCGAAGGGCCGCGACCCGCATTCGAACGATGACGGACTGTTACAAGTGCGCGAAATCGCGAGACTCTCCTTCGATGCGGCCTTGGTAACGCTCTCGGCTTGCGATACTGCGACGGGAAAGTCCGAAGGCGAGGGAGGCATTACTGGACTCGAGGAAGCGTTCTTGCTTGCAGGCGCCAAGAGCGTGGTGGGGGCGCTGTGGAGTGTGGACGATTCTGCCACGGAAGCCTTGATGGAGGGTTTCTACGCACATCTCGCAAACGGAGAAGAGAGAGCATCTGCACTCTGGCCCGCGAAACTCGAGTACCTGCAGCAGATAGGTGATCGTCCTCCGATCTACTGGGCGG
>DASYZE010000060.1:0-94390 GCA_035946625.1 Terriglobia bacterium | reverse complement strand
AAACTCGAAATCGCTTTGGAGCTGGAACGAATCGCGCTGGAGGACGAATACTTTATCAAGCGCAAGCTTTACCCCAACGTGGATTTCTACTCGGGGATCATGTACCAGGCCATGGGCTTCAAGCCGGAAATGTTTACCGTGCTGTTTGCCATTCCCCGCACGGTGGGATGGCTCGCCCAGTGGCAGGAAATGCTGGAGGACTCGGAACAGAAAATCGCCCGCCCGCGGCAGATTTATGTCGGCCAGGACGTGCGGGATGTTGTTCCAATGGAAATGCGGGCTGCCCATGCCGGTGCTTTGAAGTCGTAGGCCGATTTTGCAGAAAGCCCAGAAGGGGGAGTCGGTGGCTGCTCGACCATAGCCTCGGACGGGGGCCACTTGCTCCCTCGAATTTTGGTCGCTCTGCCGAGGCTTAATCTTGGGTGATCGATTTCCTGGGCGTAAGTGCTGGGAGAAAATCCGTTGCGGCGGTCCGCCTTTTGATGCGGCGCCGGACGGTATGAAAAGGAGATTAAAATGCGTAAAAAAGTTACAGTTGTGGGAGCAGGAAACGTCGGGGCCAGTTGCGCTTTGCGTTTGGCTGATCAAGAGCTGGCTGACGTGGTGCTGGTGGACGTCATCGACGGCCTGCCACAGGGGAAGGCGTTGGACATCTTTGAGGCCGATCCCGTCGCGGGATTGGACGTTAAAATCACGGGCGGCAACGATTACACTCTAACCGCGAACTCCGATATTGTGGTGATAACTGCCGGTTTTCCTCGCAAGCCCGGGATGAGCCGGGACGATCTGTTGTGGGCTAACTATGAGATCGTCAAGGCTGCCGTGGAGCAGGCAGTAAAGCATTCGCCAAACGCGATATTGATCGTGGTCACTAACCCGCTCGACGCCATGTGCCATGTGGCGCACCAGGTGAGTGGCTTCCCCAAAAACCGTGTGGTGGGCATGGCTGGAATCCTCGACTCGGCCCGTTTCCGAACCTTCCTCGCCCAGAAGTTGGACGTTTCAACCGGAGACGTTACAGCCTTGGTCTTGGGCGGTCATGGCGACGCGATGGTGCCCTTGGTTCGATATACCACCGTGGCGGGTATGCCCCTCGCCGATTTGATGGATGCAGAAACCATCCAGGCTATCGTGAAACGCACTCGGGACGGGGGCGCCGAGATCGTCAAATTCTTGAAAACCGGCAGTGCCTATTATGCTCCGTCGGCCGCCGTGGTCGAGATGGTGGATTCGATACTGCGAGACAGGAAGCGGGTGCTGCCTTGCTCCGCCTATCTGGAGGGCGAGTACGGGATTCACAACCTTTTCGTTGGTGTGCCGGTCAAGCTGGGAACGACAGGCGTGGAAAAAATCTTTGAGGCGAGGCTGAATCAGGAAGAGAGTGCGGCGCTGCAGAAGAGCGCTTCCGCCGTCCGGGAGTTGGTGGACGTCATGGCGCCCAAATTAACTCAAGCCACCAAGACTGCGGCCTAGTACGTAGTTTCATTAAAATATATCCTGATTGAGAGGTGCCTGTTATATTTGGCGTATGGCAGGAAAATCGAAACGCTCTAAATTAGTCATGACCTCCGAGGAAGTGAATGAACTTCGACAACTCCGCCAATCGCGGACGGCACCTTGGCGCGAGGTGCAGCGCGCCCAGATTCTCTGGCGTTACCATGACGGCGAAACCATTACCGAGATTGGCCGAGCGCTGAAGATGACCCGCAAGAGCATCGGCAAATGGATCACCCGAGCCCTGGCGCAGGGGGCCAGCGCCGCCCTGAAAGATAGCTATCATCGCCCTCGGGCGCCGGTCATCACCGACGAGGCCAAGGCCTGGGTGGTCCACCTGGCTTGCTCGAAAACCAAGCAACTGGGTTACGCCGCTGAACTCTGGACACGGAAATCTCTGGCCCAGCATGTGCGTCAGCATGCCGGGGAGGCCGGACATCCGTCCTTAGCCCGCGCGGCCAAGGCCACCGTGCAGCGCATCCTCGCCGCCCAACCTTTGCACCCGGAAAGGGTCAGCTATTATCTGGAGCGCCGCGATCCCAATTTCGAGGCCAAAATGCGAGAGGTTCTCCTGGTCTATCAAGAAGTGGCGCTGCAGAACGAAACGCCGACCCCCGGGGTGGCTCCACCCCCGGTGGCGACCCTTTCGGTGGATGAAAAGCCGGGGCTGCCAGCCATCGCCAACACCGCTGCGGATTTGCTCCCGGTGCCGAGACAGCACTCGGGCGTCGCCCGCGACCACGAGTACCAACGCTTGGGCACGTGTTCTATTTTGGCCGCCCTGGATTTGCACCAGGGCGACGTGACGGCACGGGTCGAGCGGCGTCACCGCAGTCGTGAGTTCATCGCCTTGCTGCGCGACCTGGACCACCACTACCCGCCGCACTGCATGATTCGCTTGATTCTGGACAATCACTGGGCGCACCTTTCGAAAGAGACGCAAGCGTTCTTAGCCACCCACCCCAACCGATTCAAATACGTCCTGACGCCCACGCACGGATCATGGCTCAATATCGTCGAGACGCTCTTTGGCAAGATGGCGCGCACCTTCTTGCGGCACATCCGGGTTCAGTCCTGGGAAGAACTCCGGCGCCGCATTCTCCAAGGCATCGCGGAAATTAATGCCGAGCCTGTGGTCCACCGCGGGAAGAAGTTCGATGCCCTGAGCACCAGTAATGAGGTTACAGTTTAATGAAACGATACACTCGGAAACCTCAGCGAAGTCGGAATAATGCGAGCGGTGTGCGCGCTGGCACCCAAGCCGGATCGGAACGGGCCAAAGCGACGGCGCCGCGCGACCAGATACTAGAGGTTGGTGAGCTCAAGGAAAGTTTGACTTGTCAAGAGGTGTTGCTCGCGGTGCAACAACAGCGAATGGCCAGACTGATTGAGGCGGTTGATGATCAGAAACGTCTTCTGGAGCACCTTACGAGGAACCCGGGCCAACCATCTTCTGCGGATGGCCTCACGCAAATCGCCAGCCTTCAGCCCGCGATCCCCGTCGTTACTTCCGCTGCCGGAGGCGACGTCACGAAAGTCGCGCTTGCCAGCCCACCCTCGTCAGGGCCTACTAGCGCCACTCAGGTGGAGTTGCAGGCCTACACCCAGAAAGTGGACACGCTGACTGCATCAGTGGATGACTTAGTTCATAGCCTCGCGGGCTTCAAATTCAGCGGTGATTTTCGCCTGCGGTCGGACGGAGTGTTTCGAACAGATAACAGCGTTGCAGCGCCTGTGCAGAGCGCGCAGGGACGTTACAGACTTCGCTTCAACATCGACAGGGCTTGGAACAAGCAGTTCGATTTTCATTTCACGGTCGCCTCGGGAAGATTCGATAACGGTCTGACCTCCGACAGTGACTTCGCAGGTTTCGACGCTAAGGCGCCGATCTTTCTCAACGAAGCATCCGTAGGCTATCGCCCGAGCGCACACTTTCACCTTCGGGGCGGCAAAATGTCGGAAGTTTTCAGCGATGACTCGCGGTTTCTATTCAAGGAAGAAATCCGCTTCAACGGGTTTCAGGAAATCGTCGACCTTCCTGTGGCGTCAAATCCCCTGGGCGTCACGAACATCGAGTTCCGAGGCGGGCAGCACGTACTCACCAATCCCAACCTGACTGTTTTGCCTGCGGCAAGCCAGTGCAACCTGGCGCCACCCGTCACTCCCCCTCGAATTGTGCCTAATTGACTGCCTGCTACCTCCCCGGGTCGAAAGTAGGGGATTCCGACCTCTTCCACCACGGCTTCGTGATCAAAGGCGGCCTCGGGCCGGGCTGGTGTCAGGAAATCACAGGCGATCTGCTATGGTGGCGGAGTCAAAACCAGATCGCCATGGCCGCTTCGCAGGCAGGGTTCGCCGTGGCGCTGAACCCTTCCCTGGGACTGAATCTAGTCGGCCCGATAACCGGCACGGGCACCGCAACCACGACTCCCCACGGGAAGGCTTTCATGGCACAGCATTTTCAGATTAGGCATTTGAACTACCATCTCGGCTTCGCCGGGCCGCTATTCCGCGAGCGCGAGATGCCCATGGAATTTGACGTGCACGGTTCGCGTAACTTTGGCGCGGGCTTCCTCCGCGATGCGGCCATGGGGATTCTCAGTTTCGGTGACGTTCAAAAACCCGGCGATATCCGCGTGCTCTACGCCTACGCCATCAAAGATGGCAACTCCATGATCTCGGAAGTCACCGATGATTACCTTGGAACACTATCTGGAGTCAACATTCGGGTCCATGAATTTCGGTTCGACTTGGGACTCACAAAGTTCCTAGCTTGGCAGAACTATTTCTATATTGTTAACCCTCGTCGAGGCAATGATCCGGCGCTCCACTTTTTCGTGCCGTATCCTTACGGGGCGAACACCAATTATCGCGTGTAGAGTCAAGTTCAGTTCAAGTTCTAGAACGCTTGGTGTGAGGCGACCGGAGGACCGTGATGCCTTGACTGCATTCGCCTCCGTCAGTGGATTAGGCTTTTGATCTCGTGGCAGTTCTTCCGCGGGGTGCTACCGCCAGTATTGATCTATGGTATGGAATCAATCGAGACGGACCCAACTTGCAGTTGACGTCTGAGCGCGAGGGCCAGGCCGACAAAAAACCAGAATTGAAGTGCGACAACCGAATCACCGAAATTGTACTGGACCACAGAACTGATCAGGAATGCGCATGTCCCACCCAGTATTCCCAAAGCTAGTCCGTACGCAACCCAGTTCTGTTGTTCGAGAGCCTGCCTGGTGACCCGCACCAACATAAGCACATAGCATCCCATGAAGGCTAGCCAGGCAAGAAGAACAGGGAACCCTTGCATCACTGCAAGCTGGATGGGAGTGGAATGAAAGTGGGACCAAAGGTGAAACTTCGATTGAACGGCAAGGTTGAAGCTCGATGGTGAGTCACGGATTGTATTCATGCCCACACCAAACCAGGGATGAGCTTCCGCCAACCGCAGACCCTCCCGCCACATCGCCACCCGATACTGTGTTCCCAGATCGCTCATGTCAATGAGACCTACTCCCCGCCAGCGATGGATTGCCGCGTTCGTTCCCACCGCAATCAGGATCAGCATTATGGGTAAAGCCAGTCTCATCAGGCGGCGTCGGTCGTGCAGCCACACCAGCAGAAGGCACCCGAAAGCGAAAGAAAGCCACGCGGACCGGGTCAGCGTCGCGCCCAGCGCGAGGGCCAGGATTATCCAGAGGCCCAATAGTGCCAAGCTGAATGACGGCGACAGTTGCTTGTGGATCGCAAGCCAGAGTCCAAACACCAGGCAACCCAGCATCTCCAGTACCATGGCATATGTAACTGGGTGGCTATAAAAACTTCGAGCCCGGGTCAGCTTCTCCGTTTGCAAGTTCACCCCCCAATCAGCCATGTTATTGGAATGGGGCAAGGCTCGCAGGGGAATGGCCACCGCCACCGCATCCTTGAGGACATCAAAGCCCCCGTCATGGACGATCAGCACCCTCGCCGGTTTATTTCCGGTTTTTGAACCAAGATAATTCAAGAAGCTATCAGCGCGTCGAAAGATTTGATTGTTCACCCGTAGGATTACGTCGTCATTACGAATTCCGGCCTGGAAGAGAACAGAGTCCTGTTTCAGGTCGCGGACGTGAAGCCCAACCCCAGCCGCGAATTGCCACCCAGCGTAGGCCACGCTTACCAACGTACCCAATAGCAAAACGCCCACCAGCTGCCTGGCACGATTCAGCGTGGGGATGTTATGCGACACAACGATGGCCAAAAAGACCAAGTCCACTTTTCGCATACCTTCCCAACCTGATGCAGGCAGCGGAGAGACCGCCGCCGACAGCGCACAAAGCAGCCAATAAATCAAGATGGGCAGGTCCAAGGGAGAGCTGCGCAGAATACCTTTGGGGGCTAATGCCAATCGAATGAGCCATGCCAGGGCCAACATCGAGTAGGCAATAAAAGCCGCCGCGATTGAGAGTGGTTGGAGCAGAACGAAAAGGAAAAGGAAGGTCATCGCGATCTGATTGAATTTTTGCGCAATTCGATTCACAATGCGATTCTCCCACACACTGGATGCGACCACAGGTGATTCACTGTATGCTTGGAAACTTGCAGCGAGAGACGACGAACAAACGCTGCCGCACAAAGGATTGTTGAGACCCGCCTTCCCATTTGCAAGAGCCGATCAGGAGCACTGGTGGGTGGATAATTCAAACTTCAACTTCGGGCCAGCATCCCGCAAAGCCTGTTGTCTTCTTAAGAACCATCGTATAATATTTTAAGTCATCTTGAACGGCAACTGGAGATTGAAGGTGAAGGGCAAAGTTGAACAATTCTGAATTCCGAGTGCCGTATGATTGTCGGCAGGCGGATTTTTTCTCCTACCCGGCTCTTTTTGAGTAGAAATCACGCCATATTAGTGGAGGGTGAAGGCTGCTTATGAATGGCTGCCGGGGGTCCAGCGGGAGGCCCTTGATACCCATGAAATGCCCGCGCTGATTCAGGGGACCGTTGAAGATGACGCCAAAGTTGGTTTCTGTTCTCATGGTTACTCACAACGACGCTGGCGTTCTGCCGAAGTGCCTGGAATCCCTGCAGCAGCAAGATTACCCGAGCCTGGAATGTATTATTGTCGACAACGGCTCGCGCGACGACACAAGGGATATCCTCTCCAAGCTCACAGGGGCATACCAAACATTCCTCAATGAAACCAATTGCGGCTTTGCCGCCTCACAAAATCAGGCGCTTCGGCACGCCCAAGGCGATTGGATCCTCTTTCTGAACCCTGATGTTATTTTGAGTCGCAACTTCATCAGCGAACTGGCGGCTGCCGCTGAAGCTGATCCTTCCATCGGCATGGCCAGCGGCAAACTTTTGCGGTGGAGTCCGGCGGAAAACCAACCACTAACGAATGTAATTGATTCCACCGGCATTTACTTCCGCAGGAATCTTCGCCACCTCGATCGCGGCTCGGAAGAGGTGGACCGGGGGCAGTACGACCAGCCGGCCTTTGTATTCGGGGTAACGGGGGCAGCCGCCCTCCATCGTCGGCGAATGGTGGAGGATGTCTCCGTGATGGGTGAATTCCTTGACGCTGATTTCTTTCTTTGCCGGGACGACGCCGACTTGGCTTGGAGGGCCCATTTGATGGGTTGGCGATGCATTTACACGCCGCGCGCCCTGGGATGGCACGTCCGCCGAGTCACGCCGGCGCGCTTTCGCGAGCTTCCATTGGTGGTCAACTGGCATTCGGTAAAAAACCGTTTCATCATGCGCTGGAAGAATATTTCCCCGTATCTCTATCTGCGCCTTTTCCTGCCGGTGACTTGGCGGGATTGTATGATCCTCGGTTATTCGGTGTTGGTCGATCGCAGGTTGTTTTCCGCATTCACCCATTTGTGGAGGAATCGGAAAGCAATTTCCGCGAAACGAAAATGGATTCAGGACCGGCGCCGGGTTTCAGACCGTGAGCTGGCAAAGTGGTTTTCTGATCTCCCCGCCAGTTTTCCGTTGTCCGCTTTGGAGGCAATACGAAGTCCCAAAAGGTGATCCTCCGCCGACCCCAGGCTCATACCAAGATGGGCGGGTTCGATTTCTGCACGGGGGGCCAGGGCAGGTTCTAAGGGAGGGGTGGGGGCAGGAATCTCTCCTGTCAGCATTTCCGAGAAGAGAGCTTCATACTTGTCGGTCACTTCGTCCCACCCAAAGAGACTTGACGCCCGGTTCTCGGCCCGTCGCGCGAGATCCCGGCGGAGGTCGGCGTCTTGAAGCAATCGCCCCATATGCCCGGCCAAGTCCGAAGGTTCAGACCGAAAATATATGCTGCAATCACTGGCTGTCTCTCGATTCTCAGGCGTGTCGAGACATAAGATCGCATTCCGAGTCGCCATAGCCTCAATGAGGGCGGGATGGTAGCCGCCCACTTCGCAGGCGGAAACATAAATCCCGGCATTGCGAATCAGCCGCCAATAATCCTCACCATAAATGGAGCCGGTGAAAATGACCCGGCGGTCGGCGAGAAGTTTGAGATGATCAACATACTTCGGGTCATAGCAGTTTCCACCCACCATCAGTAGCGGCCAGTCCGTCCGGGTTTCCCGATAAGCGCGAATTACAAGTTCGGGATTGTTTTCCGGCTCCAAACGGCTCACATAAAGTATGTAGCGGTTTGGGGGGAAATCGAAATCCTTCAATGTCTCGGTGCCCTCAGGAACTTGAGCGCCATAGGCAATCATGGTGGAGCGTTTCCGGTATCGCTTCCAAAAGTACTTTTGAATCGGCGGGGCATCCGTGATAATCCGAGTCGGAGTGATTAAAGATAAAAGTTCGCAAAAATACAGGTACGTGCGAGCGAACCAGTTCCATTTCCTGCGTTTTCTGTCCAGGCCATCCACATTGAGCACGGTGGGAATTCCGAACAATCGCGGGATCCACGCAACCACGCTGTTGGCTACATTGCACATCAATACTAAATCGACATCAATGAAAAGCACGTGGATCGCTGAAAGCAAGGTGTGAAAGGCTGTGTCGCAGTATTTGTTGGATATCGTAGGTAAAATAACGCGCCGGATCCCGGGATCAACAACGTCCTGGGGGGTCGTGAAGGGCCGGCGGCAATAAACCGTTACTGCATGTCCGTTGGCCGCGAGCCGTTTCGACAACTGTTCCGCAAGAGTTTCAAATCCTCCGTATCGGCCCGGTATCCCGCGAGTCCCCAATATTGCTATTCTCATATAGTCAGACGCTGGTCAATGCTGCTAGCACGGTACTCAAATCTTCTCACGATTGCAAGCAAAAGTTTTATTTCCTCATTATTTGCGAAATAGACAGAGGGTAAGCCGGAAATTTAATCATAATTTTCGTCAGAAGGCCTATTCTTTCAAGAGATTTCCGTCAATCTTCTTTGCGATGCGCATAGTCATGCTGGTCCATTTCCATCCGACTCTCGCGCCAAAGTTTGATTCCTCCGATCGTGGGAATCCACCCTCTAACTTTCGATCGATCGCGCCACCAAGGACTAACCAATGACTCTGGGCATTAGACTCTGCCGGACCATGGCAAGCAGGGCGGTCATTGCCGGGCGAATCCAGGGAGACTTTGACTTTAGCAGATTCACCGTGTATAAAACAAGTCCGCTTCGGAACGGAACGGACTTCACCACGTCTTTTAGTTGCGGGCCACGACTGGCGATCAAACCGCCTCTACCCTTACCCGGCGGCGGGCCCATCGACTCACGCATTGCGAGCCTGGCTTCATGCAAGTGCTGCTGATCACTAACGATAATGTCGGCCGAAAACGCGCGGGACCGGGGATCCGTTGCGTCGAACTGGCCAAAGTGCTCGCTCGTCACTTCGACGTCGCCCTGGCCGCGACCCAGTCGATCGACATCGACATCGAAGGCGTCAAATTGATACCGAACACCCTCGCCCATCCCGGCCGGCTCCGGGCCGCCGTCAGCCATAGCGACGTCGTCATTATTCAGGGCTTGGTGCTGGCCATCTTCCCTTTCTTGCGAAGAGCCGCAAAGTTTCTGGTGGTGGACCTGTATGATCCTTATCTGCTGGAATATCTTCTCGCCGCCCATCCGCAGTTTCCTCGCTGGGGCTACCTCCGGCAATGGCATGACCTGAATCTCCAACTTCTTAGGGGAGATTATTTTTTGTGCGCGAACGACCGTCAAAGGGATTATTGGTTGGGCCGGCTCTGCGCCTTGGGGAGGCTCACACCGGAGGAATGCCGCCGCGACCCAAGTTTCAAAAGTCTTATTGGAATGGTCCCTTTCGGTATTTCCTCGTCCCCGCCCCATCACACCAAGGCCGTCATCAAGGGAATCGTTCCTGGCATTGCTCCAGATGACACAGTGTTAATTTGGGGGGGCGGGATATGGCAATGGTTCGACCCCCTTACCGTAATTAAGGCCCTGGCCCTGGTTAGTCAGGAACGCTCCGACATCAAATTGCTCTTCCTCGGCACCCAGGACCCCAATCCGAATAAACGCGCCACGCCCATTGCAAGTGAAGCCGAAGAGTTGGCGAAGAACCTCGGCGTGTTGAACCGTGCTGTATTCTTCAAGGAGGGATGGGTACCCTTTGAGGAGCGCCAGGACTATTTTATGGAGGCCGATATAGGTGTCTCGGCCCACTTTGAGTCCTACGAGACACGGCTCGCTTTTCGAACACGCATTCTCGACTACATTTGGGCGGGACTGCCGATGATCCTCACGGAAGGTGATTGCCTCGCCGACTGGGCTTCGCGTCAAAATGTTGGCACAACACTGCGGACAGGTGATGTAGAGGGTTGGAAACAAGCTATTCTCTCCGTGGCCGGCAGCATTGAGTTGCGCCAGGAGATTCGGAACAGACTCCAACAGCTTGCCCCCCAATTCTATTGGGAAAAGCTTGCCGAGCCCTTGCTCGACTATTGTCGCCGACCTTACCGTACCGACCGTGCTTCCGGTTTTCGAATGAAGTTAGTCCCGTTCCTCATCGCGGGCTTTGAACATTTCCGGCAGTTCAGGAATTGGTGGCGTTAAGGCTTACGGTATGCCCGATGGCAAGCCTATGGTGGAAGCAACTTAGCGGCAGAAATCGGCATGGGGCTGTGCCTCGGGCCTGGAAAAGTCCGGTATCCAATGAGTGATATCTGTTATACTGGCTAATTGATTTGGGGATAAAAATGTTGGAATTGATTAGCGAAGTTCGCCGCAACCGGGAATTGATTTGGGCTCTGGCGCTGAAAGAGCTTCGAGTCCGATACAAGCGCTCAGCCCTCGGCTTCATCTGGGCGCTGCTGAACCCGCTGCTGATGATGGTCATTCTGGCGACCGTTTTTTCCGTCGTCATGCAAATGCCTGTGAAACAATACGCGGTTTTCCTGCTCGCCACCCTGCTGCCGTGGACCTTTTTTGCTCAATCGCTTTCGTATGCCGTGGAATCGATCGTCGGAAACGGAGATCTATTAAAAAAGATTTACATCGGCAAGGCTGTCTTTCCGGTGGCGGCGGTCCTATCCAACGTGATCAACTTTCTCCTTTCCATGATTCCACTGGTCGTCATACTTGTAGTGTTGCGGTTCCCGTTTCACTGGACTTGGATCTATCTTCCCGTGCCATTCCTGGCCCTTGTCTTATTCACCCTGGGCTGCGGTTTTTTTTGCGCGGCGGCCCATGTCTTCTTCCGCGACGTATCCCATATCGTTCAGAATGTCCTTAACGCATGGTTCTACGCGTCGCCGGTTATTTATTCATTGGATTTTGTCCCGCCAAAGTACCATATTTTTTTTCGGTTCAATCCGATGCTGTACATTTTGAATGGGTTTCGTCTGGCCATTTACAACGGGCAACTTCCCACCCTACAGTCGGTGGCGATGTCATTAGGATGCGGGATCGGCGCTCTGATCGCAGGCTATCTTCTTTTCCGCCGACACCAAAACACCTTCGTTTTCTATGTCTAGGAGTGAATCCGAGTTGCGCCAAGTCAGCATCCGTTTTGAGAATGTGGTCCAGCGCTTCCGCGTGATCCGAGAACGGCCGGACACTCTCCGCGAGGCCTTCACACGTGTCCTGCGCTATAAATCGCAGATTTTTGATTTCGAAGCGCTCAAGGGTGTCAGCTTCTCCGTCTCCGACGGCGAAACCGTGGGCATCGTGGGGCGCAACGGTTCGGGCAAAAGCACGACGCTCAAAATCATTGCGGGCGTGTACCAACCCACCTCGGGTGTGGTCAAAGTTTCGGGTCACGTCGCCGCATTGATTGAGCTGGGAGCCGGATTTCATGCGGATTTGACAGGCCGCGAGAACATTGTGATGAACGGTTTGATACTCGGCATGTCCCGCCGCGAGATTCAAGCGCGGGAAGAAGGGATTGTGGAATTTGCTGAACTCGGCGACTTCATTGACTCCCCGGTCAAACAATATTCCACCGGCATGTACATGCGCCTGGGTTTTGCGATTGCGGCTGAGGTTGACCCAGACATTCTTTTGGTTGATGAAATACTCGCCGTCGGCGACGCAGGCTTCCAACAAAAGTGTATGGCCCGCATTGAAGATTTTCGCGAGCGCGGCAAGACGATTGTTTATGTCTCCCACTCCATGGCCACCGTCAAACAACTCTGCACGCGAGCACTCCTGATCCACGAAGGCGTGCTCCTTGCCGATGGGCCGCCCGACGAGATTTATGATAAGTACAACGAACTCTTGCACCAGCCCGTGGGCGCGACCTAGTCCGAAGGGTGCTCGCCTACTCGAAGGGCGCAGCTCAATATTCGCAGAAACGATAAATGCAGGGCGCGGCTTCGCGGCTGTTGCAGTGGGAGACAAGTCAAAATTGAATGAGGGATCTTAGATCTGTGATGGATTTTCCTATTTTCTTTGCCACACCGAAACGGCTCACCTCCGTTAACGCATGGCATGAGCACACACCATTTGCCATGTTTCTCGTTGATGTCTTAAGACCCGAGATCTTTGTGGAACTCGGCACGCATCGGGGGGATTCCTATTGCGCCTTCTGTCAGGCAGTTCTAGAGCTGAAATTGAATTCAGCCTGCTTTGCTGTGGATACCTGGAAAGGAGACGAACACTCCGGATTTTACGGCCCGGAAGTGCTCCAGGATCTTCGCGCCCATCACGACCCCCTCTATGGAAGTTTTTCTCAGCTCATCGAGCGCACCTTCGATGAAGCACTCCCTTATTTTGCTGATGGTACGGTGACCCTCCTTCATATCGACGGGTGCCATACCTACGAGGCGGTGAAGCACGATTTCGAATCGTGGCTTCCCAAGTTAAGCTCAAGGGGCGTTGTCTTGCTCCACGACATTAACGTTCGAGAGAGAGAATTTGGCGTCTGGCGCGTGTGGAGTGAGTTGCAACAGCAGTACCCGCATTTTGAGTTTCGGCACGGTCATGGACTAGGCGTATTGGGCGTGGGAAACGATTTCCCGGCAGCGCTACACGAGATATTCAAAGCCTCCGGAGAAGACGCCGCGAAGATCCAGAGTTTCTTTTTCAACCTTGGACACCGAACGGCCGAACAAGCAGCAATGAGTGTTGAACTTCAGCGATTGCGAGCGCAACTAAATGCCAACCGCCCGGCGAGAGCAGCCGCTTCTTTCCAGCCGGTTCAAGAGGAGAGGGCCAGCCAGCACAAGATTGGACACGCTCCGAAGACGGAATCAGTGAAGTCTGTCGGATCCATAAAACGGCTCTTCGTCGTCCTCGGCACGCACCGCTCGGGTACCAGCGCGATCACGCGGGCCTTACAGGTGCTAGGAGTGGAATTGGGGGACCACTTAATGCCTGCGGCGAAAAATAATAATGAGAAAGGCTTCTGGGAAGACTTGGATGTCAATTCGTTGAACGATGAATTACTCTCTGCGATTGGTTACAATTGGCACAACCTCGCACTCATTCCTGGTGATGAACTGGTCCGCGACACTCTGATACCCTTCCACATGCGCGCGGTAGAACTTTTGCGCCAAAAGACAAGAGTAACGGACACCTTTGGCATGAAAGATCCCCGTTTTGGGCGGCTATTGCCATTCTGGAAGAATGTGTTCCAGCACTTGGAATTTGACGTCAATTACGTCATTGTAATCCGCAATCCTCTCAGCGTCGCGCGCTCATTGCAGGCGCGTGACAATTTCCCCAGCGAGAAATCCTACTATCTGTGGTTAGAGCATATGGTTCCCATTATGCTGGAGACGGCTTCTAGCCGTCGAGTCGTAGTCGATTACGACCTCATGATGGACAATCCCGCACACGAAATTGCCCGAATGGCGCGCGCGCTGGGCTTAGAACAATGTATTGATCATACACGACTGGAAGAATTTCAGCGCGATTTCCTTGACGCCAGATTGCGGCATACTCGGTATTTATTGAAAGACATCCAATTCGATCTCACTGCCCCTCCCCAGATCTTGCCGACATACGAATTGCTTTCCAGGCTCGCTACGGACGACTTGCCCATCGATTCGCCGGAGGTGCTTGCCCAATTCGACCCCGTTTTAGCGCAGCTTAATAATATGGCACCTGCCCTGCGCTATCTTGTCTGGCAGGAGGATCTCCTTGCAGGGACGAGGCAACGTAACACTGAACTTACGGTTTCCCGGGATGATCTGCAGCGAGCCGTGGGCGATCTGAATCGTGCGGTCGCGGACAAGGACAATCATATCCGGAATATCGAAGCGACGGTCGGCCACCTTGAACGCACCTTAGCCGATAAGGACAATCATATCGGGAATATCGAAGCGACGGTCGGCCATCTTGAACGCAGCTTAGCCGACAAGGACAGTCACCTCCGCAATGCCGAAGCCACTCTAGTCAATCTGCAACGCTCGATCACTCACACGGAAGACGTGTCTCGAGAGCTCTCTTTACAGATAGTTCAGAAGGAGCAGGCAATTCATGCGCTAACTTCGCAAGTGGCCGAAAAAGAGGGAGCGATTCGTGAGCTTTCCTCCTGCTTAGATCAAAAAGTGCAATCAGCACAGGCGATCCAGATATCGTTAGTCCGGCGGGAGCAGAAGGTCCATGATTTGGAAGCCGTTTTAAGCCAGATTCAAGGTTCTCACGGATGGAGAACTCTTCAGCATTATCACAGATTGCGCGACAGCCTCTTACCTGCATCGAGCAGGAGAAGGAAGGTCATCAAGTTTCTTTGGCGGGTGGCCACACGAGAACCTCTTTCGGCGCCGGACCCACGTGCCTTTAGCATCGCCAATTTCCGCAAGTACTTATGGTTTTGCCGGCTCTATGGAGTCAAGAACGCCAACCGCCTGGCCATCCAGAGGCTGCGAAAACCAAAGGACTCCCCCGGAATTATTTTTCGGCCACATCTCCTTCCTGACCTTAACAATCCCTCCTCTGAAGCCAGTCTGCCCCTGATCGACAAAAAGGTATCAGTAGTGATCCCCACCAAGGACGCGGGGCAAGGCTTTCGAGCTCTATTGAAAAAGCTGAACAGTCAAAAAGGGGTTAGGGAATGTGAAATTATTATTGTCGATTCCGGGTCCAAAGACGCCACGCTGGACGTTGCGAAAGAGGAGGGCGCCAAGCTCGTGGAGATTCCTCCTTCCAGTTTTGACCACGCCTACGCCAGGAATAAAGGAGCTGAACACGCGACGGGAGACTATCTACTGTTCACGGTGCAAGATGCCCTCCCGCTCACAGACAGATGGCTATGGGAATTGGCAAGAACCGTCGAAAACAACGATGTCGTGGCAGTTAGTTGTGCCGAGTACCCGCGCTCTGATTGCGATTTGTTTTATCGGTCGATCATCTGGAATCATCACCGGACACTCAATCTGGACAAGGACCGAATTCTCGCCTGGGATGAATCATGTTCGTCCCACTGGGGACTGCGCTCCAACGGCCAGATAAGCGATATCGCGGCTCTCATTAAGCGAGATGTGTTTAACCAATACAAATACAAGACGAAATACGCTGAAGACCTGGATCTCGGCATACGCCTGATTAAGGACGGGCATAAGATCGCCTTTCTCTATAGTACCCGCGTTCTGCACTCACATAACAGGGCGGCTTACTACTTCCTGAAAAGAGCTTACGTCGATAGCAGGTTTCTGGCTGAAGTCTTCCCTGATTATGCCTTTCCTGCCGTCCAAGATCAGGAGGGCCTATTCCGAGACATTGTTTCACTTTATTTCAGAACGAATTACGTCGCCGACGCGATTGTTAATCTAAAAGACTCCGAAGGAGTGGGCAGTCTGATCGGTCGGATTCGGACCATGTACACCACTGAGAAGGGTGAGCTCAAAATGCGGGATGGCCTGACAAAAGGCAATGATCTTGACGGGTTCGTTCAAAACTTGATTCCGCACATGAGGGAACAATTAGATTCATACACCAACAAAGACAACATGGTCTTGCCACATTTCCTGCATCATTTGGGATTACTGGAAACATACGTCGCCGAGATCTATCAAGTTGTTGATGAAAGCCTGGCGCGCGATTTGGCGGCTGCGCTTTATAAGCTCTTGGCGTTGCACAGCGGAGCCCAGCTCGCCCACTTATATCTCACGCTTTCCAGGCAGGGCTCACCGGAGCGGTTTCTGGCTGATTTCGATAGAGTATTAACTGCGGGCGTGTAGCCTTCCCATGATGATACTTTATATCGTCCATGAATTTTACCCGGAGTTTCACACCGGCACAGAGAAATTTGTGCTGAATGTTTCCTCCAGCGTTCAAAAGAACGGCAACTTCGTTCAGGTCGTTGCCTATACGTTTTCCGAGGAAAGGGAAAAGTTCGAGCGTAGTGAGGGTCTATTGGTAAGGAATTACGTTTATAGGAGTTTGCCTGTCGTCGTTTTGCGGCATCAAACAGCCCCTATTGACATTCACTCGTATTACGAAAACCAGGAAATTTACAAGTTTGCCCGGGAATTTTTGCAGAAGAAACGGTACGACTTGTTGCACATTGGGCATCTGATGAGGCTGGCTCCGTTCGCCAAAGCTGCGCTCGACCTGGGAATCCCCTATGTGTTCACCCTGACCGACTTCTGGATGATATGCCCCAAGTTCACCCTGCAAACGAGCGCGGGATCGCTATGCATGGGGCCGGAGGGTGCTGCGGCCTGCGGCAAGCTGTGCCCGGAATTGGAGCCCGCATTTGTCAAAAGCCGTTTAGCGGCTGGCAAAGAGATTCTGGCCGGAGCGAAAGCCGTTGTCGCCCCATCCAAATTCCTGGCCGCTGTATTTAGGAACGAGTTTCCCGATTTGAACATCCAGATAATTCCGCACGGATTGGACTTTCAGTACTTGAAATCGAATTCCAAGCGGTACGAACAAAGTGATAAAATCGTTTTCGGCTATTGTGGAGGATTATCTCCGCATAAGGGCCTACATGTGTTGCTCAAAGCCTTCCGGGAACTTAATCCCGCCAATGCCGAAGTGCGAGTTTACGGTGCAGCCTTCCACGATAAAGCCTACTTTCGAATTCTCCAGCAAATCGCCGGGGACGACGAACGAATCAAATTCTGTGGAACTTACACCGAAGAACAAGTTGGCGAGATTCTGGCGAACATCGACGTGATTATTGTGCCGTCAGTCTGGTATGAAAACTATCCGCTCATTCTGCATGAAGCGCTTGCATGCAATGTACCTGTAGTTGCGTCCAATATTGGAGGGATGGCCGAAAAAATAAAGGATTCGGCCAATGGATTTACTTTCCAGGTTGGCGATGAAAAGGACCTGGCAGGCAAGTTGAAGTTGATTGTCGATAACCCCCGGATCCTGAATGGAATCAAGGAACGAATGCGTCACGTGTCCCTCCCGCGGGTGGAGGAGGAAGCATACTTGTATGAAAGACTCTACAGAACGACCGGGTCTCAATCCTAAAAACTTGCGAACAAACTTCGCCCCAATTCCTGACTTTGCATGGCATCGCCCGAAATTTTACAGTTCGGGACGATGCATGAAAGGTGTCGTCCTGGCAGCAGGAGCCGGTCCGCGGTTGCATTCGCTCAAACGGGTCACGGACAAACAATTCTATTCGAACGATTATTAAGGATTTCACAACCAGGAAGGGAACCTAATAGTGGCCATTTCGCATCGCAGCTATGGATTTCTTGTCCCTCTCCTGGCATGGGGGGCCTGGATGTCTAATCAAACAGGTCCAGCGAACAGTGGGCCAGTTCAACGACTCTGAGTCGACATACTAATCGCAATTATGATCATCACGCGTTCACCTTTGCGGGTTTCGCTGGGCGGAGGAGGAACAGACTTGTCCTCCTACTCGCGCGCACATGGAGGCTTTGTCATTGCCGGGGCCATCGACAAATACGTTTACATCAATATTCACCGCCGTTTCATTGATGGTTTTCTGCTCAAGTATTCCCATTTGGAGGAAGCTGCCTCGATCGATGATATCAAGCATCCCATTATCCGCGAGGTTCTACGAGCGCTAACCATCCGAACGAGAAATCTGGAAATCTCCAGCATGGCTGATATCCCGGCGGGGACGGGTCTCGGTTCGTCCGGCAGTTTTACAACGGCTCTACTGAGAGCCTTGCACGCATACAACAAGAATTTGGTCCACCCCCATGAATTGGCGGAGCAAGCGTGTCATGTCGAGATAGACATCCTGGGCAGCCCGATCGGTAAACAGGACCAATACATTGCGGCCTACGGAGGTATCACTTGTTTCGAGTTCGAAAGAGATGGAACGGTGAAGGCCTTTGCTCTGGATATCTCAGAAGAGACCTTATTTAACCTGGAGGACAATCTGCTATTATTCTTCACGGGCTACTCGCGCTCGGCATCTGCAATTCTGAAAGAGCAAGATGACAAGAGCAAGCGGGGAGACTCGGACATGACCGCAAACCTTCACGTCATCAAGGAACTGGCCTTTTGCACCAAGAAGGCGTTGGAAAAAGGGGACGTGGCCGAGTTCGGCCGACTCATGAATGTCCACTGGGAACAAAAGAAGGGCCGTAGCGCGAGCATGAGCAACGCAAGAATCGATCAATGGTATGAATGCGCCATGGCAAACGGCGCCCTCGGGGGCAAACTAATCGGCGCTGGGGGTGGAGGGTTTCTTATGTTTTATGCTAGAGACAAGACCCGCCTTCGCCATGCCATGCGTGAGCAGGGACTCAAAGAGGTTAGGTTTCGCTTCGACTTTGAGGGTACCCGCATCATGTCGTACGACTAGAGCATCGGTGTGAATCCTTCTGTGGAACTTATGCCGGCAGTCATTCTGGCGGGTGGACTGGCGACACGGCTTCGCCCGCTCACTTCACGCGTTCCCAAAGCCTTGATTGAATTTTCCGGCCACCCCTTCCTCTGGCACCAACTCAAACTCCTTAAACGCCGAGGGATCGGGCGTGTTGTGCTTTTGGTAGGTTATATGGGGGAGCGTATTCGGCAAACCCTGGGGGACGGTTCAACACTTGGGATCAGGATCGACTACTCGTTCGACGGTCCCATGCTGCTGGGAACAGCAGGTGCCATCCGAAAGGCGCTGCAACTGCTGCCGGAGTACTTTTTCGTACTTTATGGTGATTCCTACCTCACCTGCGACTACGGGGCTATTGAAGCAGCTTTCCACCGTGACGGCCTTCCTGGGCTGATGACCGTGTATCGCAACGATGACCTTTACGATAGCAGCAACGTTGAGTACGATGGCAGGGTTATTCTGAAGTACGATAAGCGAAATCGGACACCCGCTATGCACCACATCGACTACGGTCTTGGGGCATTCGAGCGAAACGTCTTTACGGCGATTCCCGAGGGGGAGGCGCGTGACCTTGCAACTGTCTACCAAGGTTTGCTCAGCGATGGGAAACTGGCAGCTTTCGAAGTGCATGAACGGTTTTATGAAATCGGCTCTCCCGAGGGATTGCGAGATACAATCGAGTTCTTGAAAACCTCAGATGAAACCATATAGAATGCAACTGCTTTCGAATCTGCGAACACCTGAGGCCGCCGCTCCTCGTCGTTTGAAGCGCAGGGTAAACGTGGGAGCTAGTTTAGACTGAACGCTTGCTTGCAGCAGATATCAAGCATCATCAAAACTTCTATGGAATTCTCATCCTCCTTTCTTGGTGAAGTAGAGGAAATTGCACGGAGGTTGGACGCCGCCGCCATTGAGAAGATGGCCGCAATGCTGGTGAATGTTCGCGAGCGCTTCGGCCGCTTGTTCATACTGGGTGTCGGCGGCAGTGCCGCCAATGCTTCGCACGCTGTGAACGATTTCCGGAAACTTGCCGGATTTGAGGCTTATTCCCCCACTGACAATATTTCAGAGCTGACTGCCCGGATTAACGACGAAGGCTGGCCAACCGTGTTTGCAGAGTGGCTGCGAGTCAGCCGTCTGCGGGCTGGGGACGCAGTTCTGGTTTTCTCGGTGGGTGGAGGGAGCATCGAACTGAACGTGAGCCCTAACATCGTTATGGCGCTCAACTACGCCAAATCGGTGGGGGCCAGCATTTTTGGGATTGTAGGCCGGGATGGCGGTTACACGGCGCGAATTGCTGATGCGTGCGTCCTTATCCCGACCGTTCATCCGGATCGCATCACGCCACATGCAGAGGCTTTTCAGGCCGTGGTATGGCACCTGCTGGTCTCGCACCCCGCCCTGCAGCGAACTGCCACTCGCTGGGAATCATTAGCGACCCGCGAGTTGCGCCGCGCCGTTTTTCTGGACCGAGACGGCGTGCTGAACGAAGTGTTGCTGAGGGATGGCAAACCGTACCCTCCGGTAGAGCCTGCCGACCTTCGGATCCCTCCGGGGACGGCAGAGGTTCTAGCCCGGCTCAAAAATCGCGATTTTCTTCTTCTAGTAGTCACGAATCAGCCGGACGTTGCTCGTGGGACCCAACAGCGGGAGATCGTAGAGGAGATGGGTCGCCGCCTGTGCGCGGAACTGCCGTTGGACGGTGTGCTGGCGTGCTACCACGACGATCAAGATGGCTGCGATTGCCGTAAACCACGCCCGGGCCTAATAACCCGGGCGGTACGGCAGTATGGAATTGACCTGAACCGCAGTTACCTGATCGGCGATCGTTGGCGCGACATCGACGCCGGCGCGAGCGCGGGATGTAAGACCATCTGGATCGATCGTGGCTATGCGGAACAGCCTCCCGCGTTTGCTCCCGACGCGCGTGTGGCGTCTCTGCCGCAGGCGGTCGAGTGGATCCTAAAGGGAACTGGGGAGACCGCATGAGAGCTCTTTCCGAGTTGAGAGTTAAGATATTCGCCGACGGAGCGGATCGCGAACAGATTCTGAAATCGAGAGGCAATCCGCTCATTCGCGGCTTTACAACGAATCCCACCTTGATGCGTGCCGCAGGAGTGAAGGACTATGAGATGTTCGCCCATGAGGTCTTGGAAGTTGTCACTGATCGGCCTATTTCATTTGAGGTTTTTGCCGACGAGTTTGGGGAGATGGAGAGACAGGCGCACAAGATTGCAGCCTGGGCTGAGAATGTGTACGTCAAAATTCCTGTGACGAATACGCGGCGCCAGTCCTCGATGGAGTTGGTGAGCCGGCTGGCACATTCGGGAGTGAAAGTTAACGTCACCGCCGTACTGACCATGGATCAGGTTTGGGATGCTGCGGTGGCCCTGGGGGGAGGCGCGCCGGCGGTGATCTCGGTGTTTGCCGGGCGGATCGCCGACACCGGGCGTGACCCGGTGCCGATGATGGCTGCAGCAGTGGAAATGGTCTCGGCATATTCCAATACCGAGCTGATTTGGGCCAGCCCCCGGGAGTTGCTGAATATTTTTCAGGCCGACGACATTGGGTGTCACATCATCACGGTGACGGAAGGTATCCTTTCGAAGCTGAAGACGGTGGGGAAAGATCTTCACGATTATTCACTTGAAACCGTGCAGATGTTTCATACCGATGCGGCCCGATCGGGCTACCAATTGTAGGCAGGGTTTGTGATGGGCGGATCTCTAAAGATCGATCGTTCTCAACCTGAAAGTTGTGGAGAAGACCGCGAACTCAGTCTGCTGATCCCGGAAGACGACGTCGAGAACCCCGAGCTTTCTATCGTTATCCCGGCTCTTAACGAAGAACTGATGATCGGGCGGTTCGTGGACTGGTGCAAGGAAGGTCTTCGGCGGGCTAAAGTGCGAGGCGAGGTTCTCATTATTGACAGCTCCACCGATGCCACGGCTGAAGTGGCACTGTCTAAGGGCGCCCGCGTATTGAAGTCGCCGAAGCGCGGACTGGGCCGCGCCTACATTGACGCGATCCCGTTTATTCGCGGGGAATACGTTCTGATGGGCGACGCCGATTGCACTTATGACTTTCGCCAACTGGAGCAGTTCATCGAGCGTTTTCGGGGTGGCTACGAATACGTGATGGGCTCGCGCTTCCGCGGGTACATCGAGCCAGGCTCGATGCCTTGGCTCCACGAGTATCTCGGCACCCCCGTAACCACCTGGGTGCTTAATTTTCTGTACGCCAGTTCGTTTTCCGACATTCATTGTGGGATGCGCGGAATCACGCGGGATGCACTGTGCAAGATGGACCTGCATTCGCAGTCTTGGGAGTACGCATCGGAAATGGTTTTGAAATCGGTTCGAATGGGTCTCCGGACGGCTGAAGTGCCGGTCCGTTTTCTGAAAGACCAGGAAGGGCGCCTCAGTCACCACAAGCGAGCAGGCTGGTTCTCCCCGTGGCAGGCTGCCTGGATCAACTTGAGGGTCATGCTGGTGAATGGCGTGGATTTTTTTGTCTTAAAGCCCGGTCTGACCATGCTTGGCCTAGGGCTCATGTTGACCCTTCCCCTGGCCGGCGGGCCAGTTACGATCGGCCCGATTACTTTCTCGCTGCACTGGATGCTGGCCGGTTTGGCGCTGAGCATTATTGGGCTGCAAAGTTTCTATTGCGGCTGCATCGCACAAGTGCTGTACGACTATTCCGAAAAAAGCAAGAAAAAGTGGCTTGGCGTTTTTCGTTATAACCGCTCGATGGTGTTTAGTGGTGCTGCATTTTTGGCAGGCCTGGCATTAATTGCCCCTCTGGTTATCGAGTACTGGAAGATGAGATTCCGCCTTCCGCAAGAAGCCTTGTTTCGGCTCAGCCACCTCGCGGTAATGGGATTTCTTCTGATCAGTGCCGGATTCATCAATTACGCTTTCACGTTGCTGTTGCACGCCACAGCGCTCTATGTCAAACGAAAGTCCGCCACGTCCCAGTGAGCCAATGTCAAACTTATTTCCCCTAAATGTGCCAGTGCGGAAAGAGTCTTTTGGTGCCGGTTCACGACCACTGACGGTGGTGGATCGCTTTGGGATCTGGCTGTCGGCCCATGAGATACGGCGCACGATCAAGGATTTTAATCAGCTTCGCATAGCCGACATTGGATGTGGCTATCACGCTACCTTCACGCGGGGCGTTCTGGACAAGGTCAGTTCAGCGGTGCTGGCGGATATCTCGCTTTCGCCGGACTTAAAGACTCATCCAAAGGTTCGGGCGCTGGAGGGCTACTTGCCTCAGGTGCTGAGCGGCGTCGAATCGGAATCGCAGGATCTGGTTATGTGTATCTCGGTCCTGGAGCACGTGTGGGATCCGTTAGCCGCGCTGAAGGAATTTCGCCGCATTTTGGCGCCGGGTGGCACTTGCCTGCTGAGCGTTCCTACCTGGCGCGGGAAGTGGTTTCTGGAGTTTTCGGCCTTCCGCCTGAAGACGAGCCCGCCAGAAGAGATGGACGATCACAAAATGTACTACGAGTTCCATGACTTCTGGCCGCTTCTGGTCCGAGCCGGATTCTTGCCCCACCAAATCAGTTGCTACCGCTACAAATTCGGAATCGGATTGTTTGGGGTATGCAGGCTCGTGTAGGCATTTCTTAGCGCATGGGCGCTACATCCTAATGATCCCGCAATAGGCGCCTGCGAGTTCGAGGATAGGTTCCGGGCGGGTGGCAAAGAAATCCTGCACGGCTTTGCGCACCCCTTCCGCCCACAAATAGTCGTGAATCATGAACATCCCTCCGGGATTGACCCGCGGGTAGAAAAATTCCAAGCAATCCCGGGTGGGCTCGTAAAGGTCCACGTCCACGTGCACAAACGAAAATCGCTTGTCTGCAATGGGGCCGCTGGTGGTGGGAAACAATCCCTTATAGATATGTACATTAGGGAAGTCAGCGAGATAGGCCTGCACCTTCTCGAATGAAGCCGCGTACTGTCCAGCACCAAAGCGAGAGTCAAGTTGATCGGTGCTCGGCAAACCGCCGAACGTATCGAACAGGTAAAGTGCCCGGTTTCCTCTCACTTCACACATCAGGCGGGCAGAGCCACCGCGATAAACTCCCACTTCAGCGATTTCGCCCTGGATTTTGCCAGTTCCCCGTGCGCAGGAGAGCAGTTGGTAGGCTTCGTCTTGCACTAACAGCATGTCCGTTTCCGAAATGACGCGACGGATCAGATTGTAGTCTTCGGAGCGATACGAATCCTGGGGTGCTGGAACAGCCGCCATGTTACGCTGGGCCAGCAGCCATGTGATCACGCGCCAGGTTGCCCTGCGCGGGATGGAAAGCATTGACGATGTGCCCAGCCATCGCGAGAGGAAATTCTTATTAGACATGATAAGCTCAGAAAGTTGGATTGCTACGCGCCTAATCTTAGCATATTGAAACGAGCATCTCTACAACCTGGCATGCTAAGCTTGAGATACCACCCGGTACTTTGCGAATGAGACCAGAAAACAACACTTCACTGAGATATTTCCTCGTAGGTGGGGCCGGATTCATTGGCAGCCACTTTGCCGACCGCCTGTTGGCGGATCGATCCGTAGCGGCCGTGACGCTCTATGACAATTTTTCTTCCGGTCGGGAATGGCACTACCAACAGCACAGCGGTGATCCACGCTTCAGTGTCGTGCGCGGCGATGTCAAGGACATCGATCGCCTCACGACAGCTATGGCCGGACACGACGTCGTGATCCATCTCGCTTCCAATCCCGACATCGCGCGCGCGGCCACTGAGCCCGATATCGACTTTCGAGAAGGCACCTGCCTTACGAATAACGTCGTGGAGGTCATGCGGCGGTCCGGAACGACGACGATCCTCTACGCTTCGGGCAGCGGGATTTATGGCGACTTGGGTGAAAAGGAAATCAGCGAGGACCATGGTCCACTGACCCCGATCTCCACCTACGGGGCCAGCAAGCTGGCGGGCGAGGCCCTGATTGCCGCCTACTGCCACATGTTTGATTTTGCCGGCCGCGTATTCCGCTTCGGGAATGTGGTCGGGCCGCGGCAGACGCATGGCGTGGGCTTTGATTTTTTGCGTCAATTGTTGAAGGATCCACGCAAGCTCCGCATTCTCGGTGACGGCACGCAGAGCAAGTCCTATATTCACGTGCGCGATGTGGTGGAGGCCGTTCTGCTTGCCGCGCAGCGGGCCACCGGACGGTTCGCCGTCCATAACGTGGCCACGGGCGATTACATCAAGGTGAAAGAGATTGCCCAACTGGCGGTGGAGTGTATGGGGCTGAATCCGGCCGAAGTGCGATTGGAGTACACCGGAGGAAATCGCGGATGGAAGGGGGACGTTCCTATCGTTCGGCTCAATACAGATCGGATTCGCGGCTTGGGTTGGGTGTGCCGGTCCGGCTCTCGCGAGGCTTTGCGCGATTCGATGATGGCCATGCTGCCTGATCTGAAGGCGGGGCGGCTATAAAAGGTCTGGAGGGAAAGTGGCGTCACTCGATCGCGACAATTGGGATAGACACTGGGATGATTACAACCAAAGTGCTCAGGTCAACCCCGCGCTGGCATACCGCCGGAGAGTAATATTCTCGCTGCTTGGGCTGCGAGGTTCCGGGCGGGGTGTGCGCCTGCTGGATATCGGGAGCGGCCAGGGCGACATGGCTGTCGCGGTACGCGCCAGGTTCCCTTCGGCTGAAATATTGGGACTGGAATTGAGTCAAGCAGGGGTAGAAATTTCGCGGAGAAAAGTCCCTGACGCGCAATTCGTGCAACGTAATCTGCTGGACAATATTACTCCACCCCAGGACCAGCGCGGCTGGGCAACTCATGCCGTTTGCTCGGAAGTGATCGAGCACGTGGATGATCCTTGCCAGTTGTTGAAAAGCGCCCGCGAATACATGGGCCCAGGCTGTTTACTGGTGGTGACAGCGCCTGGCGGTCCCATGTCCGCCTTCGACAGGCATATCGGCCACCGTAAGCACTTCCGCCCGTCGGAGATCGACCCTTTGCTGCGTCAGGCGGGCTATGAAACGGAGCGGGTGATGGGAGCGGGCTTCCCGTTCTTTAATCTCTACCGCGGCTTGGTCGTTCTACGCGGGAAGAAACTCATCGAGGACGCAAGCGTCGGAAGGGGCCAGCACGTCCCACTACCGGCTCGTGCGGCCATGGCCGTATTCCATCAATTGTTTCGCCTGAATCTCGAATCCTGCCGCTGGGGGTGGCAGATGGTAGGCAAAGCACGCCTTCGCAATTCAAACTCCCAGTGAAATGCTGAAAAATCACCGAGGATGTACCTTGTTCCCGCCAGTTCTCGAAACGAGATGCATCCGAACGAGACCGACGCAAGCGGCAATGGCAACAAACTGGAAGAGTATGAGCAAGGGATAGAGCGGCTGTAGATATCGTGGGTTAATGCCGTGAAACAATGTGACGTCAATAACGGACAACAGTCCAAGCCTCGCCCCGATCGCCATAAGCATGGACGTGGCGATAATCCAGAGTTGTGGAGCAAGACGCCTTCTTAGAACAAAGACGGTGCAGACCAGATATGCGGCAAGTGAAAGGAGAGTGATGGCTGGCATTAGAACCTGATAGGACTTGGCGATTTTATCCAGCATCTTCACCTTGATTCTGTCAGGTCCTGTCGAGTACAGAGGAATGTCCTGGGAATACATGATGGAATCAAAATAATAGCTCAACGATGGGCTTACTCCTCCGATCACAGTCCTATCTAGCGGGATCTTCTTGGACGCGCCGTTCTCCCCGTCGATGACCAGTGAACAATCGGGGTAACAAGACGTGGTGATCTGGAACCGCGCATCGTGGGCAGAGGGGATGTCCTGGCCACGGGCAAGGAAATAATCGTAGACGTCGGGGCTGGCTGAGCGCGTAATGCTGAAGTCAGCTTGTTGACCGTTTTTCGCAATTATGGCAAAGCTTAACCTTGAAGGTGGCTGAACAAACGCCCATCCTGCTACACGAAGGTGACCGGTTTGAGGAGGGGAGATGCGCTCACGGGTCATGTCGCTGAAAAGATCAAAATCAGATATTGGAATGGCGCTCGGTCCGGGTTGCACGTTGAAGCCGGACAATCTGGACAGATACCCTGCAGACCGTATCAACGTATGGATAAAAATCCTATCATACTCGTGATGCCAAACGGGCATCATCGTGGAACGTGGGGGAAGACAATCCAGCCGATTCGCTTCACAGGCGGCGTTAATCTCGGACGCAAGCCGGCGATAATAGGCCATCGCTGACGGTGCAGACTTATAATAGCCGGCTTCCGCAACAGCTTCGCGGAATGCCCAGGCGAGCCATCCGCCTCCTATATCGTCGCAGAGACCAGCGCCCGTACAACTATTAAATGTCCATGCCACCCCGACTGGTCCTTCCAGAAACGGTTTAAGTTCTGCGAAAGCTGGACTGACAGTATAGATTCTCTCCCTGGTTTCCTTTTGTAGAAGGTAATAGGGTTTCCATTGCACAGGTTTTACGCGGGTCAAAGCTCCGTAAGCACCAAGGAAGTCCGAATCCTTAAATTCCACGGTGCAAAAGACACCGTATTTGAACTTATTTATCGTTGCCACCACACCTGAAGACAAAAGGAGCAAGAGAAGGGGTAGCCCGCCCACAACGACCAACTTAGGCCACTTAGGCGGTTTCTCCAACCACAAAAGGATCAATGCCGCTCCGAGGATAATCATCAACTGTGGCGCAATCCACGGGCCCTCTTCCCTGGTCAGCCAAAAACCTGAGAGTGATATTCCGAGGGCTACCGACCATCCGGCCGTCACTCGCAACGTTCGGTTGAGCCTGAGCAGCAGAGCAATAGAGCAGGCGACGACCAGAAGGGTCAGAGATGAATAGAAACTATCCCTTTGGAGTCGAGTTGTAGTTTCAACATCATAACTCATGGGGTTGAATAACAGGAAGAGGTACAGAAGCAACCTTACTATCGGGTTTTGTAGACGCGGGCGCAGGGCTCGGGCCGTCACTGCGCAGGCGAAAACATACAGGATATGTTGAGCCATGAGGAGTGGTAAGCCAACGGCTTGAACCACTGCAATCCAGAGCGGATAGAACATCCCCTTGGAGAGCGTCAGATTGTTGTAACTACCCAGCCATTTGAAAGCCTCAAGGTTTCTTGCGTGCGACAAAAATAGAAGGTCGTCATGGGGGCCATACACTGCGGTCAGGCGTTGCCCCGTGACTAGCCATAGCTTGAGGATAGTTCCCAAAATAGCGGTAAGGAGAATTCGATTGCTTTGGATGCCTGTCTTGAAGCCCCTTCCTATAACCAGGTCATAACTTTCGCGGAATTTTGTGATGTATCGCATCATGACACTAGATTTTTGCGTCCAATGGATCGGAAGCAGACACTTTCCCGCGTTCCGGCCAAAATCCCCAGATTTCTACGACAGTTTTCTCCGCGGGAAATTTGAGATTCCGGTAGGCCGAGTGTGGAGCGCCGAGAATGATGATGTCGGCACGGTTGATGGCCTCCTCAAGCGGGACCAGGGTGGGGTCGGGTACAAAAGGATCTGTGCAGATCACTTCGAGGGCGTGAAGCTGCAGCAGCTTTTTCAGCTTGTAGGAGAGGCTGTCCCGAGAGTCGTCAGAATCTCCTTTGAAGGCCATTCCCAGGATGGCCACTCGGAGCTTGGCGAGGTCCTTTCCCCGCAACTGGTCCACTACGAAGCTGGGCAAACCTTCGTTAATCAACATCGCCGCGTGCCCCATGAAAAAGTCGTTGCCTGAGAAGGCAGAAAGGTGCAAGGTGTCTTTGAGCAGGCACGGCCCACCCGTGAATCCCGCGCGCTGGAACGCACTCATGCGGGGATAATTGCGCGTGACCGCGTCGTGAATCTTATAAAAATCCGCCCCATGGCTCTGCGCCAACATGAAAAACTGGTTCGATATGGCAAAGTTCAGGTAACGCCAACTGTTGCTGAAGAGCTTCGCCAATTCGGCCTCGAGCGGAGTAAGTTCGATGATTTGGGGGGCGATCCGGCCGAAAAGTTCACGCGCTTTTTCAAGAGCTTTGGGTTCGAAGGCGGAAATGATCTGGGGCAACTTGTTCAATTCTTCCAACGCCTTTCCTTCGACGATCCTTTCCGGGCAAAACGCCACGTGGATGTGGACATTCCGGGCCCGGATCAATTCAAATATCAGACGAGTCACACCGGGATAAACCGTGCTGCGTAAAACCAGCAGCGAGTTTTGCTGCATCTCCTGTATAGTGCGCTCCACATCCGCGAATAGTGCGTTGACCGTAGGATTCAAGTGCTCGTCAACATGAGTCCCAACCGCTGTGATGACAGCGTCGGCAGTTCGGAGCGAAGCCGAGTCCGTGGTGGCACAGAGGTTTTGTTTGATAACCTGCCGGAGAACCTCTTCAGCGCCCGTTTCCCGAAACGGCATTTGTCCCGCGTTGACTGCGTCGACTTTTTTGGTGTCAATATCAATTAAAGTAACTTGATACCCACCGTGGGCGGCAAGAACTATCCCCAGGGGCAAACCTACGTGCCCACACCCTCCCACGATGGCTACATGATTGATCTTCACCATGTCGGACGGTCCTCCTCCCTTTCGTCCGTGCAATGCGTAAAATCGAGGTTACGATAAACTTAGCAAATCCGAAAGCTATTTAACCCAACGATTGCCAGCCAGAACTTATATTTGCAGGTTATGTTCAAAGGCGCAGAGAAGGTCAACGAGGGTCCACGGCCGTCGCCGCATGCTTGACGCCACGCGCCAACAAGTAACGGGCTAGAGCGTCCTCCCACCGGGCTGTCTTAATGCCTGTGGCGTTGAGCCGCTCTTTCAGCAAGACAGAATATGATGGACGTTTTACGGTGCTGGGAAATTGACCGGTTGAGACGGGAGCGAGATCGACCTCCAGCTTTTCGAGTTCGAAGATCGTTTTGGCGAACTCATACCATGAACATTCGCCCTCGCTTGATATGTGAATAAGTCCAAACCGCTCGGTTCGGATTAACTTCACGACCGCCTCAGCCAGATCGGACGTGAAAGTGGGAGTCAGGACCTGGTCTTTCACTACGCGGATAGGCGTCTTAGCCGCCGCTTTCTTAAGCATCGTCTCGACGAAATTCCCACCCTTGCCGCTGCTGCCCGCGAGCCCATAAAGGCCGCAGGTGCGAATCACTAAATATCGGTCAAATACCGCGGCGACAAGATGCTCCCCTGACAATTTGGAGGCCCCGTAGACGCTTAGCGGATGGGGCACGTCAACCTCAGAATAGGGCTTTCGTTGCCTGCCATCAAAGACGAAATCCGTGCTGAAATTGACCAGAACACAACCAGCCCGGTCGCACGCCTGGGCCAGGTTCCGCGCACCCAGGGCATTGACTTCAAAAGCCAGGGCGGCTTGTGTCTCACACTCCTCGACCCTGTGGTAAGCAGCTGTACTGACCACCACATCAGGCCGAGCCTCCGATATCGCAGCAAACACCGCCTCGGCATGGCGGACGTCGAGGTCCCTGTGAGTTACTGGTACAACAGAAGTTCCCTCGGAAACGAATATCCGATGTAAATCAGTGCCCAATTGGCCGTTCGCACCGATGAGAAAGACCTTCAATTTGAATCTCCTATCAGTGGTTCAGAAGGTATCTTGATGCCTCAATATCATTTCCCTGCAACCATAGCATGGGCGGTTAATTGTTCCGCGGACGCCGCCTCCAGTTCTTTCAATCTCGCGATATTGTAGTATAGGGGATTGTCCCAGTCGGAGAACATCGACATGTTGGAGACTAAACTCGCCACGATGGATCTAACGTCATCCTGAGGATGAAAGCTAAGGATGTTCGCCGCCTTTTCGATGCTTACTTTATAGTTCCGGAAGTCCTGAATGTGATTGATCACAAGATTGATTTTGATTCCCATTTGATCCTCGATGGCGATTTTTACCAAATCCCCAATCTCACCCACGGTGTAGTTCCCCGAAGCGATATTAAAAATGCCGGAGATATTTGGGTTCGCCTCCACCGATCTGATGTAAGCATTGGCCGCATCTTCAATGCTCAGGATGGGGCGCCAAATGGCCGGATTATTCACAGTGATTGTCTGGTCTTTAAGTGCGGCCTTGAACATGGTATTGATTATGAGATCCAAGCGCATTCGCGGACTATAGCCACAAACGGTTCCCTTGCGAAGAGAGATCACCGAAAAATCTTTATCCGCCAACTGCATCACGGCTTGTTCACCTTGCAGTTTTGAAATGCCGTAAGGATTGCTGGAAAATGCCGGTCGGGTCTCGTCGAACAACTCATTTTCGGTGTATCCGTAAACCGAACAGGAGCAGGCATAGATGTATCTCTTCACTCCAGCCCTCTTGGCAATATAGGCGAGGTAAGCGGGCGCGGCCGCATTGAAGATGAAATTCTTGCTCGGCGAAAACTCGGCCATGGGATCGTTGGATAGCCCGGCAAGAAAGATAACCTGGTCATACCCATGCAGATCTTCGGTGGTGAGATCAAAGATATCTTTGTGAAGAATCCTGACTTCCCTTGGCAGATGGTTGCCGAACCAGAATAAGTCCACGACATCGGTCAAGTAATCCCTTGCGAGCAACTTGGGGATTAACACCGAGCCTAAATACCCACCTCCGCCGGCGACCAGTATTCTCACTGAAAAGTCCTCCTTCATTACCTTAGGTAGTTGGAAACTTGAATTGTTCCGAATGGGATGAAGCCAGCCAGTCTGCAAGGGTATGTGCGTTTTGGTCCTTTTCTGATACCAACGGATCGGCAACCGGCCACTCAACTCCTATGGCGGGATCATTCCAACGAATGGCCGCCTCACCTTGGCCACGGTAAATGCCTGTGCATTGATATTCAACAATCGCGAAATCGCAAAGGGCGCAAAACCCCCTGGCAAAGCTCTCCGGCGCCCAAACCCGTTTGCCGTTCACACCTGACACTTCTGTCCCGAACCATTTCCTCACCGTGGGCGAACCTCTGCGGAGATCGACCGCCATCAAAAATTCGGTCTCGCGCACCACCCTCATCAATTTGCCCATGGGCGGATCCCATTGGAAGTGCAGCGCGTGGATGACATTCTTCCTTGAATCTGACTGATTTATCTGAACAAAATCGCGCGGCATGTTCAACCTTGGGAACTTATCCACGCAAAATATTTCTGTGAAGCACCCACGCGAGTCCTGGAAAAATTAACGCAACAGAACGACAACATCACTGGAGTGGGTCGATTCGATGCGAACCTCCATTTTCTCCTTCTTCCCGATTTCAAGCAAGACCCTGGAATGAAGCTTGCACGGTGATCTAGGGTAGCAAGCCGGTTACTATTCCGAGTAGTTGATGCCTTGCAAAGGTCAGATTACTATAACATAAAATAAATGTTTCCCATAAAAATCAAAATACAGAACCTCGGGACGGGTGAATTGACGCCCATTTTGGCGGAGCCCCAGATACTTCGGCTTAAATAGACATTTTGGGATCGAATCGCCCTTCTCCGCTTCACCTTTGGCCCAGGCTAGAGCGGGCAGGCGTTGACAGCAGGGAAATCCGCCATCCAAAGCAGCTCCACACACCTCAGGCCATCGTGGGTGCCCTCCTCGTCAGTGAAGGCAACTCTGCCTCCAAGGCGTGCTTTCTTTCCTGCAAAGCAGGGGTGCGAAAAAGGAAAATAAAAGTGGCCCTGCCTTGTCAAAGTCGACAGACCCTGTACCTTGCAACATGACCGGGGCGCGCCTTGACACCTGGTTCTTGATCGCGGTTCCGTCCATCACGGGCCCGCTGCCTTCTGCTTTTTGTCGTCAGGCCCTTGTGATACACTGCCGGACGAACGACTGTTCGGGTTTTCCCGGTATGGCCCACACTGAGGACACCAAGCAAAGGCTCCGCCAGATTTGCCGCATCGCCGCGCGTGTGTTTTACGAAAAAGGGTACGACGGGGCGTCGATGCAGGAAATCGCCACCGCCGTCGGCCTCACCAAGGCGGGGCTGTATCATCACATCGGAAGTAAGGACCATCTTTTGTTTGAAATCATGAATTATGGAATGGATATTTTGCAGGAGACGGTTCTGGAGAAAGTAAAAAACATTGCAGACCCCCGGGAAAAGCTGCGACAAACGATCATCGGCCACATTGATTTGATTGTACGAGCCCGCGACCAGGAGATCACCGTCATCCTCCACGAAAATCGGTCCCTTAAGGGAGCGCTCCACAAAAAGATCAATGCTAGAAAGAGGGAGTATATCCACTATCTTGAAAACCTCATCTCCCAAGTCCAGGCGCAGAAGGAGGGCAAGTCGTTGCTCCCACCGCGCACCGCCGCATTTGCTCTGCTGGGCATCATCAACTGGCTGTATCAGTGGTACCAACCGGAAGGTCCGGTCAAACAGACGGAACTCGCACAGACCTACGCCGATTTCTTTTTTCGAGGGCTCCTCGGTTCGGCGTAAGTGGTGCGGGCCCTTGAGCGTCTAATTCATCGTTCTCCAATTTTACGCCGAATCGATGGACGCTCTTGCATTTTTCGTGATTGAGGAATCAGATCCCATGGTCAACACCGCGGTGGCATTTCAGGGCGAGCGTGGTTCGTTCAGCGAAGAGGCGGCTTACAAACTCCTGGGCCGTCAAATTCGCGTCCTGCCCAGGGAAACTTTTTCCGCGACTTTCGAGAGCGTGGCCAAAGGCGCGGCGCGGCTGTGTCTGGTGCCGATCGAAAATACTTTGGCCGGGTCGGTCTATGAAAATTACGACCTGCTGCTTGAGAATCAGCTGCACATCATTGCCGAAGCCAGTCTCCGGATCGTGCACAACCTGATCGCTTTTCCCGGCACCACCCTCGCCGGCGTGAGTCAGGTTTATTCACACCCGGTCGCTCTCGCGCAATGCGGCCGGTTCTTTACACAGCATGCGCGGGTGGAGAAGATTCCATTCTATGACACGGCGGGGAGCGTCAAGATGTTGGCGGAAAAAAGGATCCCGGGGGCCGCCGCCATCGCCAGCCGGACGGCTGCCACGGTCTATCAAGCTCGAATTCTCAAGACTCACCTTGAAGATCATCGCGAAAATTTCACCCGGTTTCTTTTGCTTTCCAAGACTCGCGCTGTGCCTGCGGGCGCCAACAAGGTTTCGATAGTTTTTTCCACTCGCAATGTCCCCGGGGCCCTCTACAAATGCCTCAGTGTTTTTGCCCTGCGCGAGATCGATTTAACCAAAATGGAGTCGCGGCCCTTGCGAGGGCGGCCTTGGGAATACTTTTTCTATCTGGATTTCCTCGGCAGCGTTAAAGAGGATCGTTGCCGCAGGGCGCTCGCCCACCTTGGCGAAGTCACGAAGTTCATGCGAGTGCTGGGCTGCTACAAACGGGCAGAAAAGTGAAACGCCAGGCTGGCAACGCTGTTTTGAGGCTCAATTCTGCGGCAAAACAATCCCTGCCTTCAATAACCGTCATTTCAAAAATTTGATGATGCCAAAGTACGCCGGTTGGTGAAAAGAATTTCCTTCCGGAATTATACTCCAGGCCATGAAGCGGCGTTGGGTATCGTCGCCCAATCCGTCCGCCCGGTAGAAATTGAGGCGCCATTCCATGTTGGGTTGCATGGCGGAAACGCCCATTGATGTGACCGGGATTCGCATCTCGCAAATCCAAACGTGCTTCTTTGAGTCAACGCGGGCGGCGTGATCGAAATGCGAATCCCAGGACGCATCGTTAAACGGTGTTTTTGTTTTGTCGATTTCCAGGTCAATCCACTGATTGTTGGGTGCAACTTCAAACTCATAGTAATGGCTCACGCGCTCGGGCTGGGAATTGATGAAAACCTCCGCCACGTCGCGATTCCAAAGCTCCCACCGCTCTTTGGAAGCGTCCTCGCCCTCATAAACATTAAGAGCCGAATATTTGCATTTGAATGCAAAGTAAACGAATTTTTCCGTCCACAGGGCAGCCACCCGCGTATCAGCCTCCGGGTAATGGAGCCGGCCCGACATGTCGTGGTCAAATCGAATCCACTTTGCTTTTACCCAGGCCTTCTTTTTCAAATCGCCATCCGGCACAAAGTCCTTGCGGGAAAAGCCTGAAATAATTGCAACGCTGCTCAAATAGGGGTTGTGAAGATTCATGGTTTGTCCGTGGAAGGCCGTGATTGACAGGGCCCAAGTGATGGCAAAGCACCAGCGGTTATTTCTTGGGTTCACAACTCGCGCCCCCCCACTAAGACTGCTGTGAGATGCTGTCCGAAATGGCGAGCTGTGTCAAGCCACGGATATCCGCGCAGGAGCGCGCTTGCCCGGCGGGGCCGGGGAGGATAAACTTACCCTGACGGGTCAACGTGCGATTGACCGTTGAAAAGGGAGTAAAAGGCGCGAAAGCACGGAACGTTCGGATAAAGTGAATCGATTTTACACAATTTATGATCTCTCAAATGCCACATCGAAAATTTAGCCGAGGGGCGGTAAAGTGGAAAAGTGTGCTGCTGTATTTCCTTCTCCCCTTCGCTTTTTACGCGACGAGTGCCCCAAGGGCGGCGCTATCGAAATCCGCCATCGACGAAATCAATACAGAGTTTCATTTTCTGGGGCCCGACGATACCCTCCTGATTCATGAAGAAGAGGGTAGGCTGAAAGGCCAGATTGACGCGTACCAGAATGCCGATGAGTCCGACACCGTTCTCAGTTACTCGCTCACCATTGGCACCCGCAAAGAAGACCATGTGGAGTTCAAAACCGAAGAGATTCACCGAAAATATTATCGATTCAGCGGCGCCATCGTGCGCGGCTCGGGGCACGAGGAGAAAGACGCGGATTACCTTCGCCTGGTTGGGGAGCTGCAAATCATCACGGTGAATGGGGACACGGGCGAGGAGAGCGTGGAGCGAAAGCAAGTGGTTCTCAAGTCGCTTTCCGCCGACGAAATATCAGACGAATGATTTTTGCTGCAAGGGATTAAAGTTACGCGGCGTCCCGCCCTTCTGACCGCTTCCATTTCCGGGCGTCTTTTTGCCCCTTCCGACCTTGGTCCGCAGTCTTTTCATGCGGTGGGAAAATTGTTTTTGCAGGGTGCCGACAGGTGCGGAATTCAATCGTCCCAAGGCGCGCACCGTGTAATCCAGGGCCGTTTCCGCGTCGCGCTTCCGATGCTCGTAATGAATGGCAAGCTCCTGCAAGGCACGAAGCGCGAGCGGCCCCTCCCGCTGCGTGACCTCAAACCATATTTCAAGCGCTCGTTCGTACTCCCCGCGCCGCTTGTATTGTGTGGCCAGTTGCCACAACGCCTGCGTCTCGATGGGCTGCGGAAGCCCTGCCTCCAGCGCCTGCTGGCAAGTGGAAAGCGAAAGGTCCCGGGCGCCGGAGCGTTCGAAAATTCGACTGAGACTAAAGAGGTCGATACTTGAGGTCATCGCCAAACTTCGCGTACGTGGTGTGATCTGAGCCGCCGGAACATGAGCGCCGATCACGTCCGCCATTTCCACCGTCAGGCCGGCCAGCGAAATAATATCCAGCGCGTTGTGATAAAAGACCGGTTGCAGCCCGCGGGCGTTGCCGGTGCGCAAGTAATCAAAATAAATCCCGGGAATTTCCGACCCGTCCACGTCACCTTCACGGTGGACACCCAGCACTTCGCTCTCCAGGTGCCCAAGCTTGCAGCTTGCCAGGCGAAGCTTCCACAGTCGTCGCGCGGGGTGGAGCAGATCCAAATGGAGCAGGCGGGCGAAGGGGGATATCATCCGGGCCAGCGCATAGCGCGTTTCGAGCAGGGGGAGATCAAACGTTTTGCCGTTGAAAGTGACGATGCCGTCAAAAGGTTCAAGTGTTTCGGCGAGCGCATCGAGCATGGCCGCCTCTTCGGGATAATCCCGGAGGAAGAATTGGCGAACCACAAATTGAGTGCCATCCACCGCACCCAGGCCGATCAGGAAGGCGCAAGTTCCCGTTCCGCCCGCAAGGCCGGTGGTCTCGGTATCCAGAAATATCAGGCGGGAAGCTTCGGGCAGGGTGGCGCCAGCCAAAAACATATTGAGAGTCTGCAAATCTCGTGTCGAGAGGTCCCCGATGCGGAGTTTGCCGTAAGGCCTTCCGAAGGGGAGCGCCTGGCGCGCAAGAAAAAACTCGCCCCGTGAGTTTTGTTCAACCCGACCGTCCACATACGCCTCAATCCCTTCGGGCACGCGTTGGGCCGGGAGCGGCGCGCCCTGTTGTGCGGTCCCGGGATTCTTCACTTTGGTGCCCACCCGTCGCAAAAATTCAAGCTGGCGTTCGAGTTCCGTTTCGCCGCCGCTCTTGTGGGTGGCTTTCTTAAGCTGGGCGAGTTTTTGTTCCAGATTCATGGGTTCAATCCGCCCGCTGCCGGCCCCTAATCGCGAGCACGGGCTATTTCAACACTGAGAGGCGGCAAAAAAGGTTGCGCGCCGGAAAAGTCCAGGCCAGATGCTTTTCGTAAAAGTCAATTGAAATGCCCGCGAACGCTCGCCCCAGGTTATCGAGCAGGAAATTGCCCCCAAACGTTAACCGGCGCTCGATGATTCGAAAACCTCCGGCGTGATAGGTGAAATCCTGAAAACTTTCACGTTCGAAATAATCAAAGCTGTGAAATCCAAGATGGAAGAGATGCGTGGGGTCGGTATAAGAATCGGGAGAAGTGTAGTGGGGCGTCACAATCAACACCTCGGCGCCGGGCTTCGCAATTCGATGCACCTCCGCCATGGCGCGAAAGATGTCATGCTGATGTTCGAGAAAGTGGGAGAGAAAAATCCTGTCCGCGCACCCATCCCGAATCGGCCAGGGGAAGTGCGCCAGTTCGCACAAAATGTCCGCCGAAGACCCCGGTTGGCGATCCAGGCCAATGGCGCGCAGGTCCAGTTTTTTCTTTCCGCAACCGACGTCGAGAATCAGCATGGTTCAACTAAAACTGTTGGCAGTCGCGGACCGAATTGTCGGGTTCCCCCTGTCTTTTCTCACCTGGGGCTAGAGCCGCCTCCGCCTCCCGTTTGAGCGGCGCCGGCCGCCTCATTTTTTTCACCTTTGATCTCGATCGTGTCTCCGGCGAAGAGCGTGTTAGCGCCCTTTTCCAGCGCCATTTTATTGAAGGCGGTCACGTCCGTCTTGAGGAAATCATTGAACGCCTGCAAATGCGTATCGAGTTCCTTCCGCAGCGAAGCCATTTCATCCACAATGAGCTCGCTCGGTGGCTGGTCGTAGTTCATGAACATCCCGCGCGATATCCCTGTCAGACGGTCATGGAAGCGGGCAAGATAGTGAATGTCGTCCTCGCCCGCGGGCTGAATCTCTGTGTTGTAAACGTCCTCTTCGATTTTCCTCAGCTTCTTGTCCAGTGCGCGGGCCTGTTGAAGCACAGGGCGGTAGGAAGCCGGAACGACTTCTTCACTGCCCTCGCCGCTCGATTGCAGAACTTTCTCCATTGCGCCCACTTGTGCGTGCAAGCTCTCCATGCGATTCAGCGCCCGGTTCAGCGCGGAAACTTCATCGCGCACCTCAAGGCCCGCCTTGGTTTGAGCCTCAAAGACGGATTTGTCCACATGGAAGCGTGGATCGGCTTCCACTTCGACGGTCTGCGTCTGACTCTGACCTTTGACCGTGACCGTCACTTTGTAAGTCCCGGGAGTAACGGGCGGCCCGGCGTTACGGTTGAAGAATGGGTTCTCCGCCGCCTGCGGGTTAACCGGGAGGAACGCGAGCTTGGTGGGACCTTCGTAGTCCAAGCGCCAGGAAAAGCGATTGAAGCCCTGCTTGGCAGGGGCGTGTAAGGTGTTCACCAGTTTGCCGTCAGCGTCTGTGATCGTTATCTTAACCGGTCCCTGGCCCGGCCTTCCCGGACCTCTCCCCCCTGGCTCTGCCCCCGGTGCCCCGGGCTTCACTTTGATCTCCGACTTCAAGTAATAATCAATGCTCGCGCCTGGGGGCGGATTGGGCGCAACGTATCCACCCGAGCTGAAGCCGTGTTTATTCCAGGTGTGCCACCGATGCGCGGTCTGGATGGGGAACAAGTGAAAATCTTCGGAGGCAATCTGAGGTGTCAGTTCTTCGAGCGGAGTAATGTTGTCCATCACAAACAGGCCGCGGCCATGGGTGGCCACCACCAGGTCGTGCGTGCTCTTGATAAATTGCAAGTCGTAAACAGGCACGGTGGGGAAATTGCTTTTTAACGGCTTCCAATCATCGCCGTCGTTGGCAGAGTAGAAGAGCCCGGTGTCGGTGCCCACCACCAGAAAGCCGCGGTGGTTCGGGTCCTCGCGGACCACGCGCGCAGGCTCGTCGTCGGGCAAGCCTTTGGAGATGGCCGTCCAGGTTTGCCCATAGTCATGGGTTTTGAAAACGTAGGCGTGGTTGTTATCCGTCTCGTGGAAGTCCACGGCCACGTAACACGTTCCGGCGGAAGACGGTCCAGCGTCGATTTGCTGGATTCGTCCCCATTCCGGGAGTTCGGGTAGGTTGGCGGTCACGTTGGTCCAGTGCTGGCCTCCGTCCCGGGTGACCTGGACCAGGCCGTCGTCCGTACCCACCCAGATGACTTTGGGATCGTTCGGAGATATGGACATGGAAAGGATCGTGTCATACGTTTCAGCTCCGCTGATATCGTATTCGATCGGCCCGCCCGGGAGGGCCTGTTTGCTCTTGTCGTTTCGCGTCAGATCGGGACTGATCACATTCCAGTGGGTCCCGCCGTCCGTGGATTGAAAAAGAACATTGCCTCCCAGGTAGACTTCATTCGGGTCGGTTCGGGAAACTGCGATGGGCGAGGTCCAATTGAACCGGTATTTCAGGTCGGAGAGTGCGAATTCCTCCACCCCGTTGAGATAGGGACGGATGCGGTGTGCCAATCCCGTCTCCGTGTTGAGTTGGGCGATGCTGCCGTTTTGCGAGTCGGCGTAAACCATATTGGATGGGCCTGCAGCAGGTACCGCGTATTCACCGTCCCCGCCTGCCACGGTCATCCAATCAAAACCGGTAATCCCGCCAAAGCCCAGGCTGTTGGAGGGACCGCACCAGGCATTATTGTCCTGCAATCCGCCGCAGAGGTTGTAGGGCGTATGGTCGTCCGCGGCTACGGCATAAAACTGCTCGATGGGCAAATTGTCCAGATAGCGCCAGTGTTGCCCGGCATCGGAAGAAACATAAACCCCGCCGTCGTTACCTTCGATCAGGCGATTGGGGTTTTGCGGATCGATCCACAAGGCGTGATGGTCGGGGTGGACCCCACGGCTGATCGGATGCGCGGTCCTCCCGCCATCAGTGGACTCAGCGATCAAGAAGGACAGGAAATAGATTTTATCTTCATTATTCGGAGCCACAAACAGATGGGAGAAATAAAATCCCCGGACGGTAAGCATGTGATTGTCGCTGACCTGCTTCCAGTGGTCGCCGAGATCATTCGAATCCCAAAGCCTGCCCTTCTTGGCTTCCACCAGCGCGTAGATATGGTTGGGGTTGCTTGGCGCTGCAGCCAGGCCGATGCGGCCCACCACACCTTCAGGCAATCCTTCGGTCAATTTTTTCCAGGTGCTTCCGCCGTCGGTGGACCGGTAAATGCCGCTGGACGGCCCGCCGCTCACCAGCGTCCAGGGGAATCGCTGCACCTGCCACATGCCCGCAAAAAGCACCATCGGGTTGCCGGGATCCATAATCATGTCGCTTACGCCTGTTTTGTCGTCGACAAACAGAACTTTCTGCCATGTTTTGCCGCCGTCGGTGGTGCGATACACACCGCGGTCCGGATTGGGTGCCCAGGCGTGGCCCAGAGCGCCTACAAAAACAATGTCGGGATTGGCGGGGTTGATAATGACGCTGGAGATTTGCCCCACGTCGCCCAAACCCATGAACTTCCAATTGGCGCCCGCATCGGGTGAGAAATAAACGCCGTGGCCGGTGACCACGTCGTTGCGGATATTCGCTTCGCCCGTCCCCACCCAGATCAAATTGGGATTAGAGGGCGCAAGGGCGATGGCTCCAATGGATGCGACCGGCTCCTTTTCAAAGATCGGCTTCCAGGAAAGTCCACCGTCCACGGTTTTAAAAACTCCGCCCGCCGCGGCACCCGCATAATAAAGGTTGGGCTGGCCCGGCACTCCTACCACCGCGCTCACGCGCCCGCCACCCACTGCGGGGCCGAGGTTGCGGAATTTGATGTTTTCCATAATGTCGTGCGGCTTTTCTGTGGTTGTGGTCGCGGCGTCAGACGCCCTTGCCGTCACAACGTGGCAGAAGCCCAAAAACATAAGCATTCCCATGCAGGCGATAAATCTTGACTTAGCTTTCGACATTTTGTTTTTCCTCCGTAATTCAAACGATGATTTCCAATATCTTTGTGGTCCTATTGGGCCATTCCGCGATCGGTTGATTGAGCCATAACAAGAATTGGGTCATGAAGCCATTGAAAAAATGGGATTTCAATTGGCTCTATCACTCAATTCGTCCAAGGGGCAATCAAATGGTCGCCGGCGATGGACCGTGGATTTTACGATAGCTTTCTAAGAATCGACAACGCCACTTCTTTCCCGTTTACTCCCACCTCTCCCGGGGGGCCCACGCACGATGGGCATCCCGTAAGGCAGGGACAATTCTCAATCAACTTCCTGGTATTCGCAAGCAAGCTCGCGCTCATGCGGAAAAGTGGCTCACTGAAACCAATGCCGCCGGGATACTTGTCGTATAAGTAGACGTTCGGCTCGAAGATTGGGTTTCGGGGTCTTAGATTTTTGATTTTAGATTTTGGATTTTGGATTGAGGTTGAAAGACGCCCGTCGTCCGCGGTCCGTTGTCCGTTGACTTTGAGGGCGGAGGATGTGTTTCCGATCTCTGCCTCTTCTCTTCCGTTCTGTGCATCCAGCCCTTCGGCCTGCTGATTCCCAACTGCTGCTTTCTGCCTTCTGCTTTCCGCCTTCTGTTGTTCATTCTCTCCCACCGCCACGCCCAAATCGCGGGCGTCGCACATCAGAAGCAGCGTGGCAATGGCCTGCATCGCGTGGGCGAGGCCGTTCACGCCATCCAGTCGCTCCAAGCTGGAGTAGGGAAGCTCTTCCAGCATCGCGCGGGAGAGCGTAAGCCAGAAGGCAGTGGTGTGCATTTCCTGTTCGGGAAGGGACAATTGCCCCGAGCCGACATTCTCCATGGTCCCAAACTTGATTTTCTTCCAACCCACCACCTGAGTGTTCACCTGCACTTCACCGTGACTCTTGGCATTTTGGATTTTCGATTTTGGATTTTCGATTAATTCATCAAGCGGTCCGCTGTCATTAGTCAATGGTCCGCGGTCCGCAGTCTGTTGTGCGTTGACAAAAGTCGATTGGCCTTCCCTAGCCTCCGCATTCTGCCTCCTGCCTTCTGCCTTGTATTCACCTGTCACCTGACGCCTGACTCCTGTCTCCTGTCTCCCGACTTCCGCCGACTCAAAAATCTCCAACACCTTGATCTTGGTATAGGAAATCGCGTCCGTAAAATACTCCGATTCCACGCGATGGACGTAGGCCTTGCGGTCGTCGTAATCGAGCCGCTCGACGTGATATTGCTGGCCGTCCTGAAGGTAAATCGCTTTTTCGTGCACGGTGGTAAGCGCGCTGGTGAAATCGACTTCTCCCATCACGCGCGGCTCGCCGGTGTTATCGATAATCACGAAATTATCCGAGGAGATGGAGCGCAGGCTAATGGCGTCGGCGGGATAGCTTTCGGAAATCCAGTGCCAGCCGTCGCTCGCCCGGTGGAGGAAGCACAACTCCTCCAAGTGTTGGCAAAGACGCTTCAAGTCCAGTCCGCCAAATTTCTCATCGTCGCGCAGCGGCAATTCAAACGCCGCGCACTTCAAATGGTTCAACAAGATGTGCAGGTTGTCCGGATTCACGTACCCATGTTCGGGCGATTGGCCGAAAAAGAAATCCGGATTTTGCACCATAAACTGGTCGAGCGGCGCGCTGGAGGCCACCAGCACCGCGGCGGACCCGCCTTGGCGCCGGCCGGCCCGCCCCGCCCGCTGCCACGAGGACGCGATCGTCCCCGGGTATCCCGCCAGCACCGCCACATCCAGCGAGCCGATGTCAATGCCGAGTTCAAGCGCGTTTGTCGCCACCACGCCTAGCAGGCGGCCCTCGCGCAAATCACGCTCGATCTCGCGCCGTTCGAGCGGCAGATACCCGCCCCGATAGCCGCGAATCACGTCGCGTCCCGCCGGGCCCCGGGCAAAGTCTTCCTTCAAATAAGTCACCAGAATTTCCGTGGCCAGGCGGCTGTTGGCGAAAATAATGGTTTCCAAATTGCGCTCGAGAAAAGTTCGCGCCACGCGCCGGGTCTCATGCAAATAAGAACGCCGGATGCCGAGCTGCGGATTCACCACGGGCGGGTTATAAAGAACAAAATATTTTTCGCCCGAGGGCGCGCCGTTCTCATCCACCAGCGCCACTTCTTCCTCAAGAATTCGGTTGGCGAGCTCGGCCGGATTGGCGATGGTGGCGGACGCGCAAATGAATTGCGGTCGGCTGCCGTAAAACGCGGCGATGCGCTTCAGACGGCGCAGCACGTTGGCCAGATGGCTGCCGAAAACGCCTCGGTAATAGTGCAGCTCGTCAATGACCACGTAGCGCAGATTCTGAAACATGCGCTCCCACTTGGTGTGGTGGGGCAGAATGCCGGCGTGGAGCATGTCGGGGTTCGTGATCACCAGGTTGGCGCGAGCGCGGATGGCCTTGCGCGCGTCCTGCGGGGTGTCACCGTCATAAGTGAACGTGCGCACCTCGTCGCCCAGCTTTTCCGTCCAGCGGTTCAGCTCCACCAGTTGGTCCTGAGCCAGCGCCTTGGTGGGAAAGAGGTAGAGTGCGTGCGCCTCCGGATTTTCCACCAGCCCGCTCAAAATCGGCAGGTTGTAGCAGAGAGTTTTTCCTGAAGCGGTGGGAGTGACCACCACCAGATTCCTGCCTTCATTCGTGATTTCCACGCACCGCGCCTGGTGTGTATAAAGCTTTTCAATACCGCGCGCTTTCAAAATCTCCACCACCCTGGAGGGAATGGATTTTGGAAAGAGAGCAAACTGCGCCGCTTGAGCAGGGAAGTGTTTGGCGGCCGTAACGCCTCCGCGGGCGGCGGTTGACCCGTGCTTCAGTCCGGTAAACGTTTTTTCCCGAATTTCATCGAGCGCGCCCTGAACGGTGGCGGGTGTTCCTGCCAGCAGCAATTTGGAATCTGAGTGCACGGTTGGCCCCCCGGAAGACTCAAGCCGGCTTTACTTCGCTTTTTCTTCGCTCACTCTATCACACCCGGCGGGATGACGGAAAGGAGTTTTTGAACTTGGAAATTATCCCAACACCTGGCTCTGCCGCCGGCAAAAGATAGCCCGGCATGCGGCTACGGCCTGGGCATGGAGCGATATTTCGGTTCCGTGTGAACTTTGGACTCGCCCGCAAAGGTCCGGATTCTTTCTACGATGCCATCCACATCCAGACCGTACTTGGCGTGCAACAAATTGGGCGCGCCGTGGGGTATGATGCGGTCCGGAACGGCAATACGGAGGATGCTGGCGGGTATTTGGCGGTCCTGCAAAAGCGACGCCACGCTGGCGCCAAAGCCGCCTGCCTCCGTGCCTTCCTCGGCGGTCACCAGAAATTGTTTTTCCGCCGCCAGGACGCAGAAAAGTTCTTCGTCCAGAGGCTTCATGAATCGGGCATTGATCACGGTAGTCCGGATTCCGCCTGTCTCCAGCTTGGCCGCCGCCTCCAGGCAGGGATAGACCATGCTGCCCAGTGCGAGGATGGCGATGTCGCGCCCCTCGTGCATGATTTCGCCTTTGCCGATTTCCAATTTCTTGAAATGGGGATCGAGCGCGATGCCAATGCCATTGCCACGGGGATAACGCAAGGCGGCCGGGCCATCTGACATGACGGCGGTATAGAGCATCTGGCGCAGCTCGTTTTCGTCTTTGGGCGCCATCACCACCAAGCCGGGCGCCGCGTTCAGGTAGGCGAGGTCATAAAGGCCGTGGTGAGTGGGCCCGTCCGCGCCCACAATGCCTCCACGGTCCAGCGCGAACGATACCGGCAGGTGCATCAGGCAGGCGTCGTGGATCACCTGGTCGTAAGCGCGTTGCAGGAAAGTGGAATAGATCGCGGCCACGGGCCGCATTCCTTCGCAAGCCAGGCCGCAGGCGAAAGTCACCGCGTGTTGCTCGGCGATGCCCACGTCAAAAAACCGGCCGGGGAAGCGCTTGGAGAATTCGTCCAGCCCCGTGCCTTCGCACATGGCGGCCGTGATGCCCACCACGCGCGAGTCCTGCTCCGCCAGATCGCACATCGCTTTGCCAAAGACGGCGGTGTAGCTTGGCGCCTTGGCCGGAGCTTTGTGGAATGCGCCGGTGGAAATGTCAAACTGGGTGACACCATGGAATTTCACGGGAAGTTGTTCGGCGTGCGGGTAGCCCTTGCCTTTTTGGGTCACGATGTGGAGGAGCGTCGGTTTCGGGTTGTCCTTCACTTTCTCGATGACGGTCAGTAATTCCTCCAGATTGTGGCCGTTGATGGGACCCACGTAATCAAATCCCAATTCCTCAAACACCAGCCCGGGGATGAGCACGGTCTTGGCGGACTCCACCAGGTCTTTGGAAAGTTTCAACAGGCGGGGACCGAGGCGGGGAACCGCCAGAATCATTTTCTCCACATCCTGAGTGAGTCGGTGGTAAGCCTGGCCATGCACAACGCGGTTCAAATAGCCTTCGATGGCGCCCACGTTGGGCGAAATGGACATTTCATTGTCATTCAGGATCACCAGCAATTTTTTCTGGAGCGTGCCCAAGTTATTGATGCCTTCCAGTTCCAGCCCTGAAGTAAGGCCCGCGTCTCCCACCACGGCCACCACGTAAAAATCCTCCTTCTTCAGGTCGCGGGCCACCGCCATGCCCAGCGCCCCGGAGATGGCCGTGCCGGCGTGCGCCACGTTGAAGGTATCGTAGGGGCTTTCATCGCGAACCGGGAAACCGGAAATCCCGCCGTATTGCCGGATGGTGGGCAGCCGGTCGCGCCGTCCGGTCAGAACCTTGTGCCCGTAGGCTTGATGGCCGACATCCCAAACCAGCTTGTCTTGAGGTGTGTCGAAAAGGTAGTGAAGAGCCAGGGTCAATTCCACGGCGCCCAGGCTGGAAGCCAGATGGCCACCCACCTGGGAGACCACCGTGATGAGATAGTCCCGCAGCTCCAGCGCGACCTTGGGCAAGTCCTCGCGCGGGACCTTTTTGAGGTCGTCGGGCGAATCAATCTTCATCAAGTATTGATAATCCATCAAGAGTTCCTCGCAATCAGGTATTCGGCAATTTCACGGAGTCTCTGCGCCCGCGCCCCGAAGGATTCCAGAGCCTCGTTGGCCTCGTGGACCAGGCGCCGCGCGGCTCGCGCCGATTCTTCCACACCATGGAAGGCTGGATAAGTGAGTTTGTTTTCCCGCCCATCCTTCCCCGGAGTTTTTCCGAGTGACTCCCTGGAGCCGTGAACGTCCAGCAAATCGTCGGCAATCTGGAACGCCAGCCCCACTTTTTCGGCGTAAACAGTCACGCGAGCCAGGCCATCCTCCGGCGCGTCAGCCTGGAGGGCGCCGGAGCGGACCGCGGCGCGAATCAGCGCTCCCGTTTTGGAGGAATGGATGTAATCCAGCGTCGCCTCTCCGGCCTTCCCCCCCGTCGCCTCGATATCGACTACCTGGCCGCCCACCATTCCACCTTGTGTTCCAATCGCGCGCGCCACTTCGTGGATCACGCGCAGCTTCCGCGCATCTTCCCGGGCGCTCGCGCTGCTTGGTCCGGGTGCGGAGAGCACTTCGAAAGCGAGCGTCAAAAGCGCATCCCCTGCCAGAATGGCCGTTGCTTCGCCGAAGGCGCGATGGCACGTGGGCTGGCCGCGACGGAAGTCGTCATTATCGATCGCGGGAAGGTCATCGTGGATCAGAGAATAGGTGTGAATCAACTCGAGCGCGCCGCCCAGGCGCAGCAAGCTCTCTTCGTTTGCGCCAAACAGGCGCCCCGATTCCTGGCAGAGAATGGGCCGCAGGCGCTTCCCGCCCGCAAAAACCGAATGGCGCATGGCCTGATGAATGGAAGGCGGGTAGGCCTCCGCGGCCGGCACCAGGCGGTTCAGTTCCACGTCCACCCTGGCGCGCTGTTCGTGCAGGTATTGTTGGATGGATTCTGAAGTCGCCACGCTCAAGAAGGTTCCGTCTCCTCGGGCTCAAATGGCTCCGCCGTCATTTTGCCGCCCGCCCTTTTCATCAGAATTTCCACCCGCCCTTCGGCCTCTTCCAATTGCTTCTGACAAACCTCCGAGAGTTTCATGCCTTCCTCGTAAAGCTGCAAGGCCTTTTCGAGGGGGAGGTCGGCGTCCTCCAATTGCCGGACCAGGACGTCCAGGCGCTCGAGATTTTTCTCGAAAGAATCGGTTTTTCCAACTTTGGCTGGTTGGTTCATATCAAAAAAAGTTTAACGGTTGAAGGGTAAAGGTTAAAAATGGTCGAAAGCTAAATGTGCTGATCCCATTTTTCCAAAACGCATGAGAATTCGGCTTTCACTGAGTCATGCCCGCGAAAGCGGGAATCCACTTCGCTAGCCATTGGGAACGCGCCGCCAACGGAACTGCATTCCCGCTTTCGCGGGAATGACGGATGCCCTGTTGGGATACGTTTCCAAATGACACCATTATCCATGGACATGAATCCTTGACCTGCAACTCGTCCCGTTTTTTTTAACCTTTACCCTTTAACCTTCACCCGTCCACCTTTAAACTTTCTTTCGGCCTCAAGACTTGCGCCACTTCCACCGCCATCGCGTAGCGGCCGAAGGGCGCGGCGATTTGCACGCCCTGCACCATATCCCTGATCTCCAGCAACGCTTCCTGGCCGATCTTCACTCCTTCCGCGCGCGCCCGGTCTCCCGTATCGGCTTTGCGCATGCGGTCCATGATGCCGGGAGGGATTGTAATCCCTGGAACCTCATTATTCAAAAATTCCGCATTGCGAAAACTGGTAAGCGGCCAAATGCCGGCCAGCACGGGAAAGTGTCCTCCCGTGATCGGCTCGATGCGCCGCAGGAACGCCTCTAATTTCGCCACGTCAAAAACCGGCAGGGCCAGGGCAAAGTTCGCGCCCGCGTTCACTTTATACTCGAAGCGGCGAAGTTCCCGATCCATATTTTCCGATTGCGGGTTGGCGCCTACGCCGATCAGGAAACTGGTCTGCGTCCCCAGGGGATTTCCCCCCGCGTCCAGGCCGCGGTTCAGATTATTCAGCACGTTCACCAACCCGATGGAATCGACGTCCGAAATATGCGTTTCCGGATTGGATGAAAATTGGGTCGTATCGCGCGTCAGGGCGAGCACGTTCCGGATACCCAGGGCGTGAGCGCCCAAAAGGTCCGATTGGATTCCGAGCACGTTCCGGTCGCGCGAGCTGAAATGGAGCAGCACGTCCACCCCCACGCGCTGTTCCAGAATGGCCGCCAGCGTCAATGCGCTCATGCGCGCGGTGGCGCCGGCGCCGTCGGGAACGTTGACCGCATCCAACCCTTGCTCTCTCACATAACGCGCCCCTTCAATTTCGCGCGCCGGGTCGCAACCCTTGGGCGGGACAACTTCCACCAAAACGGGAAAAGCTCCGTGAGCCAGTTTTTCGCCCAGGGGCGAACGTGCCTCCATCGGCACCGGTTTTAGAGCCTGGGCTGCCGCTGGGTGTAACTCCACAGCCGTTCGTGCTGGGTTTGGGCTCAACGACTTCACCGCCGCCTTGATGGCCTTGATGTGCTCGGGAGTGGTTCCGCAGCACCCGCCCACCAGTCTTGCCCCAGTCTGAATAAACCGCCGCGCAAAATTCGCCATGTATTCCGGTGAGCAGAGATAAAAATTCCTGCCCTCCACCGTCCGCGGGAGTCCCGCGTTGGGTTGCGCGGAAAGTTTCCGCGTGGTTAACGGAGCCATTCGTTCCAACGTTTCGAGCACGGTGGCGGGTCCCACGCTACAATTGATTCCAATCATGTCCGCGCCCCATTCGTCGAGCTTCCGGGTGAAGTCTTCGGGCAGCGTTCCGGCGGGCGTCGAGCCGTCGTCCTGAATCGTCATCTGCACGACCACAGGAAGAGATGGGGCCACCGCCCGCGCAGCCAGCAAGGCCTGGTGAGCTTCCTGCAAGTCGCTCATAGTCTCCACAATGATCAAATCCACGCCGCCTTCCACCAAAGCCGCAATCTGCACTTGGAAGGCTTCGCGCGCCTCATCCAACGAAGTGGGCCCCAGGGGCTCAATACGGACCCCGAGCGGCCCGATGGCTCCGGCCACATAAAGATCTTCTCCGGCAACTTCCCGAGCCAACCGGGCGCCTGCCAGGTTGATCTCCCGCACTTTTTCCGTCAGGCCCGGTTTTTCCAGGCGAAAGCGGTTGGCGCCAAACGTATTTGTTTCCAGCATCTCTGCCCCAGCTTTCACATATCCGAGGTGAACATCTTTCACCAATTGGGGCGAGGTCAAATTCAGCTCGTCGTAGCAGCGGCTCAGTGGGATGCCCTTGGAGTACAACATGGTGCCCATGGCGCCGTCGCACACCACGATCCGCTTTTCCAATCGCTGAAGAATGGGTTCCCGCATTATCGGACTATTTTATCACGCATCGGGCGCAGCACAAACCGGTTGTGGCCTTTGTAGCGGCGGTCTCCGACCGCCGTTTTTTGATTCAATTGCTTCCTGCGGTCAGAGACCGCCGCTACAGCAAACTGAGACACTACCTGCCGGAGCACCCTTCATGCATAATGAAGACGCCTGTGGCCGATACCATATTCCAAACCCTCTCCGAATTCTTCGCCCGCTACGGGTACTGGGTGATTTTCTTCGGCGTGATGCTGGAAAACGGCGGAATCCCCGTGCCGGGCGAAACCGTCCTGCTCTTCGCCGGGTTTCTTGCTCACGAAGGGAAGATCAATTTGGAACGCGCCATCCTTACCGCAATTGCCGGCGCCAGTCTCGGCGATACCCTTGGTTATTGCCTAGGGCATTATGGCGGCAAGGCTTTTGTGGAGTGGCTTCGCCGACGGCTCGGCTTCTTCGGCAGGCACTTCCAAAAGGCCCAAACCTATTATTTGAAGCACGGCCAATGGGCGGTGTTTGTGGCGCGGTTCATCACCGGACTGCGCATGTTCTCCGGACTCTTTGCCGGGTCGTTCAGTATGCCGTACCTGCGCTTCCTCGCCTTTGACTTCAGCGGCGCGGTGATTTGGGCCACAAGCATCACTTGTGTCGGATTTTTATTTGGCAATAATTGGCCAAGGCTCGTCCAATTGGTCAAGGAGTTTGATTGGATTGCCCTATCGCTCGTGGGACTCGGCGGGGTCGTAGCTGTAACCGCCTATTACCTGCGCAAAAGAAGAGAGAATGCGAAATCATGAAAGGGGGGTCGCCTGGAGCCAACTTGCTGGGGACGGTTCGCGAATCGCCTTTTCGTGTGCTTGCCGAAACTTGATGGGTTCCTGTATTTTCTTGCTATTCTGTTGAGCGGTATCGATACGTTCCGGAAACGATCAGAACGGTCCCCAGAGCCGCTTCAAGGCGCGCCTCTCTGCCATAGCTGTAGCCATACCCGTATGAGCCACCGCCGCTAACGAGAGGATCAACTCTGTCATTTCCTGATCCAGACTCGTTGAAGTTTAGGACGCCGTATACAAACAGAGCTGCACCCACCAAAATCAGGACTAATCCGGACTGCCTCTTATTCCTCCCAACAGATGGTAATTTCATGCGAGTCGGGTACTCAAGATTTAGCTTGACAAAGAGACTATTTTTGCTATCATAGATATAAGTGGAGCTGAAGAATTTCGCAGCCTACACTAAATGGAAACAAAGAGAATTTAAATGAAGAAAACTATAAAAGATATTGAATCGCAGATCGAGAAAGCGGCTCCCGAGCTTTTGCGGGATTTGGGTCTGCTGCGAGAGGGCTATTTGTGCCGGGCGAGGCTTCACGGCAAATCGAGAGACAAGAGGCGTACTTCAGAGTTCGAAAAAAACTGGTCGCCAGATACAGACTCGATCATCATTGAGTTTGAACGGAATCCAGATCCGCCGCAGCAAGCTCGCCAAGCACATGAGGCCCCCCAACGATTTCCCAGGCTAGCCTCAGAGATTTCACATCCATCCCAACCCGGTTCCCAACCACCTGCACACGCCACCCTCACGCCTCCGGTCAGCCAGGCGCGGAAATCGAGTGTCGTAGAAGCCGATCCTCAGTCCGACTTGGTTCGGGCATTGGATCGCGCGGAATCTCGACCGGGGTACAGCTTTGTTGCCTTGAAGTGGTTCCGTGATACGGTGCTAACCTCGGAAGGCTTCACATGGGCTGTTGTCGATTCCGAGAGGCAGGCGGCCCTGCGCAGGGCCATCGATAACCGGCTGATTTTAACCAGCAAGGTTTCCAACCCCAAGTCCCCTCAATTCCCAGTGACGGCGATACGCCTGAATCGGCTGATGCCGGAAGTGAAGTCAATTCTGGAGACACCGGGTGACGCGTTGCCCGATTTCAAGCCCATGGCAATACGCGGTGGCGACCTATCTGCAACCGTGTTGCGCGATAGGCGCTGAAGTGGCCCTTTATTATCTTGAGACGAGCGCGCTGGTCAAGCTATATGTGCAGGAGCCAGGCACCGACCGGCTCCTGCAGCTTGCGAGGATTCCGCCCGAAAATCGATTCGCCGTGTTAGCGATAGCGGGCGTCGAGGCACGTTCTGCCATTAGGCGTCGAGAACGGGGCGGGGATATCGACCACTTGACCGCCAACCTCATTTTGGACCGACTTCAACAGGATTTGGAGGCCAGGTTTCTTCGACTGGCATTGAGTGACGCTGTCCTCGACGGGGCAATGGAAATGATCGATCGATATGCTCTCCGCGCGTACGATGCCGTTCAGTTGGCGGGATGTCTAGTGCTCAAGACAGCGGACAATACGGAAACACCGACGTTCGTCTGCGCGGATCAGCAATTACTCGACGCCGCACGCTCCGAGCTGCTTCCGATTCTTGATCCAGGCGCGTCCCTATAAACGCCGCGTCACCGAATATCCCACAGGCCGGCGCAGACTTTCATGCTTGCGTTTTGAGATCATCCAAACGTAGACCAAGGTATACTTGTCGCGGTCATGCGACCGACCTGCGCCATTTTATCCTCGTGCCATACCACATTCTCTTCCCGCAGAAGGTGGCGGGGTAAACCCGCCCTTACGGAGTCGCACTTTGTTTAGCCAACTCGGCTCGGAAGGCCCGCTCGCGTTCGGCGACATAACTTTTGTAGCCGTCCGGATCGATAAAAGGATTGTGGCCGCCCGCTTTCATGCGCGCGTATTTGGCCTCCATTCCGTAATAATTCCCATGCGCGCCGAGAAAAACGTCGCAGGGGAATGATTGAAGGGCTCGGAACGTGCGTTCGTAATCGCGGGCGATTTCCGGATATTTCGTATTGTGGACCAGCCGGTAGCCCGGGTTCACATTAGGACTGCCCACAATGACCACGTTGTAGGTCCGGTTTCCTTCGCGCGCTTTCATGGTCCACGTGGTGCAGCCGCGGGTGTGTCCGGGAGTAAGGTGCGCCGTCAACGCGGCGTTGCCGAGCGTCACCACGTCGCCATCGTGCAGCACCCGGTCAACTTTCGCCGGCGGATAGAGATTGTGCAGGTCATTCCCGTACTGGAAATCGCTGCGCCCGCCCGATTCCACCACGGGCACGTCCGCGTCCATCACCATGTATTTCGCGCCGGTTAATTCTTTCAATCGGGCGCTGCCCGCGCAGTGGTCCCAGTGCGCGTGGCTGATCAGCAGAATTTTAATGTCAGTGAAACGGAAGCCCAACTTCTCCACGCTGGCACGAATCAGCGCCACCGAGCTTGGGAGACTGCTGTTGATCAGAATATCGCCCTCGGATGTAGTGATGAGATACGATGCCAATCCGCGCCTTCCCACGTAGTAGATGTTGCCCATCACTCGGTAGGCAGGAAAAGGCTCCGTCCAGTCGGGACTGCCTTGCGCCCGCAAGCCACCGGTGAATGCCGGCATGAGAACCCATAAGCACAGCAATAAACTTAACCGCGTAATCGTCGGCATTTTTTGTTTTGATGACATAGCGTCTATTCCTGGTCGGCAGGCGCGAGTCTCCAGGTCTGCGTCTTGAGCTCAATCAGTCTCGGAATGAAGGGCCTTTACCTTGGTCATGCCGATCCACGGCCGGCATTATACGACGACCCAGCCTGGCCTGGGCGCTGCTACCCAATTTATTCGGACATTTCTCGCTTTGCGATTGGGTGAGCGCGCGGCGAATTTGTGCCTTTAAATGCCAGTTGACGACGCACCCACTCAAATCTAAAAACCGACGGCTCACTGGCTGCCGGGACTTATCAAGCTCGTTTTGCCAGAGTGATTTCACTTCAGCTTGCACAGACCAAATTTCTTGCATCTCACCTCATTTTCATAGATCATACTTGGCAGCGCGAGCGGGACTCAGGCCGTAGCCAAGGGGGAGGAGCCGTGAAGCGAACAAAACGATTGAGCTTTTTTTACACCGCCTCCCTGCTGGCCAGCCTGGGCATCTTCATCAAGTTCTTGGGAGGATTCGGAAGCAGCAATGCTTCCCCCGCCCCGCCTCCGATCATAGCGAAAATCAATCACGTGGTTGTGATCTTTCAGGAGAATCGCACCCCGGACAATCTTTTTCATGGCTTGCCCAACGCCGATATCGCGGACAGTGGGTTGAATTCTGCCGGCGACACCATCTCGCTTACGCCGGAGCCCTTGGCCACCAATTACGATCTGGACCACTCGCATGCTGCATTTTTGAAGATGTACGACCATGGAAAAATGGACGGCGCGGACAAAGTGGCCGTGGTATGCTCGGCCAACGCCACCGACTGTCCGCCCACCGATCCACAGTTCAAATTCGTTGTCCCATCCGATGTGAAGCCCTATATGCAGTTGGCTAAAGAGTACGCCTTCGCGGATCGAATGTTTCAAACCAATCAGGGACCCAGCTTCCCCGCCCATCAGTTCATTATTGCGGGAACCTCTGCGCCCTCGGCGAGCAGCAATTTGTTCGCGGCGGAAAACACCGTGGGGGGGACCGGGTGCACGGCTCCTCTTACTGCGTTTGTGCGCTTGATCGGCCCTCTAGGCAGTGAGCAATTCAAGGCGTACCCTTGTTTCGATCATCCCACCCTGATGGATGAGTTGGACGCTCATGGGATCGATTGGCGGTATTACGCTCCGTCCGCTCCTCTTTACGCCATCTGGAATGCCCCCGAATCCATTCAACATCTTCGCTCCGGAGCGGATTGGGCCAACGTCATTTTGTCCCCAAAACAGGTGTTGCTGGATATCGCCAACAATCAGATGGCCCAGGTAACCTGGGTGATGCCGACGGGCCAGGAATCCGACCACCCAGGGGTCACCGATGGTTCCGGACCGGCCTGGGTGGCATCGATTGTGAATGCCATCGGCAACAGCCCCTATTGGCCGGACACGGCCATCTTCATCACTTGGGATGACTGGGGAGGATGGTATGACCACGTTGCGCCAAGGATCTATAATTCCTATGAATACGGGTTTCGCGTGCCCCTCATCGTGGTCTCCCCCTATGCAAAACATGGCTATGTTTCGCATGTCACGCACGATTTCGGCAGCATCCTGAAGTTCATCGAAGAGGTCTACGGCCTGCCTTCGCTGGGCTATGCCGATGCGCGGGCCGATGACCTGAGGGATTGCTTCGACTTCTATCAAATGTCCCCCATGCCTTTCACCAGCATTCCCACCCAGTTCCAGGCGGCGTATTTCCTGAACGATACAAGTCCTCCCTTGCCGCCTGACGATGACTAATACCGTGCTCATTTTGCACCTCCTCCGGAATTTCGGCATGATTTCCCGGCAGCTGGTAGCGCAGAGTTTGGCAACTTCAGACCCTGGGGTGTGTCTGCATGATATTCAATAATCCCATCTCAAGCAGCATCCGAAACTAATTCATTTGGGAGGTCCCCCGGCTTGGGCGGGGAGGCAGTAAAGGTTTGACAATTCCGGCAGTACGCAGTCGGGGGCTCACCAAGATGCATATTCTTTAGCGCAACAGGTCCCGGCACTTTCGCTGCCTGTACACTTTGAGACTTGCATAAACGTGCCGGACTTGGGAGGCGCCGAGAAAGCTGGGGGAGCTTGAGAATCGGTTGCCCAGCGCTCGCAACACCATACCCCGTGGTTTTGTGGGGCCGCGTTAGCGACCTCGCAGCCGCACAGAGTGGCTCACAGACTAAAGCCCCCCGGCTCTGCCAAGGGATGCTTACTAATTCAAAGTGACTTACCATACTGCGGCTTTTTGGCTTTGCGCGTATCGTCTTGATAAAAATGGCGATACCCAATAGGCGGGCGGGAAAATGGGCTAGAAATTTGGGTTGGTTTTGCCTCCGCAAGAGCCAAATGGCGCGTGCAGGCAATTCCTGGGATTCTTAATGCGCTTTCTCTCGCCTCCAGAGACAGGCTCAACCAATCTACTCCGATGGTGTGGCGCGGCGTCGTCAGGCCAGGGGCTGAAATTGATCCGCCAAAATTCTTTCCTCTTCAGTCCTCAACATGCAACCAGGCGTCACCGATTGCTTTTTGCTCGGCGGTGGCCGCCGGCAACTCATCAATCGAATATTGATCTTTCACCGGAGCGGACAGTTTCACTGTGATTCTCTCCCGCCGGTTGTGCCGTTCGACGGTGAAAGGGACTTCGGCGCCGGGGGGGTAGATCTTCAGCCGGTCTTTCAGCGCCGTGGTGGCCAGAGATAGCTCATCCACGTTCAGCAGAAGATCGCCCGCGCTTAATCCCCCCAGATCGGCCCCGCTTCCCGGACGCACAGAGGTGATGCGCAATCCGCGGTCTTCCTGTTGGGCGGAAATGCCAATCCAAGGGGTCGCATCAGAAGCGACGCTTGTCTGCAGCTCCAGGCCGGCAAGCGCCAGCGTCTGCGCGCAGGGAAGCGGTTCCGTCCCGGCCACGTATTTGTTGAAGAACTCGGTGAAGTCGCTTCCCGTCAGGGCGTTCGTCGCTTCGAGTAAATCCTTCTCCTCGTAGCCGTGCCCGGGCCCGTATATTGTGGCAGGAGGCGCTGCATAGAAACTCTGGTACAGTGAACGCATGAGATCGTCCAGAGATTTCCTCCCGTGAGTGCGCGAGCGAATTTCAAGGTCCAGCAGCATCCCGAGCAACGCGCCTTTGTTGTAGTAGGAGATGGTGGAGTTGGGGAAATTAGTCTCCTGCATTTGCGGCGCGCGGTCATAAAACCAGGCATGGAAGCTGGAACTTTCAGCGGACATCAGTTCGCGGCCAGGCTCCAATTCCAGCGTGCGGATTTCATCCGCCAGGTGATTGAGAAAAACTTCGCGACTCCAGATGCCGGAGCGCAGAAGCTGGACGTAGGCATAATAGCTGGTGACGCCCTCGGCAAACCACAGCGAGCGGGTGTAATTTTCCTTCGTATAGTCAAAGGGGCCAAGCGCGGCAGGGCGCAATCGCTTCACGTTCCAAAGGTGAAAAAACTCGTGCGCGGCGGTTTCCACCGCGTCCTGAGCCGTCTCCACATCCAGAGATCCGCGCGTGATGATCTGGGTGGAATTCAAATGCTCCATGCCATCGCCAAGCGAAATTTCAGGCGCAAAGTGGAAGATGAAAGTGTAAGTATCAAAATCGGGGGCGGGCATCATCGCCATTTCAGAGTGCACGATTTTTTTCAGTTGATCCGTGATTCCGGTCATCAGCACGGCCGTGGGGGCGTTGGCGGCGTCCCTGGCATCAATCTCTTCCGCCGTGTAATTATGGATGAGCACACGAAAAGTCTTGTCGTGGTCTCGAAACTCATCGAGCTGGCACTCCCCGCACAATTCCAGCGGCGTGTCAATCAAACGGTCATAGCTGGGCACAGAGAATGTCTTTTGCTCGGTGGAAGGTGAAAACCCGCTGATTATTTTCCATGCCGGCGCCTCGTCGGGTAAATCTTCCAGAGTGAGGGTGAGGGAATCCGCCTTGTGCCCTTCCACGTACATATAAACCGAGGCGCCATTCAAATTCAAATGGGTGGAATCGAATTGAGAAAACGAGCCATTCAGGTCATTGGCATATACCCGGTAGCGCACCCGGACGCCGCCTGCGCGGGCAGGGGTGTCCACGTGCCAGGTTTGCTTGTCGCGCTGAGTCCATTCGAGAGCCCGCCCTTGCCCGTCCAGCGCCTCAAACTCCTGGACGTTCTTGGCGAAATCATAAATGGCATAGCGGCCCGGGGACCAGGCGGGCAAGACAAAATCGAGGGAGGGCGAAGTCACTCTGGCCACATCAATCTGGACTTCCACCAGGTGGGTGGTGGGGCGTGCCAGGCGCAAATGGTAATTCAACTCCAACGGCGGCACAGTTTGGCCCGCGGCGGGCAACGCAACCAAAGAGGGTGCGAATAATAAAAGAAGTAGCCAAAATGAACTGGCTGACCAGCGAAATGGAAATCGATAGCCCAAGTTTTTCCTCCAGCCTTTCCGCCGCCAGACACCGCGGCGCATAATTTCGGAAAGTCAGGGCGTAATTGCCCGACTTTTTCCCCCGACCATTAGGAGGAGAAGATTTCCAAGACCCGGGATGCGACGTTTCCCATCGGAAGAATCAGCGGCCGGCCGGGTCGAGGACCAACAGATGTCTTGTCCCGTTTTCCACCTCATGGTCGCTGAAGAGCATGGGGAAGCTGCGCCCGTTATACCAGGCGTCGAACTGGTCCTTGTAGTAGGGACTCAACGCCTGGCCTGACTCGCCCAGCGTAATATTCTGGACTGAGTTATCGAAATCGGAAAAATCCACCACCATGCGCATGGATGGACCCAGGGTCGGCGTCGTCTGCTTCACCGTGGTCTGCGTCCCCGCCTGGGGCACGGGACCCACATTTAAGTAACGCCCCACCAGCGGCAAACTGCTGCTCAAGGGATGCCTGAAAGTAAGAGGAATGGTTTTGCCCCATTGCCAGTCATCCCGAGTCTTTGACCCGACCAACCCCGGAATCCCCTCCACGCCTTCTTCCAGGCTCGCCGTGAGCGTGACGTTAAAATCCGCATCACCCGGCGGCAGCCAGCGAGTCCAATGGTTGCTCAAAACATTTTGGAGAAAAATCGAACTCATGGACCACGCATACCCGGAAAAATCGTCGCCCAATTTTGGTCTGAGAATTCTTTCCAGCAGCGCCTTGCGAGTGACCTCGCAAACCAGGGTCGCCGCCGAATCGGCGCGCGCTTCATCGTCCCAACTTTTCAGTTGGGTCAAGGCGTACTGCGCGTCCGGATTCGAAGGTGGGCGCGCCTGGGCGGCACTCAAGAGTTGCTTCGCCAGCCACTCATCCAAAAGCGAGTGGATGTCGGTTTGCACTCGCAGCATTTCCCCGACTGTGAATTTATTCTTTGCTTCGAGCAATTGATAAATACGCGCGATCCTATACCCCGGATCCCATTTATGGGTGATGAAATACGGATAGTCATCCGGGACGACGCGCGCGTTCGCGGTGGCAATGATGCCGCTGTGCGGATTGTAGGAGTGAGGCAGGCTTTCAAATGGAATATAGCCCGTCCAATCGTAGTCGTCCGTGGAGCCGATGCTGGGCACGGACCCATCACCCTGCGCTCGCACGGGCACCCAGGCCGCAGCGTAATAACCGATGTTGCCATCCACATCCGCATAAACGAAGTTTTGCATGGGGCCGGTGAAGTCATGGAGCGCGTCAACGAACTCAGACCAGTTTTGCGCCCGGTCGATTTTCAGAAACGGGAAGCGGAGGGCGTGCGGCTCAAGCGCCGTCCATCTCAAAGCCAGGTCGCGGTTGCCATCGTGCGAGATCACCGGGCCGTGTCGGGTGGTTCGCACCGTCAACACATAATCGTCGCTCTGGTGGACTTTGATGGTTTCTTTTCTGATCTCGGCGTTCACCCATTCACCATCATGGAGATATGTGTTGGGGTCGCGCAAATTGAAACTTTCCTGGTAGAGGTCCTGCACATCCGGGCCGGTATTGGTCATCCCCCAGGCGATTCGTTGGTTGTGTCCGATCACCACCAGGGGCAGGCCGGCAAAGGTCACTCCGGAAACATCGAGGCCGGGTGCCTTCAAGTGAATCATGTACCAGACGCTCGGAACGGTGTGGCCCAGGTGGGGATCATTGGCGAGCAGGGGCTTTCCGGATTGGGTGTGAGTCCCGTTGAGCACCCAGTTGTTGCTTCCCAGGCCCACACAAGATTCGCCGCACGCTGGCAGCAACGAAACCAGTATGGGATCGAGTGACTCCTGCCCGGGCGGCAGCTCGATGCGGCTATGTTGGGGAGGCGTCGCGGGTGCCGGAACCGGTTCCGCCACCGGGTGGTCGAGCGGCGAGCGGTCCGGAAACAGGTCAGCGTAGAGTTCCGGCGAAACTCGGGAGCGAATGCGTTCCCGCATCAACTCGTCGGGCCAGGTGAGATTGAGGGCCTTGGCCATGTTCAAAGCGATGCCGAAAGAATCGGCCGGTTCCCATGGGCCCGGCTGGTAGCGGAGAAGCGAAAACTCGATTGGAAGGGAATCTTTGTGAGACTGGATGAAGGCGTTGACACCCCGGGTGTAGGCGCCGATCAGCCTTTTTGTATCAGGGTCCATTTCCTCCACCGCGCGCTGAGCGACCTGGCGGAAGCCCAGAGTGCGATTTTCAATATCCCTGGGCAGCAAACCCTCGCCGAAAATCTCAGCGAGCTCCCCGAACGCCAGGCGCCGGCTGAGGTCCATTTGCCATAAGCGGTCCTGCGCGGTTACGTAGCCCTGGGCAAAGACCAAATCTTCCAGGGATTGGGCGCGCAGGTGGGGCACGCCGCGCGCGTCTCTTCTTACTTCCACTTTGTTCGCGAGTCCCTGCACCCGGATCGCGCCATCCAGTTGCGGCAAACTCTGTTGCACCCGCCGGTAGGCAAGACCTGCGGCGGCCGCCAGGACCACCAGGCCCAGGATGATGAGATAAATCACCAGGCGAAGCAAGAATGGAATTTTGCGGCGTGGACCTTTGTGGTTGCTCAGGGATGTTGTTTCCGCAGTTGTTCCCATGGAGCGAGGCGTACCGGATCACGAAAAATAATCTCTGCCGATGAGCAGACCGAAGGATAGTACTCGAAATTGTGAAGCTGGGCAACCATGCCTTCCAGGTTTGTCGCCTTCCCAGTTGCCGCGCTGTTTACCCCCTTGACATCACATGCTATAATCCAGTTACCATCGAGAAAGTAAAATGATGAGCTCCAAAATCGAGCGGGCGCGCTTTTCGCGGCCCGTCTCCATCGGTGGAGGGGCGGCAGCGGTCGTGCTGGTGGCCCTCCTGACCTGGGTCGATCTGTCGGCTCAGTTGAATTCCCGCCAACCCATTCCTTCTCCTGACGGGAAGTATTTTGCTTACTTTGATTCGACCGATGTCCCGCGCATGGTTTCGAGGGGTTCGGAGGAATTGATCATATCTACCGTGCGCGGACAGGAAGTGGCGCGCTTCGTCATGATGGCCGGAACCATTTCCTGGTCCAACGCCGGGGACCTGGCCGTGGTCAATGCAAATTATAATTATGCCGCGCTGATCGCGAATAGCGATGGCCGCTTTCTTCCGGTCAAATATTTGAGGTATGCACACGCCGCCCCCCTGTGGTCCACGGACGGGACGAAGATTGCCTATGTTCCGTGGCAATCGGATGGGGGAGGAATCTCAATTTACGATTTCCTGCAAACGCGCCGGGCAGCGGTGCCATTTCCCGCGGGATTCCGTTTTGAAAGGCCCTTACCGTTGTTCTGGTCACCGGGCAGCGGATTATTGTTTTTCTTGAACGGCGTCGGGCCTGCGGTTGTATTGGACCGAGTGGAAATCCAGAGCGGCAACCTTCAGCAATTGGCCAGGGGAGAGCAGAGCTGGCGTATTTCTCCCCTAGAGCGGCCGCGATTGTCACCTGACGGGACAAAAATTTATTTGCCTCCGCCTCTTCACTCCGTGATCGACGCGCAAACCGGCCAAAGTGTCTGGACGCTGCCTCCCCCGAGCAAGGTTTCATGGTTCTTATGGTCGGAGGATGGCCATCAAATCTACTACCAGCGCGGGGAAAGTTCGGATGCGATCGTCGCGCATGACCTGACGGAATCCACCGACCACCTCATTCTCGATCACGCCGAACCCGGCGGTTTTTTCTCCGCTGATGGGGAAAGCTATTTTTATCGGGTTGACCTCCTCCGGCCGCCGTTTGGTGCGTGGCAGTCGATTCGCGACTGGTTGAAATTGCAATGGGGCTGGCAGCAGGAGGATGTCGCCGGGCGCTCCAGCACGCCCATGGGCCGCGCCCTCCTCCGGCCGGAGGTGCAGACCCGGGATGGCCTGATCTCGATGTCCCGCGATGACTACATGCGAGTCCGCTACGGTCTCTACGAGCCGCAATCCAGGAAATTTTCCAAGTTTGTCTTTCCCACTGAAGGGGAAGACCTATTTCGATCAATGCGATTGCAAGCCATCACCCTCCTGGGCGCCCTGCTTTATGGCGCGCTGGCGTTTTACATGTTAAGGATGCCGCAAAGTTCGCCCTCCCGGGCGCTTTACATTCTCGCGCTGATTCTGATGGTTCTGTTTGCCAGCCTGAACGCGAACTACACCGTCATCGACTTCTTTCACGGATCTCGGTGGAACTTAGTCGGTGCAATCTTGACGGCGAAAGTGATGACCGTCACCAGTTTTCGTTTTGCCTTGCTCCAAGGCCAGCTCATTTGCCTCATCCTCGCTCTTGCTATTCTGCCCCCTTCTTTTTTGCATTTTGTGTTTGTCTTTCCCGAAGGAAATCAGTTTCTGGCAGACCGAACAAAACTCAAGCTCGTCCTGTACGCAGCGGAGTGCCTGCCCCTGCTGGGCACCTTGTGGGCTTTTAATGTTTCAGGAGAGTCGATGGCTTCCTTTCCGATACTGCCCTGGGTTTACTATATTGCAGGTTTTGTTATTCCACTCTCCACGCTCTTCGCCTTCCTCCACCATCATTTCCATCCGCCCGCCTGTGGTGCGCCGAAGCAGTTTCGCTGGGCGATAATGGCCATGGCGGCTCCTCTGGCGGCGCTCGCGGGACTCGAGTTGTTGCACATTTTCTGACCAGATTGGAATAAGATTTCAACATGAATGACCGCAACCGGGTGGCGGATATCCTGGCCGACCTGGTAAAAATTGAATCCATCAATCCGGAGCTGGTGCCCGGAGGGAGCGGCGAAGCAAAGATCGCTGCCTGGGTGGCGGACTTCCTCCGCCTGGCAGGATTGAAGACTCGCATCCGGAAGTTGGGGCATGGGCGCGCCAACATAGTGGGGGTTTTGCGCGGCCGCGGCGGCGGAAGAAGTTTGATGCTCAACGGCCATTTGGACACGGTGGGCGTGGCCGGCATGGAAGCCCCGTTTTCAGCGGAGATTAAGAACAATCGGCTCTATGGCCGCGGCGCCCAGGACATGAAGGGCGGAATCGCCGCCGCGCTGATGGCGGCCGCAGTCCTGGCGGAAGGTCCTCGATTGCGCGGTGACGTTTTGATAGCGGCGGTGGCGGACGAGGAATACAAAAGTTTGGGCACGCGCGCTTTGCTCGAAGAAATCACCACCGACGCCGCCATAGTGATGGAGCCTACCGGGCTCGAAGTGGCGACCGCGCACAAGGGGTTTGTGTGGGCGGAGATCGAGAGTTTGGGAAAAGCCGCCCATGGCAGCCGGCCTCAGGAGGGGCTCGATGCTATCGCCATGATGGGCCGCGTGCTGGGCGGGATTGAAATCCTTCAAAAGGAATTGGAGCAGCGTCCCCCGCATCCCCTCCTTGGACATGGATCAGTTCACGCTTCCATCGTTTCGGGAGGGCAGGAATTGTCCAGCTATCCTGCCCGGTGCCTGCTTAGCGTGGAGCGTCGGCTGCTCCCCGGAGAAGACGCTTCAATCTTCAAGGGGGAGCTCGACGACATCTTATCGGATCTCTGCAATCAAGACCGGAAATTTCGAGCTCGCATCCGCATGGGCTACTCGGCGTTGGCTCTCGAGACAGCGCGGGAATCTCCCATCGCGCAGACTCTGATGGCGTGCGCGAGGAAGGTTGTCGGACCTTCCGCCAAATTCGGAGCGCAGAGCTTTTGGACCGATGCGGCGCTGCTCAACCAGGCTGGGATTGCCAGTATCCTCTTTGGCCCAGGTGGCGCAGGTATGCATTCGACGGTTGAGTACGTCAACCTGCCTGAAATCGCACAATGTGCCGATGCCTTGGTTGAATGTGCCCAAGACTTTTGCGGAGTTTGATCATAATACCCATCGAACCTCTTCCCGACATGGGTAAAAAAGTTACAAAATCAAATGAATGGATTTTCTTGTCAATGGCCTATCCTCTCAATTGTCGGCTTGTTTTCATTCATTTAGATCCGATACCGTGCTTTGGACATAAATGTGCCATACAATGTAATGATTCAGAGCCTTATGCCGAAACATCGACAAAGAATTGTCGATAAGTGAATCTCAAGCATGATCCGGAGGTAGGGGTAGGGCTTGCCCTACCCTCCGGCGTCGCAGGCAATGCGAAAAGGGTACGGCAAGCCGTACCCCTACGTTCCGCATCACGGCACGGACTTTAAGTGGGAAAAATGCCTCGATCTCAAGAATCCCCGGGTTCATCTGCGCCCTCACCGGCTTTGGACAAGCACTCAAAAAGCCCTTGCGGAGGGCATCCATTGCATAGTAATATCCGCCCAAGGTACGACCTCATCCAGTACTTAGGAGGCGCAATCTTGGATACGGCAAGTCAGGCAGACTTGATTTTTCCTGAAGCACGTTCCACGCCAGGCGAAAACGGATTGCAATCTAGCCTGCACCGGTGCGATGGTGGCTTAATCCGGCCAGAGATTGGAACAGGAGCCGGCAGCCGGCGCTCAATCGGTGGAGCAGGGTTCTCGCTCTTGGAGATCCTGGTGGTCTTGCTCGTCATGGGCATCATCACCGCCATGGCCCTGCCCTCCGCCTTTAACGCCATCAAGGGCTACCGGCTGCACGCGGATGCCACAGCCGTATCCAGTTACTTGAATGTGACCCGGATGAAGGCTGCTTCACAGTACGCGCCTTACCGGCTGGTGGTTGATCCCACGGTTACGCCAAACACCTATGTCATGGAGAAGTTGTGTGGCGACACGCCGTCCACCGCCCCCGGCGACCCCAGCATGAATCCCAAGTTCGACACGAAATGCACCGGCCCTTACCAGTCGTTTACCGCGCCTCAACTGGAAGGTGGAAGCCAATATATTTCGCAAGGCAATACTTTTCGTATCTGCCGCCCTGCGAGCATTACCGGGAGCCAATATCCGGGAACTATTGTGGGAAACCCGGCTACTTGTACGGGTCTGCTCTATATGTACTTCAACACGCGCGGATCGCCGGTGGATAATACGGGAAACCCGCTTGGAAACGGCGGCGCCGTCCTTTACATCAAGAGCGCGAATGGGCTCATTGATGCCGTCACCGTGTCTCTTGGCGGACAAGTGGCGACCTACATGTGGGACGGTGCCGGCTGGGGCCTCCGTTAGTTGCGCCGCCCTTTAGGGCGGCATTTTTCAATCGTTGAAAGAAAGGTGCCGACCTAAAGGTCGGCACTACCAAGGGCACGGACACCGAAGTTTATCATCGACCGGTTCGAGGGCTTATGATAATAGCCAAGCGCAAATTCTTAAAGCAAGGGGGGCGGGCTATGGAATTCCCACAGACAGGTCGTGGCACCACTTTGATCGAAACCATGATCGCGGTTCTGGTGGCGATGATCGGGGTTTTTGGCCTTGGGACTTTGATCTTTCAAGCGACAGTAACGAACAAAAACCAGGGCACGGAAGTGACGCGCGCCACCATTTACGCCCAGGACAAGATGGAGAAGCTGCTCTCCTTTGGGGCGGCGGGGGCGGACACTTCTGCTCTTCCTGTCGCCAGCCAAGTGGCCAATTACGCAACCTGCACCCAAACGGTTAATTCTGTGAGCGCCTGCAACTCAACCATTACACCGACCAACCCGGGGATCACCGATGCTGCCTGGAACACCGGTTTGGTCTCCGGAGGACCCGCAGTGACTTCCGGCATGGTGCCCAGTTGTCCTTCTTCCGGGCCAAGCGTGGGGTACGTGGACTTCCTGGATATCAACGGGAATCTGTTAAGCGGCCCGTGTTCGACCGTCGCGCTGTCGACTCCCGCCTATGTACGCATGTGGCAAATTAGCGACGTGACCTCGGGTGGCGCTCCGATGGTGCCCTCCATGAAACAAGTCACGGTGGGTGTTTGGTCGCAGGCCGCCGTGAGCACTTCGGGCGCTCCCAAGCCGGTGGTGGTATTGACCAGTTACATATCGAATCCCAATTAGTGGGGGCGCCCCTTGTGGTTGCCCTCATCCTCCAGCCCGCAGCGGAGAATGGGGCACCCACAAGGGGTGCCCGTACAGAAGATGGAGGGCACCCACAAGGGGTGCCCCTACAGTTGCCCATTCCTTCTGCCCGTCAGTCGACGGAGGGAATATGGATGCTGAGTGGCAGGGCAACAATTTCACGTTGCGAGGGAGAGGCCGCTATGCAACTGCTTCTGGTCGATTGCTTGCCGAAACACCGGGACTCGTCTCCGGCCCAGCAACAAGCTCAGGACGGCGGATTCTCGCTGCTGGAAATGATGGTGAGCGTACTCATCATCCTGCTGCTGATGTCGGCGATCTTTCCCTTCATCATGCAATCTCAGAAGCGGTTTCAGGGCAACGAGGTGACGGCGGAATCCAACCAAAGCGGCCGTGCTGCTTTGGAGGTCATGTCCCAGGAAATCGGCCAAGCGGGTTACAACCCGGCGTTTACGGCAAACAAGACTTCCACTGCTGCTCTCACTTCCAATGGATGTACGCAGTTCTTACCTGTTAGCGATCTCACTGGAATCAATCCGGGGGATTGGCTTTCCGTGGATACGGGGCCGAGTCAGGAGCTGGTTCAGGTCTTTTCAACCTCGAACGCGATCGACGGCACCACCTACTACCCCCTGCCGCCCACCCCCTCCCCCTCGACTGCTTGTGAGCCCACCTCCTGCACATGCTTGGCACCTCCTCCAGCCCCATGGATACAAGCCAAATTCCAGAATAACCACCCTTTATCGACTCCGATCGTCAGTTATAAGATGCCTTATGGCGGCGGCCTTCTCATTCACTTCACAGCCGGGGTTAATGATAACACTCAATCCAATGCCACGACACTTGAGTTTTATGGGGATATCAACCAAAACAATACGATCATGTACGTCGAGTACAGCTTGTATGCCAAGCCGCCCGTACAGACGGTCACCATTAACGGTACGGTGTACACCTTGTACACCTTGTATCGGTCGATCGCCCAGGTACCCTTCCCCAGTCTCTTCCAACCTACGGGCTTTGTTTATACGGCACCCAACAACGTTCCTGCGTCGCCGATGGTGGCAAAGGTTTTATTCAACACCACCACCGGCACGGGACCTACGGGCCAGCCGATCTTTGCCTATCCCAACACGGTTACCGTGGGCGTGGTTCCGAACCAGATTACCGTGGTGGGGACCATCGTCATTACAATCTGCGTGGCCGTGAACCCCGAATCCTTGGAAACGGGCGTGGTGCAGTGGTACACCATGGCCACTCAGATCCGCCCCTTGAACTTGTCGGCTGCGGTTAATGTCGTTAATAACAGCGGCAGCTTATACTTGCCGGTCAATCCGAAAAGCTTGCCCATGCCAAACCCAACCACGGGCTACTACCCATAAGGAGCGAACGAAAATGCACACAATCCATTATCCGCAAATAATGAAGTCCACCCGCCATCGCGCGGATCGGCTTCGCACTCCTACGGGCGTGGCGCTCATTCTGGTGCTGCTGGCGATGCTGGTTCTATCGGTTCTCGCGGCCTCCATCGTCTTTACCGCGCGCTCTGAGACTTTTGCCAGTTATAACTACAAACTGGACACCCAGGCGGACTATCTTGCCAAAGCGGGAATCCAGAGGGCCGTCAATTGGCTTCGCAGCAGCGAATATTATGCGGCGAGCCCCACCCAGGCGAATACCTACTACAATGTGACCCCGACGGACCCGAAATATCCCAACCTCTATACTTCCGATCAATCGCCTGTGCAGTGCAAAACAGCCGCCCTTGGAGGCTGCCCGACAGCAGGAACAGGACAAGGGTCTATCGTTCAATTCATAGGATACGGAAACGGTACGGGCCTGGCAGGGTCCTCCTCCAATTATCCGACCGACACTATCGGCCCCCCCGTGCTGGCGAACGTCGTCACGAAATTTAAATCGGACTTGAATGATCCTGCCTTTACGGCCAATAGAATCTCGGGAGACGCAGCCAACTCCGGCTACTACACGGTGGACGCCACCATGCTGAATTACCAAACGGTAAATGTAACCCCACCACCCACCGATCCCCACATACTTGCTTCCTGCGTGACTTCTCCCAACCCTTCGATTGACACCTGCCCGATGGAGACCTGGCTGATAACTGCCAAGGCGACCTGGACGGGACCTTCGAGCGCCACCGCAACCGTGGCCACGGCCGAGGAGTCGGCCATCATCCAGCCCATCTATTGGCCCACCTGGGGCAATGCACTGTACGGTTTTTGCTCCGTCGGAATGCCAGCCAGCGGAGCTGGAAATCCCGGAATCTGCACCAACTCTTATAACTCGTCCCTTGGTTCCTATGGGAGTGGGACAACTGCCTCTGCGGCGGCCGCTTGCGGTGTGGCCACCGGCAATGTGATTGACACTGGCGCTGGTGTGGGCTCCAACGGCGGTGTGACCGTGGGCAGCAACGTCAGTATCGGCGGCAATGTGACAATTGGTTCAAACCCACCCGCGGGCTGCGGTCAACCAGCTGGGTGCACTGGGTGCAGTTCTAGCAACGTGTCGGGCGAGGTGGTGAACGGCCCACCCGTACCTGTTCCCCCACTTCCAAATTTCCCCCCGGGCCCTCCGAAATTCCCGGGCAGCGGCCCTGGCGCCGCGCCAGGGGCCACCGGCGGCCAGACGCTGCCTGATCCTTTAAATTGGGTTACACTCAACTCCACTGGAAATTACGTTGCTGGGACCTGGCCGTTTCCACTTCTCGTCCCTGCCATTCCCGTTACCTATCCCACTATGCCCGCTTCGCCCGGGACAGTGGATTGCATGACAGGCCAAACTTGCAATGGAACCGCAACCAATCCGTATTTGCTCGGCACCGTCACATTGAGTACCGGAATCTTAAACATTGTTGGAGGGAGCAGTCCTCTCAATCCCGTTTATTACGATATGGACCAACTCACGGAAACGGGTACCGGCCAAATCGTGGTTTCGGGCTACGTGGTATTGAACGTTCAAACCTCAATGACCATTAAAGGAAACGGGATCGCCGGATCGGGCATCGGAACCGAAGTCCCTCCGGCGGGCGTTCAAATCAACTACGCCGGCACCAACCCCGTGGCCATAGGCGGGAACGGCGCTGTCTGCGCTTTGATTACTGCGCCCAGAGCGACCGTAACACTCAAGGGCGGCGGGAGCAAGGCGTACATGATCGGCGCGATACAAGCACTGAATATCGATGACTCAGGCGGCTATCCTGTCCATTACGACATCCAGTTGGCCAAGGCAGGCGGTGTAATGGGCACCATGGTCAGCACCGCCTATAGCCGCAGAAAGATGTAATCCGCCCGGAGCGGGGCGCTCATTGTGGGCGCCCGTGGGGAGTACGCCTGTAGGGGCAGGGCTTGCCCTGCCCTCGATGGCGGGTGATAAACTCAGGACGGGGGACCGGCAAGCCGTCCCCCTACAGGGATTTTAATCTCTTAGATCAATGTCAGTGCAGGTAGAGAAATCCGTAGTGCCTTCGCTCGTTGAAGGTGAAGGCGGCGCGCCGGCGGACCTCAGCTTTTTGGCCGGGCTCGTTGCCTTGTCCACTGTAGGGGCAGATGACGGTTACTTGCTCGCCCACCACCAAATCCATGGCCAGTGCCACGGCGACTCCGCCCTTGGAGATGTCTTCCGTCTTACCGATTTCCTCCACTCCCTTTGAATTACGGACGAGGATCTTCAATTTCATTCCCAGGCGTTTTGCCTTGCGCTTCTCGATCCCCTTTTTCTCCACCGGTTTATCGGGCACCGCCGGCGCAATCAGGTCAGGCGGAGGAAATACGACGGGGAGCATTCTGGGGTCCGCATAGTTCCAGTAAGTAAGCTTGTTGCACTTGTCGCAATTTAACGCGAGGATGCCGGCAGAATTCATCGCCTCAGCTTCCATCGGCGACAAAACATGCCTGTCCTGCTGGTGGCAAACCCGGCACTCCAGGAGCGCCCCCGGATCATCCACCGGAATCTTGACCGCCGGAATTTCGATGCCCCAAATGTTACGCGCTAACTCGACGTACTCGACGCCCCACTCGGAGGCTTCACGGCCCTCCAAACTTGAGGGCCCGACGACGCGAAAATCCGCCTCATTGTAATTTTCAAGGTTGATGATCCGCACGGTCGAGTGGGGAGCCACTTTTTGCTTCAATTTGATGCGGGCTCCCTCGCGGCTGATCGCGACCGTCGTGGTGTCCTCGGAGAATTCGTTCTTCTCCAGGGCAAACCCGATCACCCGAATGGGAATTTCCTTGGGCAGGCGTTCCGACCGTCTTTGTTCGATGGGTGGGACCATAATCGAGGGGGAAAATCTCCTGACAATAATGAAGTCACGATCCGGTGTTCTACTCGACCTCAAAAAGGAGCAAGCTAAACTTGGCCGGCCGCCGTTGACTTTGCGCCTTGCCCCGCCGGGCCGACCCGTGCGCCGGATTATAGCACAGGCATCCAGAAATCTTTTACCACTAAAAGTCCTGATTAAAATGGGGGTTTCGATAGTGACTCAGTCCGCCAGTATTTCAGTTTTTCGGGCCGCCGTTCACAAGGTGGCCTGTAACATGCCTAGCGGAATAAGTAGCGCCGCCCTTTAGGGCGGCATGTCGGATTGTATGTTGCTGGAAACAAGATGCCGGGCTAAAGCCTGTCGCTACAGCCGAGTTGGCACTGAAACACTGACTAGCTGAGGCACTCTCACGCTTTCCCAAGCGGTTGCGGCCCCGATTGGCCATGCGAGCAAAAAGGAAAAATGATTTAAGGCCGGTGAATGAGTGAACCAAAAGTGTTATTCTTGCGTCTAAATATATATGCGACCTGCGGGGTTCCGAAACTCTTCTCGCAATAGGGCGAGGCGGTTGCGAAATGATTGAGGAGGAAGATTAAATCATGCAGCATTCTACCAAACAATTTCTTCGGGACAATCTGTTGGGGCTGAGCATGACGCTGGTGGGCGTCCTGTGCCTGGCCCTGTCGACGGTTCTCTATTTGGACCACCGCGGCTTTCCCGGCCAGGCTTTGGCCGGAAACCCCAGCTTTGCCATTCCCACCGGAGCGGGCTTGGATGGCCCCGACATCAACGTCCTTGAAAGCCAGAATCGGGCCTACGAGCGAATCGCGGAGACGGTGACCCCGGCGATCGTCAGCATCCAATCCACACAAGTGATCAAGGTTCAACAGTCACCCATGTTGAACGACCCATTTTTCAGGCAGTTTTTCGGTAATGCGTTTCCGAATGTTCCCCGCGAGCAGCGCGAGCACGCCTTGGGGAGTGGCGTGATTGTTTCTCCCGACGGCTATATTGTGACCAACAATCACGTGATTAAAAACGCCACCGACATAGAAATCCAACTATCCGACAAGCGAACGTTCAAAGGCAAACTGGTGGGCGCCGACCCGCAAACTGACGTCGCGGTGCTGAAGATTGACGCGCACGACTTGAAGACGGCGTCGGTGGGGGATTCCTCCACGCTTCACGTGGGCGATATCGTGATGGCCTTTGGCAATCCCTTCGGGCTTGACTTCACCGTCACCCGGGGAGCGGTGAGCGCCCTCGGCCGGCCGGCGCCGGATGCAACCATGGTGTCCAATTACATCCAGACCGACGCCGCCATCAATCCCGGAAACTCCGGGGGCCCGCTGGTGAACGTTCACGGCCAGGTGGTGGGCCTTAACACCTGGATTGTTCCCGGCCAAGGTCCTGGAGGCGAAGGCGCTTCCATTGGCATTGGATTTGCCGTGCCCTCCAACACCGTCCGGCACGTGATGGAGGACCTGGTTAAAAACGGCAAGGTGACGCGAGGATGGCTGGGAGTGGCCGTGAATGTTCTCTCCCCGGACCTGGCAAAACAATTCAACCTTCCCGACACCTCCGGGGCACTGGTGGAGCAAGTGACTCCGGACAGCCCGGCCGATAAGGCGGGCTTGAAGAATGGCGACGTGATCCGCAAAGTGAACGGACAAACCATCGGAGATTCGAGCCAGTTGACGGCCCTGGTCACCAACATGTCTCCGGGCGCCGTGGCCGCGCTGGACATCGTGCGCGATGGGAAACCGATGACGCTGAAGGTCACCCTGGGTGAGCGCCCCGCCGACCTGAGCGCCAGCAATGGACTGGGCGGCAGTGGACCCACTCAGGGAACCCTGCGGGGAATTACCGTGCAAGCCCTCACGCCATCCCTGCGGAGTCAGTTGGGTTTGTCCGCGCGGGTCAATGGCGTGGTGATCAGCCAGATCGACCCCAACAGTCCTGCCGCGCAAGCGGGCCTTCAGGAAGGGGACGTGATTGAGAGTATCCAGCGCCAACCCGTAACCTCGGTGCCGGAATTCGACCGCCTGGCGCGCGAGGCCAAAGGTGAAGTGCTGGTGTATATCAACCGTCAAGGGAGCGGTGGATTCTTAACCATTTCTCCTAACGGTGATAATGGCAACGATAACCAGTAACCCTTATTCAAACCCGGCCCGGCCCCGCGCAAGACGCTGCGGGGCCGGGCGCCGGCTCTGTTCCCGCCAATAATCGCCCGGCACTTGAAGGCTGCCGGACGGCAGTCTTCTCCTTCCACAATGCCGTTTCTATCCTTTCCCTTTTCATCTAAACTGGGCCGTGCGTGGATCGGTTCCCCGAATCTTAAAATTCATAGCCAGGCGCCTGCAGGTGATCGGAGTGGGCCTGGTGGTGGTGCTGGCCGTGCTTCGAGCATTTGAAAACCGCTTCATCTTCTTGCCGCCGCGCTACCCCGATGGATTTCCTGCGCCGGGAAACTATCCTGCTGACCTTGAGGAAGTTTGGATCTCTACAGAAGACGGCATTTGCCTGAACGCTTGGTTCCGCGCCAATCCCGCCAGCACGAAGGTTTTGCTGTGGTTGCACGGCAACGCCACCAATATCGGACGTCAAATGGATGAGTTGCAAGCCTATTCGCGGCTGGGGGTCAACATCCTGGCGCTCGATTATCGCGGATACGGGAAGAGCGAGGGCTCTCCGGACGAAGCGGGCGTCTATCGCGATGGGGAAGCCGCCTATCGTTATCTGATCGGGAAGCGAGGTTTCTCCCCGGAAAATATCATCGTCTATGGACACTCGCTCGGCGGCGCCGTGGCTGTGGACCTGGCTTCACGCCACTCATGCGGCGGCTTGATTGTGGAGAGTTCATTTACCAGCATGGGGGAAATGGCCCGCATGATGTTTCACCTTCCCCTGACGGAATACCTGCCTCGAAGCCGGTTCGATTCGCTGGCCAAGATTGCCCGCGTCCATGCTCCCATACTCATCATTCATGGAACGCGTGACAGTACGGTTCCCTTTTCCATGGGCCAGAGGCTCTTCGACGCCGCACCCGAGCCCAAATGGTTTTTGCCCGTCGAGGGCGGCGAACACAATTCGATCTACCTTGAGGGCGGGGAAAAATATTGGAGAGCACTGGAACGATTTGTGAAAGGAGTCCAACCGAAGGCATGAAAGGTCGGGGGCACCATAGGGCCCCCGGTCATTCGAAACACAGGTCATTCCCGCTTTCGCGGGAATGACTGCTTAGGGCGAGCCCGAGCATGCCAGATGACACCCAGTCTCGTGAATGATGTAAGGATGAATTATGAAGTACGTTGAAATCTTTCGGCACAGCATGCGCGGGGAAGGCAAGGGGTTGAGCGAAGAAGGAAAGAAATTGGCCCGGCGTGCACGGGCGATTCTCTCCCCGCATTACGACCTTTGCGTTTCCAGTCCCAAAGAGCGCGCCCGCGAAACCATGGAAACTCTTGGGTTCGAACGCTATGAAGTTGACGAGGCGTTTACCGCCGTCAATCCCTGGGAGCCGTTTGATGGCGCGGTCCAAAAGCTGGCGAAGGAGCGCGGGATCATTCCACTCGCGGCCTGCTGGGAAATTCCCGAGGCGTTCAACTACCTCCGCCTGCAGGGTGAAACGATGATGGGCGCGGTCAAACGCATCGCCCGGAAATTACCGGAGGGCGGGCGGGCTCTGGTGGTATCCCATGGCGGCCTGCTGGAGACGGCGGCGCTCCACGGGTGCGCCCGCTATGCGCTGGAGGAAATCGGCGGGGAAATCGGGTTCTGTGAGGGCGTGGTATTCAAACTCGACGATGAGAACCTGGCGGGCATCGAGGTTAAACGTAACGACTTGTCCATTCCAGCCAACCCAGAATCCTGAAACCGCCACCCTCACCGGCCTAAGCACCGTCGTTAACGTGACTGGCATCAGGCTCGCAGCGCCACGGGCCAGAGAATGTGAATGCGCAGTGGTTGGGTAGAGGGCGACCGCTCAGCCGGCGCGAAAAAACCTCGAGCCAGGATCATTCCGCCTTGGAAACTTTCCAGATTACTCTTCCGCCATCGTCAGACACCAGCAGCGATCCGTCGTTGGTCACTACCACGCCGACGGGACGGCCTTCCACCACCGGCGAATTGGGATTGGGGGCAAAGCCGGTGAGGAATGGAGTGGGTGGGCCTGAGGGCTGGCCATCTTTAAATGGGACGAACGCCACGCCGTATCCGTTCATGATGCTGCGGTTCCAAGAGCCGTGCTCGGCGATGAAGGCTCCGTGCCAGTATTCAGCCGGAAATTGCTTGCCGGTATAAAAAGCGCTTTCCAGAGGGGCCACGTGGGGGCCCAGCAACACGTCGGGGATAATGGCTTTCGCCACCAGGTCGGGCCGCTGCTCCTTCACCCGGTCGTCCAGATTTTTCCCGATGTAACTGTAGGGCCAGCCGTAGAACCCGCCCGGTTTGACTGAAGTGAAGTAGTCGGGCGGCAGGTTATCGCCGAGCATGTCGCGCTCGTTCACATCCGCCCATAATTGGCCGGTCTCAGGATTGACGGCCAGCCCCACGGCATTGCGCAGTCCGCTGGCGAAAATGGACCGGTCGCTGCCATCCGGGTTTGCGATCAGGACGGCGGCACGGCGCGAATCGGTGTTGGGGGTGACGTTGCTGTCCGAGCCGATGGAAACGTACATCTTCTTTCCGTCGGCAGTGAAAACCACGGTTCGCGTGGAGTGCATGCCACCGCTCGGTAGATCCAAGATATGCTCGCGCTCGCCCAGGCGTCGTGACGTTTTGGAATCGAACCGGAAGCGCACCACTTCATTGGTGTTCCCGATGTAAACGTAGCCCTCGTGGAAAGCGATTCCGAAGGGTTCCTTTAAACCTTCGGCGAAAACGGTTCGCCTGTCAGAAGCGCCACTTCGGCCGGGATCGTGCAGAACGAAAATTTTGCCCAGCGTTGTGTCCGCCAAAAAAATGTCGCCGTTAGGCGCCAGCGCCATGTAACGAGGTTCCTTGAATTCACCCTGGGCGAAAAGCGACACGTTAAAACCAAGGGGTGCTTTGGGCAAAAATCCCGGCGTGGTTTTCACCGTGGGTGGGTTGGCCACCACGGGCTTGGCGTAAGGCGGGGGAAGTTTCGGAGGCTGCCCGTGGGTAAGCTCCTGAGCAAGGGCGAGCTTGGCCAGTACGAAACAAGTTGAGAAGCAAACCAAAATCCTGACAGCTTTCATGCATTTCTCCTTGGCCTTCTGTGAATACTACCTCGGCCAACAGCCCGCGACCCCATCGTGCCACCCAGACACGCAAATCCTGACTCGCCGGATGGGTTTCCAAAGCGCGCCTCCGCGACAATTGACCATGAGAAAACAATGGCACAACGCCATGCGCCGCAAAAGATGGAGAAGGATCAGGCGTCGGTTTCGGGCCGGCTATTGGCACCGCCGGCGGAGCCGCCAGGGGGCGGACCGGCCGCCCCATGGCACTTCTTATATTTCTTGCCGCTGCCGCACGGACAAGGATCGTTGCGGCCGATTTTCTCGCGGCGAATCACCTGCTGGGGCTTTTCCAACCCGGCGGCGCCGCCACCCACCATCCTCATTTCCTGCTGCTCGCGGCGCTTCCGCCGTTGGTACTGGCGGATCATCTCCTCCTCTTCCTCGGGGGTTCGCATCAGGAAGAGGAAGCGAAGTGTTTCGTCCTCGATGCGGTCCATCAAGGCTTCGAACATGTCAAACGATTCGCGTTTGTATTCCACCAGCGGGTCGCGCTGGCCGTAACCACGCAGGCCAATCCCCTCTTTCAAGTGGTCCATGGCCAGCAGATGGTCTTTCCATTGCGAGTCCACCACCTGGAGCATTATCATGCGCTCGTGAGCGCGCATTCGTTCCGCGCCCCAAACGCCCTCGCGCTCCTCATAACGCTGGCGCGCGTTTTTTTTCAATTGGTCGGAAAGCTCGTCCAGATTCTTGGGGTCGAATGTCAGGTCAAGTTTTTTCAAGTCGAGCCCAAAGCGCCCCCAGAATTCGGTACGCAGGCCGTCCAGGTTCCACTCATCGGCGACCTTGTCTTTGGGGCAGTAAGTGTCAATCAGCCACTGGGCTATGCGGTCGGCCGCGTCCATCACGTAATCTTTCTGTTCTTCGCCCTCCAGCAGCTCGCGACGGCGGCCGTAAATGGTCTCGCGCTGCTTGTTCATCACATCGTCGTATTCCAGCAAGTGTTTGCGCGACTCGAAGTTTTGCGCCTCCACCGCTTTTTGCGCCGCCTGGATGCGCTTGGAAATCAGGCGCGACTCAATGGGAACGCCCTCTTCCATGCCCAGCCGGTGCATGATTTTGGAAATGCGCTCGCCGGCGAAAATGCGGAGTAAATCGTCTTCGAGCGAAAGGTAAAATCGGGAGGATCCCGGATCGCCCTGGCGGCCGGCGCGCCCGCGCAACTGGTTGTCAATGCGGCGGGCCTCGTGCCGTTCCGTCCCCAGAATGTGCAATCCGCCCAAATTGATGACCTGCTCGTGTTCGACGTCGGTAATCTTCCGGTAGCGGCTGACGAACTCTCCCCAGTTCTTGAGCCAGGTGGCGTAGGCAGCGGCGTAAGCTTCCAATACTTCTTCGGTCGACCCGGCGGGAGGATTGTCCGGGGGTTCGGGGTCGATGCCCTGCTGGCGATATTTATCCGGAGACTTGCGGAATTCCTCGCGCGCCATGAATTCCGGATTGCCGCCCAGCAGGATGTCTGTTCCACGCCCCGCCATGTTGGTGGAAACCGTCACCGCGCCCACGCGCCCGGCCTGGGCCACAATCAGGGCTTCGCGTTCGTGTTGCTTGGCATTCAGAATGTCGTGGTCGAGTTCGCCCTCCTCCAGCACCTGAAGCAGTCGGCGCGGGCGGCACTGAATTTCAATCAGGTAGTCGAGCAGGGGAACATACTTGGCGTCCGCCGTGTTCACCAGGTCCACGATGGGTGCGGCCATGCCCTCATCGAGCGAGGGCAGCTCACGCATGGCGTAGCCCTGCTGGGCGCGCTTCATGATCGCTTCCAGAAACGCCGTATGGTTTCCGTTCACGCTTGTGGCCAGCGTTTTGAAGCGCCCTTCCTTCAAAATCTTTTGCACCGCGGAGACGTTGACGCCGGTCCGAATCAGCCACTCGCAAGCGCCTTCGTGGCGGTCAGCCAGGAGCGTGGCCCACTTTTGAAATTTCGGGCCTTCGAGCCCCGCGTTCTTGACCAGTGTCTGCAATCGCGCCGGCAGAAAGCCGGACTTGCGCAATTGGGCGCTGAGGCGCTCGGATTTTTCGATGGCGATGGTGCCCACCAGCACGGGCTGACCGCGCAGATGATATTCCTTGATTTCTTCCAGCGAGGCGTTGAATTTTTCGCGCTCGGTGCGGTAGACCACGTCCGGATGCTCGTGGCGGATCAGGGTTTTGTTGGTGGGGACGATCACCACTTCCAGATTGTAAATTTTTTCAAACTCCGCCGCTTCGGTTTCCGCGGTGCCGGTCATGCCGGCGAGTTTCTTGTACATGCGGAAATAATTCTGGAAGGTGATGGTGGCCAGGGTCTGATTTTCTTTCTCGATCTTGACGTTTTCCTTGGCTTCGATGGCCTGGTGCAGACCGTCGCTCCAGCGGCGGCCCGGCATCTGGCGTCCGGTAAACTCGTCAATGATCACCACTTCACCCTCGGGATTCACGATGTAGTCGCGGTCCAGCAGGTAGAGAGTGTGCGCGCGCAAGGCCTGGTAGACGTGATGAATGTAATCCACGTTGGCGGGGTCGTACATGTTATCGAGACCCAGCAGTTTTTCCGCTTTGGCCACCCCCGCTTCGGTGATGGTGGCCTGGCGAAGTTTCTCATCCACTTCGTAATCCACGCCCGCTTTGAAGTTGGGGATGATCTTGTCAATTTTGTAGTATTTCTCGGTTGACTCTTCCGACGAACCGGAAATGATCAGCGGCGTACGCGCTTCGTCAATCAGGATGGAGTCCACCTCATCCACAATGGCGAAATTGTGTTCGCGCTGGACGCAGTCCTTGAGGTCGAACTTCATGTTGTCGCGCAGGTAATCGAACCCGTATTCGTTGTTGGTCCCGTAAGTCACGTCGCAGCCGTAAGCAAGCTGGCGTTCGTCATCGTCCAGGTCGTGCACGATCACGCCCACGCTCAGGCCGAGCAGCCGGTAGAGCGGACCCATCCACGCGGCGTCGCGCTTGGCCAGGTAGTCGTTCACCGTTACCACGTGAACACCCTTGCCTTCGAGCGCGTTCAAGTAAACGGGCAGGGTGGCCACCAGCGTTTTGCCTTCACCCGTTTTCATTTCCGCGATCTTGCCTTCGTGCAGCACCATGCCGCCGATCAACTGCACGTCAAAGTGACGCATGTTCAGCGCCCGCCGCCCACCTTCGCGGCAGAGCGCGAAGGCTTCCACCAGGATGTCGTCGGTCGAGGCGCCGCCTGCCAGGCGCTCCTTAAATTTCTGCGAGAGGGCGGGGAAATCGGAGTCGGCGAGCTTCTTCATCTCGGGCTCGAGCGCGTTGATGCCCTCTACACGCGCCCCTATGCGCTTCAGCTCGCGCTCGTTCTTCGTCCCGATGACTTTGCCTAATGCGATTTGGAAATAATTGCCCATGCTCTCCCGCTGAAACAACGCACACTTCTCTGCCTAGCAATTGTAACCGCCATCGCCCTGATGGGCAAGGCTGGGAACGCGGGCGTCCCGCCCGCTCATTACTTCCTTCCCATTTCCTTCATTGTGTTGGGGGCCCCGGCTGGCACAGATCCTGGCCTTCGAAGTCCTAGGTTCTCGCGATACCCTATGAAGGAATGGGTCGCCGTCTAGCGAGTTGGGTTGAGCTGTCGGCGGTTTTTTCTGGTCGACTGGCGCCGGTGGTCGGGCAAACTCTTAACTTTTTGGAGCCGCTCTGTTGACTGACAGCTTTCGCGTACCAGATCCACGATCTCATCGCGAGAGAGCCCGGCGTCCACACCCGGCACATCCAGCGGCGAGCCAGCACCTTTGGTTGGACGAATCAGAGCGCGCTCCCCATCCCGGCGGCGGATTTCCACTTGTCCTTCGTCTCTGACATGACTCTGTAACTTGGCAAGTTGCTGTCTTGCCTCACAGTAACTGTACACCCTCATTCCTCAAACTCCCTCATTCTCAGGCAGGTGCTGGCCGTTGTCGATATGCATCCTGCACCCGCCAACGTAATGCCCCAAATGCTATCGGGCCTGCGCCGAGCGCACGCAGCGATTTGATGGTAATCGAGTGCTGGCTTCGCTTCCGCTCATTCAGTGCACCTGTGGAGAGCACGTAGAACTCCCACTGATCGAGATTGAGAGGATCAAGGCTCTCTTTGTTCCGGTGCGCGAGCAACGCGAAGACGTATACGTCTGCTTCCCGCGTTGGGATGGTTGCTTGGAGGTTCGACTCACGATGCCAAGCGCGAGCCTTTCGCACCCCGAATAGCACCTGAGTAAATTTGGCCTGAGCCCACGATTGCAGGTACGCGCAGGACTTGACCTCGACCTTGATCCCTTCAGGAGTGTCAAGATCGTACGCTGCCCACTCATTGCGGACGCGCGTTGTCGGCGCGCCTAGGGCCCGAGCGGTGATGAACTCGGCTAGCCGACCGCGGGTTACGTTGCTCACGAGATCAGACGTGGACCACCGCCAGAACTCCAGCACATCGAATCCGAGGCTCTTACCAGCTGACCGAAATGGTTCAGGACCCAGGAGTCGTTTAGTCGTTATTGGCCCAAGATTGTTCATCTCACATCCATTTTGTCCGTCGCCCCAAGCGCTCCAGCACGCTACGATTTTGGCTATCGCTTGCAGCGCCCTCTCAGCCCGCCTATTCAATCAGGAGCAATTCCCTTAGCGATAACTCTATTAGGTTGTCTTCGCTAAACAGGGCAACGCGTGCTGGAGTTCCGCCGATCTCATCCTGTCCATAGAGCCTAGCTAGCAGTCTCTCGCACTGCCTCTTTCCGTCCGCGGGCACGCTCCTGTCACCCAGAATTAGCAGCTTTAATGGACAAGCGTCATAGTAGAGCCGGCACGTTTAGCCGACAAGCTGCGTTGTGTTGACGTTTGCGACTTCAATCGCGACGATGCCCTTGTTCCGGCCAATCGCCCAGGAAACCTGTAAGTCGACAGGCTTGCCGATGGATGACTTTCCCGTGAAACTCTTTCGTTCAGTGCAAATAAAACGGCCCGGGGCGATTCTTTCCAGGATCTCTTGGATGCCTTGCCTCACATCGAACTCAGAACCACTTTTCATCAGCCTCTCTCGCTCATTCGCAAGACGCGCCCAGGTTAGGATAACTCATGAATACATTTGACAGCGTAAGTATTGCCTTGCTCAGAATACCAAGAAGCCGCCCGCCAGGAGACCAATCAGCGCCAGGAGCAGGCAGGCGGATGCCGGGGCGTTCTTGAAGCGCGGCAGGCCATCCTTGGCGCTTTGAGACCTGGGAGTTGGTTGTGAAGATCCCACGTCTCACCTCGGACATGCGGAAAGAATCGAGTCAAACCTGCGGGAGCACATCGCAAATTCTCCTGACGTTTTCCGTCACGCTCCTTCCCGCGGTATCAACGACGACATGTGGGCGAACCCATGGTTCGTATTTCCGGTCCACGATTTCCTGCCAGGTGGGCAGGGTCAAGCCGGCGATGTCGGCGACTCGCGCTTCCGCGCGCCTTCGATGTTCTTCGGGGTCGGAACAGGTGACCTCGATTTCGATAGCCTTGACGTGCGACCGTACGGCGACGGCAATCCATGCATCGCGCGTGAGCTGAAGCGGGTTAACGGAGTCGGCAACCACAGTCCGCCCGAGACGGAGATTTTCTTCCGCGACGGCATAGCCGGCGCGATAACCAATGTCTTTGAGATGTAGGCCGATCACACCGGATTCGCGAATAGCCTGCTCAATCGAGTCGATGCGCAAATACACCGCACCCAGCTGGCGGGCCAATTCCATTGCAATCGCCGTCTTTCCCACACCAGGCAGGCCTCCAAAAACGACTAACATTTGTCCCAACCGGTCCCCTGTGTACTGCGTCGGCTAGCCGAACCACGAACGATCCTGCGCAATCACAAGCCGAAGCGAATTTGTTTTCCGGAATACTCCACTACTTTATCTGCCTGAGCGGTGGGTTCGATCCCAGTTCCGTGATTCAGGCCCACCAGCACAATTCGAAATGTGCGTTCTTCCAACATGCCGGGAAAACTGCCCTGGCGGTTTCCGATGGTCAATGTATGTTGCGCGTCGTCCCAATGAAGGGGGATGGTGGCATACGCACCTTTTTCGTAATCGTAGTTGTCATTTTCGTCTTCGTAAATTGTGAAATCGCCGTCTGCGCCGCGATAGACGCGTAATTCAATGGGGTTGGCGGACTTTTCGGTTGAATATTGAAGATCCGGGCCCATGGGCAGGACGGACCCGGCGCGTACGAAGAGTGGGATGCGTTCGAGGGGGGCGGGCGAGTCAATCGCTCTGCCGCCCTCGGCTTCGTCACCGGTCCAGAAGTCGAACCATTTGGCCTTCGGCAAATAGAGATGGCGGGCGGCGGCTCCCGGCTCGGTCACAGGATTTACCAGGATTGCAGGGCCGAACATGAATTGATCGCCGATGTTCTGCGCCCGCGTGTCCAGACGGAAATCCATGGCCAGCGGGCGCATGAGGGTGTAACTTTCACTGGTCGTTTTCCAAGCCAGCGAATAAATGTAGGGCAGCAGGCGGTAGCGCAAGCGGTCAAAACTAGTCAGGATTTTTTGCGCTTCGGGGCCATAAGACCACAACTCGTTTTCATTGGTCGTCCGTGTTCCGTGGACGCGGAATATGGGGCAGAAGGCTCCGAACTGGAACCAGCGCACGAAAAGTTCGCGGTACGCTGGATCGTTGGGATTACCTATGAAAAATCCCCCAATGTCGGTGGTCCAGTAGGGAATTCCGGAGAGGGCGAAATTGAGACCGGCGGGAATCTGGCGCTTATACGATTCAAAATCGGAAAGCACGTCTCCCGACCAGGCGGTGACCGCGTTTTTCTGGCTGCCCGCAAACGCGGAGCGCGAAAGAATGAAGACACGCTTGCGGTCGGTCTCGCTGCGCTGGCCGTGATAAACGGTGCCCGTGTCGATGAGCGGGTAGATGTTGGCGTAGCGGTTGCCACTGCCAATGGCCAGTTTGTGGCCCAGCAGAATATTTTCCTCCTGGCCCTCCGTCTCAGGTTCGTCCGTATCCATCCACCAGGCATCGGCGCCGATCTTGAAAAGCGATTGGTTCACCAAATTCCAGTAGTAAACAGCGGCTGCAGGATTGGTGGCGTCGTACAAAGCATTACCGAGGGGGTGAAATGAAACCGCTTTGGTGCGGTCGATGAAATAACCGCGCTGGTCCATATCGGCGTAGGTCGCGGACCCGGGATAAAAATAAGGCCAGATGGAAATCATCAGGTGAAAGTTGTTTCGGTGCAGGTCGTCGATCATACCCTTGGGGTCGGGATAATTCTGGTTGAATTTAAATTCGCCCGTGGTGGTCCACCAGAACCAGTCCTGTACGATGTTGTCCACAGGTAAGTGAAGGGCGCGATATTTGTGCGCCACGCCCAGGATCTCGTCCTGCGTTTTGTAACGGTTCTTGCACTGCCAGAAGCCATAGGCCCACTTTCCGAACATGGGCGCGGCGCCGGTCAGCTCCCGGTATCCGGCGATGATCTTGTCGAAGTCAGGGCCGTAGAGAAAGTAGTAGTCGATCTGGTCGGCCACGTCCGAGCTGACGTAAAGCGAATGAACGAAGCGGTTATTGAATCGGCTTCTGGAAGTGTTGTTCCAGAAAATTCCGTAACCCTTGCTGGAGAGCAGAAGGGGGACGGCGATCTCCGTGTTTTCCTGGGAAAGGTCAACTGACTCGCCGCGATAATTCCAAACCCCCGCCTGATGCTGGCCGAGTCCATAGAAAGCTTCCTGGGAGCCATAAATGCTGAAAAACGATTCGGCGCGATAGGTCGCTTCTCCGTTCACCTTTTCCGGCGGGAGCGTCCGCGTAGCCTCCTGCACCAGCTTGGCGCCGCTGGTATCGGTGTATTCGATGGCGCCATTATCGCGGCTTACGGTTACTTTCATCCGCGCTGTGGAGAGCGTCACGTCCTTTTCCGCTGATTGCATCGTCCACGGAACTTCGGACCAGTTGGTTTTGGTCACCACGTAATCCGGGGCGGACGGAAACGATGACGTGGGTGAAAACCGGATGCGAACGATTGAATCCGAACATACCTGAATCCTCAGCGTGCCGGAATGCATGGTGAACACGGCGCCGTCAGCTCGTTTTTCAACCCCGGCTACCGGGTTGGGCGCAATCCATTGCGCCCACGCGATGGACGGTGCGGCGAGCGTCAGCAAAAAGATCGAACCAGTCAGGATGCATCGTTTTTTGTCCATAAGCCACTTCCGGTGCAGGGAAATCGGAGGTCCCTTCTTGGGCGCTCCGGCAAGAGCAAGCATACCTGAATTCAATAATTCGCGGCGCATTCCCTGCCGGGTTTTTGGGGCCGGCAAAAAGTAAACGCCGCAGGTGTAAAAGAGGCTGTAATTTTTCCCAACCTACCTTATAGTGAGGACCAGCCTTTTAATTTACTCCAACGCTTGCGGGGGTTTTCGGATGTATGACGTTGTGACATTTGGCGAGGCCATGATTCGCCTGGCGCCACCTCATTTCCAGCGCCTGGAGCAGACAGCCACGCTCGATCTTCAGGTGGGCGGCGGCGAATTGAATGTCGCGGTGGGCGCCAGCCACCTGGGACTGAAGAGCACCTGGGTATCGCGCCTGCCGAAAAATGCGCTGGGGCGGTTGACGGCCAATCGCGTGGGCCAAGCGGGCGTGGATACTTCACATCTCCTATGGGCCGACAGCGGGCGCATGGGATTGTATTTCGTCGAATTCGGCGCCGCCCCACGCCCGAGTTCGGTGCTTTACGATCGCGCCCAATCGTCCATCAGCGCCATCAAGCCCGGCGAAGTGGACTGGAAAGCTGTCTTGGGGGGGGCGAAATGGTTTCACACCAGCGGCATCACGCCCGCGCTTTCAGATTCCGCCGCCGCCGTCACTCGCGACGCCCTGAAGGCGGCCAAAGAAGCGAACGTGACCGTGAGCTATGATCTGAACTACCGGGGCAAATTGTGGACGCCGGAAAGGGCGCAGGCGGTTCAGGAGCCATTGATGGAATTCGTGGACGTCCTCATCACCACAGAAGAGGATACCGGCGTCGTTTTCAAGATCAAGGCGGAAGGGAAGACGGACGCCCAGGGCTTTCAGGAAGTTTCAGCCGCCAGCTACAAGGAAGTGGCGCGGCGCCTTCAAGAAAAATTTCATTTCAAGGCGGTGGCCATTACCCTGCGCGAGAATCCCCTGGTATGGCGGAACACCTGGACCGCCATTGCCTATGCCGACGGCAAGTATTACGACGACGTGAAATACGAACTCGAAATCGTGGACCGCATCGGGGGCGGTGATTCGTTCAGTGCGGGATTTATTTATGGCTATCTCACCAAGAACACCTACGAAGCCGCCGTGCGTTACGGGAACGCATTCAGCGCACTCAAACATTCCACTCCGGGTGACTTTAACTGGGCCACGCGCGAAGAAGTGGAGAGCCTGTTAAAAGGCGCGAGCTTGAGAGTCGCGCGATGAAGAAGAAATGATGAATGCAGAATGCTGAATTCTAATTAACGCGCTCCCCGAATTTCGTTCATCATTCATCATTTGTTTTCCGCCCCTGGCCACTTGCCACTGAGGTTTGATCAATGTCCTGGTCCAAAGAAAAAGCCATCGCCCAGGTTCGCGAAGTTGGGCTTATTCCCATCGTGCGCACGCCCTCGTCGGAGGATGCGGTGCGCGCCGCGGAGGCGATTCTGGCTGCCGGCATAGGCATTGCTGAAATTACCATGACGGTTCCTGACGCCCTGCGCGTGCTCAAACGAGTGGCAAAAGATTTTGGAGACAAGGTTCTTCTCGGCGCGGGCACGGTGCTGGACGCGAAGAGTTGCGAGGCGGCGATTGCGGCGGGCGCGGAATTTATTGTTACGCCCTCGCTGCAGTTGGACGTGATCGAGACGGCAAAGCGGCTCAACAAGCCCTGCTTCCCCGGGGCATTGACGCCCACTGAAGTGCTGGCGGCGTGGCGGGCGGGGGCCGACATGGTGAAGATCTTTCCCTGTGGACCGGCGGGCGGCCCCCAATACATCAAGGCTCTCAAAGGCCCGTTCCCATATATCGATTACGTTCCCACCGGCGGCGTGACGCTGGAGACCACACCCCAATACATCCGGGCGGGCGCCGCGGCGGTGGCGGTGGGCGGAGAACTGGTGGATTTAAAGGCGCTGCAATCAGGGAAGGTGGAGACCATTGTCGCCAACGCCAGGAAGTTTCTGGAGGCCGTTCGGGTGGGACGAGAAGAAAATTGAGCCATTGATCGATTGAGTCATTAAATTGTTGAAAGAAACAAAGCCTCTCAATGGGTCAATGGCCCGATGACTCAATGAATCAATCATTTCAACACCATGAGCTCAACTCTTCAGCAAATTCTGTTGGTGGTGGGTATTCTGGGAGTGAGCGCGGTGGTCACCAACCTTTTCGCCCGCGCCATGTATATCACCTGCTCGAAATGTGGCACGCTCAACGCCCGACGCCGGATCGCTTGCAGAAGCTGCGGTGAGAGCCTCCGTCCGAGTGAGTCTGCGAAATAGTGTTGACTCGCAATTAGCATTAAGCCTCGCCCTAATGGGCTAAAGACGCTTCAGTTAATATTTGTAACCCTTGCCCCCCTGGGGGAGAGGGTGGTCCCGCGTGGCGGGATCGAGTGAGGGGGATGTCATGCACCAAAAGGAACTGCTTGCTAAACTCCAAGTCCGCGCCCGCCACAGCGGTCGGGACCCTTCACGGATAGAACGGAGTCGAGTCTTGCGTCAATCAACGACGAGGCGGAAACCCGCGCTTGGTATCTTTTGCGAAAGTTACGTCTTAAGGGTTTTAAGTTCCGGCGCCAGCACCCCATCGGAAACTATGTGGTCGATTTCTGCTGCGCGGAACGGTGCTTGATGATCGAGCTCGATGGGAGTATTCACTCGCAACCGAGTCAGGCGCTCAGGGACAAGACGCGCGATCAGCATTTAAAGCAGCGAGGCTACACAGTGGCGCGATTTCCGAACGGAATGGTGCTACAGGCGCCGGACATTTTTGTGGAAAAGGTCCCGGGCCAAGTGTTTCCTCTACCCAATGTGTTTACTCGTGAGCGATAACCCCCTCACCCGTCCGTCGGCTGACGGACACCCTCTCCCCCAAGGGGGGTGAGGGCTGGAGATTTCGCGCGAGAACCGCCCCGATACCGATGCCCAACCCCTCCGTAGGAATTTACCTGTGAGGATTGGCGAGGGATTGTCAAAAACCTAAGTGCCAATTCCATTTTGCACTTCCCGACTCATCCCCATTTCTCTTACACTCTTAAGGCCCGATGGTTTGACTTAAATTATGCCCAAGAAACCCGTCAATCCGGCGCCGAAGATCGACCCTGAGTACTGCCGCTTCCCTCTGCGCACAGGCTATTCAAAGATTCACCGGTGGGGGGTCTATGCCGATTCCGACATTCCCGCCCACCGCAAGGTGATTGAGTACACGGGTGAAAAGATCGGCCCGCGCGCGGCGGCGCGCCGTCGAAAGACGCTTTACCTGTTCGTCCTGGACCACCACTGGACCATCGACGGAGCGGTGGGTGGTTCCGGCGCCGAACTCATCAACCACTCCTGCCAGCCGAATCTGGTGACTCGAATCATCCGAGGCCACATCCTCTACGTGAGCCTGCGCCCCATTGGCAAGGGTGAGGAATTGACCGTGGACTACAACTTTGACGACACCGATGAGACCGTGCGCTGTGGTTGCGGAGCTGAAAAGTGTCGGGGCACCATCAATATCTGACCGAAAATGACCTTCAGGCGGTATTCGCTCGATTCGCCAAAAACTCTCGTACCTACTCTCTCACCGTAAATGTCGTAATAACCGTTTGCGCCTTTACACCGTCAAATCCCACAGGTAGAGTTGTGGGCGCAATTTGCGAATCGATGGTTTGGGAACGGGCGGAGAAAATTCCATGCGCGCGCTGGTGACTGGAGCGACCGGGTTTATCGGCAAGCGGCTGTTGCGCAGCCTCGAACGGCCCGTGGTGTTGACGCGCAAGCCGGATGCCGCCAAAAAAATTCTTGGCGACGTTCAGCCCATCTGCTGGGAGCCCGAATCCGGCCCGCCGCCGCCCCATGCGTTTGAAGGGGTGGACACGGTTTTCCACTTGGCAGGGGAGCCGGTGGCCGAGGGACGCTGGACGCGCGAGAAGAAAGACCGCATTCGCGACAGCCGGGTTCTTGGCACCCACAATCTGGTGACGGCGCTCGATTCGCTCAAGAACCGGCCCCGCGTTCTGGTCGCAGCCTCGGCAGTCGGTTATTACGGATCGCGCGGAGACGAGATCCTGGACGAGACATCGAAGCCGGGGGAAGACTATCTGGCGGAAGTCTGTCAGGCCTGGGAAGAAGAGGCGCTCGCCGCGAGCCCGCTGGGCCTTCGGGTGATCACCGCTCGCATTGGAATTGCGCTGGGGAAGGGCGGCGGGGCGCTGAAGAAAATGTTGACGCCTTTCAAGCTCGGTTTGGGGGGCCGGCTTGGAACTGGACGCCATTGGATGCCCTGGGTTCACCTGGACGATCTCATTGGCCTTCTTCTGCACGCAACAGTCCACGATGAAATTTCCGGCGCCATGAATGCCGTTTCGCCTGCTCCGGTACCCAATAATGAATTCACCCGCACCCTCGCGGCGGTCCTTCATCGCCCTGCCCTCTTTCCCGCTCCCGAATTCGCCCTGCGGTTGGCTCTCGGCGAAGTCACGGCGGTATTGCTATCATCGCAACGTGTGATGCCCCGGGTGGCGGAAAAAACAGGCTATCAATTCCGCTATCCGACGATCGAGGGCGCAATTCGCGCCGCCCTCAGCGAAGCCCCGGCCAGGTAATATTTTCCACCCTGTCTGCCGTCTACTGTTTGCTGTCTACCGAGCTTTAGCTCGCACGTTTGACACTCTTAAAGTTTGCTGTAGCGCCGACCTTCAGGTCGGCAAGTCGAAGAAATTCAAGATGGCGATTTAAAGATCGGCGCTACAAAAGGCCAAACTGAACCAGTACCCTTTAGCTCGCACGTTTGACACTTTTAAAGGCCAGCCAGTATAGTGTCATTTCCATCATGTCCACGCGCACCCTGACCCCCGCCGACCAAATCACCATTCTGCGCCTGGTTTTCATACCGCTGTTTGCGATTCTTGAGGTAGAACGGAAATTCGGATGGGCGCTGGCCGTGCTGGCCATCGCCATGATTTCGGACTCGCTGGATGGCATTCTGGCCCGCCTTCTTCACCAGGAATCGCCGGTGGGCGTCGCCCTCGATCCCATTGCGGACAAGCTCCTGATGGCGACCGCGTTTTTGTTATTGGCATTTAAGGGAGCGCTGCCCTGGTGGATCACCATCGTGGTGCTGAGCCGTGACGTGGGTTTGGTCATCACGGCGCTGCTGATCACTTTGGTCGCGGGGTACCGGCCGTTTCGCCCATCGCTGCTGGGCAAAGTTTCCACGTTTTTTCAGATGCTGACCATCTTCGTCGCGGTCTATGCCCAGGCGCGAATCTCTTCTGTCACCCACTTTGCCGTGCACCTGTCCGTATATTTCACCCTTGGATTTACCCTGGCTTCCGCATTCCACTATCTGGTGACGGTCCAAAAACGCATTGCCGTGCACCCAGCGGAAGAAGTTGCGGCTCCTACTTCCGAAAAGGCGAAGACTGAATAGTTTCCGTGGACTCGCTTGGGATCATTCCCCGCCACGCCAGCCATCCCACCACCGCCAACATTCCCAGCCAACCGAGCAATTTCACCAGAGCGGCAATTTGAGTATCGTGCCGCAAGAGACCCGGCTTGGAAAAAAGGTAGAACCAATCGTGAATGGTAAATTCGGCGTCGCCCACTGTTACCAGTTGAAGCTGCTGGGCGCGGGCGTCCGCCATGTAAGGAGCAATATTCAAGAAGTTTTCGAAGAAAAAGAAGGAACAAAAAGCGGTGCCGATGGGTTGTCGTTGAAAGACGAAAAAACAGGCCAATAAGAACGGGACCAGCAATTGCATCAAGGTCCCGCCGGCGACCATGATGGTGGTGTTGCCCAGCCAGCCGAAAAGCAAGTGGCCGCTTTCGTGTACCACCAGGTTCACGTTGTCGACGATCAGTCCGTCGCTCGCCCTCGCGGCGTATATCAGGAAGAGCCCGTAAAACACCAGCCACCCGACCAGCGCCGGTCTCGACACCGGCTCCCATTTTTCCGGGAGCTGATCCAGAAACTCGCATTCCATGGCCCACCACCCGCAATTTTTGTGGCGCTCATTGTAGCTGAATACGACCCGACATGCCCCCGATTTGCCGTTTCGCACGGCTGGCGCCGGGTGGATAAGCAACAGAAGTTTCGCTCGCCGGCGCGGCAGGGTATCCCGTCGGGTTTCCGGGAGTTCAGGTGCCATGGAGCGACGTGGACCAGCAGGAGTCTTCGGGAATGTCATCCTGATCCCGCGTCCGTAGCGCTGACCTTTGTTACTCAGGTGTGCAGCCCTTCGGTGGGTTTCCTGGACCGCGTTAAGGAAGGATTACGGAGCGATACCAACAAGGATTAGGGGGACGGCGGGAACTCCTCGACCTTGGCGGACCACATCGTACAATGCGCCTTCATAATATCCTGGCCCGGAAGACATTTGCTCTTGCATCGATTTCATCGGCAGTATCTCGACCCCTACGTCTATCGCGTCGCCCACGTAGAAGGCCATATGTTTCACGAATAGATCATAGGCGATGAAACTGTACTTACCAAACTGAATCTCGACAGCCACGCGCTTCTTAACAAAATCGGTTTGGTTGTAAGAGAAAATCGGACGGCGACCCGCTGCCTCGATTTCGCGTTTTTGCTCTTCGGGCGGGAGATGGAGGGTTTTTCGAATAAGGTTGTAATCGTCCGTTACCCAGTAACTCGTGCGACTTTCTTCCCATTCTGCCTTCTTGAAGTCTTCGCTGAATCTCGCGTTGAGCGCTCCAGGCGAGTACAAGAGCCTTCCCTTCATTGTTTTTTCTTTACTTACCTTCGTTTTGTACTTACCCGCATCAATCGGTTTGATGATTGCCTCAATTTCCTTCCAGATGTTGGAGTGGTGTACCAATAGCCACTCGTGGCCGTTCAAGTGCGAATAAACTTGGAGTATCTGCATGCGCTCCTTCGGATAGTTTGAGGAACCAAGCCTCAAATTCGTTTTGTTTAGTGGCTTACTCGGTGCTAATGAGCATTTGTCGAATAGCCTGCCTGGAGCGAACTAACTCAAGGGGCATCTGGGCGATCCGGTCGGTGGGCCGGGGGACGTAGACAGGGCGGCCCACTGGCCGTCGCGGGAGTTTACCCTCCCACGCCAGCCTTGCTCGGTCGGCGGCAATTCTAAGGTATTCCTCGACTAAGTCAGCGCCGGCCGCTCTCCGATTATGGAGGACGGCAGCGCAGGCGGCACTTCCAACCCCGAGGTAAGGATCTACTACAAGGTCATTTTCCTTCGTCAGCGCAAGTACAAGGCGTTCAATTAATTCCACAGGGAATTGGCACGGGTGAACCGTCTTCTCAGTGTGGTTGTGCTTAACGTTCGGAATCACCCATACGTCGCCGGGGTTCTTGCCCAGAGGATTACATGAATACTGGCCGATTTTGGCGCCCTTGTAATACTTCTTGCCGGGATACTTCTGTGGCACCCTGACAGCGTCGAGATTAAAAACATATTTGTCTGTTTTCGTAAACCACAAGATGGTTTCGTACCGTCCGGAGAAACGGCGTTTGCAATGAAGGCCGTGTTCGAATGTCCAAATGATGCGGTTCCGAAGTTTCAGTCCGAGACGTTTACAGATTTTGTAAATATAGATGTCAAGCGGGAAAATTTCACTGTCCTCACCCATATGATTGCCGACCTGCCAACATAAACTCCCGTCCTCCGACAGTATTCGGCAGGACTCGCGGAGCGTTTCCCGCTGCTCCCTCAAATAGTCAACGAATCGGATGCGCTTCTCGTATCGCTTGCCAATATTGTAAGGCGGGGATGTGACAACTAGCCGAGCACTTCCAGCAGGGATCTGGCGCAATAGCTCTAGACGATCTCCTCCATAGAGCGTCAATGTTGCATTTGGGCTGTAGGCATTCCCAATGCGATAGATTTCCTTGCTGACCCTGCTCATTGCCTGATCCTGTCCGGTCCAACCAAGGGGGAGGAAACCCTGCCACGCTGCCGTTTGACTCACAATAAGGATCCTCGCGGTCCTTAATGTTTCTATCGGCAGAGCCTTCGCGATTCGTGATGCAAAATTAAGGCAGTGCGTCTGACGGACCAAGATTACTTCATGCCTCTACTCGCGTCAAGGGCGGTTGAACGCAATTAGTTGGGGTAAATTAAGACCTTAGGCCAACTGGTTGTGGGAGGTCCGTGAGTCTTTTTCGCTCGATAGCTGAGATGCATCACAAAACGCTGCCGGTTCGCCCTTCGTTCCCTGACGTGGGCGAATAACCCTCATTTTACAAGGGCTTTGAAAATACCAAGGGCCGATTTGAATTTATGCCTGTCAACCTCCTGATGGACCCCCGCCACCTCCCGATTCGTTGGCAGGTGCAGCTTGTTATCTTGACGGAGTTCTTCCAGAGCCCGAAAGGTTCCTTCCTCCACGAGCAGCGAGGCAAGCCTCTGCTGTGCCACGGGAGAGTGTAGTAGGCTCTCCTCGAAGTCTGGTTGATCCTTTCCAAAAACCTCGCGATTGAGTGAGTCCCTCGTATTTACCGTAATTGTTCCCGCCGCATATTGACTTGGAACGTCGCCGTCCAATTCAGTGTATTTGACATCTTTAAAAAACCCTCCGTCATTAGCATCGGGTTCGTCAAGTCGGATCTTTGCTTTTGCAAAAACCACATCTGGCCCTACCTTAACTGTCGCTTCTATTTCCGCGCGCTGATTCCACGCCGTCCCGCACCAAGGAATCAAAAGCCGCGCAACATTCTGGCCAGGTACCTGATGCGAAGGCATTAATTTCGCGTCCAGTTGGTCACATCTCGCGTTAGTCCCGTCAATTAGGAAAACGTCTCCAACCGAGTTCACCACACGAACTCGAATCCAATGGCCAAGGGCGATAACCGAAGTATTGGCATATAAAACTAAGTTGTTTCGACGCCCCGGACGCCCAAGTGAGATCGTCGGCCTGAACTCCATTTTTTCTGGCGCCGCAACTTCGGGCTCGGTGAGAACATCTTCTACTATGAGCTTTGCTTCAAGCAAGGGAGGGTCCGTGGTACTGTCGACCAAAGCCGTAACGGCCCCATTGTGTCCCACGATGTCAGAACCGACGGAGAATCGAAAGCACATATATCCAGCTATCCACCCAGCATATTTGAGCCTTGGACATGACCTTTTGTCGATTTGCTCAACCTCGGGCTGCACAGATATTCCTTCTGACGCGGAGGCACATAATTCTCCGCCGTCTCTGCCAATGTCCTCCCGGACCAGCAACAAGACATTTCTTGGACGCCCCGCAACAAGGCGGACTGCCTTTGGCAGAAAGACCGCCAATTCGGAAGGCTCCTCAGCCTCTTTGGCGCTCGTCCCGCCTCCTGGGCCTGTTTTCCCCGTGATCTCATTAAAGTACTTGTTTAATTGTTTTAGGGCATCATCGATGCGCTTCTTTGTCGCGACCGAGAATCGCCCTTTACTTTTTTCCTCCTCGCGATGTCTCTCACGCTCATAGTACGGCTTCAGAGCGCCGCTGATGAAGCCAAGAAGTTCCCTGGAAAACTCGTGGTCGCCATTGAATCCATCCCGATCTACCCTAAGTGGCGAGGTGGGAAAATCGGGGGAGTTCAAGTAACCTTCAAGGATTTTTCGCAGTCCGTGAACTCTTACAATTCCGTACAAGTGTTGCAGGAAGTCTGCCTTTTCGTATTCAGAATCGGCAAACGTCAGATCGTAGACTGCATCCAGATCGTCAACGATCATAAGCCCGCTCTCGCGGGCATCACGATCTGTATCCAGGCCTCGAAGTTTTCTGTCCGAGCGCGCTAGGAGGAAATCGATCATGATAGGTTGCTTGGCCATCAGCCCACTCGGCGTGAAGGTCTTACTGAAGCTCTCGATGACTTGGCCGACGGGAAAATCATACTTGATTTGATCTACTGTCGGCGCTGGCGCTGAACGATATTGCACCAGACTAAGATTCACGTTGGGATCTGCTGCAATGAGGCGCAGCATGTAGAAGTTGGTGAGACGGTGAACGATGTTCGGATCATCAGGTATGTGGCATCTTGTGCGGTCGCGCACGACGCAGCTAACGAGCGTCCCCGTATGGCCCGGAGTCAGGCCAGATTCCTTGAGATCGATCGTCGTGGGTGATTCTTTTGAATCCATTTCAATCCGCCATCTCTTGCCAGAGGGCCATCCCCCGATTGCTGTTGTCAACTCTCTTCCATCATAGGTTGATACCTTTGCGTCGAAGTGCGCTCTCAAGAAATCTGAAAGTCCGCGTCCAAAAAGATTGCGCCCCGCCGTTCCACCAGACAATGAAAGCTTGTCGCCGCCGATTTCATCTAATGCGGAACGCAACGTGGTGGAGCTCATGCCTTCCGCCTGATCGACGATGACAATTTGTCCTGGGGGTCGCCCGTGCGATTTATTTGTTACAACTTCCAGCGTAATCGAACGCCTTAGGTACTTTCCGGCAAGGTGTGACTTCATCGCAGAGGTGTCTAAGAGAGTTCCCTTGGGAGTAGCTAACATCAACTCGACAAGCCCGCTGCTGTGTGGAAGGTTGTACTTCCTTTTTGCGCTTGAATCACTGTTCGTGATCGCCTCAGCAACCGTCTTACAAAAGCTACGCCCGAGTGCTTCGTTGGCCTGTCGCTTGTCCTCGCGCGCAGCATTTACTGGCTCAAATGTCTGGTGGCTCATTCTTGGTCTCCCCTCTTTCGATACTGATGGCGAGCCGGCGGCTCCGCCCTACCCAGGTAGCTTCCAAAGCGCTCGCTCACGGACTCCAGGAATCTAATGACCTCAGTGTCGTTGACGTCTTTGGCATCTCTACGTAACTGCTCAAAGGCCTTTCTTAGTTCACTAGGAATTGTATGGTCGTAGAGGCCGACTAGTCCGAGCAGATGAACAACTTCTGCTTCGGCGATCTTGCCCTCCTGAAAGCGACGGAAAAGTATCTTGGAACGAATTTCTTGTATTACTTGGGCAGGATTTCGGTTTCGGTCCAGATTCTTGTTAGGCCGCCTGGGATCGATTTCCAGCGTGTTCGCAGCCACAATCTTTCCCTCGAAAGTTGGTGGCCCGATGGCACTGAGAACCACGATTGCCTGTTTCTCGCCCTTTTCTGTTAGGTGTACACCTTCGCGTGGGTCCGACGTGGCAAAGCCTCTATATTTCGGCCTCATCTGAAGGAGACTCCGGTTCGTCCGAAAGGCGTCGGGGAGTTCTGGGAAACCTTGCATTGAGAAGTCTGCAGGAAAAAGCCGCCCGCTGAGAACACTCACATTCTCATAGGTGGTCGGAATTCCCCACTGGGTTAACCAATAGACAGAATAAGCGGTCAAATGAACAAGGGAAAAACCCCGGTAATTCTTTTTTTCCTTTGCGTCGGCTTTGAGCAAATCACGCGCGGTTGCTGGTTGCAATGTCCTGATCCTCGCTAGCGTGCTTGGAGATTAGCCCAAATGCTTTCGACCGACTTTTCAAGCTCAATCCCTTTTGGCAATGAGTAGCCTTGCCTCCCGTGCTGAGTCACAAGTCCGCCAGACCTTAGCCAAGCAAGGCAAAGGTAAGATTGATAATCCGGAAAGGCAGATCCGGTCAAGGAGTCCTTAAGCGGCAACAATTTGTCCATCATGATTCGCTTCCCATTTGCGCTCGTA
>DASYZE010000059.1:0-35952 GCA_035946625.1 Terriglobia bacterium | reverse complement strand
CCTACGCTCTGAAGGCCGGGGATGCGGAGACCCTGGGCGGCAAGCCTGCTTCGGCTTACATGCTTTCCGAAACGCAGAGTGGCGCGACCGCTTCGGCGGCATCGACCAACACGGTGCAGACCGGGTCGAGCAGCAATGCTCAGAAAAGCCAGTCCACCAGCAAGTCACCTCTGACTGCGTGCAGCAGCGTGACCAGTGACGGCACCGCCACCGCCAATTCCATCGCGCTGTTCACCACCGCGTGCAGCCTCCAGAGCGCAAACCTGGTTCAATTCAACGGCAACCTGGGTTTCGGGATTTCAACCCCAGGAGCCCGGCTGCACATCTTTGGGCCCGACAATACCGACTCGGACGCGCGCTTCAATTTCATTTTAGGAGACAGCACCCCGGCCACCGCGGGCGTGGGCGGCGGAATCCTTTTCTCCGGGTATTACAACGGGACCACCAACAGGGCGGGCTTCGCCAACATCCGGGGGATAAAGGAAAACAGCACGCAGGGCAATTACGCCACCGCCATGGTCTTTGACACGCGCGCCAACGGCGGCAACCAAACCGAGCGAATGCGAATCAGTTCTGCCGGCAACGTGGGCATCGGAACCTCCACGCCCGCGGCCAAGCTGGACGTGGCGGGCGATATAGACTCGAGCACGCTTATTAGTTTGGCTACCGCAACCGGCACTACCAGCTCGGCGGTGGGCGCCATCTACTTGGGCGGCTACTCATTTATCCACGCTTGTTGTGGCAACAACTTGAACACCTTCATCGGCCCACAGGCCGGAAACTTCAGCACCACGGGCTCCTTCAACACGGCCAGCGGAATCAATGCACTCACCAGCATCACGACAGGAATCGGCAACACCGCCGCCGGTTATGACGCCATGGCCCACAACGGCGGCGGTGGCCACAATACAGCCAACGGAGGGAATGCCCTGTTTAATAACACGACGGGGAATTACAACACTGCGGCAGGTGTCGAAGCTGTTGGAGGGAACGACACGGGAAACTCCAACGCAGGCTTTGGATTCTGCGCGCTCGTGAACACGTATGGAACAAGCGGGGGGGGTGCCTCCTGCACTATTCCTGCTCTGACAGCAGGAAGCGGCAACACTGCGGTTGGAACCTACGCCGGCTACGGTAACACCACGGGCCAAACCAACACGTTCGTGGGATTCCAAGCCACCGCCAGCTCGGGAGACTTCACCAACGCCACCGCCATAGGCGCCAATGCCGTGGTCGGTGAAAGCAATGCGCTGGTGCTGGGCGGCACGGGGTTCGACGCGGTGAGCGTGGGCATCGGCACCACGGCTCCTAGCTATCCCTTCGAAGTGGATAACGCTAGCACAGCGGGTTCCAGCGACCTTTGGGTTATTTACGGACATGCGACCGCGACAGGCGCGACTACTCATTATACCGGAGGCGTATTCGGAGAGTCAGACGGCGAGAGCGGGATAGGTCTTTTCGGCTGGGCCAATGCTTGTTGTGGCGCAAACTACGGCGTTTACGGCACCACGGAGAGTTCAGGTGGAACCGCGGGCCAGTTCAACAACGACGCCGGCGGGGATATTCTCATAGGCGAAAGCCACGGTAGCAAAGTATTCCGCGTGGACGGCACAGGCAAGGGCTTCTTCAATGGGGGTACTCAGACCGGCGGCGCGGACTTTGCCGAATCGGTGGCCGTGTGCGGCGAACGATCACGCTACGAACCCGGCGACCTGCTGGTGATTGACGAGAAAGCGGACCGGCACCTCGCCTTAGCGCGCCAGGCCTATTCCACACTTGTCGCGGGCATCTACTCGACCAAGCCGGGCATGTTGGCTACGCCTCATGAGGTGGCCAATACCGACCCGCAACTCAAGGGCGAAGTGCCGCTCGCGGTTGTGGGCATCGTGCCCTGCAAGGTGACGGTCGAAAACGGCCCCATTCATCGCGGCGATTTGCTCGTGACCTCTTCGACGCCGGGTTATGCCATGAAAGGGACTGACCGAAGCCGGATGCTCGGCGCGGTGGTCGGGAAGGCACTTGAACCGCTCCAATCCGGCAAGGGCATCATCCAGGTGCTGGTGACGCTCCAGTAGCTGCAGTCAATTCCCAAGGAAGGACAGCGAAAGCAGCTCCGCCCGGCATCGCGTGTTCGCACCGAAATCGCGCGCTTTCAATTTTGGCGTGCCGGCCCGTCGATTAACGGCCAACTGTCGGGGGCGACAGTGGGGAAGGTTGATAGCCATTAGGGCGGAAAGTCGAACGTGAATTCATTTAAGGTGGAGGGAAATACCATGAGCAGGACAACGAGTATCGGCTGGGCAGTCGCAGTGTGTTTGCTGTTGGCAATGGAAGTGTACGGTCAGGCGCAGAAGGCAACCGGGGTGCAGCCCGCCGATGCGGCTGCGACGATTTCCAGCTCCGTGGACCCGGCCTCGCCCGCCATCAGTTTGACCGTCGCGGCGGGCCCCCAAGCTGTGGTGCCTCGCCTGATGAAGTTCAGCGGCGTGCTGCATGATGCGAGCGGCAAGCCACTGAGCGGATCGGTGGACGTCACCTTCTCACTTTACACCGTCGAATCAGGCGGCAACCCGCTCTGGTTTGAAACTCAGAGCGTGCAGGCCGATGAGCTTGGCCGCTACACCGCGCTGCTCGGCGCTATGCATAGCGACGGACTGCCCGTCGATTTGTTCACTTCCGGCGAAGTGCGCTGGCTCGGAATTCAAGTCGGCTCGGAAGCCGAGCAACAGCCGCGTGTCTTGCTGGTGAGCGTGCCCTACGCTCTGAAAGCCGGAGACGCGGAGACACTGGGTGGCAAGCCCGCCTCGGCCTATATGCTCTCCGATTCCAAGAAAGGAACCACCTCAACCTCCTCGGTTGTGCTGGCGCCCACCGGCGCCGTGCAAACCACCGCCGGTGGAAAGAAGCAGGAGTCTCGCACCGCCAACAATTCACCTCTGACGGCTTGCAGCAGCGTGACCAGTGATGGCACGGCGACGGCGAATTCCATCGCGCTGTTCACCACCGCCTGCAATCTCGAGAGCGCCAACCTGGTTCAATTCAACGGCAACCTGGGGTTCGGGACGACCACGCCGCAGGCCCGGCTGCACATCTTTGGGCCCGACTCGTCGGATTCCGATGCCCGCTTCAATTTCATTTTAGGCGACAGCACGCCGGCTGCGGCGGGCACCGGCGGCGGAATACTTTTCTCCGGGTATTACAGTGGGACCAGCCTAAGGGCGGGCCTTGCCAACATCCGGGGGATCAAAGAGAACAGTATTCAGGGCAATTACGCCACCGCCATGGTGTTTGACACGCGCGCCAATGGCGGCAACCAGACCGAGCGGATGCGAATTACTTCGGCAGGCAGTCTCGGCATTGGGACTTCCGCTCCTGCATCCATGCTGGAAGTGAATGGCACAGCGAAGTTCGACGGGGCGGCAAGCTTCGCCGCCGGGCAGACGGTGACGGGCAATGTGAGCGCCAGCGGCCAGTTGATCTCCACTGTCGCGCCAGGAACAGCGCCCTTATCGGTCACCTCCACCACACAAGTCCCCAACCTGAACGCCAGCCTGCTGGGCGGACTCTCTGCCGGCGCCTTTCAACCAGCGGGTTCTTACGCCGCCACCAACAGCCCCAACATCTTTACCGGAACGCAAACCATCAGCACGGGGGACGTTTCGGTCAGCAGCGGCAACCTGGATCTCCATCAAACGACCGGATCGGGGGAGGGAGTTATCAATCTGGGTGGCAGCAGGTTTGCCCACAACTATGGTTCCAATAATACTTTTGTAGGACTCAATGCCGGTAATTTCAGCACGACCGGCAGCGGAGGGAATACCGCCACCGGATCTTATGCCCTCAACCAAATCAGCACCGGAACCTCGAATACCGCCAACGGCAATCTTGCTCTGACTGCCAACACAACCGGAACCCTTAACACGGCCGTAGGAGCTCTCGCCCTGAGCGGCAACATATCTGGCAGCGGGAATACCGCCAGCGGCTACGGAGCCCTCGCCAACGGCACCAACGGTTCCAACAACACGGCCCATGGGTACGGAGCGCTCACCGCCGCTACTGGCTCCCAAGAAACCGCTCTGGGCGCCAACGCTCTCACGTCCGACACAGGCTCCTACAACACGGCGGTGGGATATTCTGCCGGCATCAGCGCTGCGAGCGGGTCCAATAACACCTTTATTGGAAACAATGCCAACCCCGGAATCGCCAACGGTCTCACCAACGCAACGGCGATCGGCGCCAACGCCGTGGTCTCCTCGAGCAACGCCCTGGTGCTGGGAGCGAGCGGCACGAACGTGGGCATCGGCACCGCCACGCCCGCGCACAGACTGGACGTAGTGGGCGACATCAACGCCAGCGGCAACATCGTTTCCGCCGGCGCCGTCACCGCCGCGTCATTTTCGGGCAGCGGCTCGGGGCTGACCAGCCTTACCGCTGCGAACATTGCCGCGGGCACGGCAGCCATTGGCATTACGGGGAACGCGGCCACGGCCACCACGGCGAGCAACGCGCTGGCTCTGGGAGGAGCGGCGCCTTCCGCCTACGAATTGGTGGCAAACAAAAACGCCGCCAACGGCTATGCGGGGCTCGACGGCACCACCCGCATTGCCAAGGCGCAAGCGCCCGCAACCACGGCTTACACCGACGCGAGCAACACTTTCACCGTCAATCAGGCGATCACGGGAGATTTGACCCTGAGCGGCTCGATTAACAGCGCGCTGACGCTCCAGGGGAGCGTTTTTGACTCGAGCTCGTCCGACACTGGCGCCATCGTGGTCGCGGGCTACGGCACCAATTCCGTGACGGCGGGGGCGACGGCCGTGACCATCGCCGGCGGCGGCGACACGGCCTACGGGCCGAACGCGGTTACCGACGATGGGGGTACGGTGGGCGGCGGATTCGCTAACCAGGCGGGAAACAACTCCGGCACGGCTTCGGACGCCATCGCCGCCACCGTCGCCGGGGGCGGCCACAACACCGCCAGCGGCAACTACTCGACCGTCGCCGGAGGTTCGGGCAACACCGCTGGCGGCGCCGGCAGCTTTGCCGCAGGATGCGCGGCCAACGCCGCCCACAACGGCGCGTTCGTTTGGGCGGACTCAACCTGCGCCAGCTTTCAATCCACCGCTACGAACCAGTTCCTCATCAAGGCCACGGGCGGGGTGGGCATCGGGACGAACAATCCTGCCGGCGCCATGCTCAACGTGGCGGGGAACGTGACGGTAAGCGGCGGCGGGGTGATTACCGGCAACGGCTCGGGGCTGACGAACGTAACCTCGAGCGGCCTTACTTGCACGGGCTGCGTCACAACAGCAGATCTGGGAGGCGGGGCGGTCACTTCCACCAACATTGCCAATGGAACAATCACTGGAGCCAATATCGCCATCGGCAGCGTCGCCCCCTCAGCCATCACCGGGGTCGCGGCCACGCTGGGCGCAAACACGTTCACCGGCACGCAGGCGGTGACGGGCGACCTGGCGGCCAGCGGCGATATCAACCTGGCGGCAGCGACCGGAACCACGGGCGCAACCGTCGGCGTCATCAATCTGGGCGGCAATCCCTTCATCCACGCCTGTTGCGACGGAAATGGCAATACCTTCGTGGGGGTGAGTGCGGGCAACTTCACCACCACCGCCCTCGACAACACCGCCAGCGGGACCTTTGCTTTCCTTCACAACACCACCGGCGGCGACAACACCGGCAGCGGCGTGAAGGCTCTCTATACAAATGACACGGGCAACAGCGACGCTGCCTTCGGGATGTGCTCGCTCATCAGCACCTACGGAACCAGCGGAGCGGCAACTGCCTGCACGCTTCCAACCCTCACGGCCGGCAGCGGGGACACGGCGGCGGGCGCCTTTGCCGGGCAAGCCAACACGACCGGCAATCAAAACACCTTCGTGGGATACCGGGCCGACGCCAGCTTGGGAAACCTGATCAACGCCACCGCCATTGGGGCCAACGCTTTTGTGAGCGAGAGCAATGCGATCGTATTAGGCAGCATCAACGGGGCCAACGGCGCGACATCAACTGCACGCGTGGGCATCGGGACCTCAGCGCCCTTGCATACCCTGGATGTAGGCGGGGACATCAATGCCAGCGGCAACATCACCACAAGCGGTGGCTCGTTTACCGGTAACGGCTCGGGCCTGACCAGCGTTACTTCGAGCGGCCTCGCTTGCACGGGCTGCGTGGGGAATACGCAACTGGGCATCAACTATGCGGCCAGCACCACGCAAGGCGGCGACGCTGCGAACGCGCTCATGCTGGGCGGGTATGCCCCCGGCGCCTTTCCCCTGCTCACTGGCGGGAACACCTGGGGGGCGGGCCACCAGTTCTTTTCCGACGAGGTCGGAATCGGGACCGCCCCGTCGGTTAAGCTGGACGTGAACGGCGGGGTCACGAACGACAAGACGTTGCGGGTATCGTCGGCGGGGAATGACGCGGCGATTTCGCTGACCAACCAGGGGGGCGAGGAGTACTGGCTGGACTCGGGGGCGGGTGGCGCGTTGATCGGCGCGGGCAACTTCGGCATTTATGATGCCACGGCGTTGGCCCCGCGCCTGGTGATTACTCCGGCCGGCTTCGTCGGCATCGGGACGACAGGCCCCTGCTGTGCAATGGAAGTGGATGCCCCTGCAGGCCAGGATGGAGGCTCTTTCGCTGGTGGATCCGCAACTTATGGCGGCGCAGGCATTTTCGTTTATGGTGGACACTCATCAGGGAATCCCGTTTATGGTGGCAGTGCCATTTTTGCATACGGGGGCGGCGACACTGCCGGGCTCGGCGGCGACGGCATCTCCGCAACTAGTGGTGGTTCATCGGGCTATGCCGGCTACTTCGCTGGGGGGGTGTTCGTCAACGGGACGTTGAATGCGAACGCCAAGAACTTCGCGATCGACCACCCTGAGGACCCCGCCAACAAGTACCTCTATCACTCCTCCGTCGAGTCGTCGGAGATGATGAACATCTATACCGGCAACGTGGTGCTGGACGCTCGGGGCGAAGCAACCGTGGAGTTCCCCGATTGGTTCGAGGCCTTGAACACCGACTTCCGTTACCAACTGACTGCCATCGGCGCTCCGGGACCCAACCTTTATATCGCGCAGGAAATCCAGGGCAACAAATTCAAGATTGCGGGCGGGAGCCCCGGCATGAAAGTCTCCTGGCAGGTGACCGGCGTTCGGCAGGACGCTTATGCCAAGGCTCACCCGCTGCAAGTGGAGGTTGATAAGCCAGAGCGCGAGCGGGGGTATTACCTTAATCCTGAACTCTACGGCGCCCCTGAAGAAAAAGGCATGCAATGGGCCCGCCATCCGCAACAAATGCAGCGCATGAAAGAGATGCGCCAGGCACAGAGCAAGAAAGGTCGATAGGTCTGGGCCGCGCAGATCGAAACTATGAGCGGACATATCGAGGACCTGCGCAAGCGCGGGAACAAATAATGGAGGTCGTGGCGCGGCTGGATTCCGGCCTTCGCCGGAATGACAAGGAGGCGCGCGCAAGCTCCGAGGCGCGTCCGGCAGCGAAGACCAGGAAACCAGTTCGCACCGAAATCACCCGGGTGCGGTTTTGATGGCCTGCACGCACTTCCAGCCACGCCAGAATTGTATTGACTTTTGTAGAAACATGTGCCAGCGTAAAGTCTGCTGAGCTTGAAGAGGGGCGCGGATTACAGGGTGGCCTAAAGAGGCCCATCGTCCCCCTCCACCGGCGTTGGCGCCACACATTATCTACTTGGATAAAGAGAGCGGGAGGGAATCGGAAAAAAACGAATTTGAGGGAACGAACCGGAGAACTAGCTTGGAATCAACGAGATGACTTTGGAACGAACCCGAACCAACCCAAATTAAAGCCGCTAAGTTATTGAAAATTGCCCCGCCTTAAGGGAACGAACCCATGGTTTACAAGCCCACGCCATAGACCAGGGTTCCCAAAAATCCACCCATTATATATTACCAGTCTTACCATACAGTTATCTGAATAGTTACTGGCGGGATGAATGAGTGTAGCCCGAACGTCCGCTGACACCGTCCACGGCTCTTCACGTTCCCCCTGGCAGGCTTGCTCCGATTCCGCCCTAGCGCCCACGCGGCCGGGAATTCCCGCCCGGAGATCATACCCAAATACCCGCGGCCCCGGCACTGGACGGGAGGCCGCGTAAGGCCGCGCCCGCCCGCTCTTCTAGAGTTCGGCCACCGCTTCGCCCTTGTATTTGTGCCCCAATGTGATTAAATTCAGTCGCAAGATTTCATCAAAAGATCGGCCATCCAAGGTGGAAAGGAAACCTCCATGAGCGAAGAAATCAATCGACGTGATTTTATGAAGCGAACAACTTTGGCCACCGTGGGCACCAGCATGGCCCTGACCGGGCTGAGCAGCCGGCGGGTGCTGGGCGCCAACGATCGCGTGGTGATCGGACTGATCGGCTCGGGCCGCCAGGGCACCGGAGACATGCGCGCGTTTATCCGCCACGGCTGCGAAGTGGCGGCGGTTTGTGACGTCTATCAACCCAACCTGGATAAAGGTTTGCAGGCAGCGGGCGGCGCCGCGAAAGGAGTCAAGGATTTTCGCCAGGTGCTGGACAACAAGGACATCGACGCGGTGATCATCGGCACGCCCGACCACTGGCATCCGCTCCCCATGGTGGAAGCGTGCAAAGCGGGCAAGGACGTTTATGTGGAAAAGCCCATTTCCGTAGCCGTGGATGAAGGCAAAATGATGGTGGAGGCGGCGCGCAAATACAAGCGCGTGGTGCAAGTGGGCACCTGGCAGCGCTCCAACCTTCATTTCCAAAAAGCGGTGGAGGTGGTGCAGAGCGGAGTGCTGGGGAAAATAGGTTTTGCGAAGACGTGGAATTATTCCAACAATTATCCCGAGGGCATTGGCGACCCGGCGGATTCCGATCCGCCCGCCGGACTCGACTGGGACTTCTGGCTGGGTCCCGCGCCCATGGTACATTTCAATCAGAACCGTTTTGGCGTGGCCCCCAATCGTTGGTCCACCTTCCGTTATTTCTACGACTACGCCAACGGCTGGCTGGGTGATTGGTGCATTCACCTGCTCGATATCGTGCATTGGGCGATGAAGGTGGACGGGCCTACGGCGATTATCGCCTCGGGCTCGAAATTCTATTTGAAAGACAACAGCGACACGCCCGATATCCTGCAAGTAACTTATGAATATCCCGAATTCATTTGCACCTACGAAAACCGGCTGCTCAATCAGAATTCGATGTACGACCACGGCTACGGCATCGAATTCCACGGGACCGACGGGACGATGTTCGTCGACCGCAGAGGGTTCAAAGTATTCCCCGAAAAAAAATACCTCGGCAAAGTGGCGGGACTGTCCATGCAGATGGATGAAGTAGATGACGGGTTGGCGAACCATGTGGCGAATTTCCTGGAGTGCATGAAAACCCGCAACCGCCCCGCCAGCGACATTGAAATTGGCCATCGCACCAGCAGCGCCTGCCTGCTGGCCAACGTTGCCCTGCGCAGCAAGGAGCGCATTGAGTGGGACGTGGCCAACCAGCGCATGACCCAGGGCGGCCCGCCGGCGAAGAAACTTTTGAGCCGGGAATATCGCGCGCCGTGGAAATTGGTGGTTTGATTCCGAAATAGCGGATTGCCTTGCTGATGACCGGTGATTGTCTGCGTGACCGAAGGCGGTAGCTATCGCTGCCGCACTCCAAGGCGGGCTTCGCCTGCAAGTTCACGGCGGCGCAGAAGGCGCCTGTGAGTGCGGCAGCAAAGCTGCCCCCTTTTGCAGTCCCAAAAATTAGTTTTGACAGAATTTAAAAGAAACGATGCTCAGGGGGCCAAGGCAAGTCTCGGCCCTACAAGTGTGCTGCGGGTGGCCGACAGTCGCCGCCAATTTCACCCTCCAGGCATGGGCTGTGGTGATTCCGACTCAAAATAGACCGACGCCTTCCCGCCCGCCAAAATCCCGCACCCAAAAAACTCCCAACCAATTCTAATCTCGGGACATACATCCGTTTTCGCGGCGCCGATTCCCGTCGCCCGTTGGCTCCGACTCGATATTTTCCAGTTTGGTAACGGGCATGCCTCACAATCCCAACGGGAAGGGGTGATTTTTCTTGCGGGTTACGCCACTTATTCGGGTTGGGTTATCGGCCGGCGCGGTCGCAATTATTCTTTGGCGCGTTCCCATCGCCGCCATGTGGGCCACGCTCCAAAATCTGCATGGCCTCTGGCTCTGGCCGGCGCTGGCCTCCGCGCTCGCCAGCCTGGGGGTTCGCACGCTGAAGTGGCGGGGCTTACTTCGGGCAGGGGGTTGCAGAGCATCGGGACGGGATGGGATGCGCGCGCTGTTCGGAGGTTTCGCCCTGGGAGTGGTAACGCCAGGGCGATTGGGGGAATTTGGCCGCGGCCTTTTTATTGCGGAAGCGCAACGGGGCGAGGTGATTTCACTCAACCTCATCGACCGCTTTCTCGATTCGTGGTCCGTGGCCACCTTTGCCGTGGTGAGCCTTTTTCTGGTGGGCCGATGGCTGGCCGCGATAGTTTCGCTGGCGGTTTGGATCGTACTGCTCCCTGCCCTCCTCAGTCTTCCCGAAATCATTTCCTGGCTGCGCGCCAAAACGTGGTGGGGTAAAATTCCCGGCCCACAATCCCGCCCTGCCGGCCCGACGCTCATTAAGTTTGCTGTGGCTTCCTTCGCGGCGTGGGCAATGCTCTCCACTTCGCTCGATATCATCACTTTTTATTTCTTGTTGTGCGCATTTCACCCCACCCGTTTCATCACCGCGCCCGCCACCTTTCCGTGGATCGTGATGGCGTCGGGCATCCCGCTCTCTCTGGGCGGGCTGGGGCTGCGCGAGGGCGCGGCCGTGCTTCTGCTTTCCCACTATTCGATTACGGCAGCCGTAGCCACGGATGCGGCCTTGTTCCTGTTCGCTTTTCTAAGTTTGCTTCCCGCGCTCGGTGGCGGAATTCTGTTGCTCCTTTCGCGTCAAGGCAGCAGTGGGCGGGCGCCAGCGTTCAGTGCTCTCCTGCCCGGCAGAATTCTGCCATCGGAATGGCCAATGAATGAAAAATAATCGGGGCAAGGGAGAAAGGTCGATCCCGCTTAATCTTGCAGGGTGGGAGCCGGGGTAGCGGCATCTTTGACATAACTAACGCCGTAAAAACGCCCGCCCGGACCTTCCGCGGTCCAAACGATTCTGCTCTTCGTTTCCACGGGAACCTGCTGGTCGGCAAAAGGCAGGGTAATGAACACCTCATCGCGCACGGGAAAAATCTGGCTGCTGACAAAACAGAGACCCACTTTGGAAACATCGCGCGTCTGGCAAATATCCGTCACACCCCACATATTGCGCACCCGGATGCGCATGTTCAGCCGGAGTCGGCGCACCTTGCGCAACTCCTGTTGGCTGGTATGCGGTTTCGGCGGAGCCATAATCATGTCCTGCGTCAGCACCTGCTCGCTGGGCCGCCATCGGGTGGTCTCGCCACAGCGGTCGCAATGGCGGGAAATCAAGCCGGTGGCCAGCAGTACATCGTATTCAATGGAAGAAAGGGCACTCTGCGCCGCCTTTTTGCAAGCGGCACATTCGATCAAGACTTTCGAGCGCAATCCTTCGGCCGGGAGCGAGAACTCCACGCCCCAAATGCCGCTCTTGGGATTGAGCGCTTCCACGCCCCATTCCCGCCGGTCGCCAAAGACCTGTTGGAAAGCTCCGACGACGCGAAACTCTTCTTCAATGTCGTTTTCGAGGTTTTTGATCAGGACCAGGTCGTCCAGCAACAAAGTGTGATTGAGGCTGATGCGGGCGCCTTGTTGATTGAAGCTGACGGTAATGGTCTCCTCCACAAAGGAAACCCCGGACATGTCGTTCCCAATCACGCGAATGCGCATGGGAGCGAGGATGCGATCGGTGCGACGCCTGGCTACCTCAACTACCGGCTTATCCGCCATTCGACTCTCCACAATAAGGGAGGGAAATAGACTTTAGTTTTGCATGGCCAACAGTCACACCCAAGTGACCGATTGGCCATTATAACCGATTTGCATGGAATCCAAACCAATCCTTTCATCCCAGCTTCGGGTAACCGACTAGCAAGGAGGGCGCGGAATCAGGGCGAAGTCTGTGCGCCGGTCATTCCCCGGACGCAGTAGGGCGCTTTTTCTTGGCTCCCTTGCCCTGCACCGCGTCAGGATTCTGCCCGGCAGCCAAACCTTCGCCCGCCTTTGTCACCGCGCTTTTTTCATCATCGGCCAGTACAAAGAAGGGCGTGAGGCGCACCCCATCCAGAATTTTTCTCACATGCGGATTGATGGACGCGAGAACGAGGCTTACGCCGGCGTTTTGTGCCGTTACGCGGCTGCCCGCCAGAAAGCCCAGCCCGGTTGAATCGATGTAGGGCACATCGGCAAAATCGATCACCATTTTCCTGGTGCCGGCGTCGATCAGGTCCTTCACCTTCTGGCGGAGGAAAGGTCCGTCACTTCCAGCCAGGAACTTGCCACTCAAACTCATAATGGCGACTTCGTCTTTAAATTTAACTTCAATTCTCACAATTGGACCTCATTCGGAAGAAATAACTCCCTCAGCCGCGCACCCATCCTGGCGCCTCTCGCGCGGGACATTATTTAACCTTCTGGATAATTACATCGCGCCACCGAAGGACGCGCCACAATGGGACATGCTAGGGGACAGAGCTATCTCTGTCAAGAACACAGTTTGGCAAACCTACTCCAAGCGTCGAACAGCCGCGCGAGCTTTGCCTCCGGTGGTTGATCCGACGTGCCCGGGTCACCCTCCCTGGCACTATTCAAATGTGCGCTTCAATCGCGTTCACCACCGTCTTCAGGGCCTTGACGCGCGCCCACCATTTCCAATTGCCTTCAATGATGGTCCAGTGGGCATAATCCGTGTCCGTCTTTTCAAACATTTCTTCCAGGGCTTCCATGTAGGCGTCCCACTTGTCACGGTTGCGCCAGTCCTCATCGGTCAGTTTCCAATTCTTCCAGGGATCTTTTTCCCGATTCTTAAAACGCTCAAGTTGCTCCTTTTTGCTGATGTGGAGCCAGAATTTCACCAGGATCAAGCCATCGTCGGTCAGCGTGCGCTCAAATTCGTTGATCTCCTTATAGGCGCGCTGCCACTCTTCTTTCCTGGCGAATTTTTCCACCCGCTCCACCAGCACCCGCCCGTACCAGGTTCGATCGAAGACGCCAATGCGGCCCCGAGGAGGCAGTCGCAGCCAGAATCGCCGCAAATAGTGGTGCCCTTTTTCTCCCGCGGTGGGCGCGCTGATGGCGTGAACCTCGTAGCCGCGCGGGTCCAGGGTTTCAATCACGCGCTTGATGTTGCCGCCCTTCCCTGCCGCGTCCGCCCCTTCATAGGCGATGCAGACGGCTAGGCCCTTTTCGATGATCTTCCTTTGGAGTTTCAGCATTTTAAACTGATACTCCTCCAAAAGTTCCTCGTACTCTTCCTTGGATTCCAGTTTTTTGTTCAGGTCAAGCTTATCCAGATATCCCATCGCGAATCCTCCCGATGACCAAAAGTGCTCACTGCGTTGAATACGGGCGCTCGATAACGGTTCGTATCATTGAGTGCGTCCTGAGCCACGATGTACCTTTATGCGCGATTCTAGCAGAACCCTCCCCCGGTGGTGAAAAATATTCTCCGTTTGGTGGGAGTATCATTGGACGGAATCGGGAAATCCCAAGGACGGTCATTCCCGCAAGAGCGGGAATCCACGCCTGGAAACCGTAGCGGATGCGCCGCTCAAGGACTGGATTCCAGCTTCCGCGGGAATGACGGCGTTTCGAATGAGAGCCGATTCCTAATAACCGCGTTACTTTCCATTTAGGTGGTATCCGAAGGTTATTCGCACGATTGAATAAAATGCATTCCAAGTCCCAAGGAAACAAGTGGTATTTAAGGCGGTTCGGAAGGAGCGATGGCGTAACGGTTCTTGCGCAGGAACTCTTCCACCGGCCCAATGTCTCTGGCTTCACAAAAGATAAGCCGGCAAAATACTTCCGCCGTGCCCAGGTGCGGCTCGGCTTTCGCGGCCTGCACAAACGTGGATCGCGCCTCCTTCTTGCGATCGAGTTGCCACAATTCCAGAGCTTCGAGAGAGAGCATCGCCGTCGAGTCCGATTCTGCCGCCTGGGCAATGGCGCCTTCGGCCAGCGATCCCTCCAGATCGCGCCGCCTCCACAGAACCAGCGCCATCACGTGGTGCCCTTCGGGCGCATGAGGATTTTGGGCGAGCAGGTTCTCCGCAATAGTGGCTGCTCCGGCCGGGTCCCCGCGCCGCAACAGGCCAAAGGCAAGTTGTTCGCGCGCGGGCAGGAAATCCGGACGCATTTGGGTCACGGCCTGGAGCATCGCGGTCGCTCGGGCCGTCTCCCCTCCCTCAAATAACAGGGTGCCCAGGCGGTATCGGCTCAGCCAGTCATTTGCGTCCAAAGCCACCGCCTTTTCCAGCAAGCCGCGCGCCTGGGCTTTGTGCCCGGTATCAATCAGTAAACCAGCCCAGGCCGCGTAGGCCGCGCCGGAAGAGGGTGCAACCTCGGTGGCCAGGCGGAATTCCTTTTGGGCGTCGTCAAACCGGTGTTGAATAACCCGGAGCTGTCCAAGTTCCAGGTGGACGGCGCTGTCCTGGGGATTCAAATCCAGAGCCTTCTTGAATTCTGCTTCCGCCTCGCTTTCTTCCTTTTCTGCCAGCAGCGCCTCGCCCAGCACCACGTGGGAGGTGGGATTGGACGGCGCCAGGCGCGTTGCCTCCTGGGCGTGCGCCAGCGCGTCCTTGGAGCGTTCCGTTTCCAGTTCCATTCTGGCCAAGTCCAGGTAGATGCCGGCGTCCTGCGGCATGAGGATTGCGGCGCTGTTCATTTCCTGGATGGCAAGAGCCCTCAATTCGGAGGGACTTCTATTTCCCGAACCCGCTTTGGATTTGTCCGGTTGGGCGCTCAATGCCCACGCGTGTCGCCCCAATTCGATATGGGCGTCAGGGCTGTCCGGCGCGAGCTGCGTGGCGAGGGTCAATTCACGCAAGGCCGCGTTCCCTTTTCCTTGCGCCCATAAAGCCAGCCCGAGCCCGCGGTGCGCGGCGGCCATCTCCGGCCGGGCCTCGATGGCCTTTCGGAAGGCCGCTTCCGCGCTGGCCGCGTCCTTGCGCGAGAGCATTTCGAATCCCTGCGCGATCAACGCCGGAGATTCATCCCCTGACTGAAATATCCATGCAGAAGCAGACGCGGCAGGACTCATCCAAAGCAGCAGCAAGGCTGTCATTCCCAGCGCCACAGGCTTTATGGGAAAGTTCTTTACGGGATGAAAACCGCCGGGTTTAGGGAAGTTCGTGAATCTGTTCTGGTGCATGGATGATAATTTCGGCGCGGCCTTGGTACGAAGTAATACTGCCTTGAATTTCAATTTGCCGGCCTTCCAGCGTTCCCAGGTCGCCGAATTTATTTTTGTCGGACGCAAAAATAACGCTGGTAAAGGGGCAGTCCTTATAATTCTCGCAGAAATCCAGGAAACTGTTTCCTCCCCGCGAAGTGAAAACGCGCAGCAGCCGGCCGGAGATGCAACCCGTTGCACCCACGTGCGAAGCCGCTTGTTGAAAATCCACGCAGCCGCTTGTGGCCGGAGCATTCCCACTGGCGGGCGATGCCACTCGAGTGAATCCCGGCCGCATCCGTCGCACCCCCAGGCGATACGCCACCAGCGCGCTGAGCGTGCAAGCCACCAGAACAATTCCCGCCATCCCGGCGATTTGCTTTACCTTCATCTGGCGCCGTCAAAAACCAGAACGGCTATCCTTCCCCCGCATTTTCCGGCGGAGCAGCCCGCTTCCGCAAAACCTGCCCTGGCGCGTTGGGCGCGCAAAGTGTCTATGGCGTCGGCATTTCGGGCTTGCCGGCGCGCACCCCTGAAGTATATCAAAGCCAACTGATGAAAGAGATGGAGTTCAGGGAACCGGTAGTGGTCTCATTTACAAAACGGGACTGCTCCCAAGTCCCGTCATTCCCCCATCTTCTCGTTGCCTTTGGCAGGATCCACGCCGCAATGGTATACTGGCTCAACACCGCAACGATCCCGCTGCAACTGAATGGCTGGTTGAGTGGCGCTTGCGTATGACGAGAATGTCGCGGAGAGGTGGCCGAGTGGCTGAAGGCGCACGCTTGGAAAGCGTGTTTGCTAGAAATGGCAACGTGGGTTCGAATCCCACCCTCTCCGCCAAAGTTAATAGTTGATTAGTAAAGACTTAAGGGCCCAAAAACAGGCCCGGGTGTCAGCCGTGCGCAAATTTCCCATCCAGAGTTATCCACACCCCCGCACTTGCAAGATTCTTCGGGTATGGTTTGATGAGAGAAATGGATCTCTTTCGTCATATACACAAGTGGCGGCCGGAATGGACGACAACCGGACACAATGTTTGGAGGTGTTCGAAATGTGGAAGACAGGAATCATTCCACACTTCAATCGCAGACCCTAATAGGCCGGAAAAACACTCGGGGATTTGAGAAAGGATTGGGAAGCGGAGACCTATGGAAGGGCAGGTCATACTGGTTTCAACCAGTTCAAGGTCGAAGGAGCCAAGGACTTTGCTGAATGGCTGGACGATCTCTATCGGCGCGATAGGAAACTTAAGTTCAGGAAAACACTATCCCCGTCACATCTTCAATAAAACTCGATGCCTTTTTGATTCCAGGGTCATACTTATTCGGGTGACCGCATTTGTTTCGGAGATTCAGGTTCTCTTCTAACGTAGTCCTCTCGGCTTTGTCTACCACTCCAACCCCTTCTGCCGCGAGTAACAAAATGCTTTCCTTGATGTATTGAAAGTCGTCCAACTTTTTGATCTGTCTCGCCTTTGGGTCGTGAATCTGAATCGCAGCGTTTACTGGCGCAATTCCCTTTGTAAACACGCGTTCCTGTAATGTGCGAACAGCGCCAGCCCAAAGAAAGACGACACCGGCTCTTAGCGCACCAATACTGAGGCAGTCGACCGCTTCCTCGATATATGCGCGCACCAACAGGTCAGAGGCTTTAACAACAACCGTCTTCAGATAGCTAACATCGTGCTCAATCTCCGCTTCCGCTTCGGTCAGGCCCATGACTTGACGGACATGGATTTCTCCCTTTCCAGTTAGCCTCCAAAGGCGAGCTAATCCTCGGGCTGCGGGACTATCAACCATTGCGCCGCTTTTTGCTAGCACATCGGCAACATTAGTAAACTTTGCATTTGGAAGGCGACACTGAATGAGGGCTTTTTTGATTTCGTCTGCCGTTAGGCTTTCAACTTGCTCGTAGCGATGCTTGTAGTACAGAACTGCTAGACACTTATCCCGGTTGGAACTGTTTCTGACGGGATTCAGGAATTCTACGAGGGTCATTTGTGAGAGGGTGGAGTCTTCGTGCCTTTCTTCACGTTATAAGTGGCCTTGAAAAAAGCCTCGCCAACAACGGTCGGCTTGAACAGGCCCCCCTTGCCGATTGATTCGTACAACTTCTTGCCATTATCTTTCGCCTGTCGGAATGTCATGCCGACGTGTGCTGGGATAGTTAATCCAGTTGAGGTGGCTCTTTCTCGTATGTGATCGAGTGAGAACGGATGAGAGCCAAAATCGCGGTACCAAATCGCCGCAAGCAGATTGGCGTTCTCGTGTGGCTTCCCGTCGCCATGCTTCTGGATTAAGGCTTCCACGTCGTTTGGGTTAACGTCCGCAGCCGACAACGGATAAGTATCGACAGGCGGAGACGGTTTCCCGCTGGAGACAAACGGCTTCAAAAATTCAAATCCGGCCACGCGTATCGCGGGGTCTAATTTCTCTATGACCTTATTTACTTCGAGCAGTCGTTCTTCTAGATCAGAAAGAGCTTTTTTGTCCAAGGGGCCACCTCCCACTCGGTATCGGTCATTAACATGATCTTAATGATGAATCATAATGAACTATATAGTACAACAGAATTTTACAATAATAAAAACATTCTCCGCATGCCACTCGCGTGCCAAAGTACACCGTATGCGGCGAATTGAGCGAATACAGCGACCCTTATTTTTCACTATCTTCTTTGTTTTCAGTAAGCCCGAGGAGTCCGAACCCCACCCTCTCCGCCACGTACCGTACGGTGGGTGGCTCCGCCAAACTATTCCTTGCATAACCGATGAGATAGAGCGGAGGTGGGTCTGCGCGTGGCGAGACGTGCCTCCAAACAAGGCAATCGGAGCAGGTTAGATTGCCTGAGTGGAAACGAAAGATTGAAGTGCCAGCCAAAGTCGGGCGAGAGCCTCCTCAGGAGTCTTCCCACTACCTTACAAACTGAGGGCCAAGATAATTTCGCCCAATCTATGGCGCGGGAGCGAGAAGGACAGCTTCCCGTTTCTGGAGGGTGGCTCGAATTGCTTCCAGTCCGCCCTCCAGATCGGCCATCTTGCCAAGGATGGCGGCACCCTTCTGCGCGTCCACCATGGAGCGCATGAGTTCGCACTGACCCACCAGCATCTCGTCGAATTGGATCAAGTTCTTGAGCGTGGCCGCCTCCTGGCGATAGCGTTGGGTCATGCGATCGTTCTCCGGAACGGGCTGCTGCTGAATCAAAGCTTCCAGAGCCCCTATCCCCTTGGCCAGCCGCTCCAGGTGCTGGGCGGAGGCCACCGCGGCGGCGTCCGGGAACGGCTTGGCCCGCGAGGGGGGCGGGAGGAACTCGCGCCGGTATTCGCTCTCGGCATCGCCGACGCTGGTCATGGCGATGCCGAGCAAGCCAGCGGCTTTGCTGCGCACCAGTTGATCGTCGGCGCGCAGTTGGTTTTCGGTGCGGTAGAAGTTGTAGCCCCAGCCATAGAACAGGTTGGTGGCGACCTGGCGCAGAAAGCCGGCGTCATAAAATGAAGAAGTCGGCATTATGGCTGTCCAGGAGTCGTTCCGGATTTTCCTCCGGACAATCCTGCCTCAGCTCCCACGGAATAGAATCCGCTGGGTTGGCCGCCGACGTTGAAGGGCATACCGGCGGCGGCGTTGGGGGCAGAGACCAGACCCTGATCGGCCATCCGCAATGCCAGATAGTAGCGCACCGCTTCCATCGGAGTAAGACCGATGGCTTGCAGCGAGATGAGCTCGCGCATGCGCTCGTCCTTGGGCATGATGAGAATCTTCAGATCGTTGAGGGTAATGCCATACGTCTTCAGGAAGTCGGTAAGATGGGTTTTCACCAATTCGCGCACATCGTTGATGTGCTCGTTGATGTCTTCCATTTTCGTTACCTGGACGATCTGGTTGATGGCCTGCTCAATGGCCGGTCCCGCGTAATCGGCCACTTCTTTGGTGTCAATCACGTGGCCGTTGAAAGGTAAATGGGTGATCATCTCGAGCGCGGCCTGCTTGGTGTCCACGTGGATGTAGTAATCCACCTGGTAGGCCATCTCGGCCATCTCCGCGCTGGTGGCCACCCCCTGGCTGCGGATCAGAAGCTTGGATCGGTTGATGTAAATGACCTCGAAGACCCATGGGGAAGAGCCGCCGAAGAATCCCTGGGCAATCGAACCGAGAAGCGGTTTGTCGGGCGTGGTGAGGGCGTACTGTCCCGTCTCGTAAACATTCAAGACGGCGCCGCGTGATTTTAGTATGCAGAAATGATTACTCTCCACGGTAAGAAGTGAACCGGAAACGATGCTCTCATCTGCAATCTTGACGGCCAGGCTCTTGGTTCCGAGCATGTCCGTGCCATCATGTTGAAGTGAAGTGATTACCTGCCTTGCGATCGCCATAAGCGTGTCCTCCAATTGGAATCAGTTTTGCGGCGTAGCATACCATAATCTCCAGCCCGCCGGGCCGGAAAGTGGAAAGAGGATATAACTTGGGATTCCGGAAATCAATCGAGAAAGGTTTCGCCCCGCCACGCGGCCCGGTTGACAGAGGCGCGCGGGTAGGCGCATATTTATAGAACCAATGAATTCGAGATATCCAATTTAGGGCTCTAAGAAAAAGGGCACCAGGAGAAAAAACATGTTGCGCATCAACGATGAGGCTCCCAATTTCACTGCGGAAACTTCGCAGGGCACCATCCGGTTCCACGAGTGGATCGGCAACGGCTGGGCCATCCTGTTTTCACATCCCAAAGACTTTACCCCGGTGTGCACCACGGAACTGGGTTACATGGCCGGTCTTCAGCCGGAATTTGCGAAACGCAATTGCAAGATCGTCGGGCTGAGCGTGGACCCGGTCAGCAGTCACAGCAAGTGGGCCGCGGACATCGAGGAGACACAAGGCCACAAAGTCAACTACCCCATGATCGGCGACCCGGAACTTAAAGTGGCCAAGCTTTATGACATGCTGCCCGCCGACGCCGGCGACACTTCTGAAGGGCGGACCGCCGCCACCAACGCCACCGTGCGCACGGTGTTCGTGATCGGCCCGGACAAGAAGATCAAGCTGATGCTCAGCTACCCCATGAGCACCGGCCGCAACTTCGACGAAGTGCTTCGTGTCCTTGATTCGATTCAACTCACCACCAAGCACAAGGTTTCCACGCCGGTGAATTGGAAGCCAGGCGGGGACGTCATCCTCTCCGGGACAGTTTCGGACGAAGAAGCCAAAAAGCTCTATCCCGGCGGCTGGAAGGCGCCCCGGCCTTACCTGCGGATCGTCCCCCAGCCGAAGTAGAGGGTCACCAGCGAAGAGGGTGGGCAATGATCTTCCATCAGTTCTATCTGCCGTGCCTGGCGCACGCTTCTTACTTGATTGGTGATGAGGCGTCGGGCACGGCCGCCGTGGTTGATCCGCAGCGCGACACCGACCAATACGTCGCCCTGGCCGCCCAACACGCGCTCCAAATCAAGCACGTATTCCTGACCCATCTCCACGCCGATTTTGTCGCCGGACATTTGGAGCTGCGCGATCGCGCCGGCGCAACCATCTTTCTCGGCGCCGCAGCCCAGGCGGCGTACACGTTTACTCCTATCCACGATGGCGACATCCTCGAATTCGGGCGCGTCCGCCTGAAGGGAATGGAAACACCGGGGCACACTCCGGAGTCAATCTCCATCCTGGTTTACGATTTGAACGCCAGCGATATGCAACCACATGCCGTGCTGACCGGAGACACTTTGTTTATCGGCGACGTGGGGCGACCGGACCTGCGCGCCGCCCTGGGCTGGTCGGCATCCGACCTCGCCCGCCTGCTGTTTAAATCCCTGCACAGTAAACTGCTGGCCCTGCCCGACCCGTGCCTGGTTTATCCTGCTCACGGCGCGGGCTCGTTGTGTGGCAAGGCCCTCAGCAAAGAGACGGTATCCACCTTGGGGGAACAGCGGCGGTCGAACTACGCCCTCCAGCCCATGAGTGAGGAAGCTTTCATTCAGGTGGTCACCGCCGATCAACCGGACGCCCCGCCGTACTTCCTCTATGACGCCGTGCTCAACAGCGAAGAGCGCCCGACCCTGGACGCCGCCCTGGCGCGCGAGATGAACCCGCTTACCCTCGAGCGCGTGCTGGAACTGCAAAGGGATGGCGCCCAGGTCCTCGATACGCGCGATGCCACCGAATTTGCTTCGGCTCACCTGGCGGGCAGCATCAACATCGGCCTCATCGGCCAGTACGCCACCTGGGCCGGAACCGTGCTGGACCGGAAGCATCCGATTGTACTCATCGCGGACCCGGGCCGGGAGAACGAATCCGCCATTCGCCTCGGACGCATCGGGTTCGATCACGTCGCCGGATATTTGAAAGATGGTTTGCGCAGTTTGGAATCGCGGCCGGATCTGACGGTGAGAACGGAGCGCCTCAGCGCACAATTTGCCGCCCAATTGCTGTCATCGAGTCAGCCGCCGCTCGCCCTCGACGTTCGCTCTCCCCAAGAGCGCGATCAGAAGCACATCGCCGGAAGTTTGGGCTTCCCGCTCAATCATCTGATGGAAAATTTGGGAAAACTCCCCAGAGATCGCTCATTGCTGGTTTATTGTGCGGGTGGATACCGGTCATCCATCGCCGCCAGCTTGTTGCAAGGCGGCGGGTTCGACCGTGTCAGTGAGATTGCGGGCGGCATGGCAGGATGGGAAGCCGCAAGTCTGCCTCTGGCTGATTCGGCCTCACCAAGTTGAGCGCCGGCCTTCCCTCGCACTACCGAACCCGCGCCTCTTAACTTTCTTGTTAACGTCCTACACTTGCAAATGCGCGTCCGCCAGACCCTGGCGCAATCGCGTTCGCACTCTCTCCAAGCAGAATATTTCCGCCGATTAAGTCACCGACAGATTCACCGTAGTGGTCCGCTGCACGGCGGTGTTCGAACTGAGCGTACCCACAATGGAAATGGTGTAATTGCCGGTGGCGGTTCCGGTGTTGCTGCTGGTGTTGGCAGGGCGACAACCCGTCAATCCCGAAAGGAGCAACAGAGCTAGACCCAGAGCCGAGAATTTCCACGTCAGGAGCAGGCTGCGCGGCGCTCCACTTTCGCGGCGGCGTCTCCCGGCGTGCACGATTGCGCCCAGCAAAAGCATTGAGGCCAGCCAGAGCAAAAGAGGAGGCGCGCCTTGAAAGGGCGCTCTGGGCTGGGGTGGAGTGGCGGCCACCTTATTGGTGAATATACTCAAGTTGACGGTGGCGGCTGACCCGCTGGGCGTGACCGTTGCCTGAGAGAATGAACACTTGGCCCCGGCCGGCAAACTGGTGCTGAGGCAGCTCAGGGCCACCGCCTGGTTAAAACCGTTGCTGGGGGTCACGCTCACCGTATAGTTGGCTGTCCCGCCGGAAACAATGGTATCCAGCGCTGGCGAGCCCGCCAGCGAATAATCCGCCATCAGAATCGTGAGCCCCAGCGACGCAGATTGAGACCCGCTGATTCCCGTGATGGTGAAGTTAAACGGATTGGGCATAGTGGCAGTCAGCCCGCTGGCAGTCAGCGTGCTGCTCTGTCCCGCCAAGATGGAAGCGGGATTGAAAGCACACGTTATCCCTGTGGAGCAAGCGAGCGTGATGCTGCCGCTAAAGTTGCTGGCGGACGAGGCGGAGACGGTATAACTCGCCGTGGCGGTCCCCACCGTCACGCTGGCCGTGGTGCTGGTTGCCGCCAGCGAAAACTCCGCCAGACCATTTCCGGAAAGGGCGACACCCTGGGGGCTGCCGCTGGCATTGTCTGAAATGGTCAAGGTGCCGGTGCGCGCCCCGCTCGCGGTAGGCTGAAAGGATACGCTGATGGTGCAGCTCTGGCCCACGGCCAGCACATCCAGAGTCGCGACACAAGTATTGGTCTGCAAAAAATCGCCAGAAGCCGCGATTAGGGTGATGTTGAGGGTGGAAGTCCCGGTGTTGGTGAGGGTCACGGTTTGGGAGGCGCTTTTGGTGAGCACTTGTTGATTGGCAAAGGACAAGCTGCCGGGCGAAAGCGTAACCGCGGTGGCAGCGGAAACTCCCGTCCCGGAAACGGTGATGATGTGGGGGCTGTTGGCCGAGTTATCCGTGATGCTGATTTGTTGGGTGCTGCTCCCCAAGGTCGTCGGGGTGTAGGTTATATTGATGGTGCAAGTCCCGCCACCGGAGGAGACGGTGCCGATGCAGTCATCGGTTTCCTGAAAGTCCCCCGCCGGCGTAATCGCTGTAATGCTGAGCGCCGCCGTGCCTTCATTGATCACCGAAACGGTCTGGGCAGGGCTTCGTACACTCAGCGGCTGATTCCCAAAGTTGATCTTCTGAGGCGTCACGGCAATGGAAGGGAGATTGGAAGACGCAATTTTGGCCGCGAAGGCGTTTCCGGCCACGCCCGCCAGATTCCCCAGATAGGCTCCTGCCGTGGCGGGAAAATTGGCCGATTGCGTGCTGCCGGCCACGTATACCCCTCCCGATGAATCAAGGGCAATTGCCTTGCCAAAGTCGGACCCGCCCCCGCCCAGAAAAGTGGAAGTGGTCAGGGCGGTTCCCGCCGGGTTCAGTTGAGTCACGAATGAATCCGAGCACGGATTGGAGCCGCAAAAGCTTCCTCCCGTAATTCCCAATACGGCCTGGATGGCTTGTTGGGTGGGAAAATCGCTGGACTCGGTGAATCCGGCGACATAGGCATTCCCCGTCCCGTCCACCGCTATACCGTTGGCCTGATCGGTGCCGGACCCTCCCAGGTAAGTCGAATAAGTCAGGCTCGTGCCAGCGGGGTTCAGTTTGGTCACAAAAGCATTCGTGGCACCTTTTAGCGAAGTTTGGAAAGAACCGGAAATTGTGGGAAAATCCGCTGACTGGGTGCTGCCGGCCACATAAATATTTCCCGTGCTGTCGAGGCCAATGCCGAACGCCCTGTCATCAAGGCTTCCTCCCAAATAAGTTGAAAAAACCAACGCTGAGCCGGCGGGATTTAATTTGGCCACAAACGCATCCGCTCCGCCCCCGGCATTGGCGCCAAAGAGGGGGCTCTGGGTGGGGAAATTGGTGGAGAAAGTATAGCCCGCGATGTACGCATTGCCCGCCCCATCCACCTGAATCGCTTGCGCGACGTCAGCGTCCGTACCTCCCAGATAGGTCGAGTAGATGAGCGCTGTGCCGGTAAAATTGACCTTGGCCACAAAAGCGTCGGACCCTCCTCCGTTGGTGGCCTGCAAAGGAGTTACCACAGGAAAGTTGATGGACAGCGTTTGACCCGTAACATAGGCGTTCTTGGACGAATCCACCGCTATCGCCTGCCCAAAGTCAGCGCCTCCGCCCCCCAGGTAAGATGAATAGACCAGCTTATTGCCCGCGCTGTTCAATTCGGTCACGAAAGCATCGCCGTTGCCACCGTAAATGGTCTGGAAAGCCGTGGCGGTAGTCGGGAAATTCGGTGAAGATGTTGTACCCGTAACAAAAGCGTCTCCGGATGCATCCACAAATATGCCCGCACCCGTATCCGCGCTATTTCCGCCCAAATACGTGGAGTAAACCAGCGCGGTGCCGGTAGTGTTCAGTTTTGCGACAAAGGCATCTCCGGCGCCGCCATTGCCACCCTGTTCCGCGCCAAGTATGGGGAAGTCACTCGAATTCGTGTTGCCCGTGACAAAAGCTTCTCCCGCAGTGTCCACGGCGATGCCATAGGCCACGTCTCCGCCCGATCCCCCCAGATACGTCGAGTAAATCAAAACCGGATCGATCACCAGCGCCCTTCCGTGATCGTATTTTCCCAGGTTGAATTTCACTTCCCGCTTCCCGGCCAACTCGTAACCCACCTCAATCACCTGGCGGCGGCCTCCCACTTCCTGATACGCCTCTGGGCGCTTAAATCGAACTTTCCCCCCGTCCGCGTTCACCACCAAATCCCCATCCCCGTCCACCGCCAGTTTGCTGGCTCCTGCAATGTTCAACCGGATGCATCCTGGGTCGCTTCCCGGCTTCGCCACGAAATCGTTTTCGAGTTGCCCCTGGCGCCCGTAGTAGACCAGGTCCACGCCACGATACACCTCGCCGTAACGGACCTTGGCGTATGCGGGCACATCTGTGTGCCAATTTTTGGGATTGTTACCTATAAAATAATTGCTTGCGCCCGGCAATTCGTCCTGTCCCAGGACTTGGGGAGAGGAATTACCGCCCACCAGCTTCATTCGTAGAACGCTCTCCTCATCGCCCGAGTAACTGGTGACCAGTGGCGAGTTACGAGTTTCCAGTTTCGAGTTTTGAACTTCTGGCTCCTGGCTCCTCATTCTCCGATTTCTGGAGTCCGGTGGACTCGGTCGCAGCCCGGAAACCGGACCTGACTTCTTCAATGTCAACACGGCATCATGGGAAGTCAGGAAGAGCGTGTAACCTTGGCCGCGTGCCAGGAACTTCACTCGAGAGTCCACTTGCCCCTGGTTTTGCTCAAACCTCGTCGGGAGTTGGCCGTATTGGGCCCGTACCTTTGCCGAATTACTCCCCGTGGTTCCGCTTGCTTTGGCACGTGCCGGCACATCCGTTCTGGACTGAAATGTCCAGATGCCTGTCAGGGTCAAAGAAATTAGACCCACCACGCCGATGATGGCCCTTATGAGCCCGTGTCCGAACTTGGAGTCTCTACTGATCACACGCACGTCGCTTCCTCCTAGAAGAATTCACGAATTCATTTTCAAGTTTCAGTCAGCCGGGACCGCAGCCCATCACCAGTCGGGCCAGTCGCCGGACAGCTAAAACCTCACGGGACTCCTCACGGTCCCACCGTAAGGTTCATCGACGTCGTTCGGATCACACTATTGTTATTTCCCAGCGTTCCCGTAACAACTATGGTGTAGTTTCCGAACGTAGTCCCATTCCCTGCCGGGGTAAAGTTGTCTCCGTTATAGTAATCGTTGCAACCAGCCCATCCCGTTACCAAGAAGAGCACCAAGCATAGCGCGGCACACCGAAGGCCCTGGGCGAGTCTCGCCGAGACACTTGGTCCGCGGTGATATTGATCCCTGAACCCGGCGGCCAACAACGAGAGAGCCAAAAGCAAAAGCACCCAGCCCTTGAAGCCCATCGAGGGAATAAAAGGCGGAGCGGGACCGGAAGGACGGCGCGTTATGAAGCTCGATTGAACCGTAGTATTGACGCTGAGACTGGCTGTGACCGGCGCGCCTTGAAGCTGAACGGCAGAAGGCGTCCATACGCACGCGGACGCGGGCGGCAAGGGGCCGCAGGACAGCAGGACGACTCCATTAAAATTGTTCGATGGGGTCACAGTGACGGTATAAAGGGCGGACTTTCCCGCGCTCACCGACGTATACGGCGGGGCACCCAAGACGGCAAAATCGCTGAAGAAAATTGTCAACGCCACGCTGGCGTTTTGGCCGCCGTTCGTTCCCGTCACCGAAAAGTTAAAAGGATTGGCAGTGGACGCCGTAAGCCCGCTCACGGTCACAATGCTGCTCTGCCCGGCGGTGATGGTGGAAGGATTAAACGAACAGGTTGCGCCCGACGTGCAGGCCAGGGTGATGTTGCCCGTGAATGAAGCGGCCGCAGCAGCGCTTACGGTAAAAGTGGTCGATGCCGTTCCGATTTGAATGGATGAGGATCTGGCATTTGCCGCCAGCGAAAATACGGCATTCCCGGTTCCCGAAAGCGGGACCGTTTGCGCGGCGCCGGCCGCATTACTGGTCACGGTCAGTGTGCCGGATTGGTTGCCGCTTAAAGTGGGCGTGAAGACGATGCTGATGCTGCAACCATCACCGACGTTCAGAATATTCGGCAGAGAACCACAGGTATTGCTCTCGGCAAAATTTCCCGTGAGGCTGATGCTCGAAAGAGTAACCGAGGCCTTGCCCGTGTTCGCCACCCGCACTATTTGCGCCGGACTTGTGGCACCCACGGTGATCGCGGGAAAGGTAATGCTCGGGGGCGTAAAGGTTAAGGACCCCAATGAGGATGCCACGCCGTTACCCGTTACCGTAATCTGTTGTGGACTGCCGGCGGCATTGTCGGTAATGCTGATTTGATCCGTAATATTCCCGATGGTTGCGGGGGTAAAGGTAATCTGGATCGAGCAATTGCCGCCACCCGCGGGCACACTGCTGCCGCAGTTATTGGTCTGCGAAAAATCGCCGCTGGCCGAAATGGTATTGATGCTTAAGGGTGAGCTCCCTGCGTTAATCAGGGTGACCGAAAGCGGATCACTGGGCGTGTTAAGCGATTGATTTCCAAAGTTAATGGACTGCGGGTTTAGTGCCACCGCCGCGGCATCCGCACTGTTGATTTTGGCAATAAAAGCATTCGTGCTGGAAGCGGTTCCTGCATACGCACCTTGGGACGCCCGCGCCATAACCGGAAAATTCAAGGAGTTGGTCGCCCCGGTGATATAGGCTTGGCCGCTTGAATCCACCGCCACCGCCTGTCCGAAGTCGGTCCCGTTTCCGCCCAGGTAAGTGGAATACACCAGTTCGCCGGATGACCTGATTTCGGCTGCGAATGCGTCCGAACAGGCCCCCGCCCCGCACGAGCTGGCGCCGAAAATTCCGAGAATTCGTTGCAAAGGATCGGCCGCGAGAAAATCACTGGAGTTGGTGAACCCGGTCACATACGCGTTTCCAGAGGAATCCAAGGCGATGGCGGTCGCCTGGTCGGTGCCAGTCCCACCCAGAAAAGTTGAGAAGACCAATGAGGTTGCCCCGGGCGCAAACTTACAAATAAAAGCATCGCCCTGTCCGTCATTCTTTGCTTGGAAAGCATTAGCAGTGGGAAAATCCGTGGAATTGGAGTCTCCGGCAATATAGATGTTGCCCGTCGCATCCAGAGCCAGACCGAATGCCCTATCCAGGCCGCTCCCGCCGAAATAGGTGGAGGAAATCAATTCTGTTCCGGTCGCATTCAATTCGGTGATGAAAGCGTCTGCACCGCCCCGGTTGGAACTCTGAAATGCATTTTGGGTTGGGAAATCCGTGGAGAAAGTGTACCCGGCCACATAAACATTGCCGGAGGCATCCACGGCGATGCCCTGGCCATTATCAGCGCTGGACCCACCCAAGTAAGTTGAGTAGACCTTGCTCGCCCCGGAAGGAGAAACTTTAACCACGAAAGCGTCCGGGGTGCAGGATTGAGAGCCATTGACCACCGAGCACCCGTCATTCCCGATTTGCAGGGGCGTGACCGTGGGAAAATCACTGGATTCAGTCGACCCTGTCAGGTAGGCGCTTCCGGAAGAATCTATCGCCAACGCTTGGACGGAGTCGGAAGCACTGCCACCAATGAAGGAGGAGTAGACCAGGGATGATCCGGCCGGGGCAATCTTGGTTATGAACCCGTCTCCCTCGCCGCCATAAACTGGTTGAAATACGCCCGTGGTCACAGGAAAATCAGGTGAGGTGGTTTTGCCTGCGACGTAGGCGTTCCCCGAGGAGTCAATGGCAATGCTGGTGCCCGTATCCGCCCCCCCACCGCCAAGGTAGGTGGAATAGAGAACGCCCGTTCCGGCCGCGGTCAATTTCACTACAAAAACATCACCATCACCGGCATAGTTTGTCTGTACAGCAGAGGTTATGGGGAAGTTATTCGAGGCCGTTGTGCCGGTCACGAATGCCTCGCCCGCGCTGTCTACTGCGATGCCATAGCCTGCATCCCCGCCCGATCCCCCCAGGTAGGTCGAATAAATCAGAACCGGGTCGATCACCAAGGTGCTGCGGTGATCGTATTGCCCCAGCTTGAATTTCACTTCCCGCTTTCCAGCCAACTCATAGCGCGCTCCAACTGCCTGCCGCCGCCCGTCCACTTCCTGATAGGCCACCGGGCGCTGGAATCGCACTTCCCCCCCACCCACGTTCACGACCAAATCCCCTTCCCTGTTCACCGCCAGTTTGCCGGCTCCCTGGATGTTCAAGCGGATGCGCCCTGGGTCGCTCGCCGGGCTCACCACGAAATCGGTCTCCAGCGCGCCCTGGTTGCCGTAATAGATCTGATCGACGCCCGGATATACCTGCTCGTACCGAACCTGGGCGTAGTTGGGCACGTGCTTCACCCATCGGGCCGGATCGTTTCCAATAAAATAATTGCTCTCGCCCGCTAATGGTGAGATCCCCGCCACGCACGCATTGGCGTTTGCGCCCGTGAGTTTCATGCGCAGAACGCTGTCTGTGGTTTGTGGTCTGTGGTCCGAGGCACCGGTCATGTGACGGGCTGCGAGCGCCATGGCTCTGTCATTCCCGCCCAAGCGGGAGTCCACTCTACCTTTTGGATCCCCGCTTTCGCCGGGATGACGTGTTCCTGACTCCTGACTCCTGACTTCTGACTTCTTCAATGCCAGCACCGCTTGGCCCGAAGTCAGAAACAACGTGTACCCCTGGCCGCGCGCCGAGAATTTCACCTGAGGGTTTTCCTGCCCGTCGTTCGGCTCAAAGCTCATGGGGAGCCGGGGGTAGCGCGCCAAGATTTTGGCGGAGAAATTAACCGCAGTTGCCTTGGCCGTGACACTCCTCACCGGCGCCGTTGTGCCCGGCGCCAAAAACCCGAGCGCGGCAGCCAGTATCATGAAAACGATCATCGCGACTTTATTCTCCTTAAATGGCCACGCAATGGTATCGACGGGGCGCCGATGCTCTTGCTATTTCGGGCTATTGTCCTGTTTTTCCGGTTATAGTTCTAATCAGCGCGGTCCCGTCATAATTCACCGACAAGGTGATCATATCGTAGCGGTAATGGATGCTGTGCGTGTATCCAACTTGAAGGGTGACCTTCGGCAATTTCGTGTACTCGACCCATCCGGAAAAGCCGTTGTCCCGATCGATGGATGACGATCCGGTGGTCTCAAACGCATTGAAATAATAACGATTGTTGGTGAAAGCACCCACCACCGTCGCCCCGGGTGTAACCAGCCTGCTGAAAACCTTTTGATTGCCGTTGGGAAGCAACGCGTAAGCTGATGCTCCCGCCCTGAGCCCGTAAGGCAGCTTGACGCTGGCCCCCACTTCCCCGTCTCCCATCGGTCCCAGGGTTTGGTAGGGCCGGCCAATGCTATAGGGCCGCGGCATGTAATATCGGTTGATCGTCCCATTGGCTGCGCCCAGGTTTATAAAGGGAGTAACCAACCCCAATGGTTTTGCCGGCTCAATATGATTGAACCAATCGACCTCTGCGCGTCCGGTGGTATAAATCCTCTCCGGACTGGAGGCCGGAACGGTTCCGGTTAAGACCGTGGTCAAGCTGGCGCCGAACCGGGTCAACTTGTAGTGCGCGTCAATGTAGGGATCGCCCATCAGGGTCGTCGTTTTCCAGTCGGCGCTGGTCACCAAAGTCAGCGGGCTGCGCACGTAGAACAACGGCATGCCGATGTCCGCTCCAAAGTGGTCGCTGAAATTGTAACCCAGATTGAGATCCACGCTTGCCACCTGGCTTTGCGCGTAGCCGCCCGCCTGCACTTGAATGAAGGCGGTCGGGCCTTCACCGGCCTCCGTGGCCGCCGGAGAAGGCGGAGATGCGGCGGAGGAGGTTGGAGACGGAGACTCTTGTTTAGTCTTGGCGGAAGAAGACTCTTTTTTAGTCTTGTGAGGAATGTGAGGAATGTGAGGATGGGGAATATGGATTAGCTTCCACTTGGCGAAAGTCAGACAGGGAGTCAAAAGCACGATGGCCAGAACAAAATGAATTACCTTCAATAGACTTTCCCTCCGTTCTTCGATATAGAAACGAATTTGAACAGGCCACATCCATCTCCCCCCATGATCCCGGCCTTTATCGAGGAAGGAGGAAACTCGAACCTGTTTTCAGCTTTTAATTCGGATTGAATCCTCTTGAATCTACACCGGCAAAGATACCCGTCAAAACCCGGCGCCGCAAATCAGGAGCAACCCAAGGCGTGCCCCCGAATCATATTAACATGCTTTCCTTCCCGCTGGGAGGTCCAGCCTACTCAGACGCATGTTCCCCCGCCGGGGGTTTTATGGCCCATGTAATCCCCATGTAAAAACATGCTTACAATTCCCTAACCCGCCTCAAATCCAAGTAGGGGGAAACCCGAATATTCGGAGTTCAAATCAAGCCGCCGCGCTTCGGCCGGCTTGCAATGACGCTGGCCCCGCGCCCTGTCCACTAGATTGAACTGATTCATTCTGGCCGAAGGCTCCGTGTTTTGTCTAGTGAATTCGTCGCCGAGGGCGAGCCGGGGAGACGGCAGGCAGAAACCCGCGGACGCCATTCCAAGTCCAGCGTCGTCAAAAATAATCCTACCCATCTTTGTCTTCGCCCGCGGCCAGGAGGACGTCTTCATCATGTAAAACACGGCTTACACTGCGCTTACACTTCCACAAAACCCCGGCCAAGGTAGTTGCATCGTAACTGCTTGAGAGCAGAAGCCGGGAATTCACTCCCGCCCTGAAATTCTGGGGCCTCCGGACCAGGCGGAGAAAAACCCGATAGCACGTGCGGACGCCAGGCCGTTTCATCACGGACGGACAGAGTACTTTCCCGTGTGCTTAAAAAATGGAACTTAAACCGGCATGGAAGGGAATCCTGGATTTACGAGCAGCACTCCCCGACTTATTCCGGGAATTCATTGGGAACTTGGCCGGCTAGTCGGGCTGGTTGCTTAAAATAAATTTACCAAGAGGCCTTTTGGACGAACGCATTCTCTTAATTCAAGACCAACCCAGGCCCAAAGCGCCCCTGCCCGAACGCTTGCGGCAGCACGGATGGGCCGTCCACCTCATGCGCGATAGCCGGGAGGGCGCTGAACTCGCCCTCCATGAACCCTTTGACCTGATTATCCTCGATCTGACGCGCGCCGCCGACCATGGCATCGACGTATGCCGCGATCTTCGCCACTACGGCCTCAATACACCCATCCTGATGCTCACGGCCAGCAACCAGCCGGCGGACAAAGTGGTCGGATTGAAAGTAGGCGCGGATGATTGCGTCACCAAGCCCTTCGCCATGATCGAGCTCCTGGCGCGCGTGGAAGCGTTGCTCCGGCGCTCGAGGACCATGTCCTGGGGACGTGCAAGCATCCACAATTTCGGACACGTCCGGGTCGATCTTCGACGAACGCAGGTGTGGCGTAATGGAAAAACGGTTGCCGTTTCCGCTCGCGAGTTTCAATTGCTCCGCTATTTCATCGAGCACCGCGACGCCACTCTCTCCCGGCAGGAACTGCTTAAGGAAGTATGGGGATTTGATCCCCGGACATCGACCCGCACTGTGGACGTCCACGTCTCGGGGCTGCGGCAAAAACTCGAGCGGGATTCCAAGCAACCTCAGCTCATCCTCACCATCCAGGGATTGGGCTACAAACTCGCCGCCCCAGCCTGATCAAATTCCGCCAATCCTCATACATACTTCCCCCCCCAGCCGGACAGGCGCCGACGCTTTGGTGAGATGCCGGGTGCAAATCCATGCACACGGGACATGTAAAATGGAACGCCTTATTTTGTAAGGCCCACCCGCCGCGCCAAATTTTCGAATCTGGCGTCTCCGTGAAGTGATTCAAAGGGTGGATCGGTCTCAAGGTAAATCATGTTGGGAGATCTTCGCTCGCAGGCTTTTTCGAGTTCATCGAGGGCCCTATCATAATCTCCCAATTGCGCATAAGCGAAGGCAAAAAAGTAGGGATCAATGGTCACACCTCTCTTTTCAATCTTCGTCATGGTATCCATTTTCGCCTTCAGGGCACCCCGATACCCCCCCCGCTGATACGCGAGATCCATCGCCGCGGCTACTTCTTTTGGGAAACTGGGGTTTTCATCGTTCATCGTTAACGCTTCCTTATACATTCCTTTTTTCACAAAGGCCTGTTCCAGGCGAAATAAAGCGGTGCTAAACATGTTCTCTAGTTCGAGAGCCTTATCGTATTGCGCAATCGCCCTGTTCGTCTGGCCTGCAAGAAAATAAGCCCAGCCCAAGTCCGTGACGATGATCGGCGAAAGCGGGTCGAGTTTCACCGCGAGTTCCATGTGCTCAATGGTTTCCTGCTTTCGCCCCCGCGGCACGCAGTACAGGATGGCGTACGAGTGGTGCGCTTCCGCGTAAGAGGGATTGAGATCAATGGCCCGCTTGAATTCGCGCTCTGCGCCGCGCCAATCCCAATCGTACATGGCCTTCACTCCGGCCATCGAGGCGTGCGCCTCGGCCAGAGAGCTGTCAAGCTCCAAAGCCTTGGCCGCTGCCGATTCGGCTTTGGGCATCACGTCTTCAAGGCGAACATTATAAAGACCGAGTAAAGTGTAGGAATCCGCGAGGCCCGCGTAAGCGGGAGCGTATTTTGGGTCTTTCACCACGGCCTGATTGTAATATTCGATGCTCTCGTAAAACCCCGTCATGGTCCGCTGGTGAGCGATGAAGCGTCCTTTAAGGAAGTCCTCGTGGGCTTCGTTGTTTACGGGACTTGGGTTGACGTTCTCCAGCTTTTCGTGTGGCCTGAGTTGAACCCGAATTTCCTTGGCAATAGATTGGGAAACATCGCCTTCCAGCTTCAGCATGTCCTCAAAATCGCGATCGTAACTTTCCGCCCAAAGGTGCGTCTGGTCGGAGGTTTGGATGAGCTGCGCGGTTATGCGTAGACGGTTTTCGGAGCGTCGCACGCTGCCTTCAAGAATGTAGTCCACCCCGAGCTCGCGGCCAATCTGGTCCACTGTCTTGCTGGTGTGCTTGTAAGTCATCGCCGACGTGCGCGCAATCACTCCCAGCCGCGATGGGTTCAAGCTCCCCAGTTGGCTGATCATTTCCTCCGTGAGTCCATCAGCAAAATACTCCTGGTCCCGATCGCCACTCAGATTAACGAAAGGCAACACCGCAAGCATGACCCGTTCGGGCCGGGGGCTTGCTCCCTTTCGCCCTACATCGCGGCTAAAATAGCCCCCCGCAGCCAGAACCGCAGCCGAGGCAACTCCAATGATCAGCTTCCTAAGGTTTTGAGCTCGACTGCTCCCGATGTTCTGGCGGACAACCTGGATTGCTTCGTGATCGATGAGAGGGGCTGGGATCGAATCATTGGGCACGGATGCCATCATGGCTGTTGATGTGTCCGAAGATGAGTTTTCCCCAAGATCGTCTCCCGTATCGATCTCTTCCTCTTCCTGAACGATTCGGGTCATGGTCCGTCTCTGCACCATGACTTCTTTCGGCTCGTCGGCAATCTTCGCTACGGGCGCTACAAATCGATAGCCGCGCCGCGGTATGGTCTCGATATAGGTATGGCCATCCGGCGTGTCACCCAATGCTTTGCGGAGGGATGAAACGCCCACGTTGAGGTTTGCTTCCTCTACAAACGCATCCGGCCAAACCTCGGTCATGAGTTGGTCTTTTTGGACAATGTGCCCCCCATTGCGGACCAGCACCATTAGGATGTCAAACACCTTGGGTGAAAGTGACACCATCGCTCCTTGCCGGAGCAGAACCCGTTCATTGGGATCGAGTCGGAAAGGGCCAAACTCGTAGCAATGCTTTGCTTGGGGCTCCATTGCCATATTTTCAAAGTCCAGGCGCCGTGTGTGGCTATCTCCAACCCGCCACAGCCGCTGCGGCACCCTTTTTAGGCCCGCTTGATAGGGTGGAGATTTTCGTGAGCCGAGACTATCACCAAATAGCCGACTGCTACAAATTTATTCGATTTGCATTCTCGTTTCCTATCCCAAAGACCAATTTCGCTGTCCATTTCCGACCCTTCCGCTCCTCATTCATCACCTAACACTTATGGCTCCATGCTTATAGGAATCTTTGGAGTTTTTTTGGCAATTCTTAGGGACTTCTTAATACGTTCTCATTTAGGCTCGCCCCTGCTTGGCGCAAATGCGCCGGTTCGGGCGATCGAAATTCAAGAAATCGAAGCACTCCGACTTTGGCCAAATAATCCCTGGCCAACGGGCCGCCATTAGACTGGGGAAAGGAACGGTCGTCCCGCAAGTTCAAGTGAAAAGGAGCATGAAAATGAAAAAAATCTCAGCTGGGCTCTCAAGCGCTCTTGGTCCACGGTTGGGCATAGTGGGCCCGAGTTCGGGAATTTGGTCTGCTCCCACAGGACGTTATCAGCATTCACGGGATTCGAGGCCAATCCCCACAATCGCGTTAGCAGTGCTCTTGGTATCTTCAATATGTACAGTGCGAGCGCAAGGTCAAATTCAGAAACCATATGGCGTCCGCTCCATGGACGTTGCCACAACAACCGCGGGGCCTGTGGATCACGGCTCGCCTGGAACAAGCGCGACCATTGCGGCGGCTCCGCAGGCTGTAGTCCCTCGGCTGATGAAGTTCAGTGGCGCTCTGCATGACGCCGCCGGGAAGCCATTAACTGGTGCTGTCGACGTCACTTTCTCGCTCTACGGCACCGAATCGGGCGGCAGCCCGCTCTGGTTTGAGACGCAGAGCGTGCAAGCCGATGAGCTGGGCCGCTACACCGCCTTGCTCGGTGCCATGCACAGCGACGGCCTGCCCATCGAATTGTTCACTTCAGGCGAAGTCCGCTGGCTCGGTATTCAGGTGGGATCGGAAGCCGAACAGCAGCCGCGCGTCTTGCTGGTGAGCGTGCCCTATGCCCTGAAAGCCGGCGACGCGGAGACCTTGGGCGGCAAGCCCGCTTCGGCTTACATGCTC